>JAHFHX010000009.1:0-17038 GCA_023246655.1 Candidatus Magasanikiibacteriota bacterium
GTTTTTTTCATCTGCCATGGCCGTAATTGAGCCATTGCCCGTTTCAGCAATGGTAGTAAATCTTTTCGGAAGTTTAGCCACATGATCACCGTGACTCATCCAGACAGTTGTATTTTTTTTGACGTTTTTAAAAAGTGGAGATTTAGTTACAGTCATTTTTGCCAACCCATACTCGCGTCCTCCTCCTGAAGTTACACTCCCACCAAGCACCTGCGCCATCAGTTGTTGCCCATAGCAAAGACCAAGGATTGGTAATTTTTTTTTAAAGAGCTCAGGATCATAAGGAAGAATTGGCTCGCGAACAACGCTCCGCGGTCCGCCCGATAAAATAATTCCCACGGCATTTTTAATTTTTTTGAACGGAACGTCGTTAGGGTAAATATGAGAAACTACGCCTAATTCGCGAATGCGGCGGGCGATGAGGTGCGTGTATTGGGAGCCGAAGTCGAGGATCGCGATTTCGTTTGAGGAGGACATGGGGGTTGTTTTTTCTATAAATAATGGGTATACTATAGCATATTAGTCTTGTCATTGCGAGGAGGGAGATTCGCATCGACCGACGAAGCAATCTCCCCGCGTAAGTGTTTCTCAAGCAGAGGGATTGCTTCGTTAGTCGTCGCGAGACTTCTTCCTCGCAATGACAGTATTTATATGTTTTCTCAATTTCAAGAAACCCTTACTTTTGATGATGTTCTCCTAGTTCCGCAGGAGTCATCTTTGCTTCCAAAAGATGCGATTCTGACGACTCATCTCACGCCAGATATAAAACTGCATCTCCCATTCTTGAGTGCCCCCATGGATACGGTGACTGAGCACAAGATGGCAATTGCCTTGGCGCTCGCGGGTGGCATGGGAATTATCCACAAGAATCTTTCTGTAAGTCAGCAAGTCGAAGCGGTGGAAAAAGTAAAACGCTTTGAAAATGGTTTTATTGCTAATCCCATTACGATTGGTCCGGACGAGCTTATTAGTAAAGTTGTAAAAATTCGTGAGCAAGAGGGGTATAAAAAAATTCCAGTCGTGGATAAGCAAGGAAAGTTATTAGGTTTAATTTCTGATGTTGATTATTTTATTCCTGAAGATAAGGACGCTCCCGTGAAAGCTCGGATGATTCCGTGCAAGGATTTAGTAATGGGGAAGGCTGGAATGAGTTTGGAACAGGCCAACCGAATGATTCGTGAGCATCGCTTGCGGACATTATGTATTGTAGATAGTAAAGGCAAACTAGTGAGTATGGTAGCACGGCGCGACATTGAAAAGAATTTACAATATGCTGATGCCGTAAAAAATGATCAGAAACAGTTGCGCGTGGGAGCGGCAGTAAGTGTGGGAAAAGCAGGAATTGAGCGCGCGGAAGCGCTCGTATCCGCGGGAGTTGATGTGTTAGTGGTTGATACGGCGCATGGTCACTCTAAAGGTGTTTTGGATACGGTGAAAGAAATTCGAAAGAAATTTAAAAATCAGCAAATTATTGGCGGTAATATTGCGACGGGGGAAGCGGCCCAAGCCCTTGTTGCTGCCGGGGTTAACGGCGTTAAAGTGGGTATCGGCCCAGGCTCTATTTGCACCACGCGGATTGTGGCGGGTATTGGGGTGCCACAGCTCTCGGCAATTATGGAAGTGGTACGCGGTGTTAAAGCGACTAAGAAGTTGGTGACTGTGATTGCGGATGGTGGTATTAAGTCATCTGGTGATATTGTAAAGGCGCTCGCGGCTGGAGCGAGCTGTGTGATGATGGGCAATATGTTTGCCGGAACTGATGAAAGCCCCGGACGCGTTGAATTTATTGGTGGGCGGATGTTTAAAATTTATCGCGGCATGGGCAGCATTGAAGCCATGGAGCAGGGGAGTAAAGATCGCTATGGCCAAGCCGATGTTGCCGAGAAGAAAAAATTTGTACCCGAAGGCGTGAGTGGGAAAGTAACGTATAAAGGTCCGGTGAGCCGGATTTTGTATCAACTTGCTGGCGGCCTCCGCAGTGGCATGGGCTACAACGGCGCTAAAACGATCGTTGAACTACAAAAAAAAGCTCGGTTTGTTAAAATTTCAAACTCAAGCCTTAAAGAAAGTCATCCGCATGATTTGTCGCAGATGGAAAGTGCACCGAACTATAATGTTGAAATGTGATGCGGATCTACGGATTTATGCAGATATGGCGGATGGTGAGTGATCGGGATTTAAAATTCGACGAGGATGGATTCTTTCATCTCGAAAGTTTACTAAAATTCCTAATTTTTTATTAATCGCATGCAAGTACCTTTGAACCTGGAAGTAGTCTTCTTTCGATAAAAATCTCTTACTTTTTATTTCAAGAATAATTTCTCCAAAAACAAGAAAATCGACTTTATTTCTCCCGTTTCTTTCTCCCTCAAAGCTGGGAGGCAAAATTAATTCTCGTTGATACTTAATCTTTTTCTCTTTAAAATAGAATTCAATTCTGTCAGCTACCTGCATTTCGTTACAATATCGACCTATATCATTATGAGTACTAAACAATATGCCATTAATGATAAAGGTTTCTGTTTCAAACAGTAATTTCCCCTCCACTGAAGTCATAAAAAAATGAGTCGGATATAACGGGTAACAACTCGACGGTCACATCCGCCATATCTGCATAAATCCGTAGATCCGCATCTTAATTAATGTTTAAAACATCTAACCCCTGTAAACACCATAGCAATCCCATATTCATTGCACGCCTTAATAACCTCCTCATCTTTAATTGATCCGCCGGGTTGAATGATCGCCGTGATTCCAGTTTTAGCAATTTTATCAATACTATCACGGAAGGGGAAGAAAGCATCAGAAGCCAGAATAGAGCCAGTGATTTTATCACCGGCTTGCCACGCGCCCGAAGGGCTTTGCGTGGCTTTTTTTATGGCGATATCAACGGCATCAACGCGGGAAACTTGGCCGACGCCAACGCCGACGGTGGTGTTATCCTTGGCGACGAGAATGGCGTTTGATTTCATGTATTTGAGTACTTTCCAGGCAAAGAGCATGGTGTTGATTTGTTCTTCGGTTGGTTGTTTTTCAGTAACAACTTTGAGTTGCTCGCGCGTGACGATATTGGTGTCGCGATCTTGTACCAAAAGTCCGCCGTCGACAAATCGGTATTCTTTTTTTGGCGCGTGTCCGCTTGTCATCCTGAGCGGTAGCGAAGGATCTAGCTCACTCGATTGGCCAACTAGATTCTTCGTTTCACTCAGAATGACAGGTGAGTTGGATGATGTGAATGTGCCAAGTTCCAGAACGCGGAGATTTTTTTTAGTAGCAAGAATTGTGAGTGCTTCCGGTTCAAAGCTTGGAGCCAACACGATTTCCGCAAAGACCTTGGCAATTTCTTCGGCAATCTGCTTAGTGCAGGTGCGGTTGAGAGAGATGATGCCGCCAAACGCGGAGAGCGCGTCTGCGTTGTAGGCGCGTTTGAAAACCTCGGTAATGTCATTGCCAACAGCCACGCCACACGGGTTAGCATGTTTTACCACCACGCAAGCCGGTTCGGCAAATTCGCGGGTGAGGGCAAGCGCACCATCGGCGTCGTTGATGTTGTTGTAGGAAAGCTGTTTGCCTTGGTGAATTTTGGCGTTGAGAATATTTACTTCGGTGTTGTTTGGTTCTTTGTATACGCACGCAAGCTGGTGCGGGTTTTCGCCGTAGCGGAGGTCGTAGAATTTGTTGAAGGTGAGAGTGAGGATCGGCGGAAACACGTTGTCATTGCGAGGAGGGAGCGTCGCAGCGACTGACGAAGCAATCCCCCCGCTTAAGGAGTCTTTGGACAATGAGATTGCTTCGGTCGTCGCGAGACTCCCTCGCAATGACAATGGGCAGAAATAATTATAAATAATCGCATCATATTGCGCCGTATGCCCAAACGCTTTGGCGGAAAGTTTTTTTCTGGTTTCAACACTCAACCCATTCGATGACTTTATTTCCTCAAGCAGGGGAGTGTAATCATTTGGATCAACCACTACCCCAACCCATCCCACATTTTTGGCGGCACTTCTAATCATGGTTGGCCCACCGATGTCGATATTTTCAATGGCTTCGTCTTCAGTAACGTTTGGTTTTTGAATGGTTTGTGAAAAAGGATACAAATTTACTACTACCAGATCAATCCATTTAATGTTGTGTTCCTGAGCGGTTGCTGAATGTCTGTCGCGCAGTCCTAGTATTCCGGCGTGGACGAGTGGGTGCAGGGTTTTTACGCGTCCATCCATCATTTCGGGGAAGCCGGTGAATTTGGAAATTTCGATTGCTGGTATTCCTACCTCGGTGAGTGTTTTGTATGTTCCGCCGGTGGAAATTATTTCTACGCCGAGGGATGATAATTCTTTGGCGAATTCAACAATGCCGGTTTTGTTAGAGACAGAGATGAGAGCGCGTTTTGGTTGGATAAGATTAGTGTTCATATAAAATTGATTTACGACGAATTGAAAAAATAACGCCAATGGTCATAATAGCAACACCAATACTTTGAAGTAGATTTATTTTTTCTCCCAAAAATACCAAAATAATGAAACTAAAGAAGTAGGATGTCATCACGAGCGACACCGCTTTGGAAATATCAAGGCGTTTAAGCGATTCGTACCAGAGAATTTTGCTTAAAGAATAAAGAATGAAGCCATTGAATATGAGTAGCTTCCAATGTTCCCGGATAATTTTTAGCCATTGCTCTGTGCCATCAAAGAATGCGGCAAGAAAGAGAAGAAGAAGTCCGCTTATAACCCAGCGAACTACAAGGATACTGCCTGGTGAGACATAACGGAGCGCTTTTTTGCCATAAAAATTACCGATTGGGTATAGCGCAGTACTTAAGATAATCATGATGTCGCCGATGTTTAATTTCCATGTACCACGATAGAGAATAAAACTGGTCCCCACGAGAATGCCAAGGGAACCAATTAGTTTTGGAACTGTTGTTTTTTCACCGATAAAATGTGTAAAAATAAGTGTGAAAATAATTTCTGTCAGGGCCAAGAGCGACGTGTTGAGGGCATTTGTTTTTGAAGTGCCAATGAAAAGAAGAATAGGCGGAACGAAACTGATGCATAAGGTTATCATGAGAAGTGAGAAATAGGCTTCTCGTTTGTGCAGTTCCGAAAGAGTTTTTTGTTGGAGAGAATAGAAAAATGCTCCAAGAGCACCGATTAATGATGTAAAAGCCGCAAAAGTAAGCGGTGGAATTGTCTGCACGCCTCGATTAATAAGAATAGGAAAAATACCCCCGAGAATAGCACTGCCGAGAACAAGAATCATGCCGGTTGTTTCTGAAGATTGTTTCACAGTTATCATACATTATTATTTTCGAATTTTTTTAACACTTCAACAAACGCCTCCCTTTCTAATTTTTGAACTTTGATTTTAAGCGTCTCCGCAGTATCATTCGGCTCAACAGAACATTTTTTCTGCATCAAAATTTTCCCTGTATCAACTCCTTCATCCACCAAATGAATCGTACAACCAGTTTCCTTCATTCCAGTTTTAATTACTTTTTCGTGTACATTCATGTCCATGCCACCAGCAAAGGCGGGGAGGAGGGAGGGGTGGACGTTGAGGATGCGGTTCGGAAAAGCTCTGACGAAAGCAGGGGAGAGAATGCGCATGTAGCCAATGAGGATGATAAGATCAATAGGATATTTTTTAAGTTCAACTAAAACCTCCTCATCAAATTCTTCGCGAGTTTTATTTTTATTATCAATAAAAAGTGTTTTGAGGTTATGCTTTTTGGCGCGTTCTAAAATGTAGGCGTCTGGTTTGTTGCTGATGACAATATCGATTTTGGCGTCAAGCTCTTTTTTTTCAATAGCGTCAATAATGGCCTGCATGTCGGTGCCCATGGTGGAGCCGAGGATGGCGAGGTGGAGTGTTGCCATAATTTCTAAGTGTCTAATTTCTAATATCTAATATAATGTCCAATGTCAAACAACTCTGATATGTTGCATTTTATTAGAAATTAGACATTAGGTGGATTAGAAATTTTAATGACGCAATTCTTGCATCATTTTAATTCTTTTCTGAATTAGTTCTTGAGTGCCGATATCTTCCCTATGAAACAACGGCCCTTTAATTTTTTTAATCTCCTCTTCGACAATTTTTTCTGCTTCCGAGATAGTTGAGCCGGTACCGAGAACGGCAACTGTCCGGGAGCCAGTTTCATATAAACCATCGGCTCGTTGATCGACAGAGGCGTAGTAAATTTGATCTTGGTTAGTAATTTCCGAAACGTCGATGCGTTGATTTTTGATTGCATTATCCGGATAGCCTTCGGGTACAGCGTATTTGCAAACAGTAGCTTGATTTTTAAATCGGGCGTGATTCTGAGTGAGCGTTCCGTCGATAACAGCTTGGCACAATTCAACAAAATCAGACTCTAAAATAGCAAGCACATTCATACATTCTGGATCTCCAAATCTGGCGTTGTATTCAATCAGTTTGACACCATCCGCCGTGGCCATAAAGCCGCCGTAGAGGATACCCTTGTATCCAGTTTTAAATTTATCAAATAATGCGTCAGCTGTGGCTTGGTTTATGGTTTGAGCTTGTTTAATATCGTCGTCAGTTAAAAAGGGGAGTGAGTGATTGGCGTCAGAGTAAGAGCCCATGCCGCCAGTGTTGGGGCCGGTGTCGCCGATGAAGGCGCGTTTGTGGTCTTGCACGGCGGGCATGTGAGCGAGGTGGATGCCATCACAAAAACTCATGAGCGAAAATTCTTGGCCGATAAATTTTTCTTCAATTAAAAAAGTGCTACCGGCATCGATGATTTCTTTGCAATAGGCGAGTGTTTCGTCGATTGAATGCAAATGTTCGCCATACACTTTAACGCCTTTGCCGCTCATGAGTCCGTCGGCTTTGACGACATAGCTGTTTTGTAGTTCTTCGGTGTATTCTTTGATGCCGTTGAGCGAAGAGAATTTTTTATATTTGGCACAGCCGGGGATATTATAGCTTGAAACCAAGTCGCGAGTGAACGATTTGCTCGTTTCCAGTTGAGCGAGTTGTTTGGTGGGGCCGATAGCGGGGATACCATGTTTGACGAGTTCATCGACAACGCCGGCGGAGAGTGGTAGTTCTGGCCCGACAATGGCCCGGTCAATTTTATTTTGTCTTGCGAAATCAGCGATTGCTTGCGCGTCGTCCAGTTTGCCAACGGTGTAACCAATTGCGAGTGCTTTTATGCCGGGGTTGTTGCTTGATCCAAAACAAAAAAGATCTATTGGGGTAGAAGATTTTTTTAAGGCGCGGGCAATGACATGTTCACGGGCACCGGAGGCGATGAGTAATATGTTCATAATGTCTAATTCACCTAATTCCTAATTTCTAATAAAATTTCAAATGCCAAATTAGACATTGGACATTATATTAGACATTAGAAATTAGGTACTTAGAAATTTTTCAATTTATATCGAAGGCAACGGCACTTTAAACGTCCCTTTCTCTTTCCCCAATTCTTCAATGCGCTGAATATCAATATCTCCCGTCACATACCAGCCGTCTAAGTAGGGCATGGAGGGGCGGTCGATATTGTGTTCGCCGCGGCGGGTGACGGCTTCAACCAAGTCATCAATTGTTTGATAAAGTAAAATATCCGCACCAATGAAATTTTTGATTTCTTCTTCGCTCATGTGGGCGGCAATGAGTTCGGAACGGGTGGGCATGTCGATGCCGTAGAAGTCGGGATATTTAATGGGTGGGCAGGCGGAGGCAAAGTAAACTTTTTTGGCGCCGGCGTCGCGGACGAGTTTGACCACTTCTTTGCTGGTGGTGCCGCGGACAATAGAGTCATCCACGAGGAGCACATTTTTGCCGCTAATTTCTATTTCTTGTGGCGACAATTTTTGCAGAACTGATTTACGTCGTTTTTCTTGCCCCGGCATAATGAAAGTGCGACCAACAAAAGGATTTTTGTATAATCCTTCGGAATAGCGGACACCAATTTCGTGGGCCATCGCGAGGGCGGCGGTGTTGGAAGAGAAGGGGACGGGGATGACGATGTCGGGGGTAACGTCCGGGTATTTTTCTTTCCACGCCCGGGCTAAATTTTGCCCCATGCGCAGGCGCGCGCGGTAGACGCTGACGTTGTTGATGATGGAATCGGGACGGGCGAGGTAGACGTATTCAAAAATATCGGGTGTAAATTGTTCTTTACGGAGTACCCGGCTTTGCATTTCGCCTTTTTCGTTGATGTAAATAATTTCTCCGGGTTGGACGTTGCCTTGGAATTTAAATCCGAGTGGGTAGTACATAGTGTTCTCGGATGAGAAAATGTAGTCGGTCGTTCCATCCTGGTTGGTGCGCGTGCCGCACACAAACGGTCGGATGCCGTGCGGATCACGGAAGGCGATCATCCCTTTGCCAGCAATAATACCAATCACCGAGTACGCTCCCCGCGTGCGACTAAAAACCGATTCCACCGCAGCGCAAATATTTTCAAAAATATCATTCGCCGGATTAAGTTCACTCATCTTGGCGGCGAAGACGTGTAAAATTACTTCCAAGTCCGAGCTGGAGTTGCAGTGCCGCCGATCTTTTTCTGCCAACTCTTGTTTGAGTGTCTGATAGTTTGTGAGGTCGCCGTTGTGTGCCATGGCAATGCCATACGGTGAGGAGAGAAAAAATGGTTGCGCGTTTTCCACACCGTGCTTGGAGCCGGCGGTGGGGTAGCGGGTGTGGCCAATGCCCCAGTTCCCTTCCAAACGCTCCATGTGATCCTGGTCAAACACATCGCGCACATACCCCGTGCCTTTTTCTAAATGGAACCGTTTGTTGTACGTCAAAATCCCGGCCGCGTCTTGCCCGCGGTGTTGCAGGTGAATGAGGCCGTCGTAAAGTTCAGTGGCGATGGGTTTGTGGGAGAAAATTCCTATTATTCCGCACATAAAATTTAATTGTCATCCTGAGCACATTCGCTACGCTCAGTATAAACTCCGCGAAGGATCTTCATATTAGGAAGATTCTTCGTTTCACTCAGAATGACAGTTTGAAATGACAATTTTTAGATTAATTTATTTGCTAATCCAGTGTACTTTTGCGGTGTCAATTTCAACAATTTCTCTTTTTCATTTTTCGGAATATCTAATTCTTTTATAAATCCACGAATCATTTCTTTCGTCATTTTTTGTCCTCTGGTCAACTCTTTTAATTTTTCGTACGGCTTCGGATACCAGACTTTCCGTAAAATAGTTTGAACCGCTTCGGCTAAAACTTCCCAATGTTCGTCGAGCTCCTCGTTAAGTTTTTCTTTGTTGACGGTGAGGCGAGACATACCTTTGAGAATGTTGTGGCAAGCGAGGAGGGAGTGGGCGAGAGGGACGCCTTGGTTGCGGAGGACTGTGCTATCAGTCAGATCGCGTTGCAGACGAGAAGTAGGTAGTTTTTGGGCGAGGTGGGCGAAGTAGGCGTTCGCAATTCCTAAATTTCCCTCGGCATTTTCAAATTGGATAGGGTTAATTTTGTGGGGCATGGTGCTGGAGCCCACTTCGCCATCTTTTTTGGTTTGCCCGAGAACCCCACGCATAATGTAGAGCCAGACATCGCGGGTGAAGTCGACGAGAATGGTGTTAATTCGTTCAATGATGTGGTAATTCTCGGCCAGCGAATCGTGGTTTTCAATTTGGGTCGTAACAAGATTTGGCTCTAAGCCCATTGATGTAATAAATTTTTTACTGAATTTTAGCCAGTCGACGTTTGGGTAGGTGAAACAATGAGCGCTCCACGTGCCCGTGGCCCCGCCGAGTTTGCCTTGGAGTTGATGGCGTTCAAGTTGTTTAATTTGCCGTTTAAGGCGTGTAGAAAAAACCGCAAATTCTTTCCCAACTGTCGTCGGCGTTGCGCTCTGGCCATGCGTCAAAGCCAGTAGGGGCGTATTGCTATACGCCCTTGCGAACGCCGTGATATTTTTTTGCACCTCAACAATTTTTGGTTTATAAATTTTCCGCACCGCCGTTTGCCACATCACCGAATACGCTAAATTGTTAATGTCTTCCGAGGTCAGTGCAAAATGAATAAATTCAGAATATTTCTTGGCATTTTTAGCTGGCAGTTTGCCAATTTTTTCTTTTAAAAAATATTCCACGGCTTTAACATCATGGTTCGTGACACTCTCGATTTTTTTAATTTTTTCCGCATCGGCCAAAGAGAAATTAGCATAAATTGAGCGCAATTGCTTTTGGGTCGCCGGGTTAAACGCGGACACCTCCTTAACCCCTGGCTCTAAACTGAGCGTAATAAAATATTCCACTTCCACCATGAGGCGATATTGCATGAGGGCGAGTTCGGAAAAATAGTCAGATAATTCTGCCACGTCTTTTTGATAGCGGCCGTCGAGGGGTGAGAGTGAAATAAGGGACATGACAATTATTTTAAATATTTTTTATAGCCAATCTTCTCTAGTTTGTTTGCTTTTTCTAAAACATTTTTTTTCAGGTTCTTTTTGTAAGCAGTAATTTTTGCGAGCATCTTTGTATCGGTCGCACCAAGTATTTGAACCGCAAGTAATCCTGCGTTTTGAGCGCCATTTACGGCTACGGTTGCCACTGGTACACCCGGAGGCATTTGAGCGATTGAGAGTAAAGAATCAAGCCCGTCCATGTTTTTTGATTTTATCGGCACGCCAATTACTAGAAGTGAACTCATAGACGCAACCATTCCTGGTAAGTGGGCAGCACCTCCTGCGCCGGCGATAATTACCTTGATGCCTCGTTTTTCGGCATTTTTTGCAAACGCAAAAAGACGTTCGGGGGTGCGGTGGGCGGAGACTACGGTGAGCTCGTAGGGGGTTTTAAATTCATCAAGGACCGCAGCCGCGGCCGACATGACGGGCAAATCGGAGTCACTTCCCATGATAATGGCAACAAGGGGGGAGGATTTCATATATGTATAAGTGTATGCGCTCGGCGCGCTTTTTGCAAGGCTTTTTTGGGGGTGGAGGCGAGGGCCGTAATATGGCCCATTTTACGCTCGGGTTTGGTTTCTTTTTTGCCGTACAGATGTATAAATACGCCATTTTCGTTGGCGGCTTTGGTAATATTTTTTGGCATTGCCTTGCCGCTTCTATTTCCCAAAATATTTATCATCACCGCTGGTGTGTGGTGGATAATTTTTTTTTGTTTAAGGCCTGTGACCAGCCGGACATGTTGTTCAAATTGGGACACGCTACACGATTCTATGGTGTGATGGCCACTATTATGGACGCGCGGAGCAATTTCATTAACAATTACTTTTTCGTCTCGTGTTAAAAATAGCTCAATGCCAAACACTCCGGCACCTTTCAGTATTTTAGCAACTTTGGTAGCAAGTTGTACAGCTGAGCGTGCTACAGATTTTTTTATTTCAGCCGGTGCTTTAACAATATGGCAAATATTATTTTTTTGAATTGTTTCGACGAGCGGGAATAGGTATATCGTGCCGTTGGTAGTACGGGCGGCTTGGGTAGCTATTTCTTTGACGAAAGGAACGAATTTCTCCACGTAGAGTTCTCGATGATGAAGTTTTTCTAGCGCGCGAGAAATATCACTTTGTTTTTTTATTATAGCATTGCCTCGTCCATCATACGCTTGATGACGAGCCTTGAGGAGTAGCGGGTAACCAAATTTTTTTGCTGCTCCTGCGATATAGTTGGCTGTTTTTACTGCCATAAATGGAGCAGTGGCAATGTTATTTTTTTGAAATAATTTTTTTTGTAAATATTTATCTTGGATAATTTTAAGCTGTGTTGGTGAAGGATTAACTTTTGATCCTTTCTTTTTTAAATCCTGCAAGACTTCGGCATTAACTGATTCAATTTCAAAGGTTATATAATCGGTTTCGGCTGCTAATTTCTTTATTTGTTTGGCATCAGTAAAGTCGCCCACAATTTGCTTGTCGGCCACTTGGCCGGCGGGGCTATGCGGTGTTGGGTCAAGGACGATAGTTTTTATGCCTAGTGGACCTGCTGCCTCTGCCAGCATTCTGCCGAGTTGTCCGCCACCGACAATGCCGAGGGTTTTTTGTTTAAGCACAGGTTTAGACAGATTTAAGATTGGTACTTATTCTTTTTTCGATGGGTACGTTCATTTCTGGAAACACAAATTTTTCTATTGTAATCATTTCATACAATTGTATATAGCGTTTCGACAATTCAATCACTAATTCATCGGGCGCAGCAGGCAATTCTTTATCGTTATACGGATCGCAATTTTTAGTAAACCACAAGCGCAAAAATTCTTTATCAATATTTTCTGGTTCTTGGTCGGCGCCAAAACGTTCGGCGTAGCTCTCGGCAATCCAGTAGCGACTGGAGTCGGGAGTGTGAATTTCGTCGATGAGAGTGATTTTTCCATCGGCGTCCTTGCCAAATTCGTATTTGGTATCAACAAGAATCAGCCCGTGCTCGGCAGCGATTTTTTGACCGAAAGTGAAGAGCTCGAGTGCCTTAGCGTTTACATAGTCCCAGTCGGCTTGGGTCATTAGGCCTTCAGTGACGATTTCTTTTGGAGAAATAAGCCGATCGTGTTCGTCTGATTTAGTGGTAGGTGTTACAATTGGTTTATCAAATTTTTGGTTCTTTTTTAATCCCTCCGGTAAGGTATTTCCGCAAAATTCACGGATTCCTTTTTGGTAATTTACCCAGGCAGAAGTGGAGGTGGTGCCCGTGATATACCCCCGCACCACAAATTCTACGGGAAAAACCGTGCATTTTTTGCCAATGGTGACGTTGGGGTCGGGGACCGCAATGATATGGTTGGGAACGATGTGTGTGGTTTTTTCAAACCACCAGGCGCTGATTTGATTAAGTACCTGGCCTTTAAAAGGGATGGCAGCTAGAATACGGTCGAAAGCGCTTTGGCGATCAGTCGTAATAAGAATCATACGGTCCGGGAGTTCGTAGGTATCACGCACTTTGCCAACTCTTTTTTTACCAATCGAAAGAATGGTTTCCGTGAGACAGTTTTTGAGATTGTTTTTGATTATTTCTTCGTAGGACATATTATTGGTAAATAAAACACTCTTGTGAGAATTGGTTATAAAGTATATGAGTTGCTAAAATTTTCTCTAGAACTTGTGGTATGACAGTATGGTTGGTTGAGATTTTCCATAAGGTGCCTTTCCTAATCCTGGCTACTTCCTTAAGCCCCAATTGTTGTTGTTTGTATTGGCCTTCAAAGTCATCACGGTAACGAACCAGCACGTATGCTTCGTTATTATTTTTGGCTATTTTAATAAGCCGTTCTTTATTTTTATTAAATAGTTCTCCTGAATCTAAAACTGTTTTTTCTATAATAGTTTTATTGGTTTCAGGTGCCAGATCAACTTCCCAATGCGTAGCGCGAGTGATAGCTGCGTCAATGCCAAGATGATGAAGCGTATTTTGTACGGTTATGGCTTCGTTGTCGGTGATCATGAGCTCCACCGGAAATTCTAAAGCTTCGGTGGGGAGTTGAAAAGTAAGAGGCTGAGCTCGCGGTGGGGTATAGGTGAGTGGGGGGGTTAAAGTACTTTTTTTATGGTCGGCAATATAATCACGCATTGAAGTAAAAATTGGTTGGCCGTTATTGGTTCGTTCCGGGTGAGGCATCATAGCCATGACATTGCCAGCTACGTTTGTTACGGCTGCTAAATTATAAGCAGCACCGTTTGGGTTGACAGGAAACTCCGTTGAAATTTTCCTTTGGTCGTCACAGTAGCGGAAGGCGGTGAGGTTTTTATCTATCATTTCTTGAAGTAGTTCTGCGGGAATCATAAATCGTCCTTCACCATGGGCCACTGGTATATGCATATATTCGTCTGTTTTAAGGTGGCGCGTGAAGGCCGAGCGGTCACTGGGGACGCTGAGTTGTACATTAACCCAAGCGTTATAATACCCAGTTCCCAGTACTTTGCCCTCCTTAATTCGTTTATTTGTGGCGAGTGCCATCCCTAGTTCATAACTTTTGAGTCCGGGTACCATCCCAGTTTCTACTAAAATTTGCGCGCCGTTACAAATGCCTAACACGGGTTTGCCCTTTTCAGCTTCGGAGCGAATATATGGCATCAGTGGATCAAGCGAAGCGATAACACCCGAACGTGAGCGATCCTCGTACGAAAATCCACCAATGATAAAATAGCCATCAAAATTTTTGAGATCATGGAAATCTCTGTTCCACAAAAATTCCTCTGCTTCCATGCCCGCTTGGCGCACGGCGCGGAGGGATTCAGCGTCGGAGTTGCTGCCCGGGAATTGGATGACGGCAATTTTCATATTATCTTAAATCCAACGTTTCTCCTTTGTATACCAAATTTTTTGCTTTTATAATCACTTGTTTTGGTCCTTTTTCAACGTATCCAGCATCCAAACCAACAAAGCCGTTCTTTTTTACAACCGCCATGGCCTTTTTCATATTTTTTGATGAGATAAAAATTGCATAGTCCTGTCCCATGTTAAATGTTTGGTACATCTCATAATCCGAGAGGCCAGCTTTTCCCTGTATAAAATTAAATAATTCGCTTGAATCAAAAATGTGTTCAAGCACGTAGGTATATTTTTGGCGGGCGCGCATTACCTTCCTCAAACCGTGGCCGGTGATGTTGGAGAGGTAGTGAATGTCGATGCCAGCTTTGAATAAATTTTTGATGAGTTTGGCGTAGATGTTGGATTTAGTTAGCAATGCTTCGCCGTACATTTTGCCGTTCGGAAGTTTGGTTTGGTAGCCGCTGGAGAGTTTTTCAGCGAGCGCACGGGCGAGGGAGAGGCCGTTCATGTTGATGCCGTTGCTTTTGAGAAGGAGAATCCTGTCGTCGGGTTTGAGGTTTTTTTCGGTGATAAGGTGTTTTTTGTTTTTGATTATGCCAACGGCCGAGCCGCCGAGATCGATGGTTGCTGGGTTGATGATCCCGGAGAGCGCGGGTGTTTCTCCGCCACCCCAACTCACTTGCGATAGGTCGCAAGCGCTTTTCCAGCCGGCAATGAGATCTTTCATTCTTTTTCGGTCTTTGAGCCAGTTGCTATCTCCCACGGCCCAGTAAGCGTGAATTGTCAGCGGCCGTGCGCCAACAGAGGTGAGATCATTAATGATAGAGGCGACGGTGTCGTGGGCGATAGTATCGTAATACGTTCTGCCAGTGAGTTGATACATTGTATCCGCGACAAGATTTTTGGTTCCCAACCCTTCAACAACTGATGCCATGTACACACTCCCTTGCTTCCAAACATACGCAGATTCACCGCGGGTAGTTTCAATTTCGGAAAATCCAGACGATTTTAAATTTTTAGCTGTTGATTTAGCAGCATTTTGGGCAAGTTTTTTGGTAGGGTCGATGGCGGAGTAGTTGACGCCGGATTTTGAATAGCTGATTGGCATAACAATCTTGACTATTTTTAAAAATTATGGTTAAATTTGTTCAACTTCAGCCAATCTTGGCAGGAGAGGAGGTGAAAATAATCGAGAATAAGTGTCCGAAATGTCCCCACCAAATGGGGACGGTGGAACCCGGATGTGATTGCGCCTGCCACCCGACCGACGCGAGCAAGAAGCTCGATGAACGACGTCGGCGGCGCAAGGCCCGTCCGGAATGATACCAACCTCGCCCCACCAAGAAAGGAGGTGTCCAGGCGAGTATTATGTCTACCACAGGCGTGATACACATAATTTTGTCCTGGACAGGTGCGAGAAAATTTTTTATAGAAAACTGCTTGGAAACGAGCGGTTTTTTGTTTGACACAGATTACGCAGATTTACGATTGAGGATTACGCGGATTATAATTTGTTGCGTAGGCCGTTGGCCCACATTTTTTTTGCTTCCATTAAATCAACATCAATACATTCGTTTATTTTTATTTTTTTCTCATTCGTGGTTTTGCCGATTTGGATTAATTCAACATTACGTTTCGCAAATGTCTGTCGTAGTGGTTCAAGATTTTTAACCTCTATCTCGATAACAAACCCACCCGTCTCTCCAAATAATTTTTTATCAGCTCTAAGATCGCCAGGAATATTTACATCACACCCAATTTCTGGCTTAAAACTCATTTCTGCAAGCGTGGTGGCGAGGCCGCCGTCGGAGATATCGTGGGCGGCGAGAATCAACCCTGCGTCGATGGCGTCAGTTAATGCGAAAATTTGTTGTTCTACCTCTGGCAAATTTGGTTGGGGGACGTTGGCGCCCAGTTCATTAAATAGTTGATAGTACACGCTACCGCCACATTCATCTTTTCGTTCTCCAATTAAAAATAATATTGAATTGGTTTTTTTAAAATGCATGGTGATGGCTTTATTCACGTCTGCGAGTTTGCCTAAACACGCAATTATTGGGCTGGGGGCAATGGGTTTGCCTTTGGCTTCGTTGTAGAGGGAGACGTTGCCGGAGATAATTGGAATACTATGATGCGAATCTGCGGATATATGCGAATATGGCAAATGTGACGTATTTGCTATATTTGCATCCGTTCGTGGATTTGCATCATATTTCAAATGTATTCCTTTACACGCCTCAGCCACACCACGCGTGCCTTCCACAAACTCCCACATCTGTTCTGGTTTTTCTGGGTTTCCAAAGTTTAAACAATCAGTGATAGCCCATGGCGTTGCACCGACCGCAGCGACGTTTCGCATCGATTCGACGACAGCATTCACTCCGCCCCAGTAGGGATCAATTTGGCAATAGCGCGGATTTTGGTCGACTTTGAGCGCGATACCAGTGTTTCTAATTTCGGCGGGATATTTTTCATCTTTAAATGGTTGCATCACGCCCGCATCGGCTTCGCCGGGCTCAATAATGGTAATGCCCTGGACTTGTTTATCGTATTTTTCGTAAATTGGTTCGCGTGAGGCGACGTTTTCATGGGAGAGGATTTTGAGGAAGATTTGGTTGTAACAGTTGTGCTCATTCTTTTCTGGCAACGTACCCTCATTGTCATCCCGAGCGAGGCTCGCGCCGACGAGGGATCTCTGTCCGTCGTTTGGTGATTGAGACAGAGATTCCTCCTTCGTCGTCGGAATGACAATTGAGACAGAGATTCCTCCTTCGTCGTCGGAATGACAGTGAGGGGAGGGTTCAGCGAGATTGAGTTCAACAAAATTTC
>JAHFHX010000009.1:17048-42402 GCA_023246655.1 Candidatus Magasanikiibacteriota bacterium
GCCCACTCGTCACATCACTCGCTTTGGCATGAACAATTTCTTCACCGTGAGCGGTAACAATAAATTGATCATCCGAACGAATTTTGCCAACCACACTGGCCTTGGCACCTTGAGAAATATTTGGTAAATCGAATGTCGTGTTGTAATGGTTAAGAATCAGCGGTGTCACATCAGGGTGCGCGACCCACATGAAACGTTCCTGTGTTTCGGAACAGAGCAAAACTCCGGGGTGGAGATTCTTCATGCTCGTGTGGACGAGGTCGAGATTTACTTCCGCTCCGTAGTGCGCATGGTCGGCGAGTTCCACGGCCGCGCACGCAATGCCGCCAGCGCCTAAATCTTTAAAGCCAACTTTATCGAGCAGTTTTTTTTCTTTAAGGAGAGCAAACAGCGCGTAGCTCGCTTTGAGCAGGTGTCGTTTTAAAAAGGCGTTTGGTTCTTGCACTGCGCCTTTGTTTTGTTCTTTTTGATTTTCGTCGAGCTCGAGTGATGCAAAACTCGCTCCGCCAAAACCACTGTTGTCCGTTGGTTTGCCGATGAGAATTAAATCATAACCTTGAGCGTTTTTCGGTGCGCGGGAATGGATAATTTCATCATCGCGAATAACGCCGAGCGCCACCACGTTTACCAAACAATTTTCGTTATAACTTTTGTCGTAATATACATCCCCAGCGATGCAGGGGACGCCGATGGGGTTGCCGTAGCCAGCGATGCCCGAGACAACGCCATCATGAATCCACTTAGTTTTTTTTTCGTTGATATCACCAAAGCGGAGTGGGTCGGCGTTTGCAATAACTTTCGCGCCCATGCACGCAACATCGCGCACA
This sequence comes from Candidatus Magasanikiibacteriota bacterium, assembly GCA_023246655.1. GTDB lineage: Bacteria > Patescibacteriota > Patescibacteriia > Magasanikbacterales > GWA2-37-8 > JAHFHX01. The sequence goes on from JAHFHX010000009.1 coordinate 17,876, forward strand.
TTTCCTCCAATTCCAGTGGCTGCACCTTCATAGGGAACAATTTGCGAAGGGTGATTGTGCGATTCATGGCTCATTACAATGCCGTATTTGTGGCCTTCATTATCACGCGCGACTTCCACAATTCCAGCGTCTTCGGACGGCCCCAGCATTACATTTGGTCCGGTCGTAATAAATTGTTTAAGGAACGGTCGACTACTTTTGTATGAGCTGTGTTCTGAGCCTTGGATGGACCACAAAATGCACTCGGTAAGCGAGGGGGGACGATGAAGAATTTCATTTTGGATTTTGAGAATTTCGTCAATGGTCAGCGCAATTTTATACTGCTTGAGTGTGGCAGTAATTTGGTCGGGTGACATGGTGGAGAAATTGAGAGTCTCGGTAGTGAACATAGCTGTATGTGTCATTGCGAGGAGTGAGGAACGAACGACGCGGCAATCCCCCTGTTTTAGTGGTTACTCAAGCGGGGAGATTGCTTCGTCGTCGCTGCCAAGCTCCTTCTCGCAATGACAGTATTTAGGTTCGTACAATCGTTTCACTTCTCTTAGGTCCTAAAGAAATAATAGATATTTTACAACCGATATTTTTTTCTATAAATTCAGTGTATTTTTTAATATTTGTCGGCAAGTCTTTAAAACCATTTTTTACCATCTCAGCCACTTGAGTTTCAGACATATCGCTCCAACCCGGCAGTGTTTCGTAAATTGGTTTAGCGGCGCGGAATTTGGCAAGGCTCGCGGGCATTTCCTCTACCCGTTCGCCGTTCACATCGTACGCCACACAAATTTTAATGTCACCGAGGCCGGCGAGAATATCGAGTTTCATAAGTGCCAGGTCCGTCAGGCCGCTGACGCGAACGGTTTGCCGTAATTGAACTAAATCTAACCAACCCACCCGGCGTGGACGACCGGTAGTGGTGCCGTATTCATTGCCTTTTTTGCGGAGATTTTCACCGTCATCGCCCAGAAGTTCGGTGGGGAAGGGGCTGGTGCCAACGCGACTTACATAGGCTTTGGCAATACCAATAATTTTTTTCTGACAATTAAAACCAACGCCGCCACCAACTTCAATATAGCCGGCAATGTTGTTGGTACTCGTCGTGTGCGGGTACACGCCGTGATCGGGGTCGAGGGACATGCCTTGCGCGCCCTCAAAAAGAAAACTTTTATTATTGCGATAGGCGTTTGCTAGCTCCACTTCCGTATCAGTAATATATTTTTTAAGTTGTTCACCATAACCAATATATTCTTGGTAAATTTCATCTATGCTTGCAGAATAGGGGAGTCCAAAAACTTTGGTGATAATTTGGGTATTAAATGCGTAGGCGGTTTTTAGTTTTTCCTTAAAAATTTCTGGTTCAATTAAATCACCCACCCGGATGCCATGCCGATACATTTTGTCAGCCGCGACTGGCGCGATACCACGTTTGGTACTGCCGGCACCAAGCTCGCCTTGCAGTTTTGACAATCCCTCGTCCATGGCAATGTGGTAAGGCATAATCACATGCGCGCGTTCGCTGATGAGAAGACGGGGATTGATGCCGCGCTTTTGGAGTTCAGTAATTTCACTAAGGAGTACCCTGGGGTCCACCACCACGCCTGTGCCGATAACCGAAATGGCGCTTGGATACAAAACACCCGATGGGATCAGGTGTAGTTTATAAACTTGGTCGCCGACCACGAGTGTGTGCCCCGCGTTGTTGCCGCCTTGGTAGCGCACTACGTAATCGCAATTACCTGCAAAAAAATCAGTTATTTTCCCTTTGCCTTCATCTCCCCATTGGGCACCTACTATTACTGTCAATTGTTGACTATTCATAGAGAACAAAGTTTTTAGTTTAAGGTTTGAATTCAATTTGGAGAGTTCGCACTTCAGTATCTCCGCAATTTTCTACGGCGTGCATTGTTTCTTTGCCAGAAGTAGTTTGACCAACGGCAAATTCCATTTCTCGGCTCACACCATCTTGGTTGGTAAATTTCATTTTACCTCCTTGCAGAAAATAATTAATATTTTCTGGGTGCCAATGCATGGCAGCTTTTTGGCCCGGTGATACCACTACATTAAGCACGCGAATTTTTTCATTTTCAAAAACTACTTGGTGGAATTGTGGGGCAACAGACACTGCATCATCCGCATGATTTAGAAAGCTCATACAGTAAGGAATTATTTTAAATTTTTTTCTGCACACAAAATAGTATTCCAAAGCAGCCTAGCGACTGTTATTGGCCCAACCCCACCCGGAGTCGGTGTCACATATGATGCTTTCTCCGAAACTTCCGTAACATTCACATCGCCATACATCTTTCCATTCACAAAATCAACGCCGGTATCAATCACGATCGCACCTTCTTTTACCATATCACCTTGTAGGATATCTTTTTTACCGACGCCGGTTACAATAATATCCGCCATCAGACATTTTTCTTTTGTATCTCGGGTCCGGCTATTGATGGTTGTAATGCTGGCGCCTTCGTTAACCATCATAATGGCGAGTGGTTTCCCAACGAGTGCTCCCATGCCGATGATCGTAATATTTTTTCCAGCGATCGGGATGTTCAATTCGTGAAGAATCGTGATGACAGCTCCGGGAGTTGGTGGCACCAGATAGTTTGTTTTCATCACCAGCTTACCGAGGTTTACATTGGTTAGGCAATCAACGTCAATTTCGGGACGAATAGCGTTAAGGACCTCATTTGTGTACAGCTGTTCGGGAAGGGGAAGTTGGACAATAAGGCCGGAGAGATTTTTAGTTTGCTGGGTAGTCTCGATGTGATTAATTAATTCAGCGGTTGTAATAGTGTTTGGTAGAATTTCCAGGTGAAACTCCATGCCCAGTTTTTTCGCGGCCTCACCTTTTTTGCGCACATACGTCGCGGATGGTTTATCATCGCCAACTAAAATAACCTCCAGTTTGGGGGTTACTCCTTTTTGTTTTAATTTATGGACGTGCTCCGCTACTTTGGCCTGAATTTTGGCCGCAATTGCTTTGCCGTCAATGAGGATAGCCATGTTTAAGTATTGTCTGCGGTTATTGTAGCATATCTTAAGAAAAAATAAAGTCCAGCAAAGTTTTTTTATTTGGTGTAACTTTTCGTGGTGGGGGAGTGCCAGGTCATAAGTTAAAAAATAATTTAATACAGGGAGCTTCATCCGGTATCAAATTCATATTAAGGGCCTCTTGGGGTGTAACCCAGAGATACTCTTGGTGGGCGGTGGAATCAATTTTTATTTTTGGTTCATTAGGTAAAGAGGCATGGAAGATATTATAAGTAAAATCATAATTGGGGTATCGCACGAACAGCTGTTTAAAAAATACAAGGTGATTAGGAAGAATATCGATAGTGGTCTCCTCTTTAATTTCTCTAATAATCCCGGTGCTTGCTTCTTCACCCATTTCAATTTTGCCAGCCGGTACGCCCCAGGTACCACCCTGTGGTTTGTGCGCAGCGCGTAATAAAAGTAAAATTTTACCATTAGGCTGTTCAATAAAACAACTAGCAATATCAAAGCGTGATGAAAATTTTGGTGGCGGTATTAAAAAAATCATATTCAAATATAATGACAACAATTTGCTTAAGAAGAAGGGGTAGCCTGGGTGTTGTGCCCAACAGCCGATGCTCGCATACCTGGACAGCTTCCGAATTTTTTTGGCTAAGACATGGCCGTCTCACTCTTTCGATGTCTAACTTCTAAAATTTTTTAAGATTAACTATTGCGGTTTCCTTCATGATTTTAGCTAACTGATCTCCCAGTTCTTAACTCACAGCCCACGCAGGATTGGGATCCGCGACTCCATCTTTACTTTTATCTTTTAGCCGGCCTGTTTCCCACGGGTCGTTTATTGGTGTTTTTGGGTCACTAGTGCGAGGTGCGGTAACTAGCTTGGGTTTAATTTTATTTTTTTAGAAACATATTTAATTATAGTGGTGTAACCATATTACCACACAGTTTGCATTCCGCTCAGGAGTATAAAAATAATGGCCTTGGTTAAGCCGTATTTAAATAATGGTGTAACTGTTTCTTCAAAAAAGTTCTTCCTGATCCGCCTTTTAAGAAACGTTCTCGACCAAGTGCATCCGTTTGATTTATGTAGCACTCGAAGTAGATGAGTTTCCACCCATCTTTGAGCGACGTTGTTCTGCTACCACAGCCACTTTGATGTTCTACCAGACGCCTTTTTAAATTCGAAGTGTAACCAATATACCAACTCTTGTCTTCCTTGTTTTCTAAAAGATAAACAAAGTACATACTCGAGGTGGTGGCCGCGCAAAACTCCCGCCTCTGGGCGGATCGTCGCGCGGCTCACGCAAAATTATGTAAGATAAAACTACTGTGTTAGCAGTAGTTTATCACATGACGGCCTGCCACGCGATGAGCGTAGCGAATTTTGCGTGGCTCGGAGACTAGGATTCGAACCTAGATACGCAGATTCAGAGTCTGCGGTCCTACCATTAGACGATCTCCGAATGTAAAGCGACACGGCATGCCGTGTCGCTTGTGCTAACATGCTTATTGGTTTATCGATTCTCCCGACGGTAAACTATCCAGCCACTTGATATCAACTTCTCTCACTAACTTCCATGACCACCGGTGGTTAGTAAATACCGTAGGATTGGTGATGAGGTATTTAGTGTTGTCTCTCACTACAAAAATTTTTCGCCGACCCGCGCCACGGACAATTTGTTTTGATTTCGTAAAGAGCACTACCGGTGGCCCGTCGGCCTTTTTTGTGGCGTGGTTAAAGTCGTGTAAACTGCCCAAAATAATATCATATGGGTAGCGAAAGTCAAGACCATTCTTGAGTTCTGGATCGTTAACCAAAAATTCTTTTTTATCCTCATCAAAGCCTGTAATTACCATCATGTGGTAAGATGAGCCACCACGGCGGAAACGGTGCAAGGGGTTGTTAAGGCTATAGCCATAGTGAAGCGAAATGACCGGATGACCGCGACGCAATTCTGATTTGATATCATCCAAGCTGGGATTTTGTTTAGATGTTGCGTCAAAGGAAGTAAAGTCATTGATTACTTTGAGTGTTCGGGTTGAATTAGTGTCGGAATTTGAACCAAACAAATGGTCTTCAATTGCGAAAAGGGGTTGCATTATAAGTTGCATCTCGGTGTTTGAATAAGAAACACCGCGATTTCCCAAATAGTAGCGTTCCACCATCATCATACTAGCTTCCTCACAGGCACCACTCCAGGGCGGAACCCATGCGCCATTGGGTATTTCCCAAATATGAGGGACGGAGAGGTTCGCCATCTCTGCGGCAAGGACGGGGAGCGGCAGCATTAGAAGACAAAACAGAACAGTTACGATCCTCATACATTATTAGTTGACTATTTCACCCCCAAATTCTACTGCTAAGTTGGTAAGATCTAGCTCGGAAGTTTTTTGTTGCTCTGCTATGATACAATTGCAATGAATAGCTTCGCCAAACATTTCTTCCAGAATTTTTTCAATTGCTTGTTTATTTTTCTTTTCTTCCAATTTATCTTTATGAATAGCAAACGGAACCAAAAGTTGGAGTGTGTTATTGGTTACTGCTTGAAGGGTGCAATTAGTGAGAATAAAAGTGAGTGAGGGGTTACCAGCGCTCATTTTTATTACAATGTCCTTCCATCTTTCTTTAATTTGTTCAAGGGTGGTTTTAATAGGTTCGTCGTGCGTGAAGTGGGAGAGGGCTTGTTTAATGGTGGCGGTGAGGGAGTGAGTGGATGTCTCAACCCCCTCCTCCGTCCTCCCCCTTATAGGGGAAGGCGGTGGCTTCCCCTCCCCACCAAGGGAAGGAACGGTGGGAGGGGTTTCGGCAGCGGTGATTCCGTCTAACACCCCCCGTGTGCCCCCCTGTGAGGAGGGGGTTAAATTGATTGTACTCTCGACGACAAGGAGTTCGAGAGGCAATTGAGGAATAGGAGCAGCTTTGATCTCAAGGCGGCGGGCGAGGGCGCGATCAATTAAATGTGTTACGCTGGCGGGGGAAAAAGCAGTGCCAAGTTTTTTCATTCGCTTAAAAACCCCATCGCTGTATTCACCCTTGACTTCGTTTCCTCCTGTTGCTTGCAGAATCATGAGCGCACGCAGCATTTCAATAGTATCGTAGGCAAACTGGTCGAGGTTGATTCCTTTTTCTTGGAGCGAATCAATGAGTTTGAGCGCAGGTTTGGCATCTTTGTTTGCCAGATGTTCCAAAAATTCAATTACCGTTTCGTGGCTGGGGCTGGGGAGAATAAGCTCGGCATCTTCTACCGAAATATTTTTTTTGCCTAAACTTAAAATTTGTCCAAGCAAACTCTCGGCGTCCCGTAAACAACCATCGCTTTTATTAATTATTCGTTCTAACACTTCTTTGGCAACTTTTACTGTTTCTTCTTCGCACAGCTTTTTAAGGCGTTGGTGCATTAAGTCGTAGGGAATTTTTTTGAAGTTAAAACGTTGACAACGGGAGATGACAGTTGCTGGAAGTTTGTGCAGTTCAGTAGTTGCAAGCACAAACATAACATGCGCCGGTGGTTCCTCCAACGTTTTTAACAGCGCATTAAAAGCGCTGGTAGAGAGCATATGAACTTCGTCGATGATGAAGACTTTGTACGGTGATTTGGTTGGTTTGAATTGCGCGTTTTCAATAATGTTTTCGCGCACGTTATCCACGCCGGTGTGGGAGGCGGCATCAATTTCAATCACGTCAATGTTTCTTCCGGCTGCAATTTCAGTGCATGATGAACATTTACCACACGGCTCACTTGCGTCCTTTTTTCGATTGGGACAATTAACCGCTTTAGCGAGGAGTCGTGCAAGCGTGGTTTTGCCAACACCGCGTGGTCCGGAAAATAAATACGCATGAGCAACAGTGCCTAGCGCAATTTCATTTATCACGGTTTGGACAATATGTTCTTGGCCGGTTAGGTCGGAAAAGGCTTGGGGGCGGTATTTGCGGTACAGCGTAGTCATAAAGTCTATAAAGTCCTTAAAGTCTATAAAGTCCTTAAAGTCTATAAAGTCCCACTTTATGGACTTTAGACTTTCGATTTTATAGACTTACAATGATGTTTCACTCAAATCCATCTCACTCGCTTTCGTCGCCACCCCCAATTGCGCTCGTTCCATAATTTCTGCATCCACAATTTCACGCGGGCGGCCGTATTTAAGGCGGGAGAGTTCTTTAATGGCGGCGGCCAATTCTTTGTTACCGGGCTGCGGCGGATAGGTCATCATATTAAACGGTTTCGCAGCGGTGTTGTCAATAAGGAGTTTTATGTAGGCAGTATATTGTTCAACGTTAAGTAAATCGTATGCACCAAAGACAGGAGCAAATTCTTTTTGGAGCACTTCAGCGTCTTCAACTCCAATTCTAAAGCTTACAATGGTACCAGCGTTACCTAAGACAGCGTCACGTACGGTCGTCTTGCCCTTATTATCCTCAAGTTGCTTCATGTACTGGTGGGCAATAATAAGTTCTAAGCGATATTTACGAGCTTCAGATAAAATGGTCGCGATGGAATCGGTAATAAAGTTTTGGAACTCATCAATATAGAGAAAAAAATCATGGCGTTCTTCTTCGGGGAGGGCGGCCCGTTCCAGTGCTGCCATCTGGAGTTTAGATACAATAATCATACCAAGGAGGTTGGCGTTAATTTCACCAACCAAGCCCTTAGATAGATTAACGAGGAGAATTTTTTTCTTGTCCATGACTTCACGGAAATTAAAACCGGAGTGACTCTGCCCAATGATATTGCGCACCATGGCATTTTCTGTAAAGCGGCCGACCTTGGAAATTAAATAACCAAGCATTTCGGATTTGTGAAAGTCTGAAGTTTTGGCCATTTCTTTGTCCCAGAAGGCCATAACTACTGGGTCTTTAAGTTTTTTCTTCCACTTGGCCACAAACGCGTCATCGGTAAACATACGCGGAACTTCAGCAATGGTGCCCGGGTTTTCCATATCAGCCATCAGCGTGAGCATCACATTTCTCATGTTATGCTCAAACATCGGGCCAATCATGGAAGGGTCGGTGACGAGTTTATAAAAAATAGAGATCATTTCTTGCGTGACAAAATCTTTTTGTTCTTCCGTTCTAGCTTCCAGCATATTAAGGCCAATTGGCCGTTCCACATCAGCGGGGCTAAAACAAATAACATCATCGACTCGTTCTTTGGGGATGTGTTGTAAGACATAATCCACAAAGTCGCCATGCGGATCAATGACACACACTCCTTCTCCATTTTGGATATCTTGAACTGCCAAATTCTGAATAAAGACTGATTTACCACTGCCCGATTTACCAATGGTATACAGATGCCGGCGGCGGTCGGCGCGTTTCATGCGCACAATGGTTTCTTCGCTCCGATACATCGCTCGACCAAGAATAATGCCTTCTTTGGGCATATTTGAAGGCGGTGGCGCTTTGCGGGCTCCGAGCCAGTTGATATGTGGTGTCTCGGTGCGAGGAACTGGTAGATGCCAGAAACTTGCCATCTCTTCGGTATTAGCAACCAGGTAATATTTATTATTGAATGAGCGGTAAATGGATTCGCTAATAAGCTTACTGGGGCGTTTTGGAATTATTGCCCCAAAGGAATTGCCATAGCGATAGATATTATATTGGGAAAAAGAATTGAGAATGTTTTCCAGATTCAATTGGGCCCGTTCCTTAGAGTCAGCCGAGCTTATTAACCGAATAGTAATTTCCAATCCGCCGTGGCTTAATTTTTCCTCCATGCTTTTCACCATCTCTTCTTCCATTTGGGTGAGCTGGTAGCGTTCGGCGCTACCGGTTTGTTTAGAGGCGTCTGATTTGCCAGAGAATAATGTTTTTTTCCAGCGATACAGGCCGCGCAGAAACCAGCCTCGTTGCGCTACATATTCAAATTTTTGACCTTCTTTAATATCGCGTATCATGTGGACCCCTTGGCGACGCCATTTGGGGGATGCCGGACGAACAATGTATTGAATAATAGCTCCTTCAGTACCAAGGATTTTGCTCAAAGGGTTCAGAATAGCAACTAAGGGGTCACTATCCAATTTTTTGTATGTTTTGAAAGGGAAAGCAGATTTATATTTAAACCATAGTTCGGCACCCACAACATGGCACTGTGGTTGGAAAATATTATAATCAGATTCTTCGGTAATTTCGGCATGGGGGTATTGAGCATGGACTTGCTGCTCCACAAAACTTTTAAGTTTATCCGGCATCACCACGTAGAAGGAAATGATGTTGTCTTTGGTAACAATTTCAAAGGCGATGTGATCGTTGCGACCACGCAACCAGGCACGCAAACCTTTTTCCGCTCGTAAACCGGCTATCGATGAAAAAAACGTGTCGGCCACAGCAATTTGTTCGCGTAGTTGGTTGATGGAATCCTCACCGCTTTGTTGCTGGTTTTCATTCTTTTTTTCTTTTGGTACCTTAATTAAAAGAATAGTTTTGTGGAAGGCCTTGCTGGCTTGGCTTTCCGCGTGGAGGAGAGCACGGATAATGAAGAGAACAGCCACCAAACCGAGCAAGCCCGCACCATACATGACAATAAGAAAAGCAGCCTGGTTGGTGAGGACAAAATTAATAAGATCTTGGAGAGAGGTGAGGAATTCGGAGAACACAATTCCAAAATGTTAAGGACGACGCTGAAACAGAACAGGCCTCTAATTTATTTTTTATGGAGCGCGATTATTTTATCGGCTTTAATTTTGGCTTCTTGTTCTAGAAAGAAGCGGTTGAGGCCAGGCAGTATTTTGAGCCATTCAAGAAGTAACCGAAATATTTTTTTTACTTTGACGTGGGTAGTTTTGAGCAATTCCCTGAGGGAGCGAGCGGTTTCTTCGCCTTTGAGTTTAAATTCTTGTTGCGCGACGGGGGAGAGGCGGGTGAAGGCTTCTCCTAACCCCTCTTCCATAATTTTTTCAATTTTAAGCGTAACCTCATCACGAACGATAGGTATCGCTACTGTCGGTCGCCGTTTACGGTGAAGTAATCCTTCTTTTAACGGCGCGGTTTCTTTTGAGGCAGAGGGCTGCTCTTTGTTTTCGAGAGAAGGTAGTTGTTCTGATTGTTCTTCCTCAACCGGCCGACTAGCTTCTGGATGGGGAATAAGCAACCCTTCGCGTTGCTGCTCTGGTTGATCGCGATTAATAGTGTCAGTCATACCAATGATAATTATAGCACAAACCTTGCAATTTCTACAATTGTGAAATAAGGGTAAAGAGCTGGTTCCATATTTGGTGATTTTTTGTTATAATAATATTAAGGAAGAACTTATAGCGAATTTCGCCAATTGTCATCCCGAGCGAGCCTTCCGCTAAAGGCGGACACAGCGCGACGCCTGCCCGCCTCTGGCGGAAGGGATCTCTGTCCAATTGGCCAAAAAGACGAGACAGAGATTTCTCACGGAGTTTACACTGAACGCAGTGAACGTGTTCGAAATGACAGCCAAAAATTTTTGTCAATTTTTGGTCAAGTTGAGGTATTTGTGGAAATAAGTCACAATTAGTTCGAATAGAAAATTTTGTATATTTTTCGTTTTATGAAGTATATCCATGAATTAGTCCACAATGGAATGGTTTGGGTTAACGTTACTCGGCAGCAGGAAACGGAGCTCAAAGAAATACAGCAGCGCTTTGGTTTTGAGGATGAAGATATTCAGGAGAGCCTGCCGCCATTTCAGCGTCCTAAAATTGTGAAACGTAGCCATTACTATTTTATGGTATTGCATTTCCCCATTTTTGATCGGGAAACACGGCGGTTAGGATTCACCGAAATAGATTTTTTTCTGAGCGGCAATTACCTTGTGACGGTACACAGCAATAGTTTATTTTCGGTAGAACATTTTTTTAATACCTGTCGCAAGGATGAAGCCGTGCGTGCCCGGTATTTTAGCGGTACCGCCGCGCATATGGTGTTTGAATTACTCACGCGGTTATTTGATGCTATTTTTCCCATTCTTCTTCACACCAATGATGATATTTATGCGGTGGAGCGTAAATTATTTAATCGTCTACCGGGTAAGGCTATGGCGGAAGAAATTTTACGTCTTAAAACGAACACTGTTACTTTTCGTCGTACCATGCAAGGTCACCGCACGGTAATGGATCGACTGGTGTTATATGCCGGCCGAGAGCTTGATCTAAGCACGTATCAATCGTATCTTAATTCCTTACGTGAATTTTCTGTTGAGATTTGGCATTTGCTGGAGAGTCAGCGAGAAAGCATTGATGCTCTGCATGAAGCGAGTGAATCTCTGTTGACGCTGCGAACGAATGCCGTTATGCGAACGCTCACAATTATTTCTGTCATTACTTTTCCCCTCACTCTGCTAGCAACGTTGTTTGCGATTCGAGCACCAGGCACCCCGTTTGTGGAGATGCCTTATGGGTTTTTAATTATTTTATTTTTAACTATCAGTGGGGCATTAGGAATGTTGGCGTTCTTTAAGCGGCGAGGGTGGATGTGAAATCAGTTAAAAGTTTATAAAGTCCAAAGTTTATAAAGTCGTAAAGTTTGTTGATGCGAATTTAATTTTTGGTAACTTTCGTTCCTTCCTTTGTATCTTTCACTTCGTATTCCATAGCCTCTAGTTGTTTTCGAAGTTCATCGCTTCTAGCCCAATCTTTGGATGCTCGCGCTTGATCGCGTTCGGCAATAATTTTTTGAATTTCCTCTGGGATGTGTTCGGTAGGTTTTTCAAGATGATTTTGAATTTGCAGACCTAGCACCTCATCGAATTTTAGAAGTTCGGCGAGAGTGATGGAACGCTCCCGGAGCGCTTGCCAGACGAGAGCCAAGGCGGCGGGGGTGTCGAGGTCGGAGTTGAGGTGAACGAGGAACGTTTCGGCAACTGACGCCTGTGCTTTCGGCAGCTCGCCGGACGGCAAACCTTTCCCAGCCTCCCCCTGGAAAGGGGAGGAGGCCAACGCTCCCCTCCTTACCAAGGAGGGGGTCACGGGGTGATTTGTCTTCGTTTGCGACAAGGTGGCCGCGGCGTTGTAGAAGTGGTTGAGACCATTCTGCGCGGCTTGAAGCGCTGCCCAACTAAAGGTGAGTGGTTTACGATAATGTGTTTGCAAGCAGAAGTAGCGGTAAGCAAGCGGTGAAATGCCTTTGTCTTTGAGTGTTTGTAAGGTCAAGAAATTTTCTCCTGATTTGGCCATCTTATCACCCCCATTTACCACTAAAAATTCTCCATGGAGCCAGTAGGTGGCTAACGGTTTTTCAAAGGCGGCTTCACTTTGGGCGATTTCATTGGTGTGATGGACAGGGATATGGTCAATGCCACCGCAGTGAATATCAAATGGTTGGCCCAAGTATTTAACCGACATAGCCGAACACTCGATATGCCATCCCGGAAACCCAACGCCCCAGGGGCTCTTCCACTCCATATGGCGAGTGGTGAGTGCCGGGGAGAATTTCCATAAAGCAAAATCGGTGATATGTTTTTTAGCACCTAGTTCGATCCGAGCACCGCCGCGGAGTTCTTCCGGTTTGAGGCGAGCCAGTTTTCCGTAGTCGAGCAATTTTCCGCTGTCAAAGTAGATCCCGTCGGTTGTGTGGTAGGTAAAGCCTTTTTTTTCTAATTTTTTAATAACATCAATTTGTTCTTTAATATGGTCAGTAGCGCGCGGATATTCATCGGCCGCCAGGATGTTCAGTTCGGTAAGATCACGAAAGAAAGCCTTAGTGTAAAATTCGGCAATTTCCCAGGCGGTTTTGCCTTCTCGCCGTGAGCCTTTTTCCATTTTATCCTCACCAACATCCGCATCGCTCGTGAGGTGGCCCACATCCGTAATATTCATGATATGCTTTACCGCATAGCTATTATAAATGAGTGTACGTTTTAGGATGTCTTCAAAGATATAGGTACGTAAATTACCAATATGGGCATAATTGTAGACCGTAGGACCGCAGGTGTAGAGGCTAATCTTTCCCTTCTTGATAGATTTGAATTCTTGAATATTCCTGCTCAGGGTATTGTAAAGGTAGATTGAGGGCATAAATTCCAATCCCGAGTACTCGGGACAAATTCCAAATAAATTCCAAATCACAATTTTTAGATATTTTGAGATTTGACCATTGAAGTTTATTTGGTACTTGGTGTTTGAGATTTGTTATTTTGGTATTCTATCTTATTTTTGTCTACTTATCAACAGGTCACTTAGGAGGTAAGGATGATTTTTGATATAATGGACAGTAGTCAAAAGTCTGTAAGGTCCGTAAAGTTTTTAAAGTCCTCATTGGTCATGGGCTAATTTAAACTTTATAGACTTTCGACTTTATGACTTTATAGACTTACCGTATGTTATTCGGCAAACCATCATCCTATCTCGGTGTTGATCTTGGTGCAGGTGGGGTAAAAATTGTGGAATTAAAGCGGGAGAAAAAACGTCCCGTTCTGTTTACGTACGGTTTTACTTCCGAAGAGCAGGATGTACATACATTTTTGGTTTCCGCTCCCACTATTCATGAGGAACAGCGAAATTTTTCAACTGCGCCTTTAAAAATAGCTGCTCCAATGCAACGGGCGCCTATTCTAGAGGATGCCGAAGGAAACAAAGTAGAGAAGTATGCGACAATAATTCGAACGGTGTGTAAGGAAGCACAAACGGTTTCCACAACCGCAGTAGTTAGTCTACCAGTTTCTGCAATATTCCACGCTATTGTTACTTTGCCAGTTTTAAAAAAAGATGAGTTCGATCGAGTGCTGAGAGCCGAAATTAAAAAATTATTACCTTATGCCCTGGAAGATACGGTACTTGATTATCAGACACTACCAGGGACGCCGGGCAATAAAGATCAGCGAGTTTTGGTTAACGCTGTGCCGCGGTCATTAGTAGTTTTTTATACTAAGATTTTTCAGCGGGCCGGGCTTAAGTTAGATTCATTAGAGCCTGAGTCCATAGCTTTAGCACGTTCGTTAGTGGGAAGAGATACCGCGGTGACCATGCTGGTAGATATTGGTGCGGAGCGCACAAATTTTTTTATTATTGATCATACTATTCCAATAACACACCATAGTATAGAAATGGGGGGAAAAAATATGAACAAAATTCTCGCCGAGCGCCTTGGTGTTGGGGAGCCATATATTGAGCAGATCAAACACGATATTTTTGGGAAACTCTTTAGTTCGGAAGGTCAATTAATATTACCCCGAGAGAAGTTTATAAATTTAGCCATGAGTATTATTGATCCAATTGTTAAGGAGATTGAGTATGGATTTGAAGTTTATCTGCGCCAGAGCGGTAATGAGCATAAGCGACCGGAGAAGGTAATATTAACGGGAGGAGGAGCGCATTTTCCGTACCTGGTGGAATACATTGCAGAAAAATTTAAATTGAAATGTTATGTTGCCGATCCTTGGGGCCGAGCTGTATATCAAGATAAGTTAAAATCAGTATTACGAGTTATTGGACCACGAATGTCGGTAGCTATTGGTTTAGCACTTAGGTATATGATATAATATGTAAGTTAAAAGTTTATAAAGTTTATAGGGTTCATAAAGTTACGACGATACCCCTTTACAAACTTTATAACTTTACAAACTTTATAAACTGTCTTGTATGGAAAAAAAGCCGGTACATGTGCTCATTGTGGAAGATGACAATTTTTTAGCTGAAATTTATCAAAAAAAATTTACTCTGGAAGGTTATAAGGTGCAGTCGGTCAATAATGGTGAAAAGGCTCTGCTGGAGGCAAAGAAAAAGAGGCCTGATATCATTTTGCTTGATATCCTTTTGCCGAAGCTCGATGGTTTTGCGGTGCTGGAAAAACTCAAGGCCGATGCCGCTACCAGAAGTATTCCGGTAATTCTCTTAACTAATTTAGGGCAAAGAGATGATGTAGAAAAAGGGTTGCAGGTCGGGGCGGTGGATTATTTGATCAAGGCCCATTTTAAACCATCGGAAGTAATTGATAAGGTACGTAAGGTTTTAGGAGAGAAATAAATAACAAAATATGTCAATCTGTTTTTTGCGAGAGGAGGTGACGATATGAATAAGCGTGGTTTTACATTAATTGAGCTCTTGGTGGTAATAGCTATCATTGGGCTCTTGTCTACTTTGGCAGTAGTGGCGTTAGGTTCAGCGAGGCAAAAGGCCCGTGATTCAAAGCGTCTCGCCGATTTAAAGCAAGTCCAAACAGCGTTGGAACTGTATTATACCGATCAAACAAGTTATCCATCGGGAAATGCTTTAACATTGGGAACAGGCAACGCGGCGTGTTTGAGTGCCACTGGTTGGGAGGCTACGGGTTGTGCTAACCCATACATGGCGCAGGTTCCGGCGGATCCACTGTCAACCCAAAGTTATGCTTATACGGCAGCGAGTAGCTCATATACTATCACAGCAACTTTGGAGGGTACGGTTAATGGTTTGAGTGGCGGTATAACTTTGAGCCCAGCTGGTATTGCGGATTAAGTTCTGGCTCAGTTTTAAAAATCCCTTCCGTAGTTGTGAAGGGATTTTTATTTGTGTTATACTATTCGTAATGGAGAGTCTTTGTAAAAAGACTTCATTTTACTATATTTGTAAGAATGTAAAGTATGTTGCTGGTGTTTCCGGTGTGGGTATTATATGGTACGGTGATAATTTTTGGTCTGATACTTGGAAGTTATTTGAATTCCTGGATGTGGAGAGTTCATGAGAGAGAAGAAAATGAAAGTGATTCTTTGCCCCCGGCGGCTCACACACCCCTACCCCGCTCACAGCGGGGAATGCCGTTGCCCGGGCGAAGTCTTTGTATCCATTGTCAGCGTCAATTGGCATGGTTCGAGAATATCCCGCTCATCAGTTTTATCGCGCTTGGCGGAAAATGCAAGACCTGTAAACAAGCCATTCCAATTGATTATTTTTTGGTAGAACTCGGAACCGCGCTCGTCATGTTAGTCGTTGTGTATCTCGATGTAACTCGTGGGGTTGTAAATACCTGGCACATCTGGCGTGATTTATTTTTCGCTGCTCTCCTCGTGGTTGTTTTTATCTACGACCTCAAATATTATCTCATTATCTCGGGCGTAGTATATGCTGGTGCAATCATCGCTTTCCTTGTCAATCATTTCGCCTTACAGTTTAGTACTTACAGCTTAGTACTGGGGGGAGTGGTTGGTGGTGGTTTTTTTATGCTTCAGTATGTTCTCTCGCGCGGTCGTTGGATTGGCGGCGGCGATGTGCGTCTTGGACTGATGATGGGGGTGCTTTTGGGATGGCCACATATTTTAGTGGCGTTATTTGTTAGCTACGTCCTTGGCGCGATTGTGGCTGTTCCCCTCCTCATTATGAAAAAGAAGGGAATGAAATCGGAAATCCCGTTTGGGACGTTTTTAGCGGTTGGAACGCTGGTTGCGTTGTTTCGGGGAGGTCAAATAATAAATTGGTATTGGGGGATGATGAGGTGGTAGCAGATTTTTAATGTCTAATTCACCTAATTCCTAATATCTAATAAAATGTTTAAACCCCAATGCACGAGTTGTGCTAATTAATTTTTCCTAAATTTGGCTAAAATACGGTTTTGTCATCCCGAGGAGCCTCGCGGCGACGAGGGATCTCTGTCCGTCGTTGGTTGATTGAGACAGAGATTCCTCACCCCTGCGACGGGGATTCGGAATGACAAGTGTTTTTTGGCTAAAATGAAAGAGGTTAATTAGTATAACTCGTACATTAGGTACTTAGGAATTTTAACGTATGCCTGTTTCCAAAGATGTCCAATATAAGGTCTCCCACCTCCGTGCCCAAATCGACGACCTTCGTTATCGGTATCATGTCCTCAACGATCCAGAAATTACCGATGCGATGTATGAAGGGTTAATGGATCAATTGAGAAAAATCGAACAAGAGCATCCGGAACTCATAACCCCAGATTCACCAACCCAGCGTGTGGCGGGGAAACCGGCGGAAAAATTTGAGAAAGTAGTCCATGCCGTGCCGCAATGGAGTTTTAATGATGCATTTAATGAAGAAGACATTCGAGATTGGGAAGAACGAATTCTCAAAATGCTAGAAAAATCGTTGGGGTCTCGACCGAAGGATTTAAATTATGTATGTGAGTTGAAAATTGATGGGCTCCACATTATTTTGACGTATGAGAATGGTTTGTTAAAAACGGCGGCCACGCGGGGGAATGGGCAGGTGGGGGAGAATGTGACGCAGAATATCAGGACGTTTGAGAGTGTGCCGTTGAAAGTCAAAAGTCATAAAGTCCATAAAGTCGAAAGCCTCGAAACGTTGATTGTGGAAGGTGAGGCGTGGCTTTCGACGACGATGCTTAAAAAAATTAATGAGGAACGGAAGAAACAAGGTGAGCTGCTATTTGCTAATCCGCGGAATGCGGCAGCGGGGACGATTCGGCAGCTGGATTCCCGGATTGTAGCGGAGAGAAAGTTGCGGTTGACGGCGTATGATATCTCTAAGATTGAAGAATTAAGAATGAAGAATGAAGAATTAAGAATCGTGATTGAGACTCAGGCAGAGGAGCTTAAGATGCTACGGGAGTTGGGGTTTTTGACGGATTCGCATTGGCGGGTGTGCAATTCGGTTGAGGATATTTTAAAATTTTATCATGAATGGGAGAAGAAAAAAAATTCGCAGGAGTTTTGGATTGACGGCATTGTCATTAAAGTCAATCAACGCCAGTATCAAGAGGCACTTGGGTTTACCGGTAAGGCACCGCGGTGGGCGATTGCCTTTAAGTTTGCAGCGGAGCAAGGGACAACAAAGATCAAAGAGGTGTATTGGCAGATTGGCCGGACCGGCGCTCTCACACCTGTAGCCCTGATGGAACCTGTTAAGTTGGCCGGAACAACCGTGACGCACGCTACCCTTCATAACTTTGATGAAATTGGGAGACTGGGAATTAAGATTGGTGATATGGTGGTGGTGGAGAAGGCTGGTGATATTATTCCCAAAGTTATCCGCGTGCTGGATAAAATGAGAAGTGGTGAGGAAAAGAAAATTAAGAAGCCTGCCGTATGTCCGATGTGTGGGGGTGAGGTGGGTAAACGAGGAATGAGAATTAAGAATGAAGAATTAAGAATGAAGAATGACGACGAAAGTGTGGCGATTTATTGTCTTAACCCCAACTGTTTCGCCCAAGAGCTTGGTCGCATTATTCACTTTGTGAGTAAAAAAGGGTTTGATATTGATCACCTTGGTGAAAAAATTGTTGAATTATTGGTGAACAAGGGGTTAATTAAAGATGCAGCTGATTTATTCACGCTTACGGTTGGGGACTTAGAACCATTGGAGCGGTTTGCGTCTAAGTCAGCGCAGAATCTGGTGAATGCAATTGTAGCAGCGAGAGAAGTAACGCTTGCACGATTTATTAATGCGCTCGGCATTACGCATGTTGGTGAAGAAACCGCTGAGGATGTGGCCGCCTTCGCTCAAGCTTCGGCGAGCCAAGGCCGATCAGCGTTGGAGTTTTTAATGCACGTAACGGAAGAAGATCTGTTTAAAATTAACGGAGTGGGAGAGAAGGTCGCGAAGTCGATTGTGAAATTTTTTGGAGATAAGAAGCATCAGGATTTCGTCCAGAAACTTTTAAAAAATGGTGTCATCATAAAAAGCTACCAGCTACCAGCTACCAGCTACCAGCTCAAAGGCCAGACGTTTGTGCTGACGGGGACGCTTAGTTCAATGAGTCGTGATGAGGCGAAGGAAAAAATTAAGGCGCTGGGGGGTGAAGTGACGGAAAGTGTAAGCAAAAAGACGACAGCGGTGATTGTTGGTGAGAACCCGGGGAGCAAGCTTAATAAAGCGACAAAGATTGGCGTAACCATAATGGATGAGCCGCAATTTGTGCAGCTCTTACATTATCCCCATTGATATTGTTGGCGAAAGTTAGCTGTGCTATACTATAGATATATTCGAATGAGATAATAAAATCCATGTCTGCTTTTTTTGCCAGATTAAGGGCAGTTATCGGAGACAATAAAAATAAACAGAGAAAAATCCTCTTAGCCGTGGCAGTGTTAGTATTTTTTGTAGGTATATTTGCCACGGCTCACCCGGCATTGGCAGGGATTGATCAATTAGCAGAGCCCAGTTGGTGGATGCGCCTCTTTGCCAGCATCCTTCTTCAGATCGCATCGCTTTTTTTAAAGATTGCTCTATTCTTTTTAACCTTTATTATTGAGTTGGCCAGTTACAACGGCTATTTAGATGCCACGGCTGTTACGGTGGGGTGGGTGATGGTGCGCGATATCACCAATATGTTTTTTGTCGTCGCGCTTCTCCTTATTGCCTTTGGTACTATTTTAGGCATTGAACAATATGAATGGAAAAAATTGTTGATTAAATTTGTTTTGGCAGCCGTGTTGGTAAATTTTAGTCGGTTAATTTGCGGCGTGTTTATTGATATTTCCCAAATTGTCATGAGCACCTTTGTGAATGGGGTGGTAGCAACAGCCGGGGGCAATGTTATTAACATGTTTAACTTAGATAAGATCACTAGTATCGCGCGTGACGCCAACCCCGAACATCTCGACGCCGGACTATTTACCGCTACTGTTGCCTCAGTTGTTTTTGCGGGGATGGTGATGATGACGTTTGGTATTTTTATTTTCATGTTGGTGGCAAGGGTCATTCGTTTGTGGATCCTTATTGTACTATCACCGTTGGCATTTGTGCTCAATGTTATTCCTTTAACGCAAAAGTATGCCGGGCAGTGGTGGAGTGAATTTGGTGATGATTTAGTAACTGGCCCAGTATTGTTGTTTTTTATTTGGTTATCATTTGTATCGCTCGGAAGTGGAGACGTGAGTAGTCACATTGCAGCTAATGCTGATATTCCCGAGAATCAAAAGATTAAAGAAGGCCAAGCACTTACGACCGGCGCCGACCAAGTAGGCAATAACCAAAGCGCTGGTGTTGGTGCGGCTATGACCTGGACGAGGATGGCGAATTTTGTGATTGCGGTAGGAATGCTATTTGCGGGGGCCAAGGTAGCCTCCACTATTGGCGGTTCCTCTGGTTCGGCCTTAAGCAAAGTGGGAGAATTTGGCAAGAAGGTGGCAACCATTGCCAGTGGTTATGCCGCTGGACGGTGGTTGTATGAGAGAGGCCAGGGAGGGGCAAAAGGCGCTTTGAAAGGTGTGGGAATTGGCCTTGCTCACGTTACACCGGTGGCGAGTTGGTATAAACGGGCAAAAAATTATGCGGTTACCCAGTGGGAAGGTGCCAAAGCAACAGCGCTCGCGCCACAGTTTAGGCCAAAGACAGAGCGTGTTTATAATGAGGAGAAAAAACGGTGGGAGGATCAGAAGATTTTTGACAAGAAGACCGGCAAGCCGATTATGGAGGAATATAAGCGCGGTGGCTTGGTAGGGTTATGGCAACGGCGAGCGCAGGCACGGTATAAAGCGGAGATTGCCAGTGAAAAGGTTTTGGAAAAAACCAAAGCTTTTGGGGAAAATCGTAAAGATTTACTAAAGGCACGGGTGAGCGGTGTGCCTGAATATTGGTTACAGGGAAAAGGAGAAAAAACTGATGCCTTGGATAGAATGGAAAAGGGGATGTTGGAACAAGAAAAAGAACGGTCTGCCCAAAAGACAGCTGAGTTTGGAACCCTTGGAAAGGAATTAGTAGCTGAGTTTGGTCGTATTAAATATGGTGAGGGTGGTAAATTACAACAAATTATACCAGGGGCCAAGCAAATGGACGAAGTGGCTGGCCATACTTTACGTGCCGAGTTTGCTAAAGGCAGAATGAAACAATTAGAAGCGACAGTGAAGTTGGAAGTAGCAACTCAGAAAGGTAGCAAAGAGGCGGCCGCGGTGGCAGGGGCGGTTGAAGCAGGGCGAGTAGCACATACGAAAGAAGCAGCTTTTAAAGAATTTCAGAAAGAGAAAGAAAAGGAATATTTGGGGACCAAGGCAGGTATCCATGAAATGGAGGAGGAAGCAGGGATAAAATTCAGAACAGAAGCATTAGAGAAAGAAATTAAACAAGCAGAAACTGAGGCAGAACAAAAAGTTGCTGAACATTTAAAAGATGTGATTGGGAGAACTGCTGCGGCGGAACTTGGTGAGCAAGCAGCTAAATCATTTATTGATCAGATAAAACAAGAGAAAATTGGTGAAATTTTTTCCAAGAGTGCTAAAGAATTAGCAGAGGCAATGAAAAAGCTAAAAGCTGGAGGTGGAACCAATTTGAAAGAGGTTCTAGCTGGTTTACAAAATGTTGGTGCTCGAGCAACCTTCGCTGAAATTCAGGCTGCTTACTTTAAAGATCGGGTGGCAGGAGCGGCTAAAAATCAAGCGACGGATGAAGCAGAAAGTATGTGGAGTTTTCATAGATCAGGGTACGAAACACCAGCCACTGCTTTCACCAAACTCAGTAAAAAACAGCAGGAAGCCTTGCAAGGTGTAGAGCGTGAAAAAGCAGTTAGTATGGTTTCAGATATGATGAAACGGCTGCTTTTGAAGGAGCCAGATGAGTTAGGGGTGGATCAACAAGCTGATTATATGGCGGGTCTAGAATATTTAGTCAAAAATGGTTGGTCTGATGATTTACTAGCTCGGATGGTAGATTTGGCCCAGAATAGCATAGATGGTGATAAATACGATCCAAATAGTCAACAAGGGAAAGAAGCTGCTAATATCGCCGATTTGCTTGTTAACAAATTGGGATGGGCAAAAAATGTAAATGGGCAAGTAGTTTTAGAAAATAAATCTTCTGAGAAAAGAACGAATGATCTCCATAGGTTAATGGGGTTTGCGGGTAATGCTGATTTGCTCATGGCTGAAAATGCTGCCCTACTACACCAAAAATCCCAAGCTCTAGATGGGAATTCAATGGGATACAGCCGATCAGCAGAACATTTAGCAGAACAAGTACAAGCTGCTTTAGCGAGAGGAGCTACGGAAGGTTTGAGTGAAGCCGAATCACTTGCGCAATATGTGGTTACTAATCAAATGAAGGATGTTGGTGCAAAGTTGGGTTGGTCAATGGACCGTATCGTAAATCAGTTAAAAACTTTTGCGACGTCGTTTGTGACTACGGGAAATAATGCTGCTCGTGGGCAAGAGGGTGCAACTGCGCAAACTATTGCTAGTGAAGCTAAAAGAATGTTCGTGGAAGAGATTAAACGTTATAGCGGCCAAGCTGAACTTTTGACCCAACAGAAATCAGCGGCCTTAGCTACCACTCATATTGATGATGCCGGGCATCAGAAATTTAACATGGATGAAGGGTTTGCGCATGGTCTCTTGTCAGATGATGCAATGGATTTTATGTTGAGTGATTGGATAAAGGTTGATGGCGCGAAGAAGATGCGTGATTTAAAAATACACGGTATTGCCGATATGAGTGAAAATGCTGACCGCACTGCTAGCAATTTTGATGCCACAAGAGTAGCCGCAACATTTAAAGGCATTGATACAAAGCAAAAAATTGAATTACTTGATGTTAGAAATCAGCGACAGATAGTAAAATTAGGCAGTAATGAAGCAGGTCGTTTAGATCCAACGACCAAAGCTTTTTTACTTGATATGGATTCAAAAATTGCCACCAAATTCGCCCATATTCAAGATCCTTTCCAGAGAGAACAGGCCGTGAAGCAAGATATCGCCCGTGATTTTGCTGTGATGTTAAAGCAAGCTCCACAGGTTCTCTTGACTCTTTTGGGTAAAGAATCTGGTGTTGGCTATAATAATGCAATGAAGGGCGGTATTAATGTTAAGATTTTTGACCAGACTTTTGTTGACAAAGATGGAGGCAGCCCAGAGGAAGGTATTAAAAAGCTTATTACCTGGGTCAATGATAACTTGGAGTTGGATAGCCGTCATTTATCTCAGACCGACTCAAGAAGGATAGAGGATCTTCGGGTGGAAGTTGATGAAGTTATTTCTAAATTACCCGAATTAGATTTGAGTGATGAAGATGAAACTGCCACCACACCATAAAGAGAAAAAAATATGGAAAAAGTAATTTCAAAAATTCAGCCAATATATAGTGATTACCTACAAAGTATCTCTATTATTTATGGCGTTGAGAAAAAATTATTTTTGGAACAATGGCAGGAATTTTCCGGCTGGGAATGGTTAAAAAATTTGCAAGTTGAGGTAGAACAGTTTGATGTTACGGAAACGGAAAATGAAATGGAAGCAGCTTTTTTTGTCGCTGTAATACAACAGATAGATTTAGGAAAGTTAAAAAAAATGGCACAGCAAGGAGAGGAATTAGTTGTATTGTTTGACCAAAACCCAGAGCCTATAGGCAACGTACAACAGCCAGACCCTATTTTAAACCACGAGGTTGCCAACATAACTACAGAGTTGGAGATAACAACCGAAGGTCAAGAGAGTCTTTGGAAACAGGTTAAAATTTTATCACCAGAGAAACAAAAGAGAGCAATTGAACTGCTCAAAAATTTGCTGATGACATATCATGCAGAGCGACCATTCCTCGAATTAGTCGCGGCGGTTTTGCTTTGTTTTACACCTGCTGGAACTCCAGCAAGTGTCGCGCAGTGGGATCAGCAAGAAATTAAAATAAGCGCTGGGACAATGCGTTTTTTAGGACAATCATTCTTTGGGCGCGAGGTGGAAACGATTCAAGCAGCACTTCATCTCTTGGCCAGTAGAGCGCCAGGTCCAACTCCGCCGTGGAAAAATAGATATGAACAATTGTGGCATTGTATTTTGTTGTATTTGATATTTAGTTATTTTTCCGATTGGCCACGATCACAACAAATTGAATTATTAAAACGTTACAGTTGGTGGGCACTGAGAAATGGGGTTCCATTGCATTCTGTTATTGCGCCAGCATTGGCAGAGGAATTATTTCCAACAACCTATATTATTCATTCTGGTTCCTTAGCTACGGGGTTGATTGAAAGTAATACAATAATTGAATCAAACCAAGGTTCTTTGGTAGTTGGCCAGTTTATTAAAGATTATAGTGCTTTTGCTGGTAAGGATGAACTTAAAAATGAAATTCAAGATGCATATATTAAGAAGACAGCTGGGATTTATGGATGGGTTGAACCAGTTACTCGTGATGCAAAAAATTATTACAGCTTTACCTTCATCTTCGAGAGGGCGATCTAGTAGATTATAGGGGCCTGTTAAGCGATGAGCAAGTGAAGCCAAAAGTTTACCGTTGGAATGAAATTATTCAGCGTGATTTAACTGATAAAGAAATTGAGAAAATTAAGGATTATTTGACTTATCTTCATCGTCCAGAACGAATCAAAATGGAGATGATTGTTGCATTTGAAACAGTTCCGTGGAATCAAAATCCGTATTTGTTTAGAATTTTAAAGCTTAATGAAATTTATATAGACGTATATCGAGGAGTTTTTGGCGCATTAGTTTACTTTGATGAGGCAAGCGGAGAGTGGAAATTGGATAAAAATTTGCCGAATCCATGGCGAATCGAGCCGGCCTCATGATAGTAGTAAATAATTGTTGGTTTCCAAAGTAAGGAGAAAAAGTGATCTTCAGTCTATGTTTCCCACTGATACCCATTACTTGTATGATTTTTGCCAGGAACCCTGGGCGCGGGTGGCCCAGGCGTTGCGGGATTTGGTCATGGCAAAAACAAAATTTGCT
>JAHFHX010000001.1:0-126000 GCA_023246655.1 Candidatus Magasanikiibacteriota bacterium
GATACTTTTCAAAGCGAGCGGTTGTTTGGTTATGTGGAACCACTCCTTAAGCTGCTGGAGCAGGGGGAAGTGGGGAATGAATGGTGGGAAACAGATCGAGCCTCTATTAATTTTTTAGATAGTAATCTTATTGGGCAGTATCTTAAAAATCCGCGTGATACGATAGTTAGTAGTGCGTTGGCGGTTGAGGTGGTAATACTGCATGCGGCTGTTGGGTTACTGCGCGGTGTGGAACCCTATACGCCGGCGGAAGTGGCCGCTATTGGTCGCGGCGAGGCGCCTACCTATTATAATGACTGGACTTTTGCTTACACCTTGCGCCGCATCCTCTCGGGTACCGCACCCGAAGAGTATGTGCCAATTATTATGTGGTGGCTCAGTAAAAAACAGGAAGCATTTGGCCAGGAACAGCATGATTGGGCCGGGGCAGTTATTTTTACGCTTATTTTACAGGTAGCCTGGAGCGTATTTGTTTTTTTACAGCCTGCTGATCAGGAGCTATTGTTGCGCCAGTATTTTTATCAAGCAATTGTTGTGGGGGTGCCGGTAAGACGAAGGTTGCGTGAAACTTTGTCCGCGGATGCTGCCGGGGCGCGCGATATGAGCTGGTCAATGATTGCTGTTCTTGAACAGAACCGAGAAAATATTCCGGTAAAAACCGATTATAGTGATTGGCAACAATTTGGTGAATTATTGCAGCGTTATCAGGCACACGGACGAGGGGAAGCGCCTGGTGGTTTTGCGCAAGAACAGTTTATTCAAACGGTATATGGCGGGGAGCACGGACGGGAATATTATAGTGCGTGGCTCCGCGAAGCCTTAAGTATTGCACTTCATCTCCAAGCCCAGGACTTGCACTTGTTGTAATTTTAAAATCCGATAAGTTATCCGTTTTGCTATTATACTATGCCCGACCAACCTACTATTCTTGTTAAAAAAGCCGATGGCACACTGGTTCGGATGACGCTTAATGAGGTGCGAAAATTAAAAGACGATAAAAAACTAACCAAGAAATCTGCCTCGGGAGCAGCGTTAACTAGTTCGTTACATAGTAATTTATCTGTAGAGGAAGATTTGCCGCCAGCATTAGAACATTTGCCACGAACCAGTCCATCCCGTGATAGTGAAGCTGAAGAAGTGTTAAAAAGGTTGAAATTTTCACCGCCATCAGAACATCAGAATCGTTTACGTACCATTATTCAATTATATTTGAAGGATGTTCGTTCTGCCGAACAAGCCCAGGAGATATTGAGCCGCAGTGGGCAGGCAGGCGGAGTTGGGCTTTCAGCAGAAGAGAGCAGGATGGTAATTCAGACTGCGGATGAGGTACGGAAGGAACATTCACTGGTGGTAATTCACACAGCGGTGCCAGCAGTAATACGTCCGGTTGGGTTGCCTGCAACTGCAACCCCATTTAATGCTTTTGTTCATTCAACGCCATCTACACAAGCTGTTCCACAAAAAACAGCGTCGTCTCATCAATCTGGTTCGCCAGCTGTTTCCGCTGCTAATCTTTCCCCTCAAGCTCTACCATCATCCACCGCTGCGAATTTTAGTTTACGTTCCCCGGTTCACCATACGGTTATGCATGATATTACCGCTCCACCCGAGGCGCTTGGACCGGTGGATGAAATAGCCTATTTGACCTTAACCGATTTTCGGCGGTTAGCCTCAACTCCGGAAGAGGCGGCACTTCGTCTTAAGCAAAAATTTATCAATTTACATCAAGAGTCAATTCTTTTGTATCTGGAAGCATTAGAAGCATGGCACGCGAGCCCCTTGTATCATAGCTATGTAACATCAGCACTTGAGTATTTGGCGCGTGGCCAGAAGCTCACCACTGCTGTTGTTGATAAGAAAAATATTCAATTAAGCGAGATGAAAGCCCTCGTCAGTATGGAACGGGAGTTAAAGTTGTAGTGAAAGTCTATAAAGTCCGCGCTCAAGGCGGGTCCGCCTTTGGCGGAGAAAGTCTATAAAGTCCTTAAAGTCAGAGAAGAACGATAAAGTCGAAAGTCAATAAGGGGTCTATACACTGCATAAAATTAAGGAGGTATGAAGATTGAACGGTTCGAAGATATTATTGCTTGGCAAAAAGCGAAGCAGCTTACCATTAGAGTCTATTCATTATTGAGGGTAAATAAAGATTTTGGATTTAGAGATCAGATATTTCGTGCCAGCACTTCAATCATGAATAATATTGCCGAAGGTTTTGAACGAAGGGGTGACAAAGAGTTAAAGCATTTTCTTTTTATCGCAAAAGGTTCTTGTGGCGAACTCCGATCAATGTTATACTTAGCGAAGGATTTACAATATATTTCATTCTCGCATTTCCAAGAATGTTATTATTTATCAATGGAGATCTCCCGATTATTATCTGGTTTTATCACATCACTCAATTGACTTTAAAGACTTTATAGACCTTACAGACTTTTGACTTTCGTTATGGATCAATTCACCGTGCCACAATTTATTGATGTAGAGGATAAGATTTTTGGGCCAATCACCACCCGCCAATTTATTATTCTTTTGGCGGCGGGGCTTATTTTATTTATTGCTTTTAAATTGGCCGATACAACTTTATTTATTTTCTCGCTGGCCGTTGTTGGTGGTTTTGCTTTAATTTTAGCCTTTGTAAAAATTAACGGACAAACTTTTCATTATTTTATTTTGAATATTATTCAGACCATGCGCCGACCAAGCCGCCGGGTGTGGAATAAACAATATTCCAAAGGCGAGCTGAACGAACTACGTCATTCGCATGAGGTGGAGATACCAGAGAAAATTATTTCAGTAAAAAAGTTATCATATAACCGCATTCGAGATTTATCACTTTTGGTGAATACAGGAGGATATTATAAACCGGAGGCATAGTCTATAAAGTCAAAAGTCTGTAAAGTCTATAAAGTGTTATCGAGAAAGGACTTTACAGACTTTAAGGACTTTACAGACTTTAAGGACTTTATTGGCTATGAAAAACAAAACCGCGGTGCAGAAAAAAAAGAAGTTGACGCCGAGCCAGTATCATTTACCAATTGCTGAAGCCAAAAATGATACGGTGGTGATGAAAGATGGAACGCTGCGGGCGGTGCTTTTGGTTTCGAGTATTAATTTTGCTCTTAAGAATGAAGACGAGCAAAATGCAATTGTGTCCGCTTATGTTTCTTTTTTAAATTCTCTTGAGTTCCCTTTGCAGATTGTTATCCAATCTCGTCAACTGCAAATTAAACCTTACTTGAATAAGCTATTGACCAAGGAACGAGAACAAATCAATGAACTTCTTCGGACCCAAATTGCCGATTATCGGTCGTTTGTAACTCAGTTGGTTGAATTGGGGGAAATTATGAGTAAACAATTTTATGTGGTGGTGCCGTATGATCCTTTATCTAATAAAAATAAAAGTTTTTGGATACGACTGAGCGAAGTGGCTCACCCGGCGAGCCTGGTTAAGTTAAAAGGGGAACG
This sequence comes from Candidatus Magasanikiibacteriota bacterium, assembly GCA_023246655.1. GTDB lineage: Bacteria > Patescibacteriota > Patescibacteriia > Magasanikbacterales > GWA2-37-8 > JAHFHX01. The sequence goes on from JAHFHX010000001.1 coordinate 3,466, forward strand.
TTTTTTAAAACGTAAACATGATTTAGATATGCGAGTACGCCAAATTGAGGGCGGGCTTTCCAGTATGGGGCTTACGGTGGTTCGTTTAGATACCCAATCACTTATTGAATTATTTTACGCAACATATAATCCGGATATCGCCCTTTCGGAGAGTTTGCCATCCTTAAACCAGATGGAGGTGGAAGGGGCGTGAAGAAGTCCATAAAGTAAAAAGTCCATAAGGTTTATAAAGTCATAATTGTGTCTCAATGGACTTTATAGACTTTACGGACTTTAAGGACTTTCGACTTTATCTATGGCTTTTAAACCAACAAGTCTCAGCAAGCAGCCGACTATTAAGCACGGTCTGTTTAAGCGTGCCGAACAACAAATTACTGAACAGGCAGCAGAGGAATTAGCTACCCTTGAAGAAGAGCGCGTCTATCGTGAAGGTGTTGTATCTATTCGCGACCTTATTGCTCCCGCGGCGTTTAACGTTGAATCCCGCCACATTCAACTAGGCACTATTTTTTGTCGGACAATTTTTGTGGTTTCGTATCCGCGCTATATTTCTATTGGGTGGAGCTCTCCCGTTATTAATTTATCGGTTGCCATGGATATTAGTATGTTCTTTTATCCGGTAAAAGCGGCGATTATTCTGAAACAGCTCAAGAACAAGGTGGGGGCATTGGAGGCGCAAATTAATGCTGACGCTGAAAAAGGCGCTCCCCGTGATCCTATTCGGGAAACGGCCCTGCGAGACATTGAACAACTCCGCGATAATTTAACTCAAGGCACCGAACACTTTTTCCAATTTTCGTTTTATGTTACGGTGTATGCAGAGAATTTAGAGCGGCTTAACCAAATTTCCGAGGATATTGAGGGGATATTTGGCTCCAAGCTTATTACGAGTCGCAAGGTCCTCTTTCAGGCCGAGCAAGGTTTTAATTCTACTCTCCCCTTGAGTAACGATGAATTAGTTATTGCTTTTAACATGAATTCGAGTCCGATTGCTGCCTCGTTTCCGTTTATTTCGGCTGAACTAACTTCAGATGATGGTATTCTCTATGGTATTAACCGTCATAATAATAGTCTTATTCTGTTTGATCGCTTTTCTCTCCAAAATGCTAATATGGTGGTATTTGCCACGTCGGGTGCTGGTAAAAGTTATGCCATTAAACTTGAAATTTTGCGCAGCATGATGATGGGAATTGATGTGATTGTGATTGATCCAGAAATGGAGTATAAACATTTGTGTGATGCAGTGGGTGGGACGTACATTAGTATTTCGCTGTCCTCGGAGAGCAAAGTTAACCCCTTTGATTTGCCGCGGCCGGTGGGCCAAGAAACTTCAACAGCAGATATCATTCGTGGCGCTGTTATTACGGTGAAGGGGTTATTGCGTATCATGCTCGGCGGCCTTACGACGATTCAAGATTCCCTCATTGATCGTGCATTAATTGAGACCTATGCAAAAAAGGATATTACAGCCGACGCTGATTTGAGTACCGTGGAGGCGCCCATTATGCAAGATTTGCAAGAGATATTAGAGGGTATGGAAGGTTCAGATGAATTGGTTCTTAAACTTAAAAAATACACCGAAGGCACCTTTGCTGGCTTGTTTAACGCTCCTACGAATGTTGATATCCGTAACCAATTGGTAGTGTTCAGTGTCCGTGATTTAGAGGATGAACTTCGGCCGCTGGCAATTTATGCCATTGTTAATTATATTTGGAATGTGGTACGTTCCGAGCGTAAAAAGCGAATGTTGGTAATTGATGAAGCGTGGTGGCTAATGCAGTATGAGGATAGCGCTAAATTTATGTTTGCGCTGGTAAAGCGCTGTCGCAAATATTACTTAGGAGTAACGACGATTACGCAAGATGTCAATGATTTTTTGCGTTCGCAATATGGCCAAGCGATTGTAAACAACTCAGCGCTCCAACTGCTTATGAAGCAGTCGCCAGCCGCTATTGATTTAGTGCAAAAAGTATTTTTATTAACTGATAGTGAGAAATATTTACTCCTTGAGAGCGCAGTGGGGGAAGGAATCTTTTTTGCTGGTAATAAGCATGCGGCAATTAAAGTAGTAGCTTCATATACTGAAGACCAGCTCGTAACCACGAACCCAGAGCAACTGTTGCAAATTGAAAAATCTAAAAAAGAGTTTGCAGAACAAACAGGAGGACGTTAAAATTTTTAAACTAAATATTAGACACTCGTAATTTGTTATTTAAAAAAACTATGTCACTCCGTGCGAAAATTTTTATAGTCGTCAGTATTATTATATTGCTCATTTTAGGTATTAGTATTGGACTTTTAATTCGTTCCAAAAAGCAGGCGGCGTCCTCAGCAGTGGAGACACCACCGGTTACCGCTCCTCTTGGTTCAACTGAAGCAGGGCCATCGGCAAATTCTATTCCCTTATCTAACCAATTGCCAACAGTTTCGGCGCCACGTCCACCTAATCCCGTGGAAGTTGAGCAACAGGGAGTGGCTAATTTAGCGCGGGTATTTATGGAGCGCTATAACACTTATTCTAGCGATAATAATTGGCAGAATATAAAAGAAGTTGAGCATCTGGTTACCCCGGAACTTTGGAAACGTTTACGGGCTCGAATTGGTTCGGGCCGTTCGGCTACGTTTATGGGTGTGACTACCCAAGTATTGAGCGTTCGTTTAGGTGCCTGGCAGGAGGCAGCCGCTACTGTGATTGTTCAGGCGCTTCGCCTCACCGATACCAATGGTCAACAAACTCGGGAACAACAGACCGGTACAGTAGCTTTCGTGAAAAGTGGGGGAACATGGTTAGTAGAAAGTTTTACATGGGAGAAGTAACTCATAAGAATGAGGATTTTCGTGTTTGGTAATTATGAATGTACTTTCCATACTGTTTCACTGGTTAAAAGATGTGCTCTTTCCTATTGCGTGTATTGGATGTGGAAAAGAAGGAAATTGGTACTGCGCTGTTTGTTGGCAACAGAGCACATGGCAAGCGGTGGCCCTGTGCCCCGCGTGTGGCCAGGCGACAGAGCATGGAAAAACATGTCAAAATTGTCAGGCTGTTTCCTCACTTAATGGTGTAACAGCCTTTTTTCTTTATAAGGAAGGAGTACCATTTACGCAATTGATTCGTTTATTTAAATATAATTACGCGCACGATATTATATCGGTGTGGCGGCAGTTGTTGGCTCGTGAGCGTTTGGCGTATCTGGCACAAACTCAGCCGTTGGTCGTTATGCCAGTACCATTATACCCACAACGTGAACGTAAACGCGGATTTAACCAAGCCAGAATTTTAGCAGAGCTTATTGCGCAGCAGTACGGCTGGGAGTTTGTCGGCGAAGAGTTGCAACGAACGCGTGCAACTGTCCAACAAGCACGGTTGACTCGTGAAGGGCGGTTTAAGAATGTCGCAAACGCCTTTGTTTGGGAGGGAAAAAGTTCGCCCGAGCGCGTACTGTTGGTGGATGATGTTTTTACCACCGGCGCCACCATGCAGGAGTGCGCGCGAGTTTTGAAAGCGGCTGGGACTCAATTTGTGTGGGGGCTAACCCTGGCGCGCGATTAGTAGAAAATAAAAGTGCGAATACTGTGCTAACCAGTATTATAAAAAGTGAGGAACCAACCACCCAGGCCGGCTTGTCAATGACATTAGAATAAATGAATATTGGAATACCAACAACAAATGCTACAAGCACTCCCCAGAATACTCCTTTTTCATTTAATTTATTCCAGTACAAGCTTAAAATTGTTGGCACCACGATACACGCTGCAATTGTATTAAATATCCACCACAGCTGTTGTAAACCAAAATGAGGAATATAGAGCACTGCCAAAGCAACTAAAAGCCCAAGCGCAGCAATACCTACCATAGCGTATCGAGCAGATTTTATTGCCTCAGTATCATCTTTCGGTTGTGCCACATCAGCAACCCACAGTGAGCTAGCAGCACAAAGGCCAGCGTCAAATGCCGAACTGAGTATAGCCAAAAAAGCTAAAGCAAAAACGAAAACTGCCCATGGTGGTAGTAGCTGAGAGATTGTCTGAATACCAATCATAGAAACATCAACACCTGGTGGCAAGGTAATACCAAGGGCTGGATTGGCTGCAATAAAACCAAGAACAGAAAGACACAGTGGTACAGTTCCAAAAAGAATCGAACCAAAGATAAACGCTTTGACGAGCTGATTTTTTTTAACTGCAAAAGCTCTCTGCCAATTTGATTGATCAGCAATAGAGCCAGCAATTAAGCCAATCGAAGTTACTATTCCAAATGAAAAAGCAACTGCTGGATCAAACATGCTCTTAATACCTTCGATACCAGTAAAGCCAGCACGAATAGCCTGGCTACCACCAGCTATTTTTGAAGCAAGCGGTATAATGATAACACCTACAACAAATATGGTCGCCAACTGTACAAAGTCTGTAACAATGGAAGCTTTTAAACCAGAAATGAGCGTGTAAGCCAAGACAATAATAGTTAAGATTATCATTACTTTTGGCAAAGCAATACCCGTTAATAAAGCAACCAAGCTACCGCCGGCAAATAACTGAACAGTTACCGCCATGAGTTGGTAAAAGAAATAGGGAAACAGATATATTTTGTGAACTCGTTCGCTGTGTAGTTTATATTTAATATATTGAGGTAGGGTGAAACCCTCGGGCAGTTGCTCTCTTATTTTTGGGGCCAGCAGAGCGAAAACGGTTAGCGATAAAATATTTGGAACTGTAAACCAAAAAATTCCTGCCAAACCTTTTTGGTAAGCTAATTGCACAGAAACAAAAAGAGCCGGTGCCCAAATCCAGGAGGCGGCAATACTAAAACCACCAAGTACCCACCCCACATCACGATTGGCAACCAAAAAACTTTCTTTTGTTTTCCATTTTCCCCATCTACCAAACAAGTATGTTACAAGTAACATACTCAAACCAAAAACTAATAGTAACAGGTACCCAGAAGATGATGAGATGAAGTTCATGTTTTTAGGCACTCGGGTCATGCCGATAAAAATTGTCTTGGCGGAGAGGGTGGGATTCGAACCCACGGTACGGTTTTAAGGCCGTACAACACATTAGCAGTGTGCCGCTTTAGACCAACTCAGCCACCTCTCCAAAGGTAGCTCCATTGTAGCAAATTAAGGAATAGCGTCAAGATCGTTGCCCTTCTCGCTCCGTATGTTATAATAGAGTGAAGTTTAAAGGTGAATTATGAGAAAAGTGATATTGGAGGCTGGCATTATATTTTTATTAATAATTGTTTTTGTATAGTGGGCTACCCGCCACAGAATACTGTCAAGTTCTGATTCCTCTTTTATTTATACTATGGATCTCGTAAGTTCAGCTTTTAGTAATCAAGGGTATATCCCTTCCCAATTCACCTGTGATGGTAGTGATGTTAACCCACCGCTTACCATTAGCAATGCGCCCACCACTGCCACAAGCCTTGCCCTTATTGTGGATGATCCTGACGCACCAGCTGGCACATGGACGCACTGGACAATTTGGAATATTGATCCCAAAACAAAAGAGATTACTGAACATTCGGTTCCACTTGGTGCGGTAGAAGGCGTCACGAGTTTTGATAAAGTTGGTTGGGGCGGGCCGTGCCCGCCGTCTGGGATTCACCGGTACTTTTTTAAGTTACTTGCGCTTGACGTGCGTCTCGAACTAGCTCCGGGTGTTTCCCGTTCGGAACTCGAGCGAGCGATAGACGGTCATGTTGTTGCTCGGGCTGAGCTTGTAGGGCGGTATCAGCGAAATAAATAAAATAAGTTACTTAGCTAAAATATATGCAATTTTTTAGTAAGCGTTTTTATAAACTAGGGACACGCGTTATACATATGGTGACGATTGGAGCAATGATTTTTTCACCGCTTAGTATTATCCAACCTGCCAATGCTAGTCTTATCATTAACACCAACACGGCGTCACTCACTGCTTCTCAGCAGCTTGGGCGGACGCAAGAGGCGCTTCAGCGGAGTTTCCAACGACTGTCGAGCGGCTTACGTATCAACTCAGCGTCCGACGAAGCAGCCGGGCTGGCAGTATCCGAAAGTTTGCGCACGCAAGTGCGGTCTATGGAACAGGCGATGCGAGCGACCAACGCGGCGGCCACGGCTGTCCAAAGTGCTGAGGGGGCAGTGCTGGGCGCCCAGCAAGATCTCAACATGCTTCGTGATGCGGCGGCTGAGGCTCAAGGCGCTGCGCCGTCAATCACGCCACAAATTTCTAGCGCTTTAACTAATCTAGCGGCAGCCGAAAGCCAACTGCGGGATGCTGATCTTGCTACCGAAGCGGCTGCGACCACGAAGGCAGCCACTGCCGAGCAGGCTGGCACCGAAGCTTTGGCAAACGCTAATCAGACACCGCAGAATGTGATTAGTATACTTCGGGATAATTCCATTGGAGGAGGGACTTCAGTTCGTACGACGCCAGTCCAGCGCGACGCGCTCAAAAAACTTGACGCTTCTATCAAAGCAGTTCAAAAAATTGTCCAGGATACAACTAAATTAGTAAACAATTATTTTAAGAGTGGTTCCAATTTTGTTGGGAGGCCCATCACCACGCCTGCTTTCATCCGGGGCATGAATGCCGCTCAGGCCCGCCTCGCTGGTGTTGAAAAGCAATTCGTCACGACCGCCGGATGGCTCGATGTTTTAGCGCAACAATCAATCAAGAGCGCAGAGAAAGTTATTAACGAAGCCGAGACCAAAAAAGTGGCCTGGTTCCCGCCCATGATTCATGGGTCCCTGCCCCCCGCTGATGGTTATGTGGCGCCGCCCGTCACCGTCAATAATGATCCTGACCGTCTGCCCGATGCGCCGGTCACGCCCGCTGAAAAGAGTAAGTTTAATGTAGTCTGTTCCCCCGAAATTTCTGTGGTCACCCATGGTCAAAAAGGTAAATTTATCCTTAAAAATATTGGGAGCGATGGATCACTTATGTTTGCTGATATTCCACACGTCGCTTGGAATGGCGATCACGTCTTTAGCTATGATTCCACCGAAGACCTGCTGCATTCCAAAGATCCAGCCCACTTTAATGTAATTTATTTTACCACCACGCACGATGAGCGCGGTGAACCTCTGGAGAAATTTACCATTCCAGTTACCGTGAAGTGGTTGGTGTACTCCAAGACCGGCTATCAGATGAAATATCAAAATATTACTTGCCAGGGCGCTGTGTGGCATGATGATAATATTAAATATGTCGTACCACCGGTAACGGTGACCGATGGCGCCGATCGCGCTCCTGATGAACCGGTCACGGGTAGTAGTAAAAGTGAGTTTAATGCCGTTTGTACGCCGGAGAGCCCCATGATTAATCATGGCGAAAAAGGCACTTTTATTCTTAAAAACACTGGGTCAAGCGCTGCCATGATGTGGGGCGAGATTCCGGCGGTAGCCTGGGGCGAACGGACCTTTGAGTACAACACTAATTTGCCGGTCGGCGCGGGTCAGCCCAATCAAATGAATCTTATCACTTTTTCCACCATTAAAGATGAGCGCAGCCCGGCTGTGGAAAATGTCACTGTGCCAGTACGCGTGAAGTGGTTGACATATTTTGGAAAGAATAAAGAAAAATTCCAGGTACGGTATCAGGACATTACCTGCGCCACGAAAGTCCTTCATGATGATAAGGTAAAATACAGCCCGCCGCCCGTGACCGTGATTGATGGACCTGATCGCATTACCGATGCCCCGGTGAAATTTTCGGAAAAAAATCAGTTCAACGCAGAATGTGCGGCCGATCCAAAAACCGTGACGCATGGCGAGCGCGGAATGTTCAAAATTACCAATACCGGTTCGGAGCACGCCCTGATGTTCGCGGAAGTGGCCTCGAGCGCCTGGGGTGATGGGCACCAGATTAGTTATGGTACGGACCAAGGATTTAGCGCAGGCAACCCAACGCAGATGAATTTGATTTATTTTTCAACCACTAAAGATCTGCGTTCTAACTCGAACGAGACCGTGGCGGTGCCAGTACGCGTCAAATGGATTGTGGACGCGGGCAAAGATAAGAAAAAATATCAAGTCAAATATCAAGATATTATGTGCCAGGGGCGGGTGGCGCATGAGGCGGTTGTCTTCACACCAGACGGGCGACGCTCAACTTCTCCACCGTTGGTAATGTTTAAAGTGACATCAGGACAATTGGTGGCTGGGCAAGAGAACACGCTTGGTGTAGAACTCCATGATGCACAAGGTAATCTCGTAACTGTGAGCCAGCCGCAAGTCATTACGATCGACACCGCTGGGATTGCAACCGGCGGAAATTTTACTTTAAGCCCATCTTCACTTACCAATACTACTGGTTCGAGTCTGGTTGTGCCGGGTGGTATGTTTAGTGTTGGTAATAACGGCACAACCCTGTGCACGACGGCCAATAGTACGGCGAGTACGAATATCTCTGGCCCTAGCACAAGTGGCGGATCAATTTCTTTACCTGGTGGCGGTATCAATACAAATAGTGGGAGTGGTTCAGGCGGAAGTGTCTCGGTGATTGCTCACGGCGGAAATGGTGGGAATGGTGGAAGTATTAGCGTCAATTCCGGTTCAGGCTCAATCAGTGTCGGCGGCGACATCAATTCGAGCGGCGGAGGTGGCGGCGCGAACATCAATGCCGGTGGTAACGGAGGAAATGGCGGAGCCATTACCGTTACTGCTGGAAGTGGTGGAATCACCGTATCTGGCCCAATTTTGGCAGCCGGCGGAGGGGGAGGAACCCCATCTAATGCAAATGGTTCGAGTAGTGGAGGTGGAGGAGGCTCATTTGGAGGTGGCGGCGGCGGAACTGGACTTTCGGTAAATGGATCGGGGAATATTACGCAAGTAGGAACGGGAGCCACTATTTCGAGTCCAACTATCAATCTATTGTCTGGGTCAGGTTCAATTGGCAATGGTTTTGGTAGTTGTTCAGCTCCAAGCTCTGCTGCTGGACCAATTGATCTTCAAATTGGTATTAACATTTCTCCCCAGGACACCATTGTTGTCAAGTTTGGTGGTGCAGACGTCTCGTCAACTCCTCTGAGAAGTGCTACGGTTGTTATCCCCGCCGGGCAGAGTGCGGGGAGTGTAGTGCTTACGCCCGCCGCAGGAGCAACCTCAGTCCAAGTGACCGCGAGCGGCTCGGGCGTGGTGGGTACGACGCACAATTTTTCGATTGTTAAACCTACCCCTCCAGTAAAAATTGAACTTCCAAAAATTACTGTTCCATCACCATCATCTCCTGCCAAGGTTGAATCGCCTCCCGCGCCACCCAGTAAATTAGCCATCACGAGCGGAGCGCAGTCGGTGCTTTCTAGCCAATGTTCCAGTGATGTTGCCATTGAACGCCAAGACAGTTCAGGCAAGCCAACAACGGAGGGTACAACAGTTGTAAACGTCAGCAGTCCCACCGGATTTTTTTACAGTGATGCCAGTTGTAATAATCTAATCTCAAATGCTGCCATTAAACCAGGGGCGAGCACTGTAAGTATTTATTTTATGAGTTTTACCGTTGGTCCTCTGACAATGACCGTTTCAACCCCTGGATTTATAAGTGTAACTCAAATGCAATCAGTTATCCGTCCGGTGACAGCGGCGGCTCCTGCGGCAAGTACAGCAAGTACTTTTACCTCATTAGCATTTACCACTGCTGCCCAAACGGTGAATACTAACCAATGCTCCGGCGCGATTACAATCAAACGGGTTGATCAAAATGCAAATACCTTCACCGGTGGATCGAATGAAATCGTTATTACCTCAAGTTTAGGCGGATCGAATGTGTATTCTGATTCCGGGTGCAGTAGCGTGGTCACCAGTGTAACATTTGCCAGTGGTGACTTGACCAAGTCGTTCTATTTTAAATCAACGAATGCGGGGACTAGCAATGTAGTTGTACGTGATTCTGTTAACAACAGTATTACCACCAGCCAAAATGAAGCAGTAAATTAATAGTGTTATTCTTTAACAAAAAATTCCTCACCGGTACAGTGAGGAATTTTTTGTTAGTTGTTTAATCTATTCTTAGTCGGGCTGACAGGACTTGAACCTGCGACCTCTTAGTCCCGAACCAAGCGCTCTAGCCAACTGAGCTACAGCCCGACAAAAAGTAGATTTTAAATTTTCTCAATTTTATGTATGCTTATAATTGTTTTTAAAAGTTCGCACATTAATTTTTTAGTAATAGGATCTATCGCATCAGGAGCAATCTCAGCAAGCGGTTCCAAAACAAACCGACGCTCTCTAAATAAATGGTGGGGGATTGTCAGTTGTTCGGTTTCTAGAACCAGATTATCATATAAAAGAATGTCGATGTCAATGGTGCGTGGCCCCCATTTTACTGAGCGGATTCGACCCAGGGCGGTTTCGATGTTGTTAATTTTGTTTAGTAATTCAAGCGGTGTAAGAGTGGTTGTCATTTCAACAACGCAGTTCAGGAACCACGGTTGATTAATTTTTCCCACAGGTTCAGTTTTGTAGAATGAAGAAATTTTTTGAATTGTCCCAATTTTTTTAAGATTTTTAATAGCTTGTTTTAAATACTCAGCTGGGTTGCCCAGGTTTGAACCAAGAGCGAGGTATACGGTGGCCATAGATTAGGGTCGAGTAATTTCAACTCCCACCCACGCCGCGCCGTATTGGTGAATTGGTTCTGGTTTTTGTAATCGCAACCAGACTTTTTCAACAGGGAAATTTTTAATAAGGAAATCAGCTACCGCCTCAGCCATGGTTTCAATGAGATTGTATTCTTTGCCTTCGACGAGATTTTTAATTCCGGTATGCACGGGCATATAATCAACCGTATCTTTCAAATCATCCGAGTGAGCTGCAGTTTTTATATCAAAAAATAATTCAATATCTAAAATAATCGTTCGCGGCAGGGCGCGTTCTTCGGCGGTACAGCCGATGTGGCATGAGAAGTGGCACTGGGATAGAATGAGTTTGTCGGTCATAGCAATTCTTGATTGTCATTCCGAGCGAGGCCTCACGGCCGACGAGGAATCTCTGTCCGTCGTGTTCTGTGAACCAAAGATCCCTCACAGCGGTTCGGGATGACAATTAAGTGTTAATAATCGCATCCGCAATTTGTAATGCTCGTCGACATGCACCAACGTCATGCACGCGCACGATTGAAGCGCCGTTTAAGCGAGCAGTGACGACTGCGGCGATGGTGCCTTCGAGTCGTTCAGTTGCCGGGAGCCCACCGGTCAATTGTCCAATAAATGATTTACGCGATGGGCCAATAAGTAAGGGAAATCCTAAATTAGTAAGTTCACTAAGTCGTTTAAGAATTGTTAAGTTGTGTTCTAACGTTTTACCAAATCCAATGCCTGGATCAAGAATAATTTCGGAAACGCCGGCCATTTGAGCGACCGCAATGCGTTCTTTAAAAAAATTTTTAATATCTTCAATGACGTCATTATAGTGCGGATTCGTCTGCATGGTTTTGGGTTGGCCCTGCATGTGCATAATCACGACTGGACACTTAAATTCAGCCGCGACCTTAACCATCTCCGGGTTCGTAAGACCAGTCACGTCATTAATAATTTTAGCTCCAGCCTTGAGAGCCTCCCGCGCCACGCGTGGTTTGTAAGTATCAATCGAAATTGGCACGGAGAGTTCCTTCACCAAACGTTCAATCACCGGCAGCACGCGACGCAATTCTTCTGTTTCACTCACTGATTCTGAACCAGGCCGAGTACTTTCGCCACCAATATCAATAATGTCAGCACCTTCGGTGGCCATTTGTTTGGCCTGAGAGATAACTTTTTCAACGTTGTCAAAATAGACGCCGCCGTCAGAAAAAGAATCGGGGGTGACGTTGAGCACCCCCATGATAGTTGTTTTTTCTTTGTGTAACACAAATTTCACAGATTGTGATATGGATTACACGGATTGTGTTTTAACAACTCATCAGAGCTTCCGGAAAATAAGCTCGGCAGACGCCGTCTAAAAAGTTCCACAAAGCATCACGTCCCGCCACTACCGCTTGTTTTACTTTTTCTTCGAGCTCTGGAGTAGTTGCATGTTCATCAATAATATTCCACCAGGCGTTGCTGTGTTCGACATCAAGGGTGCTGTGGACGCGAAAAAAGTCGGTACCGCGTTCATCAGAGATATTGTAATATTTTTTTAGTCCGTCCATTTTACTTTTGGCCACCGCGGGAATTTGTGATTCATAAGCGGCGAGGGCACTTGATCCAGATAGAAATGATTCGGAAGAAAGTCTGTTGAAGCACTCAATGGTCGCTTTTGTTTCTGGGAGTTGTTCTGATTTTTGAATAGCTTCGCGTGTCGCACCAATTGCTTCACCAAATCGGAGCCACAATTCGCGATGATTTGTTTCGCCATGTTCCTCATCATAGAGGTTGTCAGTAATAGTTTGTCGCACTGCAAAATCATCACAATCAGCGTGCATGCGGCTTAAGAAGCGTGGGAAATTTTTTTCCAGAATGTAGTATTGTTCCGCATATTTTTGCATCACAGGAAGCGGTAGAGTGCCGGCGGTCCACTGTTGGTAGAAGGGGTGATTAAGCAGATTCTTTTCCGCGATGAGTTTTTTAAGGTGTTCAGTAAACATCGACATAGAAAATATGATTAATAAATTCTGTGTCGGGGTAGTGGGACTTGAACCCACAATCCCCTGGTCCCAAACCAGGTGCTCTAGCCAATTGAGCCATACCCCGTGATAGTTTGTAAAGTCAAAAGTCTATAAAGTCCATAAAGTCACGAATCACGACTTTATAAACTTTATGGACTTTCAGACTTTTGACTTTCGCTTGTGCCGAGGGTGAGGATCGAACTCACGACGCAAGGCTCTTCAGGCCTTCGCTCTACCACTGAGCTACCTCGGCAAGCGGGAGTACTATAGCAAACTTTTTTGGTAGGGTCAATAAGTTAGGCTTAATTTTTTCCACCGGGCATAGACGAATTCTGTAGGGCTATGATATACTAAATTTATACAGAACTCATAGCGAGTTTCGCCAATTGTCATCCCGAGCGAGCTTCGCGGCGACGAGGGATCTCTGTCCAATTGGCCCAAACGACGAGACAGAGATTTCTCACGGAGTTTACACTGAACGCAGTGAACGTGTTCGAAATGACAGCCAAAAATTTTGTCAATTTTTGGCCAAGTTGAGGCACTTGTGGAAATAAGTCATAATTAGTTCACAAAGTGTATCATTAGGTAATATGTTTGAAGTACAAGTTCCAGTGGAATTTACCGCGGCAACGTCGGCCTGGCCAGCTCCAGCGGTTCAGACACCGTGGCCCGGTGAAAGCCCCGAAGGGCAGCTGGCGGTAGATGTAGTACAGACCGATGACGATGTTATAATTGTGGCACCACTTGCGGGGACCAAACCAGAGCACATTGAAATTCATCTTCACAATGATTGTTTAACCATTCGTGGGTATCGTGAAGCCCCGGTAGATTTGTCTGCTCAGCAGGTGCATCAAGAGTGTTTTTGGGGAAAATTTTCGCGTACCATTGTTTTGCCGGTGGAAGTAGAAAATCATCTGGCTCGGGCGGAATTTAAGCAAGGGCTCTTAACAATTCACATTCCTAAACGTGCCCGGCTCAATACAATCCCCATTATGGTGATTGATGAATAACACGAGTGGTTGCGAAATAGTATGCCTCGAAAATTTATATTTATTTTAGCAATAGGCGGGGCCGTAGGGTTGGTCCTGCTTCTTTTTTTGGTTGTGTATTCATACAAGCAACACTACAAACAGCAGGTTTACCCTGGTGTTTGGGTAGGTACAACCCCTCTGGGGGGGTTAACGAAACCAGAGGTGGTGAGTTTTATTGAAAATGTTAATAATCGTTTGGCGAAAGAGGGGATACGATTCAGAGTGATTGATCACAATGGGCGGCAGCATAATGTGCGTGTACCATTGGTGGTGACCGCGGATAGTGGTGGAGATTTAATACATCTTGATAGTGAACAGGCAGCGAGGCAAGCCTTGGCTGTAGGTAGGGAAGGGCCCTGGTGGCAAAAATTGTTTGAACCACTCTATCGACATTTTTTTGCTGTGCGAGCGATAACAGCCCCGGTTGTTGTTGATGAACAAAATATGGTTGAGGTGTTGCGTGGGGCATTGCATTCGTTTGAAGATGCTCCGCGCGATGCCGCCGTGGCGTTTACTTCCCTTGGGGCGCCAACTATAGTGCCAGAGAAGGTTGGGTTAATTATTAATTATACCAAGCTCCTTAACCGAGTTGGTAAGCAATTGGAACAGGTTTCTTTTGAATCGATCCCTGTTACCTTGGAATACTTTAATCCAACAATGGTGCGTGCTGACCTGGTGAATTTTTTAAAAACCGCTCCGCTGCTCCCAAACCAGCTTGATATCATTTTAGAATTTGAGGCCGCGTCGTCTACGGTTACGTCAAGCCTCATTATGAGCCGACCGATGTGGCTGGGGTGGTTGGCAGTACAGCGCGGGGAAAACAACCAACTGCAGTTTGGTTTTAATCAAAAGCGGGTAGAAAAATTTCTTGATCAAACTATTCGGTCGGTGGTAGAGGCGGAACCCCACGAAGCCCGTTTTGTGGTTCGCGATCATCGGGTAGAGGAGTTTGCGGCCAGCCGCCACGGGCGCCATTTGGACACCAACGCCACCAAAGAGCAACTAGAGCGTGCTTGGCAAGTGGGGACGCAAGCTGGTTCCACCACAACCACCATTACAGCGGTGGTGACCGACGTGTTACCGCACTTCTCTACGGCTGATGTTAATGATCTTGGCATTACGGCAACAGTAGGAGTGGGTAGTTCTACCTTCCGCGATAGTCATACGAATCGAATTAAAAATATTGCCCATGCGGTGGAGCGATTAAACGGCATTCTTATTAAACCGGGTGAGGAATTTTCTGCCAATCGGGCGGCTGGCCCCTTTACTGCCGAGAATGGCTTTTTGCCCGAGATGGTAATTAAAGGTAAGGAGATAAAGCCAGAGGTGGGTGGCGGAATGTGTCAAATTGGCACCACGTTATTTCGCATGGCCATGAATTCCGGTTTACCCATCACCCAACGTCGCAACCATTCGTTGGTGGTGAGCTATTATGCTGATCCGGTGAATGGTAACCCAGGTACAGATGCGACATTGTATGAACCATTGTTAGATTTTAAATTTGTTAATGATACCGGCAACTATTTATTGCTCCAAACCACTATTGATTATAAAAAACAGCAATTAACTTTTACTCTGTGGGGTAAACCCGATGGACGCCAGGGTTCTTATACGCACCCTATGGTTACCAAATGGATTCCGGCCGGCGAACCGGAGGAGGCGGTAATAGATGATGGAACATTGAAGCCAGGTGAGAAAAAATGTCAAAACGCGTTCCGAGGAGCGATTGCCAATTTTACTTATCATCGCGTTACACCCAGTGGTGAACCTATTGATGAGGTATTTACCAGCTATTACCGACCATTGCCAAAAATTTGTATGGTTGGGGCGGCGCCAGCGAGTACCTCATCCACCTCGAGCGGTAAGACAGAGATTTCTCTCCCGACTCAGTCGGGATCGGAATAACAAAAATGATGTTTGATAATTTGAATTAAATTTTTGGATAAATAAAAACCCCACCTAAAGTAGTTAGGTGGGGGTTTGTTTTTTCGGTGGGGCTTACGCCCCCCTTAACCGCATCCAAGAAGATGTGTTGCTGGAGAAGTCGAGCCAAAGCCTGATCTGCCCGGTAACACATCTCCATGCTTGTCGTGGATACGGGAAGCTGCTTATGTAAACCACACAGGGCGGTTACCTAAGCATTTTCCGATATCCTCGATTGTAGCCAGAAAGACGGTTTTTACGGAATCGGTCGGTAGCGTTTATAATCTAGACTGCCGGTATCTATCCGTAAAAGCATGGTGTTGTTTCTATAGAACAATCCATAATACCATATCTGGTTTGTTTTGTCAAGGGCTATGGTGGGGATATGGTATCATTTTGGCTAAATTTAAACAAAAAACCAGCATTTTAGACTGGTTAATTTTAGTCCTAAGGGATTAAATTAGAATTTTTAAGTTCCTAAGTCCTAATGCCTAATAAAATGCCCAAACCATAATGTCCAATAACCAATTACAATTGGATATTAGACATTTTATTAGGCATTAGAAATTAGGTGAATTAGAAATTTTTACTTTAAATTAGGAAATAACTTTATCAATTAAGCCGTACTTCTCCGCTTCAGCCGCGGTTAAAAAATAATCTCGGTCACTGTCTTTCTCAATAGTTGGCAAATCTTTGCCGGTGCAATCGGAGAGAATTTTATTGAGGCGATCCTTAAGGCGGAGAATTCGTTCGGCACGAATTTTAATGTCGCTCGCTTGGCCTTCCATGCCACCCATTACTTGGTGAATCATTACCTCCGAATTGGGGAGGGCTAAACGTTTGCCTTTTTGCCCGGCCGCCAATAGTACCGCCGCCATACTAGCAGCGAGCCCCACGCAGATGGTGCTAACATTGGGTTTAATATATTGCATGGTATCGTAAATGGCCATGCCCGCGGTAACAGACCCCCCGGGTGAATTAATATAGAGTTTAATATCTTTATCCGGGCTTTGGTTTTCTAAAAATAAGAGTTGCGCAATAATAACATTGGCCACGCCGTCATCAATAGGGCTGCCGAGAAAAATAATCCGATCAGTGAGCAAGCGTGAGTAAATATCATAGGCCCGTTCGCCATAGTGGGTTTTTTCCACCACCGTAGGGATAAGAAATTGAGCTTGAGGAGATTGGTTTGACATAAGAAGTAAATAATGAGTGGAGCGATTTTTATAGTTTAAAGAATTTAGTTTAATCTGTCAATTTTTAATTATTTTGAGCCTAGTAAATAACTGTCATTCCGATCCCGACTGAGTCGGGAGAGAAATCTCTGTTTCAATTGGCCAATTGTCGAATCGGACAGAGATCCCTCAGTCGCTACGACGCTTCTTCGGGATGACAAAAATGGTATCTCGTAATTTAAAGTAATTAAGGGTGAATTCGATTTAACTTCCTCTCAACATTTCGAAAAATAGTGAGAGGAAGTTTCCGGACAGGCGTGGTGTGGCACTGTCCGGAGAGAAAAACCTCGCTCTTACGTTGCTTTTCTCTCCGGACGGAGGGTTAAGCTAGAAGAGAGGGGTTAGCCGCAGGGCTTGGCGGGGTCTACTGCGACGTAGAACCCGATCTGGCCGGGGCTGTTGTTCATGTTGTTGCAGAACGGGCGCGTCTGCCCGTCCCACCCGTAGGCCTCGCCGGTGATGCCGGTGGCGTACTGGCCGTTGCCGTCGACGAAGAAACAGAATTTCAAGTCGATGACAGGGGTGATGAGGCCCACCTGCGGGAAGGGGAGGTCGACATTCCCGCCGTTCAACTTGCCGCAGCGGAGGATCGTCGCGTTGCCCTTGGCTGTCAGCTTGAAGGCGCCGGAGGTTTTGTTTCCGCAGGTGCCGTTGGCACAGCCGCCGTTGCTGCAGTCAGAGGGGGCAGAGCATT
This sequence comes from Candidatus Magasanikiibacteriota bacterium, assembly GCA_023246655.1. GTDB lineage: Bacteria > Patescibacteriota > Patescibacteriia > Magasanikbacterales > GWA2-37-8 > JAHFHX01. The sequence continues at coordinate 20,916 of JAHFHX010000001.1, forward strand.
TTTTGCCGTCGGCGCACTTCGGGCACTGCGGGCCGCCGCAATCGGCGTCGGTCTCCTGCCCGTCCTTGAGGCCGTTCTTGCAGCTCGGCGGTGTGATGCACACGCCGTTGCTGCACAGCCCGCTCTGGCAGTCGGAGTTCACCAGGCACTTCTTGCCGTCGGCGCACGGGGTGCATTCGACGCCCCCGCAATCGGTGTCGGTCTCGGCCGCGGGCGGGGGGGCTCCATCCTGCATTGCATCGGAGCAGTGAAGGGCCGGGGTGCATTTGCCGTTGGTGCAGGTGCCACTGGAGCAATCCCAGTCCACCTGGCACCCTTTCCCCACGCCACATCCGCCGCAGGTAACGATGTTCGACGCGGCACCGCCGCAGTCGACGTCGGTTTCGAAGTCGTTCTTGACTCCGTCCCCGTCGCACCATTTTTTGGCCCGACACACCCCGTTTTCACAGGGCCCGCCGTCGCAATCGCGGTACCAGGAGCATTTCTGCCCGCCGGTGCAGCGCTTGCAGGCGCCGCCCCAGCTGGCCTGGCCGCCGCAATCGGCGTCCGTCTCGTAGCCGTTCTTGGCGCCGTCATTGCAGAGGGTGTGGGCGGGGGTGCAGGTGCCTTTCCAGCAGAAGTCCCTTTCGCAGTCGATGTCGACTGCGCACTTCTGCGCTGTCTGGCAGCGGCGAGTCCACTGACCCTGACCCGGGGAGGCGCAGATGCCTCCGCAATCCAGGTCGGTCTCGTTGCCGTTCTTCAGCCCGTCGCTGCAGGAGGGGTTGCCCTGCGCGACGCAGGTGCCGTTCTGGCAAAGGTTGCTCTTGCAGTCGGCGTCCTCGAGGCAGGTTCTGCCGTCGATGCAGCGGAGGCAGAAGTCCCCCCCGCAATCGATGTCGGACTCGCGGCCGTCCTGGTTCGGAGGCGCAGGGGTGTCCTTGATGCCGTTGCCGCACTGCGCGAGGCAGTACGACAACCCCCAGGACTTCCACACGCAAACCTTCTGCGTGCAGTCGTCGTTGGTGTTGCAGCGACGCCATTCCCCGCAGGGTGCGCAGACGCTGCCGCCGCAATCCTTGCTGGATTCGTCGCCGTTCCAGACGTCGTCGGCGCACGAGGCCGGCGCGCCGCACTGCCCGTTGATACATTTGCCGGAATTGCAATCGGCGTCAACGGCGCACTGGCCGCCGTAGGCGTGCGCTTCGATGGGCTGCGGCAGGAAGCGGTCGCCGCCACCATCGGGGAGCTTGAACTCCTCGTAGTACGGGGGGCCGCCGGCGTCGCTGCCGCCGTCCGCCATGTCTTCGCCGCCATCGCCGGGGTCGGCGGGCGCGAGGGCGCGGAGGGCGGGGCCGTCGTCGGTGCCGGCGTCGGCGTTGTCAAGCGGGGCGACGATGATGATGCCGCCGTCGTCCGACGAGGGGGGCGGGTTGCCGGGCGAATCCTCAGCGGTGATCGCCTGGGTGAGCGCGGTCGGGTTGGGGTTGCTGGAAGTGCTGCAGCCGCCCTGGGGGGCGACGAGCAGCGTGAAGATGACGAGTCCGGGCAGCAGGCCCCGGAGCCGCATCACGCGGGTGGACTTGTTCATTTTGAATCCTCTGTGAGCCTGGGTGACCGGTACTCAACAAAACCGGGTGATGCCGTATCTGATCTTTTTATTCTCCTTTCTATTGAGTTAGGATCACCGGATGGCTCATGTCTCCGGCGCTCCTTTTTATATATTAGGTATACAAAAAGGAACACCAGAGAGAGGCAGAGGAATCTTATTTTTGTTGTTAATGAGCGAAAATATCCCCACAAAGGGGACCGTACTTTATATCACAAAATTGCTTTGGTGTCAATAGGTTGGGGGTCAAAAAACCCTCCGGTTAGGGAGGGTTAGTTGTGTGCAGGTTTACACCCTTTGAAGAATTTTTTGCAGCACTTCATTAATGGTGCCGGTGGTGGTAAATCCAGCAGCTTTTTTGTGGCCACCGCCACCCAGTTTTTTGGCTAAAGCAGATACGTCAACATCATCGCGAGTGGTGCGGAAGCTGCCTTTTATTTTTCCATCAGGCAATTCTTTAAGAATCAGCGCAATGCGATTATCCTCTAAGTTATTCAAAAAATTAGCAATCCCCTCACTTTCAGATTCCTGAACGTCACACTCGGTAAGGTCTGCGGCAGTGACATAGGTATGGGTAATGCCAGAGGCCTCATGCTTTACAAGGCGGCTAAGGACTTTACCCCACAGGCGGAGCGCATTGATGGATTTGTTTTTACCGGTAGCGGTGGTGACTAAATTAAAATTACCACCGGAGCGAATGAGTTCGCTGCCCACATTTAACGCTACTGCCGAAGTGGCAGCATTGGTAAAGTTGCCGGTATCGGTGGTAAGGCCGGTGAGGAGGGATGTGGCCATCTTTTTATTAATGGAGATGTGGTTATGGTGGAAATACTGATACACAATTTCACACGTTGATGAGGCGTGGTGATTCACCAAATTGAAATGACCATACTGCTCATTGGTGGCGTGATGATCAATACAGATAATAGTGGCGGAATGATTTTTAATAAAGTCGGCAATGCCAGCGTAGCGCAAGTCACCCGAATCTACTACCACAACAGTATCAACTTCAGAATCGGTAAGCACCGCTGGGTTGGTGTGGGTGTGGGCAGCATGGGGAAGGAATTGTAAGGTTGGGGTGGCGGGTGTTACGCAAAAAATAGCTGCTGTTTTATTCAACTGCAACAGATATTCATAAAAAGCCGTGGCCGCTCCCAGCGCGTCGCCGTCTGGGTTTTGGTGCGGTACGACCACAATTTTTTTGGCTTTCAGAAGATGCTGGTGAATGTGGTGGGCAGTGTGACGCATAACGTGGAACGTGTAACTCATAACGTAGAACGCATAACGCTAAACGTTATACGTTACACGCTATGCGGTTCACAGAACTCATCCTACTATCGCATCAGTTGGCGGTTGTCAAGGCATTGTGGTATAATTATACCTTGAAAAAATCTACCTAATAAATTTATAAATTCAAACAAAAATCCCGACTAACGGTCGGGAGGCTTGTAAGGGCCGCGAGAGAATCATGAGGGTGTCTGGGTCAGCGTCTCTCGCGGAGTGCGCTGCGGTGTGCGGTTGAGGTCAGGGCGTGTTGCGCCGCTGTGCACGCAGACGGCGAACGCTGATGCCCACAAAGATGAAAAACATGATGACGTAGAACGCGGCAACCACGAAGGCGCCGCGATTGCCGATGCCGGCGTAGAACATGCCGATCGGCGCGATGGCGCACGCCAGCATGACAAACGCCATGATGATGTCGCCCCAGGCGGGCGAGCTTGTCTCGGCCATTGGTTTCCTCCTCAAAAGAGGAGTCAACTATAGCAGATTTATTCAGTTTAGTCAATAAACGAACTTAAAAATTTTGTGGAAGCCGGGTATGTATCTTAAACGTCTGGAAATTCAAGGTTTTAAATCGTTTGCTACTAAAACGGTTCTTGAGTTTTTACCACCACAAGACGGCAAGTTTAGTATTACCGGAATTGTTGGGCCAAACGGGGCGGGGAAATCTAATGTTACGGATGCCATTCGGTGGGTGATGGGGGAACAAGCTATGAAAAATGTTCGGGCCAAGAAAGGCGAGGATGTCATTTTTAATGGGTCAGAGAGTAAGGGATCGCTGGGAGTGGCGGAGGTGACGATGGTTTTGGACAACAATAATGGTGTGGTCGCTGGAGTGGCGGTTCAAGCCGTTGAACCTTTACGGGATTTTCCCGAAATCGTCATCACGCGGCGTTTATACCGCTCGGGGGAGAGTGAGTATATTGTCAACAACCAACCGGCACGACTGTTGGATATTCATTTACTTTTGGCCCGAGCCCAGTTTGCCGAGCATGCCTATAGTATTGTAAGCCAAGGAATGATTGATCGGCTGTTAACCGTAAGCCCGGCGGAGCGCAAGGATTTTTTTGATGAGGCCTCTGGCATTAAGGAACATCAAATTAAACAGCACCAGGCCAGTTTAAAACTTGCTCGCACGGAAGAGAATATTCGCCAGGCTGAGGTATTATTGAATGAAGTGGAACCGCGCCTTAAAATGCTTGCCAAGCAAGTGAAAAAGTTGGAGAAGCGGCAGGAGGTTGAGGCAGGGCTCACGGCCGCCCAGGAACAATATTATGTAATAATTTATACTCAGAATAAGACGGAGATTACAATGCTACGTAAAAATTTGCAGGCGGTTGATGGGGCGTATCGGCAAGCCTTTGATGGTTTGGAAAGTATTCAGAGTGAACTGGCGGTGTTGGCGCGCGGTTCTAGTCGCCAGGACGTTTTTGTCGAGCTCCAGGCGCGGCATCAGGCAGCGGTAAAAACAGTGAACGACTTTGAGCGCCAATTGGCTATTCTGGAAGGGCAAATGCATACCGAATATACCCGCTCTGGAGCGCAGAATGTAGGTTGGCTGGAAAAGAAAGTGGGCGAGGTACGCCATACCGCGGCGGAGTTTGCCAATCAGGTGGAGCTATGCGAAAAAGAGGCACGCAGTTATCAGGCGCAATCCGTAGAACAAAAACAGATTGTGGAACAGCTGCTTATAGAGCAGACACAGTTGAAGTTGAAAATTTCTCGTTTGCAGAGTGATTTGTTTAAAGATCAATCAGAACAGCAATATTTACACCTCAGTGGGCTTACGGCCGTAAAGGCGGTGCTGGAAACGGGGAAAAAATTTGGCAAAATTCATGGGGTGGTAGCAGAATTGGGGGAGGCGCCAGAGGAATACCGTTTGGCATTGGAAGTAGCAGCGGGGCATCATTTATCTTCTTTGGTAGTAGAAAATGATGAGGTGGCCCGGTTAGCGATAGACTATTTACGCGCGAATAAATATGGTGTAGCTACTTTTTTGCCACTTAATAAAATTCAACCGCGCGGTACCTATGGTAATGTTGACCGGTGGTTAGGGCAGCCGGGTGTTATAGGTAAGGCAATTGATTTGGTTACCTTTGATGCCAAGTTCCAGAATATTTTTTCGTTGGTATTGGGGAGTACATTGGTGGTGGAAAATTTGTCGGTGGCCCAGCGCATTGGTATTGGGGAGGCACGGATGGTGACACTCGACGGTGATGTCATTGAACACAAGGGGGTGATTCGTGGCGGGTATCGGATCCGCAAAAATAGTTTAACATTCTCTTCAAAATTATCGCTGAGTACACATGATCGACTAAGCGAAATTCAGGCGGAAATAAATTTGCATACCAACACGTTGCTTAATTTGGAGAAAAAAATTGATCAGGCCAAAGGCACACAAATGGAACTGGCGGTGTTAGCTCAGGCCGCGGGGCAAAAGGTGCAGTTGTTGGAGAATGAAAATCGTACAGCCGCGGGGGAGCTGGCTAGTTTAGAGCAGGAGTTACATTTGGCTAAAGCGAGCCCCACTGAATATACCCAGCAATTACAACGACTGGGGAACGATAAGGAAGCATTACAAAAAAAGTTGCACATCAGCCAGAAAGCAGTTGAGCACATTGAAATTGAAATTAAAAATTTTAATAGCGAAGAAGAAAAAAAGAAGCAGCGAGTATTTACTTTACAAGAAAAGATGCAAGCGGCCCAGTTGGCAGTGAATGGAATTTTAAACCAGCGCAACGAATTACATATTCAATTAGCGAAGGTAGAAACTAAACAGGAAGAGTTAGCGAAGGAAGTGATGAATGATATGAAGGTGGCACTGGAAACACTGGTGGCGCGGGTGCGGGGCCCCGTAGGGGAACAGCGTGTTGAATATTTACAGACCCTGGCCGACCACATTCAAAAATTAAAATATCAGCTGAGTCTGATTGGTGGTATTGATGAGGAGGTAGTACAAGAATATGGCGAAACGAAAGAACGGTATGATTTTTTAACCGGCCAATTAACCGACTTACGGGCAGCAGTAGCAGATTTAAATACCATGATTGGCGAGTTAGATAGTTTGATGAAGAAAAAACGGGCGGCGGCGTTTAAAAAAATTCGGAAAGAGTTTGATCGTTATTTTAAAATTCTCTTTGGTGGTGGCAAGGCAGATTTAGAGGAAGTGTATGGTGAGCCACCAAGTGAAGAGGAAAGCGTGGAAGGTCAGACGGGCTTAGGGAATTTGGAGGAGAAAAAACCTGCCCAAGGCGGGTCCGCCTCTGGCAGAGAAAAAGTCCTTACGGGTATTGATGTTATGGCGAATCCGCCGGGAAAGAAAGTTAAATATCTTAATATGCTCTCCGGTGGGGAACGGACCCTTACCTCTATTGCTCTTATTTGCGCCATTCTCCACAACAACCCCTCACCATTTGTGGTGTTAGATGAAGTAGAAGCTGCTTTGGACGAAGCCAACACCCTACGATTTGTACATATTTTACAAGAACTCGCTACGCAATCTCAGTTTATTATTGTCACGCATAATCGCGTTACCATGCATGCCGCGGATGCCCTTTATGGCGTGGTAATGGGGAGCGATGGGATATCAAAGCTTTTGAGTGTTAAATTAGAGGAAGCGGTGACGCAGTATCGAGATGGTTAAAAGTGAAATTGAAAGAAAGTTTGATTTTTTAAAACCAAGGATATAAGCCCTTGGTTTTTTGTTGTTAAACCGTTGACAAATCTTTAAAAAAATGCTACGTTTTTTATGTTGGCTCTCAAGTCAACCGTCCGTCTTAGATGGATGCAATTGCTCAAGGAGAAGGCCATGCTGCTCAAGAACGGCACCGGCATTGTGGGTAACAACACCAAACTCGTGCGCGCGGTGGAGGAGGCGCAGGTGGTCGCTCTGACCGTCGCCGTCGTGCTCGTCACCGGCGAGACCGGCACCGGGAAGGAGCTCCTGGCGCAGCTCATCCACAAGAAGAGCGGGCGCGCTGGCGCCTTCGTGCCCGTGAACTGCGCGGCAATCCCGCCCGAGTTGGCCGAGAGCGAATTCTTCGGGCACACCAAGGGATCGTTCACCGGCGCGGCGAGCCATCACCGCGGGGTGTTCGAGCAGGCGCAGGGTGGAACGCTGTTCCTCGACGAGATCGGGGACATGCCGCTCGCGTTGCAGCCTAAGCTGCTCCGCGTTCTCGAGGGTGTTGCCGTCAGGCGGGTCGGTGCGCACGCGGAGACGCCCATCGACGTCCGCATCATCGCGGCCACCAACCGTAACCCGGCCGAGCTGGTGCAGGAGCGTAGGTTCCGGCAGGACTTGCTCTACCGGCTCAACGGCATCAGGTTGCATCTCGTGCCGCTCCGCGATCGCGTCGAGGATATCCCGTTGCTCATCGAGCACTTCCTCGGCGAGGCAAACCAGCAGTTCGGCAAGGCCATCGCTAGCGTCGCGCCGGCGCTCCTCCAGCGTCTCACCGGATATTCCTGGCCGGGCAACATCCGCGAGCTGGGCAACGTCATCGGCCGGGCCGTGATGTTCGCCAAGGGCAGCGTGCTGGATGTGGGGGATCTGCCCCCCGAGATGCGCGACGAGAGCGCACCGTTGCAGGCTCTGCCGCCCGGCGGCGTCGACCTCAACGCCGAGCTGGCGAAGTACGAGTGGTCGCTCATCGACCGCGCGCTCGAGCAGACCAAGGGCAACCGCGCGGAAGCGGCACGGCTCCTCGGTATCAACCGCACCACGCTCGTCGAGAAGCTGCGGCGACGTGAAGGTGCGGATCGCGAGGCTGATCCGTCGCCCGCCGACGCCTAGGCAAAAACGGCAAATCAGGGGAACGCAAAACCCCGTTCGCACTCTCACTGTATTCCGAGTCACTCGGGATAAAGAGGAGGTATTCGCGAACGGGGTTTTTTGTTTGACGACTATTTAGGGAAAGCATATACTAGTAGTACTTTTGTTAAGTTTACCATTGATATGCCTTTGTCTGATCTTGGTCTTATTGGCCTTGCAGTGATGGGTTCTAATTTGGCTCGCAATTTTGCGAGTCGTGGGTTTACTGTTTCTGTTTATAACCGCAGCCCTGAACGTACCAATGAGTTTATTAAAGAGTTTGGTAATGAAAAATTAGTGGGCACATTTGATTATGTTCAATTTGTCCGCTCACTCAAACGTCCGCGCAAGATTATGGTAATGGTAAAAGCTGGCGCGGCCGTCGATGGCGTTATCGCCGATCTTTTACCGTATCTCCAAGCCGGCGACATCATCATCGACGGTGGTAATTCACACTATCGTGATACTCAGCGGCGCTCTAAAGAATTGGTTGCCTCCGCCACAGGCGGAAAAAAAATTCACTTTGTTGGCTGCGGTGTTTCTGGTGGGGAAGAGGGGGCTTTGCATGGCCCCAGCCTTATGCCGGGCGGAAGTAAAGAAGCGTGGCAACAAATTAAAGTGTATTACCAAGCGATTGCGGCCAAAGATTTTTCTGGGCGGCCGTGCATCACCTATGTTGGGGACAATGGCGCTGGGCATTATGTGAAAATGGTGCACAATGGTATTGAGTATGCCGTGATGCAACTTATGGCCGAGGCCTATCAAATGTTGCGCGTGGTGTATAAGCAAACTCCCCAGCAAATTGGCGAATTATTCAAAAAATATAATGCCGGAAAATTAAATTCATTTTTATTTCAAATTGCCGTGCCGGTTTTAACGCGCCAAGATGAATTAAAAAAAGGATTTTTGATTGATGCCATCCTCGACCGTGCTGGCGCTAAAGGCACTGGCCAATGGGCGAGTGTGGACGCCTTGGAGCGGGGGATGAGCATCTCGTCTGTTACCGAAGCAGTATTCGCGCGCTCCACTTCGGCCGCGAAAAATGATCGGCTAAAACTCTCAAAACTCTATCGAATGCTCCCCACCAAAGGCGGGTCCACCTTGGGTGGAAAAAAATTTCAGACCATTCTGGAAAATGCTTTGTACGCCGCAATGATTTCGTGTTATGCGCAAGGGTATGAGCTCATCCGTAAAGCTGCAGCAGAGGAAAAATGGGAAGTCAATTTGGCGGAAATATCCCGCATTTGGGAAGGTGGCTGCATTATTCGCGCTAAACTCCTCAATGTGCTTCATTCCGCCTATCAAAAAGGCAATTCAAAAAATAGTCCGCTCTTGGCCGTGCCCGGCATCGTCACCTTAATTAAAAAACATCTTCCCGAGCTGCGCGCGCTCGTTTCGTTTGCTGGCACCACCGGCGTTTCCACTCCCAGTTTTTCCACGGCGCTGTTTTACGTGCAAGACATGACGACTGAGCGTCTCCCCGCCAACCTCATCCAAGGCCTCCGCGATTTTTTCGGCGCCCACACCTATGAACGTACCGATCGGCCGGGGAGTTTTCATACGGAGTGGAATCAACGAACAATTAACAATTAACAATTCAATTTGTTATTTGTTCATTGTTAATTTTTTTATGTCACCTCTCATCGCCCCACAACCATTTCTTCTCACCATCTTTGGCGCTTCGGGCGACCTGGCTAAGCTTAAAATTTTTCCCAATCTCTATCGCTTGGCCGAATTTAAACGGTTGCCAAAGCAATATTATATTATTGGTTTTTCCCGTACTCCAAAAACCCGCGAAGAATTTCATCGGGATTTTTCTGCGAGTATCAGTGCAGCGGTTGGCAGTGAACTTAAAACCGAGGTACTGACGGAACTTTTGAATCATGTCTATTATTTTTCCGGTCAGTATTCAGAGATTCAGAGTTTCCAGGCTTATCGAACGTTTTTTGAGCATGTGGCCGGTACGAAGAAAATAACGCACCTGGCTTATTTTTCCGTGCCTTCGGCAATTTATAAAGATATTATTAGCAACCTGGCGGCCATTCGCCAAAACAGCGATGATCTTCGTTTAATTTTGGAAAAGCCGTTTGGGCAAAGCCGCGCTAGCGCGGAAGAGCTCTTTCATTTTGCTTTGCAACATTTTAATGAGCAGCAATTTTATTTGCTGGATCATTACTTGGGTAAAACTGCTGTCCGTAGCATGCTGCGTCTCCGCGAGTCCAATCGAATTTTGAGTCATATGATGCGTGGCTACGAAATTGCCAATATCCAAATTTCTGCGTTTGAAAATTTTGGCGTTAAAGAACGGGCTAGTTATTTTGATCAGGTTGGTACAATGAAAGATTTTTTGCAGTCTCACTTGCTCCAAATGTTGGCGCTGCTTACCATGTCTATCCCTATTGAACAAAATGCGGCCAGTTTGCAGCGGGAACGTTATGCCATGCTTTCAGCTATTGCCTGTCCGTGTAGCGAACGTAATGTAGTGATGGGCCAGTATGCCAGCTATCTTAAAGAAAATGGCATTCCTAAAAGTTCGCGAACGGAAACCTTTGCGGCGGTACGTTTGTTGGTGGATCGATTAGATTGGCACGGCGTTCCGATGTATATTCGTACCGGCAAACAACTGAGCAAAAAACATACCTACGCAGTGGTTGAACTCAAGAAGTTCCCTTTTCAGCGCCCGGGCGAAGCTCCCAACCGTCTTATTTTTGAACTGTATCCGGTGGAGCGTCTTACGATAACGCTGGTTAATCGCCTTGGTGAAATTGATAGCTTTCAAGAATTGAGTTTGAGTCAATCCATTGGTTGTAGTATTGAAGAAGGTTGCTTGCCAGAGTACGCGACCCTTATGCTTGATGTTTTACGCGGCGAGAAGAAATATTTCCTGAGTTTCCCCGAGATTATTGCCCAGTGGAATGTAGCGGATCAGATCGTGCGTTTAGTTGAGGAACAAAAAGTAAAATTAGAAAAATATGCCGATGGCTCCGAAGGTCCAAAGTCCCAGCATGCCCTTCCGGCGATGGATGGTTTTGCCTGGTTTAATCTATAATTATTTCTTATCTCATAGCATCTATGGAATCTACCAATGCTTTTACAAATGCTTTGGCACAACTCACCAAAGCCGCCGCGGTTATTAAACTAGAGCCGGCTATGTATCAACGTTTGGCGTTGCCGCAGCGTTTTTTGGCAGTAGCAATTCCCGTCACCATGGATGATGGTTCCGTACGAGTATTCCACGGTTTTCGCAGCCAGTACAATAATGCGCGCGGGCCGTTTAAAGGCGGCATTCGTTTTCATCCGGCTGTTTCCGAAGATGAAGTGAAAGCACTCTCCCTGTGGATGACTATGAAATGCGCCGTTGTGGGGTTGCCGCTGGGCGGTGGTAAGGGGGGTATTATTGTTAATCCAAAAGAACTATCAACGGGGGAATTGGAACGATTGTCGCGTGGCTATATCCGGGCGTTGTATAGATACTTAGGTCCAGACCAAGATGTGCCGGCGCCCGATGTGTATACCACCCCGCAAATTATGGCCTGGATATTGGATGAGTACGAACATTTGGTTGGCCACCATGCACCGGGGCTTATTACCGGTAAGCCTTTGGCCATTGGTGGGTCGGCCGGGCGCGGAACGGCCACGGCGCAGGGTGGATTCTTTGTGCTTGATGAAGCAATGAAAAAAATGGGAAAAAAAGTAGCCGGTACCACCGTTGCGGTGCAAGGATTTGGGAATGCCGGAAGCAATATGGTTGATCTGTTGGCTGCTCACGGGTATAAAGTTGTTGCCATTAGTGATTCACGGGGCGGCGTGTATCATGAGGCAGGAATTGATTCTAAACAATTACAGGAATTAAAAAATAATGGGATGTCTCTTGAGTCGTATTGTTCTGGTAAGGCTGGCGCCTGCCGAGCTATTACTAATCAAGAATTATTGGAACTGCCTGTTGATGTATTGGTTCCGGCCGCGCTGGAAAACCAAATTACAGCCGAGAATGCCCCGCGTATTAAAGCTTCCCTGGTGCTGGAACTTGCCAATGGCCCTACAACACCAGAAGCAGACGAAATATTATTTACGAATGGAACGAAAGTTGTGCCCGATATTTTAGCTAATGCCGGTGGCGTTACCGTATCTTATTTCGAACAAGTTCAGAATGCAGCCAATTATTATTGGCCGGAGGCAGAGGTGATGAGTAAACTTAAAGCCATTATGGTTGAATCGTGTTCAGCGGTGTGGAAAGTACAGGAAGAACACAACATAACCCTGCGAACCGCGGCGCACGTGGTGGCACTTCGTCGCGTCACCGAAGCGATGGCGGTGCGCGGGATTTAAAAAAGTTATGAACGTTAGTAAATTTAATTCGTCAACTCAGTTCATAGCCGCGACTGAGGCAGTTATTGTTGCACTCTGTAATGCCACTACCGGAGTGAAACACATTGCCTTAAGCGGCGGCAAAACTCCGCGGCCAATTTACGAAGCCTTGGCGACAAATGCGGCTATACATTTTGACGATATTGAGTGGTACTTGGTTGATGAACGTTATGTTCCACTGGATCACCCGGACTCAAATTATAAAATGATTGTGGAAGCATTTAGCGCGGCCCAGCCAACATTTTCCGAGCATTTTCATTATTTTGATACCAGTTTGCCGCTTAAGGAATCTGCTCACCGTTACGAAACTGAGCTTAAAAATATTCCGGGGTTACAGTTTGATCTTTGTGTTCTTGGCATCGGTAGCGACGGCCACACCGCTTCACTTTTTCCGGGGAGCTCCGCACTTTATGAACGCGAACGCCTGGTCGTACCTGCCATTAACGAATTTGTTCCACACCCCCCGGTGCATGAGAGACTAACGCTTACGTGGCCAATGATTTTAAAAAGTAAGGAAGTGCTTTTGTTAGCTTCAGGACAGGAAAAACAGGCGATAATTGCGGAATTGCAATTTTCTCACAAACAATTTACAGAATTGCCAGCAAAAAAATTGTTGGAGCACCACAATTTTAAAATTTATTTTTTTTCATAACAATACTATTGTCGGAAGGCAATTTTTTTAGTAGTATAAATGTCGTGAGGAAAGGCGGAGAGGAGATAGGCTGCGTGGGCAACATGCAAAACCTATCTTCCTCTCCCAACCTCACATTGCAAGATACTCGGTAGAAGCCCGAGTTTTTTGTTTGCTCGGTTTTCTAATCCGTGAACACCACGCCCATGTTGAGGGCATCCTTGGCGCCGTGCACGAGTCTTCCGCGGCAGGCTGTCACCACCGCCTCGGCCGGGGAACGCTCGATGAAGTACACCACGAGGCGCGTGAAGCGCTCGTCCGTCGTGAGCTCCCCGTTCGCGTTGTAGTGCCGGAATTCCCGCTGGCGCCCCTTGAGCTCCCGCTGGAGGATGTAACGCCCACTGGAGCGCTGCGCTGCGTGGAGCGTGTCCTCAAACCTCGAATCATCCGAGAAGGCCACCCCCTTCGTCCCCGCCGAGATGGTCTCCTTGAGTACGTAGCGCTCCGTCAGGTTCGGGAGGGCGCCGTGCCGGGTCACGAGGTGGGTTTCCGGGAGATGCTGCCGGATCGTCTGGAGGGACTGCCCGCTCATCTGGGAACGGAGAATCGCTTCGATGTCGGCGTCATTCCCCGGGTTGCTGAGGATGGCGAGCAGGTTTTTCGAGCCCATGAAGGGCTTCGGCGGCATGAGGAACTTGATCTCGCCCTTCCGGTAGAGGTCGGCGAGGGCGTCGGTGAGGCGCGGGTTCTCGGTCATCACGGGGAAGTTCACGAGGGTACGCGTCGTCTCGCGCTCGCCGCGGATGATGAGATTCTGTCCGTCGACCGCCGTCTCGATCTCGTCGGCGACGATGAGCTCGACCCCAGCGCTTCGGAGCGCCTGCCGGAGGATGTGAAACTCCGGGAGGTAGAAGCGCTCGCGGTGGCCGTAGAGGAAGACGAGCTGATCGAGGCCGCGCTTTTTGATCGCCGTCCCGAGACTCGTCCTGATCCCCGGGAGCGTGCTCGCGCCCGGGTTCACGGCCTCACGGATGGCGGCAAAGAGGGTCGCGTAGCCCATGGCCCGCCGGTTCATCGCGTCGATCTCGGCGATCCACAGGTGTCCCGCGGCGTCTTCCACGAAGTCAACCTTCACGATGAGCGGCGTCGTCGAGGGCTTCAGGAGCTGGAGCTCCCGGTGCGGCCGCGGCACCTCCATCGCGACAGCGTTCTTCAGGAGATCCCAGGTCTTGCCCGGGGCCAGCTCCCGCTGGTGGGCGATGGTCGCGATCCGCCCGAGGCCAGCGAGGCTCTCGGTGATCGCGGGGCCCAGGTGCTCGAGCTCCGTCCTCGCGCTCATGGGGAGCGGGAAGACATCCGGGGTGAGCAGGAAACCGTGCGTTTCCCGCCGTCCGCCGTCCCAGATACCCGATTCAATGACGATCTGTTCAATGAGCCTGTACATGGTTGTGTCCTTGCAGTGAGTTGTGGAAACGATTGTCGCTCGTTTCCTTGTTCGTCAGGTTTATACCCTGAAAGGTGTTCTCGTCACATTTCAAAGTACAAAAAACCCTGCGGTGGGCGCAGGGTAGAGTACAAATAAAGTGTACGCTAATAGTACCCGGCGCCAGTGGTGAGCCAGTTCCAGGCAAAATAATAAGTTGTGGGCAGTTGTGAGAACATACGTTATATAATAATACTGAGGATTGCAGATAGGTATTCTATGATAAATGTTGGTTGTTCATGAGGGCATTGCGGTTTTGTTATAAAAAATAAACCGCCCGATGACTCGGGCGGTTGGTTTAGTAATTTTGTTATCAATTACAAAATTCACCACTCGAGCAAAGAGGGCAGGTGGTACGACCAAAACAGTGTAATAGAGTGGTGAGAAAATTTCATACAGTTTAAGAATAGTAGTATCGTAATGTTATTTATTTTTTCAGTCAAGCTAGAGTTGTTGATAACTTTATTTTAAGTATCAATAATGCCGTGGCGTTGAGAACCAATATTTTTTTGTGCCACCTGCTGCCAGTTGTTGGATATTTTATTTTTCCTTCGCAACATCACCAATAATCTTGGCGATGTAGTAGAAGGGGAGAGGCGAAATTTTTTCACCTCTCCGCGGGGCCCCAGGGCGGATTTGAACCGCCGACTCGCAGATTTTCAGTCCGCTGCTCTGCCAGGCTGAGCTACCGGGGCGGGAGACTTGGGGAGTCAGGGCCGCACGCGTTGCACGCGCGGCGCTGACATCCCGGGGGGTCACCGATCGGCGGCAGGAGGGGGCGCGACCGGACTCTTGCGCCGCCGCGGGGGCGGCAGTTCGAAGGGGTCCACGTGGAATTGTGGATCCTTCTTGATAGGGGGGTTCCCAGCGGGGGGCTGGGACGGGGGTGCCGGGGTGCGTTCCATGCGCGTTTCTCCTTACCCCCTTGTAAGCGGGGGTTTGCCAAAGAGTCTCTCAGCACGAGAGGCGATTGACGCTAGTGCATCGCACGCTATCTCTTGCTGATTATTCTATTTGTCAAAATGAGTAATACGATATCCCGAGTGAGTCGGGATTGTTAACGTCGGCATCGAGCTTCGTCCGCCTTTGGCGCACTCGCTCTCCGCTCGTCGTTAACAAAAAAACCGCCCGAAGCTCGGGCGGTTTGGAAATTTGTGTTATTTAGCAACCACAAGTTCCACCGCCTGAGCCAGGGGAGGTAAAGTAGAAAAAGAAAACTTGATTTAAGCGGTTGGAATTCATAATATTTAAATGGTAGCACAGGTTGTTTCGGTAGTCAAATGGAACCTTGTGGATAAATAAAAATTGCGTTATACTGTAGGGTATGGAACTGGTACTAAGTTATTGTAATAAAGCCTCGTAGAGAGTGGTTTTCTTGCACCCAAACCCCGCTGTGGCGGGTCGTAATGGGCGCCGCGAAAATCACTCTCTATTTCGGCCCAAATTAGATAAAAATTAATGATAATTTAATACCTACCTTATATGCAATTTTCTTCCTCAATACCTATTGAACCCTCCGCCACCCTTACCATCAATAGTAAGGCTTTGGAAAAAAAAGCTCGGGGGGAGCGGGTGTACAACCTTAGTGCAGGCGAACCGATGTTAGCACCACACCCAGCAATTGTAGAGGGGGCACTTCAAGCGATGCACGCTGGCAAAACCTTATACCCGCCGGTCGCTGGCATACCAGAACTGCGCCAGGCTGCTGCCCAATGGATGCGCACAACGTATGGTACTTGGTTTGAACAAAAAAATACTTTGGTAACGTGCGGTGGTAAATTTGGTATTTTTGCTTTATTAGAGGCGTATCTACAACCAGGCGATGAGACGTTGATCATTGCGCCGTATTGGGTTTCGTATCCACAACTTGTCAAATTATTTGGTGGCGTGCCACGAATTATCCAAACCGAAGAAAAGAGTGGTTGGAAAATTTCCATGAGCGAACTTAAAAAGATTGAGACTAAGATTAAGATTTTGATATTGAATAACGCCGCCAACCCAACTGGTGCTGTGTACACTCGTGAAGAATTAAAGAATATTCTTGGCTGGGCGAAAGAAAAAAATATTATCGTCATCTCTGATGAAGTGTATAGCGGCCTGGTGTATGATGGAGCGGAATATGTTTCCTGTGGCTCGTTCCCGGAGCACCAAGACCACGTTATTGTTATCCAAAGTTGTTCCAAACATTTTGCCATGACTGGTTGGCGCGTTGGATTTGTATTCGCTCCTGAGGAAGTTATAAAAGTCCTTACCATGCTCCAGAGCCAGAGCACCACGGGTACGTCATCCATTAGTCAATGGGCAGCATTGGCGGCTTTGGAGCATGCTACGGAGATTATTCCAACTGTTCGCCAAGCTATGGAGCAGAGGCGTGATATTTTTATTAAGACATTCGCGCAATTATTTGGCATTACTCTATCTGTTCCAGCCTCCGCATTATATATTTTTATTGCTATGCGTCATTTGCAGTTAACTCATTCCGACTCAGTGCAATTTTGTAGGGAATTGATTGAAAAAGCCAACATTGCCCTGGTACCGGGTGCCGCGTTTGGAGCCGAAGGGTATGTGCGAGCGTCATTTGGGGCAGATGCGAACGAGCTTTGCGAATCACTGCAGGCCGTGGCAGTTTATTTACAGAAATAAATTTGAGGAAAAAAATATCCCGACTCAGTCGGGATATTTTTTGTTCCTTTATTGGCAGAAGGATACCAACAAAGGAACGGACGGAACGACGGACTCCGCGCCGAGTTGCGCGGTGTCTGCCGTTCCGTAGGTGGCGGGGCTATGCCCGCAAGCGGTTGCGGCGGCGATACTCCTGCGTGCGCCGCCGAGAATCAATTCGCGCCCAAAGCGACCGGATGGCTTCGAGCTCCTGCTCTTCGCGCCTGGCGCGCTCAATGCCCTTCCAAATCCTCTCGCGGCGACCGTTGTCGCTCGTCCGCCGGAGCAGGTCGACGAGGTGCATCCGTCGGCGGTGCACCGCGACGGAGCCGTTGTGCAGGAGATGCTCAATCTCCTGGCGATGTCCAAGACGCAGCGCCGCATGGAGCGGTCTGTGCCCGGGATAGAGCAACTGGGCGCTACGTATTAGCCGCCCGTAGCGTACGTCATCAAGGACAGGCATTCGCCTTCTCCTTGTTCAATTTTTGTTGTGTGCTCCGCGCACTTTTTACATCCCTAGGTTCCCAGGATGGCTAGCTGTTCTACACGGGGTAGACACGGAGTTGGCTAGCAAAGCAAAACACGCCACTCTACTAGTCCTTCAAAGTACTATTAGGGTAGTTTGTCTTAACCTTGGCCTAGCTTAGCAGAAAGTAGTTGGCTTTGTCAATAAAACGCCAATATGTTAGGATAACTCTTACTAAACCTTACGTAAGGTACATTTTGTGTTTAAACCATTTTCTTATCAATTTTACCGCACCACTAAAGAAGCTTGGGATGCTATGTATCAGGCTATTTTGGATGCGACTAAATCTATTTATTGGGAAATTTATATTTTTATTGATGACGAGGCTGGAGGTAGGTTTATTGATGCGTTGTGTGACAAAGCTCGGGCTGGGGTTGAGGTAAAAATTGTGGTCGATGCTTTGGGTAGTTGGGGGTTGTCGAGCTTAGCGGAAGCGCGCCTAACCGGGGCGGGGGTAGAGGTACTTAAATATAATCGTTTGCACCCAGAATTAGCTTTGGGTCGTTGGTTTAATCGTCTGTGGCGGCGTAATCATCGTAAACTGCTTATTCTTGATGAAGAGGTCGCTTTTATTGGCGGAGTGAATGTCGAATCAAAATCTTTACTATGGAATGATTTATTTCTTAAACTTACGGGAGTCGTTGTTTGGCCACTCTTAAAGAGTTTTGCCAAAACATACGTGGCCGCGGGAGGTGATCGTCGCCGTGTGCGTCATTTGCGTCGATCACGTTTGCCGGAAGGGTTAGAAACGTTGCAGCGAAAAATTGAGTTTATTATTCATTCGCCGTTTGGGAATAATCGTTCGCTGGTACGTAAGATGTATTACCGGAGTATTGCGGTGGCCAAAGAAAGTATTAATGTGTTGACGCCTTATTTTGTTCCAGATCGAGCCCTGATTCGATTGTTGACTCAAGCGCGTCGGCGGGGTGTAAAAATTAATTTGTTTTTACCGCAACGGCCGGATCACCAAATTATGGAATGGATTGCGCGCGCTTATTATGGCATTGTCCACCGTGCCGGAGTAAACATTTTTTTATCCAAAAAAATGAACCATGGCAAGGCCATGACCATTGATAATAAATCCGGTTTTGTAGGGAGCTCTAACATAACCCCGCGAAGCTGGTTTATTAACGAAGAGGCTGGGGTATATTTTGACGATGCGGAGATGGCTGAGGAGTTGAATACACTTTTTGCTCAATGGCAAACCGAAGCCGAGCCGCTTAATTTGGAACGCTGGAAAAAACGGGGGTGGCGGAGCAAAGCAAAGGAATGGTGGGCGAAGAAGATTGAGAAATATGTTTGACGGGATAGCACGAATTCCCGACCCAGTCGGGACACGAATAACACAAATCAATTCGTGATATTCGTGGACCCGCCTCCCACGCTAGCGCTAGCGTGGGAGGCGGGCCTCGAGCCCATTCATGTATGTTAGAAGAAAAAAGATTACAATCAAATACTCCTTTAGCCGAGCGAATGAGACCTTGTTCATTTAACGAGTTTGTTGGTCAAGTCGATATAGTTGGGGAAGGGAAGCTCTTGCGCAAACTCATTGAGAATGATGAATTGTCCTCAATTATTTTTTGGGGTCCGCCGGGAGTAGGAAAGACTACGCTAGCGCGTATTATTGCAGAAGAGACGAAGGCGCGGTTTGTGGCGTTGTCCGGAGTGATGAGTGGGAAAGATGATTTGCGGAAAGTGATTGAAGAAGCGCAAAGTGGAAAATCACAAATCCCAATTTCCAATGACCAAATAAATTCCAAATTCCGAGTTCCAAATCAAACCCGGACCATTCTCTTTATTGATGAAATTCACCGCTGGAATAAGGCGCAGCAAGATGCACTGCTCCCCTATGTGGAACAGGGAATTGTGACGCTTATTGGCGCTACGACCGAGAATCCGTCGTTTGAGATTATTGGCGCGTTATTATCTCGATCGCGAGTGTTTATTTTGAAGTATTTGACGACCGAGAATATTGTTGTGCTCTTGAAGCGGGCGCTCGCCGATAAAGAAAGGGGATTAGGAAATTATAAGATTGAGATTGAGAATGAGACTTTGGAAATACTCGCGGAGCTTGCGGGTGGGGATGCGCGGGTGGCTTTGAATGGGCTCGAGTTGGCATTTAAATCGAAAGTCGGAAAGTCCGTAAAGTCTCTAAAGTCACCAATTGTAATTACAAATCAGGAAATAAAACAAGCGTTGCAGCGAACACATTTAGTGTTCGATAAAAAAGGTGAAGAATTTTATAACCTCATCTCCGCACTCCACAAATCCATGCGGGGGAGTGATCCCAATGCCTCGCTTTATTGGCTCGCACGAATGCTCGAGGGTGGTGCTGATCCTTTGTACGTCGCTCGTCGTATCCTGCGGTTTGCGAGTGAAGATATTGGTATGGCCAATAGCGAAGCTATGATACAAGCGAATGCAGCGTATGATGCTTGCCACAAAATTGGGATGCCAGAGTGCACGGTGCATTTGGCTCAGGCAGTGGTATACTGTGCCAAATCCGCAAAATCAAATTTGTTATATAAAGCCTATCAGGCAGCAGCGAAGGATGCTCGAGAAACTTCTCAACTTGGGGTGCCAATTCATTTGCGCAACGCACCGGCAAAATTTATGGAGGAGATTGGATATGGAAAAGACTATAAGTATAATCCGGATTATGATGAACCGATAGAACAGGATTATATGCCGGAGGAGTTGAGAGGAAGAAACTATCTTAAGAAGAAATAACAAAATTCTAATGTACGAGTTATGCTAATTAACCTCTTTCATTTTAGCCAAAAAACACTTGTCATTCCGAATCCCCGTCGCAGGGGTGAGGAATCTCTGTCTCAATCAACCAACGACGGACAGAGAGATCCCTCCCGCCAGAGGCGGGCAGGCCTCGCGCTGTGTCCGCCTTTGGCGGAAGGCTTGCTCGGGATGACAAAACGGTATTTGAGCCAAATTTAGGGAAAATTAATTAGCACAACTCGTGCATTGGGGTTTAAACATTTTATTAGATATTAGGAATTAGGTGAATTAGAAATCTTTAACGCTAATTTTTCTCTCCTCCCTCTCCCCATGCTCCAACGCAATCTTAATCACCCGTTTCCTTTTTAACAATCCCTCAATTTTCTCCGGCCATTCTACAATCGTCACGGTGTCTAACTGGCCCAAGTAGTCTTCTACGCCAATATTGAGCAATTCCTGCTCGTTTTTTAACCGGTACGTGTCGATATGTACCAACCTGTTAATTGTTAATTGTTTATTATTAATTTGGTACACATTCATTAGCGTAAACGTCGGACTGGTAATTTCTTCTTGCACTCCTAACCCTGCCGCAATTCCTTTCACCAGGGTCGTTTTTCCCGCACCCAGTTCGCCGTAGAGACAGACAACATCCCCGGCTCGTAATTCGGTAGCGATTTTGGTTCCAACATTTCTAGTCTCTTGATCGGAGTGAGTGGTAAAAATTCTGCCATTTTTTTTCCGCTCTGACCTTAAAACAAGTATAGCGATAGTGCCACTGATGCCAACCATTGCGAGAGGATAGATAGCGACAGCAAAATTCCATTGATTAATGGCAGCAAGGTTAAGCAAATTACCCAAGAAGAATAATGCCCAGGGCAAACGCCTCTCTCCTGTTGGATTGAGATATACTTTTTTTACCGTGGGGAGAGCTCCTAAACAATCAATGAATAGATTCACCAGGAGCGCGGATAACGGTGAGCGAGTCGCTGCCCAGAGAGGGATACTTAGGGCACTCCCGGCAAGGCACCAGCGATCTAATCGTGCCCAGCCACCTTCACCATACCACAGTGACGCCAGAAACACAGCGCCGATACCAATGACATCTCCAAGCGGAACCCAAATGGTTTCATGTTGCGGTGTGGAGTAATAATAACTGGAGAGTAAGAGTAATGATTCTAACATCCAAATTCCCCACCCTGCCCGATTCGGTCGCATTTGTTGGCGTACGGTAGCAAAAAAATAGGTGCTAAGCGCTATGAGATTCAAAATACCAGCTGCGATACCAATAATTGTTTTTGTTTCCATGCAAATTTTTGTAAAAGAATAAGAAATTTGTACCTTTTTAATACAGAAAAGTCAAGTTTTAAATTTAATACTAGATAGCCGCAATAAAAACATCCCGACTTAGTCGGGATGTTTTTAATTTTTTTCTCCTCGACTCTCCAGAATCGTCCATTGCACAACTCTGGAGATTGGTCGAGGAGAAGCAGAGGTGCCCGCGGCGCGGTTGCGTTCAGAGGATGATGATGTAGAAGGTTGTGGTGCGGGGCGGCACATCGCAGTCCCTTGCGTCCGCTGCTGTGCGGGACAAGAGCAGGACGACATTTGCTAGTTCCGTCAGCGCCCAGCTTGCGGGGGAGAACACCGTGTCGCGGCATCCTCCATCATTTTCCCGCCAGCCAATGCCGGGGCCATCTGTGTTTGAGCCACTGTATTCCACTTTGCCGATGACCCTGCGGCCATCGGCGTGAATTTCGATGATCATGCAGCCGGGCAGAACCTTGCCGAGTTCCATTTTTGGAATCTCCTTTCATCTCGCACCATAGCAAAGAGAGAAAGATTTGTAAAGGGTTAATCAAGTGGACCATTGACAGTCATCAGAATAGCCGGGTATACTACTACCATGAATAAATCAGATTTTAAAAAAGAAGATTTGGACAAAGTGGTAACGCTCGGCGTACTTTTGGAATACACCGACGAGTTTTTAATTCCTCGTTTTGCCGATGTTGTGAAAGAAATTGTTCCTTCGATTATTAAAGAATTAGTTCCACCAATGATTAAAGAAGCTAATGGCCAACTTACCCATGAGTTAAAAGTCTATATTGATGAAAAACTGGCTGATTATAGCTCCGATATTTTTAAACGCCTTGATAAAAAATACGAGAAAGAAAAACAGTTTAAAGAAAAAGTGGTTCAATTATTTAAGAAACATAAAATCGGTTCACCGGAAGACGTGGCCTTCTTAGAAGGGTTAGTGCAGGGAAGCTGATGATAATTTCAGAAGAACAAAAAACATCCCCATTGAATCGGGATGTTTTTTTCTCCTCGACTCTCCAGAATCGTCCATTGCACAACTCTGGAGATTGGTCGAGGAAGGGGGTGAGGGGGGGGCACGAGACACGTGCTGGCTTGCTAAAAAAACTCAGCCGCCTCGAGCCCGAAAATGGCATCCACGAGCCAGGCCCAGCCGGTGGGTTCGGGCGGGAGCCAAACAGCCATCATCCGCCCTGTGCGGCTTAGCCGGAATTCCGTCCCGGCGGTGCCTCCCTGATAGACCTCGATGAGCGCCGCCTGCATCAGCTTGTAGCTGACTTTAGCGGCGCGCCGTTTACCCACGGCTTGCGTCGTGCGGCGGATGAACTCCGCCGTGTCGAGGCTGTCGTCGGGTGGGATAGTGAGCAGATCCCGCAGGATCGCTCGGTGCGGTTTTCTCAGTTTCATTGCAAGACCTCCAATAGGTAGTCAAGAGGATTATCGAATTATTGTCAATAGTTGATTTAACTAGTCTTTTTCTGTATACTATTTTTATGACTCTATCAATTGAAGAAGTTCGTAAAATTGCTCAATTGGCCCGAATCGAGCTTACGCCGGAGGAACTTGCTCGCCACGCCGAAACTATGTCGGCGGTTTTAGATTATATGAACATTTTAAATGAGGTGGATACTACAGGTGTTGAACCTACGTTTCAGGTTACGGGTCTTGAGAACGTGTATCGAGACGACGAAGTGGTTGAATGTAAACTGCGTGATAGACTCCTCAAGCAGATGCCAGAGGTGGAGATGGAGGAATTGGTTGTTCCCGGTGTTTTTGATTAGCACTGTCATTGCGAGGAGTGAACTTCGCAGTGAACGACGAAGCAATCCCCCTTTTTGTGAGAAAGTTGGTGGCGCAATAAGGGGGATTGCCGCGTCGCTTCGCTCCTCGCAATGACAAATACTATGAATCTGAACGAACTGACAGTTACCCAAGCCGCTGAAGGCTTGCGAAAAAAAGAATTTACCTCGGTTAAACTCACCGAGGCTTGTTTGGCACGCATCAACAAGCGTAACAAAGATATTAACGCCTTTATTACCGTATGTGATGAGTCGGCAATCAGCGAAGCTAAAAAAGCAGACGAAATGATCGCCCGCGGCGAAGCAAGGCCGCTCACCGGTATTCCATTTGCCGTCAAAGACGCTATTTGTACTGCCGACGTTCGCTCGACTGGCTCGGCCAAGATTTTAGATAATTACACACCACCCTACGACGCCACGGTCATTAAGAAAATTCGCGATCAGGGTGGCGTATTAATTGGCAAAAATAATTGCGATGCGTTTGGCCATGGGGCGAGTAATGAAAATAGCATGTACGGGCCGGTGAGGAATCCTCACGACCTGACCAAAGTGGCGGGCGGCTCCAGCGGTGGATCGGCTGCGGCAGTAGCAGATAATATGTGCGTCTACGCCATCGCGGAAGATACCGGCGGTTCAATTCGTTACCCGGCAAGTTTTTGCGGGGTCGTTGGCATGCGTCCTAGCTACGGCCGCAATTCACGCTACGGCATTATGCCGATGGCTTCGTCGCTCGATACCGTAGGCCCTATGACGAAGACCGTTGAAGATATGGCCCTGGTTATGGAATGTATAGCTGGTTCTGATCCGCTCGACGCCACCACAGTACCAGATGCTGTTCCCGCGTATCATACGGGAATTAAGAATGAAGAATTAAGAATGAAGAATTTGCGAATTGGTGTCCCACGAGAGTACTTTGAAATCGAAGGGATGGATGAGGAAGTGAGGACGATCACGGATGAAAAGATTGAAAGATTAAAAGATTTGGGGTGTAAAATTGTTGATGTGAGTTTGCCGCATACGAAATACGCGATTGCGGTCTATTATATTATTGTCCCGAGCGAAGATAGCTCAAATTTAGCGCGGCTTGATGGAATTCGCTATGGCGTGCGCAACACCGAAGGGCGAACGCTGTATGATATGTATGCCAAGTCACGTCGCTTTGGGTTTCCAGAAGAAGTAAAACGCCGCATCCTTATTGGTACCTATGCTTTGTCAGCCGGGTATTATGATGCTTATTATAAAAAAGCCCAACAAGTGCGCACCCTTATTAAAAAAGATTTTGATGAAGTCTTTCAAAAAGTCGACGTACTCATTACACCAACGTCGCCATTTCCTCCCTTTGCCATTGGTGACAAAGTGAGCGATCCTTTAGCGATGTATTTAGCCGATGTTATGGTTGGCCCAGCCGCGGTGGCAGGGATTCCGGCAATTTCAGTTCCCGGAGGGAAAACAAAAACCGGACTTCCAATTGGTGTGCAGATTATTGGAGCAAGGATGAGCGAAGGGACAGTGATGAATATTGGGTACTGGTTGGAAAAATCCAAATAACAAATTTGATACTGTGATTTTGAATTTGATTTGATATTTGTAATTTGAGTTTTGTAATTTTTTTATGTCTCCAAAATCCAAATCCAAACCCGAACCCGAACCAGCCGTTGCCCCAGCATCCCCGATTCCTGAGCATCACCACCTCGAAACCGCTGGAGCGGCTGTTAATTATCGTGATAGTTGGCGGATTTTTAGAATTATTGCCGAAATGGTAGATGGTTACCAGTTTTTGGCTGATCTTACAAAAGAAGTCATCGTGCTTGGTTCAGCGCGCATCCCACCGAATAATAAATATTATAAGATTGCAGAAGAATTGGGCAGGCTTTTGGGTAAACATGGCTTTACCACTGTTACCGGCGGCGGACCGGGCATTATGGAAGCAGCCAATAAAGGTGCGTTTGAAGCTGGCGGTGAATCGGTAGGGCTTAATATTCAACTGCCTTTTGAACAACGCATTAACCCCTATGTTAAGAAGGCTACAGCGTTTTATTATTTTTTTACGCGAAAAGTAATGTTAACTTCACCGGGTAATGCCTTCGTTTTTTTCCCCGGCGGGTTTGGCACGTTTGATGAATTTTTTGAAGTGGTAGATTATATGGAACTGGGGTTTATGGAAAAAGCCCCCATTGTTCTTGTTGGAAAAGAGTTTTGGCAACCGGTTGTTAACTTTCTCCGAAAAAAATCTATCGACGAAGTGCACGCCATTACTGAAGCTCATATCGCCAATTGGCATATTGTTGATACTGCTGAGGAGGCATATGAACTTGTTAAAGATGCACCTGACCACCCCAACAGCTATCATGATGACCCTAAAAATCCGCTGTATCAGGCCGGCAGTGCCGATTGGCGTGTGTTCCGAATTATGGCGGAACTCGTAGATGGATTTGAATTCCTTACTAATATTCAAAATGATGTAACGGTGCTTGGCACGAAGAGCGTGACGCCAGGATCGCCGTATTACCAGGCGGCCTATGAGCTAGGAAAAATATTAGCAAAAAACCAACACGCTGTACTCACGGGCGGCGGCCCTGGTATCATGGAAGCTGCCAACAAGGGTGCGTTTGAGGGCAATGGTAAAAGTGTTGGTATTAATGTAAATTTTGCTGGTAAAGAACGAATTAATAATTATATTACCAATTCAATTAGCTTCTTTTTCCCGTTTGTTCGCAAGCTCATTATTACCGCCCCGTCGGAAGCGTTTGTTTTCTTCCCCGGCGGGTTTGGCACGCTCCATCAGCTATTTGAGCTCTTAACGCTCCAAGAAACTAAAAAAATGGAACCGTTTCCCATTATGCTTTACGATAAACCATTTTGGCAGCCGCTGCTTGATATTGTGCATAATTTGTATGCTGAATTTAAAACTATCAGCCACATGGATGAACTTTTTATTAAGACCATTAATAAGCCGGAAGAAGTGATGGTGTACCTGAAATAAAAGTTTGTAGCTGGTAGGAAGTAGCTTGTAGGAACGCGACTACACCACATCATCGCTTACAAGCTACGAGCTTACTCCTCATTCCTCGTCAATGATTCCTTTTTTTCAATCCAACACCATTCTCATTGGCCCCCTGACTATTCAAGTTTGGGGTTTAATGGTATCGCTGGGTATTATTGCGGGAGTGTTGGTTATGACTCGGCTTGCCAAAAAATTTTTTCTTTCTCAAGAGGTTGTGTTGGATCTGGCGATGTGGAGTATTGTGGGTGGGTTTCTGGGAGCGCGTTTATTCCATGTTATTTTTTATCATCTTGATTATTATCTCTTGCATCCAAGTGAGGTGCTTAAATTTTGGCATGGTGGGGCGTCATCACTAGGTGGTTTTTTTGGGGCAGTAGTAGCAGTGTGGGTATTTGCCAAATGCCGCCATTTTACGTGGGCAGAACTTTTTCCCTATTTTGATATTGGTTCAGTTAGTTTTTGGCTCAGCTGGGGTATTGGAAGAATTGGATGTTTCTTAATTCATGATCATCCAGGAACGTTGTCGCATTTCATGTTGAGCGTACAGTTTCCCGCCGGCGCTCGGCATGATTTAGGATTGTACGATTCAATTCTTGGATTTGCATTGTTTGGCATTTTCATTTTGCTATTTAAACGATTCATTAAAACAGGTTGGGGATTTGTTGCTGGTTATTCCTGGATCGCATATGCAGTAGCTCGTTTTTTTCTTGATTTTTTTCGGGCGACTGATTTGGCCCAGAGTGATGTACGTTATGGCCACTTAACGCCAGCGCAGTGGGGGATGATAACACTTGTAATAGCATTGACCACCATACTTATTTTTGTTAAAGTTAAGCAGCCTAAGGAAAATAATGGGATAAAATAATTTTTTTCTGGAGAGTTCGCATAGTTGGTCTAGTGCGCACGCTTGGAAAGCGTGTATACCGAAAGGTATCGAGGGTTCGAATCCCTCACTCTCCGCTTTCACCTCGCCGTAGCTTGAGCGAAGGTGGGTAAGCAATTCTAAATTGATGTATGTTAGCTTCCATTTGGCACACCATACTCTATCAGCCACTTTTTAATGCTTTAATTTTTATTTATAATTCTATTGCCAACCACAACCTTGGTTGGGCGGTGATTTGGCTTACTATTTTATTGCGTATTGTTCTGTTGCCACTTTCTATTATTTCGGAATTAGCCGCTTTGCGCCAGCAGAAAGCGAATGCCGAGGCTGCTAAAGCGCTGGAAGCCTTTAAAGGTGATCGGGTTGCCCAACAAGAAGCGGTTCGCAAAATTATAAAGAAATTTCATATCTCACCTTGGGCGAAAGTTATATCGCTGGGAATCCAGGTGTTGGTATTAATAGTATTGTACCAAGTTTTTATCAATGGTATTGGTGGACAAAAAATTTTTAAAACCCTCTATCCATCTATTGATTTTCCCGGTAAAATTAATACTAGTTTTTATGGTTTTGAAATCGGTCACCGGCACGATTATCTTTGGGCTGGCATCGCAGCAATCTATTTACTCATCTCAATTCTTATAGAGAAGCGCCAAATTCAGAGTTGGCAAAAATCGGAAATGTACTTTTTGTTGTTTTTCCCCCTTTTTACCTTCGTAGCCTTGTGGTATCTGCCAATGGTAAAGTCGCTTTTTATTTTGACAACCATGATTTTTTCTGATATAGTTAGTATCATGTGGGCGCTTGTTGTGTGGATGTTTAAATCAAAGCCAGCTGGGGCACACCATTAGTGTTTTAAAGTTTTTAGCAAGGAATCTTCTTCTCTCGCGACCTGCTCGCTCAGAAGTGAATTTCCTTGCGAAAGGAAATTCATATGTCTTCCGAATCCCTCGACAAGTTAATGTACTCCTTCGTCGTCGATGACGTTTTAAAGGGGCTTTTTATTTATGTCCCCCCCGGCTACGTAGCGTGTGTGTATGATCTTGGCCGCGGCGTCCTCAAGAAAGTTTTGACCCCTGGGCTTCATTTTAAAATTCCTTTTTGGCAAAAAGCCAAATTATTTAATGTCCAAACCCTTGAGTATAGCATCTCTCGTCAATTCAACCTGGAACATGAACGGTCACTTGGTGATATCCCGATTGCCGCGGTTACCCAAGATGGTAAACGCGTAGGGGTAGAAGGGACGGTGCTCCTGCGCTTAGATATTCATCAGGTACCCTCTATCTGGCAAACTATTGGCGAAGATTTTGTTGCCAAAATTATTCGTCCCGCCATTCGTAGTCGTGTGCGCATGGTCTTTAGTCATTATGATTATCAAGATATTATTGGTCCACAGCGTGATGCGGTTGAGATGGAGTTAAAGAATGAACTGGAACGCATTTTCTATGCGCGCGGAATTTATGTGGAAAATATTTTGCTAAGTGAGATATCGCCGATAAACCAGTAAAACAAAATCCCAAATTTCAAGTATCAAATTTCAAATAAGCACCAAATCCAAAATTTTAAATTTTGAGATTTGAAAATGGTGATTTATTTTGGATTTGGAATTTGTTATTTGGGATTTTTTAGTTGTGTATAATTTCTCTCTTGACAGTATTGGTAGCCGTGGTATATTATCACTCAGATAGTTCGAGTGCTAATTTTTATGGAGCAACGTCAACAACAGCTTCTTGGCTTAGTTATAAATAATTACGTGGCGACCGCCGAGCCAGTGGGGTCACGTTTTTTGGTAGAAAAAGCTGGACTCGATTGGAGTGAAGCAACAGTTCGCAACGAATTACGGGAACTTGAAGAGGAAGGGTATTTAACTCATCCTCATACTTCAGCGGGGCGCTTGCCAACCCTCAAAGGGTATCAGTATTATTTAAGTACGATTAATTTTAGTGAACTGAAATTGCCAAGACAAGAAAGCGCGTTGCTCGAGAAGTCGGTGCAGGCAGGAGGAGATTATGAAGGAGCGCGTAAGAATCTGGCCAAGGCGATTGTAGAACTATCGCATGAGATGGTCCTGGTAGCTTTTTCCGCGGATTTCGTGTACTATACTGGCCTGTCAAACTTATTTCAAAAGCCGGATTTTTTTGATCGAGCGATTGTAGCTAATATTTCTGAAGTCTTTGATCGTTGTGAGGAAGTGATCCCCGATTTTTTTGAAGACGTTCCCGAAGAGCCAAAGTTTTTCTTAGGGGATGAGCATCCGTTTGGTGAAATGCTGAGTGTTGTTTCCATGCGGTTTGGGAAAAATGGAGAGTCGCTGATCGCGCTCCTAGGGCCCCAGCGGATGGACTATAAGCATAACTGGGAATTAATGAGTAAAGCGAAGGAATTGATTTGATTGCGTCATTGCGAGGAAGACGATTCGCATCGGCTGACTTGGCAATCCCCCTGCTTTCAGAACCAAGATTGAAAGATTAGAAGATTAAAAGATTGATATATTATTATGCCCAACGATCAACAAAATATAAATCAAGATGAAGCGGAATTGAGCGAAGCGCCTGTTGCTCCTGTGGAAGAATCAGCATCTGAATGCCCCAATTGCGCAGTCGTTAAAGCCGAAGCCGCTGAATACAAACAAGGCTGGCAACGGGCGATAGCAGATTATCAAAATCTCCAAAAAGAAACTCGCGAGCGTCGTCAGGAATGGTTAGAAATGAGCGAGTTGCAGATTTTGGAAGAGTTTATTCCGGTGTATGATAATTTTCGTAAAGCGTGGAACGTGGAACGTGGAACGTTTGGCCCCGAGGTGCAGAATTGGATAAAAGGCGTTGAATATATTAAAAAACAATTTGGGGATATTTTAAAAACACATAAGATTGAAGAAATTAAAACCGTGGGAGAAAAGTTTGATCCGAAGTTTCATGAAACTATCGGCGAAGAAGAAGACGAACAGGAGTCAGGGACGATATTGCGAGAGATTGATGGTGGGTACACCATGGGTGGACGGGTGATAAAGGCAGCTAAGGTAGTGATAGCGAAGTAATTTTCAATGATCATTGAAATATTGTAAATTGATTGAAAATTAAAAATTGTAAATTGAAAATTTTAAACTTACTTTTAATACAGCAGTTGGTCAAACGGCCATCGGCTGGTCTAAGGAGAAAAGTATGTCGTTAATCCGTTGGTCTCCTCTGTTCGACCCATTCCAGGACATGGACGAAATGTTTAATTGTCTCCAAGGCGTAATGCCAATGGGGCAACAAATGAAAGCGTTTGTTCCAGCTATTAATATGTATGAGACAGATCAAGCGGTTGTTATCGAAACGCCGCTCGCTGGTGTTAATCCCGAAGATGTTGAGGTGAGTGTGCAAAAAGGCGTTTTAATTCTTAAGGGTGAAAGCAAGAAAGAGCACGAAGTGGACGAGAAGAATTACTATCGCAAAGAAGTGCGGAGCGGTTCATTCTATCGTGAAGTTGCTTTACCGAGCCCGGTGATGGAAGATAAAGTCAGTGCCGAGTTTGAGAATGGTATGCTTAAGGTGACTTGTCCAAAAGCCGCATCGGCGGTAATGAAGAAGGTGAATGTAAAATTTATTAAGAAGGAAAATAAAAAGTAGACATTGTAAGCAATATGGCCGAAGGACCACCACGAAGGGATTCAAAAAAAGGTATTGCAGCCCTTGTCGCTGGGGGAGTTGCTCTTGGCGCTGCTGGGGTTTGGTTGGCCAATGAAGCCCATCAAGAAGTCGCGCAACCGTCCAGGCAGGTAGCGCCCAGACAACCACGAGAACGAAGAGCACCAGCGCCAGCAGCAACGCCGTCACCAGATTTTAGTATTTTGCCACCTGGTGAACGAGCAGTGCGCCGAGGTTCTGAAGACGACCCGGATGCATCGGATCGCCCACTGACCGAAGCGGAAGTTTTGGCGGTACTTGCAGAAGGGGACACGGCAGAACAGGCGGACAAAATTTTTGAGTATCTAAAGCCTCCCAGGATTCATAATTTAGAAAAGATTCAGTATAGCGAAGAAGGACACGTTTTTGAAGTCTATAGCAATACCCAACCAAGCGGCCCGCCGATTGCTCAATTTAAAATTCATGAAGCTTCCGGCGGATCATTATCATTTTTGTACCGGCCAATTGTGAGTGTTGCAGAGGTAACGCCTGAGGAAAAAGAATGTCATAATTTGGGAGAATTAGAGAGCGCTCTTGTATCAACTATTGTAGGTAGATAATTAATAACTTTAGTTATTGTAGTGGGTTGTTATTTGCTTATTGTTAGTTGTTCATTATTACTATGCCAACATCCAAATCTGATCTAGCCAAACTTACCAAACTCGGTAAACCGTCCAAGGCCTCCCGTACGCTCGAAGTATTCCCGAATCACGCTCCTAAAGGTAGCATGGAAGTGACACTCTACTGTACCGAGTTTACTTGTCGTTGTCCGCTGACTAATCAACCGGATTATGCCGAAATTGAAATTGTATATGTGCCCGATAAGTATGTGGTGGAGTCTAAGTCTATGAAATTATATTTGGAAACGTATCGCGAGGAAGGCGTGTTTCATGAACATTTGGCAATGGATATTGGGAAGGATTTTGTACAGTTTGTAAGGCCAAAAGAAAGTATAGTAAAGGTTCGTTTTAATTCTCGAGGCGGAATTGCTATAACTGCTGAATGGAAATACAAAAAGTAACTAAATTTATATGAGAAACTTAAAACCCGGAGAGCTTGTCGCTGGCTTGGTAGTAGCCGCTGGGTTAGGTGGGCTCGCTGGAAAAGAAATGTTTTCTGCAACACAGCAACCAGGTATACATACCGAAGTTCGTAATGGAGATCAGGAAAAGATAATCCAAGGTTTAGAGAAAAAACTCAAAATGAGTTTTCCAGGCACCACGGTTGTTCATACTAGAGATACGCTGCAGATTCTACCGCCAGGATTGCACGGTGAGGTGTATACGAGCTACGTAATTGAATTAACTATTGATACTCATGGTGGAAAAGTTGAGATTAGCGATAGTAGTCCAGCCTCTGTTGCTGAGGAACAATTAGTTGATGATTTTGCTGCTATACAAAGGGTGGTTGCAGAAAGATTAACAAAACTTGATGAGTGGAGGAAATCGTTACAAGCGGTTGATTAGCTAACATTAAAAGATTTTGTTTATGGAGTAATAGTGTATAGTATGAGTTGGTTAGAAGGAAAGAAAAAGTATATGTTGGGTTTGGCGGCTGGTTTATCTCTGTGGGGAATAACCAGAGATGAACCAGAAAAATCGATGCCGAAAGATAAGCCAGTAAAGACTGTTCAGACCAAGCAAGACAACAGCGAAATTCAGCAAGCTTTTTGGCGCCAACGAGCCGAGGAACTAGCACAGGAACAAGCTGCAGCGCAACTAACAAAAGCAGGAGAACAAATTAGTCCTCGTGTTGATTCCTCGCTAGAAGACGATGAAGAAGCTGACGAAATTTCACCAGCTGATGTTACCGAGATATTTAAGAGACTCGAGAAAGCTCGGGTTACCAAACAGTTCTTAGAACAAAATGTTCCTGGCCTTAAAGCTAAAATGTCAGATGACGGCGAAGAATTATTAGTGGCCTTTCCTAATGAAAAAGGAGAAGCTATAGAAACAGATATTCTTTCTTTAGATCTAACTGAATCAGAAACAGTTGGAGTGGGGACGTTAACTGATTTTGATGCTTTGGTAAGCGTTCCGGCCAACAATTTAAGAAGACTTGCAGAGGTGGTAAGAAAAAAATTTATTGTTTTAGCTAAAAATAAAGAATTATTCGAAGGCAAAGACCATGATGATATAGAAGCGCAGAATCAGATTATTAACGTGATAAGAGAACAAGGCCTGCCGATGAGAGACCAGTGAGCAAATTGATTAATTTATTTAATTTTTTTTATTTATAATTTTATGTCCAAGGTTTTAGGTATAGATTTGGGCACCACTAACTCTTGTGTTGCCATCATTGAAGGTGGTCAACCGAAAGTATTAGAAAATAAAGAAGGCGCGCGCACCACGCCCAGTATTGTCGCGATCTCCAAATCGGGTGAACGGCTTGTGGGTCAGCTTGCGAAGCGCCAAGCGGTCACGAACGCGGAAAATACGTTGTATTCTATTAAGCGTTTAATTGGTCGCAAATGGGATGATGCGGAAGTTCAGCGCGACCTTAAACTCATGCCGTATAAAATCGTCAAAAGCGGCGAAGGCGTGAAAGTTGTTATGCAGGGGAAAGAATATAGCCCTCAAGAAATTTCCGCGATGATACTCGGCAAAATAAAAGCGGACGCGGAAGAGCGGTTGGGCGAAAAAATTACCGAAGCTGTCATCACCGTGCCGGCCTACTTTGACGACGCGCAACGCCAAGCCACGAAAGATGCCGGTGAAATTGCTGGCCTCAAAGTACTCCGCATTATTAATGAACCAACTGCTGCTGCGCTCGCGTACGGATTTGATAAGAAGAAGGATGAAAAAATTGTGGTGTACGATTTGGGTGGTGGTACGTTTGATGTCTCGATTCTCGAAGTGAGCGCCGATTCCGTGCAAGTGTTGTCAACAAATGGCGACACACACCTCGGTGGTGATGATTTTGATCAGATCCTCATCCGCTGGATTATTGATGAATTCAAGCGTAGTGAGGGAATTGATTTAGGCAAAGATAATTTAGCTCTCCAGCGCATTAAAGAAGCTGCCGAAAAAGCGAAGATTGAATTGTCCACCGCGCAAGATACTGAAATCAATCAGCCCTTCATCACCAGCGATGCCAACGGCCCCAAACATTTGGTAATGAAACTCACACGTTCAAAATTGGAAGAACTCGTCGGTGAATTGGTGGAGAAAACCCTCGGCCCCGTGCGCCAGGCGCTTACGGACGCCAAACTTTCGGCGAGCGACCTTAACGAAGTGGTGATGGTCGGCGGAATGACCCGCATGCCGCTCGTGCTCGCCACGGTCGAAAAATTTTTCAACAAAAAACCAAACATTAGCGTGAACCCGGATGAAGTGGTCGCAGTTGGTGCAGCCGTGCAAGGTGGCGTGCTCCGTGGCGATGTTAAGGATGTGCTCCTCCTCGATGTTACTCCGCTTTCCTTTGGTATTGAAACCATGGGTAGCGTAATGACCAAACTTATTGAGAGGAATACCACCATCCCGACCTCAAAGTCTCAAGTTTTCTCAACAGCCGCCGATAGTCAGCCGAGCGTGGAAATTCATGTGCTCCAAGGGGAAAGACCTATGGCCGCGGACAACAAAACACTCGGTCGGTTCATTCTCGATGGCATTCCGCCAGCCCCACGCGGCGTGCCGCAAATTGAGGTGAGCTTTGACATTGACGCCAACGGCATTCTCCATGTGAAGGCCAAAGACAAAGCCACCAACAAAGAACAATCCATCCGTATTGAGTCATCTTCTGGTCTTTCCAAAGAAGAAATTGAGAAGATGAAAAAAGATGCGGAAATGCACGCTGAGGAAGATAAAAAGAAACAGGAACTTATCGAAGCTCGCAACATTGCTGACACGATGATGTATACTACGGAGAAGATGATGAAAGAAATTGAGGAGAAGAAAGTCGCGAGCGTTACCGATGACGAAAAGAAAGCGGTGACTGATAACCTTGCCAAAGTGAAGGAAGTAAAAGATAAAGATGATGTGGAAGCGATTAAAAAAGCGGCCGATGAGTTGTCCAAAGCCGCGCAAGCGGTGGGGATGAAGATGTATTCTGCTACGCAGAGCGCAGATAAGGGCGCTGATGGCAACGCCGCTGATAACGCTGATAAAAAATCTGACGACAAAGGGCCAATTGAAGGGGAAGTGGTTGATGATAAAAAGTAAAATTGCACACGATACAATAGACATGGAAAAAGATACAATTTGTATCTTGCTACGTGTATTTTGTATCGTGTTTCTCTATGTCCAAAGATTACTACAAAATTCTCGGTGTTGATAAAAATGCTTCCACTGATGATATCAAAAAAGCTTTCAAAAAGCTCGCTATGACTCACCACCCTGATCGCCAGGGTGGTAATGAAGCCAAGTTTAAAGAAATCAACGAAGCCTACCAAGTTTTGGGCGACGCGGAGAAGCGCAAGAAGTTTGATCAGTTTGGTTCGGATTTTGAACAGCAAGGCGGCTTTGGGCAAGGCGCTGGTTGGGAGGATTTTATGCGCGCGGCGCGCGGCCAGGGTGGCGGCGGAAATTTTTCATTTGATTTCGGTGGCATGGATTTAGGCGATATTTTTGGTGATATGTTCGGCGGTGGTGGCAGAGGGCGTGGTGGTTCTCGGCAGGCCCGCGGTCGCGATATACAAGTTGATGTGGAACTAGATTTTAAAGAAGCGGCTTTTGGGGTGGAGCGAGAATTATCACTGCGCAAACAATCCAAATGCGATGTCTGTAGCGGAAGTGGAGCCGAACCAGGAAGTAAAATGGAAAAATGTGGCACCTGTCATGGCCAGGGCCAAGTCACGCAGGTGCAGCGAACATTTTTGGGTGCCATGCAAACGGTAGCGACGTGTCCAACGTGCCAAGGGCGTGGGGAATCGGCTTCTAAAAAATGTAAACACTGCGGCGGTAACGGCGTGATGACAAAATCAACAACGGTGAAAGTAAAACTTCCGGCTGGCATCGACAATGGCCAATCCATCCGTCTTTCCGGTCACGGTGAAGCCGCGCCGCACGGCGGGCAAAGCGGGGATTTGTATGTTGCCGTCCACATTAAACACTCCAAAATTTTTGAGCGTGATAATTTTGACGTTTATACCAATGCCGAGATCAGTTTTGTCCAGGCCACACTTGGCGACCATATCTCCGTTGAAACCATTGACGGTGAGTTGAAGGTCGCGGTGCCCGAAGGCACAGAGTCTGGTCAGCTCATTCGGCTCCGCGGTAAAGGTGTTCCGCATCTCCAAGGTAGTGGGCGAGGGGATCATTACGTGCGTGTAAAAATTCGGGTGCCGAAGAAGGTGAGTAAGCAAGCTAAAA
This sequence comes from Candidatus Magasanikiibacteriota bacterium, assembly GCA_023246655.1. Classification (GTDB taxonomy): domain Bacteria; phylum Patescibacteriota; class Patescibacteriia; order Magasanikbacterales; family GWA2-37-8; genus JAHFHX01. The sequence goes on from JAHFHX010000001.1 coordinate 56,974, forward strand.
AACTTCTTGAAGAATTGAAAAGGGAAATTTAGCTATTGACAGCATTGTAGTCTAGCGATATAGTAACTACAGAAGTAAAATTTTTCTATGGAACAAAAAATTAATGAAATCCAACAAACCCTGCATGAAGTTCTCGACGCCGTGAATGATTTGGCGACGAACAATGAGAATAGTTTCCAAAAATTGGAAACCGACATGACCACAATAAAAGCAACCATGGTAACCAAGGATTATATGGATGTCAAACTGGCTGATCTCAAAGGCGACCTAGTTTTACTCATGCGCAAAGAAGACACCAAGCTCAAAGCGTTGGTAGATATTTTGCATCAGAAAAAAGTTATTTCCCAAACTGACGCCCAGCATATTTTTGGCATGGACCCGTTTCCCCAGGCGGCGTTGTAAATTTAAGATTAGCCACAATTTTAGAAAAATCCCTTCCCCACAGGGCTTTTTTATTTTATTCACACCCAAGCCTTGCAATCAAGAGAGAGAGAGTACTATTGGAATATCACCTCTTAGCTTAATTACTAATTTAAGCCATTTAATTCGTTTAATCATTACAATTATGAAAGAAGGAACAAAAAAAGGCTTGGTTGCAGCGGGGATTCTTGCCGCTGGTCTTGAAGGGGCGCATGTAAATAGCAAACTTGACGATATAGCACAGGCTGCTGACAAAACTCACCAGCTTGCTGAGGAAACCCACGATATTGCTGGCGCGCCAGAGGCTGAACAGAGCGATTATCGTTTTTTGCTAGGAGTGCTTCAGCGTATACAGGACACTGACAATAACGATCATTACTCCCATAAAAAAAGCGTAGACGCCCAGGGGAGTGCGTTTGTAATTTTAGAGTATAAAGATGGCTTAACAGCAACATTGGGTCGCATTTCGAAATGGCCGAGCCTATTCTATGGCGCTGACTTTGCAAAAAGGAGTGTGATTCAGAAAGACAACCTGCAGAAATTGACAGCAGGTGTCGTAAAAGAATTAAGCCATCGGCTTCAAGAAGTACAGGATTCTTGGTTTCCCGGCGGATTTCCCAATCACGCTAAAGATATAGCAGACTTATCGAAATTAACAGCAAGCGTTGACAGGCAACTCAGTGAAAAATAAAAATGAAAATTATTTACTACATCACCATATGATGCCTGAAGCCGGCCCAATAAGTGCGGAGCAAGAAGTCAAAAATTTAGTGTTGGAAAACGAAATTTTTAAAGATATAATTCAGCAAGTTTGTTTTGATTTTGATAATTCATTGACCGAGTTACAACGAGGAGAAGAATTGCATGAGAAAGGCAATTGGAAAACGCAATCAACCGAAGAATTAAAAATGTTAAAAATGTTATTGACGCGTAACCCGGTGACCAGACGAGAGATTGGGATATTATTAAAACGGATAAGCGGCGCCGATGACGTGGTAGCCAGCGAAGCGCGGCAAGAGTTAAAAAAAATAGCGTGGGATACCCTTGAGCGAGGTAGAAAATCCAATATGTTTAATCGCGCGGGAGTTAGCAATGATGACGTAGACAAGTTTACGGGCAAAACAGCTTAAATTGCCAAAGCAATTTGAATTCTTTAATAGGCGCAATCATTATTTCAACCTTGAAAACAGCCTGCCATCTATGGTATGCTGTTTTTATGTCCAAGCGCGAGTTTGAGAAATTTTATAATAACCATTTGGACAAAGTTTACCGCTTTGTTTTTTTTCGTTGTAATGGCAATCGTGAGTTGACCGAGGATCTGGTTTCGGAAATTTTTATGAAAGCCCTGGAGCATTTTGATAGTTATGATGAGAAGGTGAGTAAAAGCGCTTGGATTATGACGATCACGCGCAATCACCTGGCCAATTATTGGCGTGATAGCAAAAAAACCTCTTTACTGCCTGAGGACGAAGATCGCGAAGATCAGGAGGGAACCGGTGACGGTTTTGGCTAGCCGCAGCCAAACATATTTTTGAAAAAGAGAAAAGTCAGAGCGAGGTATATGAACTTTTGGCTAAAATTGAGCCTGCTGAGGCTGAATTAGTAACTTTTCACTATATTTTAGGGTATAGTTATGCAGAAATTGGTGAGTTGAAGGGGCAAACTGAGGGAGCTGTCAAAGTGGCGGCTCATCGCGCGTTGAAGAAATTAAGGTCGTTATTATAATTTTGGATTGTCCCCTCCTTGCGAAGGAGGGGCGAGGGGTGGTCCAAGTTGCGTCGACACAGAGCGTTGACCCCTCCCTGTCCTCCCCTTCGTAAGGAGAGGACAACGAAAAACAAACAGTATGATTCGCAATATCAGATACAACTTATGGAAAATGAAATGCTCGCTCAAACCCGGGCGTGCTTTTAATAGAACACTTTGGCGAAAGTTAGATGATGCGTGGTCTGATTATCATCATGTACCGCGGACATGGTATCAGCGGCATGTGATGCGTTTGGCCACGGCCGCGGTGAGCGGTTTTGTGGTGTGCGCGAGCGCTGCGACGGGCGCGTATGCCTACACTAGTCCGGATGTTACTGAGGGCAACATTCTTTATCCAATTAAGCAGACACTCGAGCAGGTTGAAGAGAAAACTAAGCATACGCCCGAAGCGAAAGCGCAATTTTATTTAAAGCAATTATCACGGCGGGAAGCTGAGAAAAAGACGCTCGAGCACAGGCAAGAGCGCACGGAGCGGCTGGAAGCACAGATAAATCAAATTGAGGTCAAGCTCGAAGCAACCGAACATGAACTTACTACCAGCACCCTTGTTAATAATACCGAACTGCGCGAGAAAATGTATAATCGATTGGAAAAACGGAAGAATCGTTTAGAAAAACAAAAAAAGAAATTGGACGAGCGGTTATTGAAGTTGAATCTTCAAGCTCATATTCTTGTCACGAGTTCGTCTACTAACCTTGAACCCGAGTCTGAGAATAAAGAGTCTACCGAAATAGGCGCCTCCTTTAGTGTTTCTGTGGAGAAACGCAGAGATACCTCGAATGCGACTCGTCGCGCTGAGCGTCTCAAACGATTGGAACAACACCCTGAGCGTTTAGAAGAAGGATCGCAGCAGTTTGATACGGTTTCAGCCTCAACCACTGAAACAATTCAAGAAGGTGGTGGTACTGAAGCGTCTCGACCTGGTAAAGATAATTTTAGACAGAGGCTTGAACGGCGACGCGATCAAATAATCCAAAATAAATTGATTCACTTGATTCCGCAACCGAGGGGGCGGTAACTTTTTTTCTCGTCATGGGTATAGTAATCTGCTTCTGATGCTTCTGTCATAGTCGAGACAGGAGTTGTCCAGGGCTCATACATAATTAATTATTAATTTTAAAATATATGAAAAGAATTTTTACCACCGTAACCATCATTGCGCTATCACTTTTTCAAGCTTTACCAGCTCTAGCCATGGAAGCGTCAAGCACGGTTTCGGTAACTACAACTAATCGTGGTCAGGTCATGAAGGATTTGCGCCATGATATTAATGAGAAGCGTAAAGAAGTTCGCGACGAATTGAAAGATAAAATGAAAGCGGTGCGGAATGAAATTAAAGACAAGATGAAAGAAGTTCAGGATGAGTTTAGAGGCAAAATGAAAGATGTTCGTGACGAATTTAAGGAGAAGCGAGATGAAATGAAACACAAACTTATCCGTCGTGAACTCATGCTGCACGGAGAACTTACCGCCATGAGTGGGGTAACTGCTCCCGCCACGCTGACGGTTAAAGTGAGTGATGTGCGGCCAGATTTTCATAAACAATGGGAATTGGTCTCCAGCTCAACGTTCCCCGGCAAAGATAAAATAGTCACTGTAAAAGTTGATGCGAAAACTAAAGTTGTTCGCCGTTTCAATGGCAAGAGCGGCCTTGATGAATTGACGGTGGGGGACACGATGCAGATTGTGGGGCGTTTGAACGAAGATGGTAGCGTATCGGCGCGTGTGGTGAAGGATGATTCTATCCAAATGACACATCGCGTGTATCACGGGACGATTGGTTCGCTGGACGCTACAGCGAAATCATTCAGCCTGACCCTCATGAGTTCATCGTCCGTTGCCTTTATGGTCAAGACTGACAGTAATACCAAATTCATGATCCCGGGTGTGACCAGTACCTCGTTTGCTAATTTGAAGGTCGGCGACAAGGTATGGATACGCGGTATAGTGAACACACGCACGAAGATTATTGATGCTAATGTAGTGAAAGTAAAACTTCCAGTGGTAGCCCCTGCTCCAGCCCCGACCCCAACGTCAACTCCAACACCAACTTCAACCGCGTCTTCGACTTAAATAATCAGTAGAAAAAAACATCCCGACTTAGTCGGGATGTTTTTGATTATCTAAAATTTTATTCACCTCCGCATCCGCCTCTTTGTTCCCGGCACGCATGGTGTGGCGATACGTTACTTTTTTAAATTGCGTGGCAGTGTTGTAGACCTGCATAAATAATTTTTGGAGTGTTGGCTCTTTCACTTTGTACTCTCCTCGCATTTGTTTTACGATCAGTTCGCTATCGAGTACGCAGTGAACTTCGGTCGCACCAAGCTCTTTAGCTTTTTTGAGAGCAGAAATAAGGGCCGAGTACTCAGCAAAGTTATTAGTTTGGTGCCCCAAATATTCGCCATAGTGCGCCAGCACAACGCCCGCCTCATTTTTGATAACAATGCCAGCGGCAGCTGGCCCCGGGTTGCCACGCGCTCCGCCATCGGTGTGGGTGATTAATTTCATAACACAGATTACGCAGATTAATAAATTGGATTACGCAGATTAGTGATAGTGATTACAGAGATTTCCAAATCCGTGTAATCCTCACCGTTAATCCGCGTAATCGGTGTTTAATATGGTAGTTTCCAAAGTCCCTGGTTATCTACAAAGTAGAGTATACGCCTCGATGTATCTACGGTAAAGGCAGAAATTGATTGTGGGGCCAGTTCTTGTTCAATATTATAGCTAGAAAAAAGAATAGCAAGTTTATTGCCTCGGAGGAGTGCTAGAGTAGCTTCATCGAGTGGTAACACCTGGGCAAGAGTATCACTAAAACGGTTAATTAGATATGGTTCACCTTCTTCCGGAAAGTCCCAAAGTTCCCACGGTGTCCAGATGATCCACTCACCTGATTTTAATGAACGAACAAATTGTCCCTGGCTGAATTGTCGGTATTTATTTGGAGTCACCAGAAGCAATTCGTTAGAATGCAATTGTTTAAGCCACACAACGGCTTTATGAGCGGCTGCTATTCTCCATCCAGACGTAGTTGCGTTGGTTGGTAGTGTGATAGTGGTCCAGGGAGTCATAAAACCAAGTACATCTTTGATAATCCGGAGTTGCCCAGTGGTGGTACTGTTTTCAAGAGCCCACAATTCTCCGTCATCTATATGCCAATCCATAAAGGTATGGGTGGCAACAGGAAGCTGGTGTTGAAGGCGTGGGAAGAGTACGTTAAGGGTTGTGCTGGTATTATAATAGAGTTCTGGTTCAGTAGTATTTCGCCACTCAAAAGAGATAATCGGTGCTGAAGTTGTTGATTGTATATCAAATTGATGTTCTATATTTTCACTATCAATTACCACCAGTGTTGGTGAAGAGTTTGAATTATCTGTGAGGGCCAAGAAATTCGTGCGAGGTGCCCAGATCAAACGAACTGGTTTTAAGGAAGCGATGCTCCGAATGTGGAGAAAGATTTTCTTTTGAGTATTATATAGCCAGAGTTCAGTGCTACTCGCTGAAGAGGCTTTAGTATAGGCCAGATATTGACCATCAGTTGAAAGAGCAATTTTAGGGATCGTGCCTGTAGCTATTTGTTCAGGTGATGCCTTTTTTAGTAAATGAATATTATTAATATAGGTAGTTTGTTCATTCGTAACTACAATTTGTTTTTCCCAATCATAATAATTGGGGGCGCTGATACGCAATCGGTATGTCTGGGGCTTAATGTTTGTTAAGCGAATCGGTATATCTTTATGGATAAGCAGATCATTCAAGTACACCACAGCATTTTTAGGAAGTATATCAATATTAACGCTCCCCGTTGCCTTGAGTAGACCGTTTTTTATGTCGTAGCGAAATCCAGCAGTATAGAGGAGTACAGCTGGTACCAGTACACAAAATAAGAAGATAAAAATACCCAGTACGAATAATCGCCAGGGACGGGTAAACACAGCGCCAGGATACTCCATAGTGTGGTTATTGAAGAGCTAAGTGAGACTGTTGCCAGGTACGTTTAATTATAGTATACTCAATCATACGTGAAAAAATCGTCGCCGTCAAAGATGAAAACTGTTTGTAGTATGTCATATCTTATCATTGAAGGAAGAAGAAAATTACAGGGCGCCATTGCGACCCAGTCGAATAAAAATTCGGCTTTAGCAATTTTATTTGCCTCCCTCATGATTAAAGGAAAAACCACGCTCGTTGATCTTCCAGCGATTGATGACGTAGAGCAAGTGCTCGCGCTCTTTATCAGTATCGGAGTCAAAGTTAAACGCCCAGCGTCCGGGGAAGTTGTCATCGACGCTACTCATCCATTAGCGCTCGAACACATGGATCCGGCGGTAACCAAACGCATTCGCGCTTCCCTGTTGTTGTGGGGCGCGCTCGCCGCACGTGCTCAAAATTATAAAGTGTACAAATCAGGTGGCTGCCATTTAGGTGAACGCACGGTTCGCCCTCATTTTTATGCCCTTCAAAAATTTGGTGTCACCGTCACCTCACACGAAAAATATTACGCCGTTCAAAATGCCCCACTTAAAGCCGCGGCTGTGACCATGTATGAATCGGGCGATACCACGACAGAAAATGTCATCATGGCTGCTGTATTGTCTCCCGGAACCACCACTATTAAGATGGCATCCGCCAATTACATGGTTCAGGATCTCTGTTATTTTCTCAATCGTGCTGGTGCCAAGATTATTGGCATTGGGTCCACTACTCTCGTCATCACCGGAGTAAAAAAATTACGACCAGTTACCCAGTATCCTATTATGCCGGATCCAATTGCTGCCATGACGTTTATTGCTGCCGCGATTGTTACCGGCTCGCACCTGCTTATTAAAAATTGCCCACTGGAATTTTTAGAATTGGAACTGTGTAAATTAGAGGTGATGGGACAGAAGTATAAGTTAAAAAATAAACGCCAATCAAAAAACGGTGCTTTCCAAATTGTTGATGTTGAAATTTTTCCAAGCACGCTCACCGCGCTCCCTGATAAAATTTATGGCCGCCCGTTTCCCGGTTTAAATATTGATAATTTACCTTTATTTATTCCTATTTTGCTTACTGCCCATGGCCGCACGTTAGTCCATGATTGGGCCTATGAAAATAGAGCGGTGTATAGTTTGGATCTTCAGAAGTTAGGAGCTCATATTACCCTGCTTGATCCTCATCGGTTGTGGGTGGAAGGCCCAACGAAATTTGTTCCAGCTGAACTCACCTGCCCTCCGGCTCTTCGTCCGGCAGTGAATGTGCTCATTGCCATGCTGGCAGCGCCTGGCACATCAATTTTACGTGGTACTGATACTATTGATCGTGGTTATGAAAATATATATGCACTTTTAAATAAAGCTGGGGCACATATTGAAATCCGATCAGAAAAATAGATTCATCAGAATTAATTATTTTTTTATGCCTTCATCTCCATCGGCAAATTCGCTTCGTAGTTATCGATATATTGGGCTCTATCTGGGGGTGGTCATTGCCCTGGTAGCTTTTGGGAGCGGTATTTTAGTTGGACGTAACTCCACCCTTATCAAATCAAATCCAGCAGTTTCCAATCAGTCAGAAATTTCCCAAATTATTAATGTCGATCGCTCGATAAACCATGTCACGACGGTTGATTTTAATCAGTTTTGGCAGATTTGGGACCGAGTGAAACAAAAATATGTCCGACAACCAGTGAAAGAAACGGAAGTGTTTTATGGTGCTCTTCAGGGAATGGTAGCAGGTCTTGGTGATCCTTATTCTGCTTATTTTCCACCCAAAGCGGCTGAAGATTTTGTTAAAAGCCTCTCAGGGGAATTTAGCGGTATCGGAGCGGAAATTGGAGTTAAAAATAGTCAGCTTATGATTATTGCTCCTTTACCTGATTCGCCAGCCCAGCGAGCCGATTTACGTCCAGGAGATAAAATTTTAGCGATTGATAAACAAATCACTGCGGGGATGGATGTGACGACAGCAGTTATTAAAATTAGAGGACCGGCTGGTACTACTACTACATTAACGATTAGTCGAGATGGAATCGCTAAGGCAAAAGAGGTGATTATTACTCGTGCTACTATTAATGTGCCTCCTGTTATCATGACGATCGTACCGGGGAATGTTGCCCATCTGCGAGTCATGCAATTTAATGAGCGTACGATACCAGAATTTACCAAGAAAATACGAGAATTAAAAAATAAACAGGTTGCTGGTTTAGTGTTGGATTTGCGTAATAATCCGGGCGGACTCCTTGAGAGCGCAGTAGCAATGGCAAGTAAGTGGATTCCTGAAGGAGTGATTGTAAAAGAGCGCTTAAATAATAACCAAGAGCGAATTCACGAAACTATGGGGAGGCATGAGCTTGAGGGATTCAAAACCGTTGTGCTTGTCAATGGTGGCTCGGCATCTGCTTCCGAGATAGTGGCGGGGGCATTGCACGATTATGGAGCCGCAACGGTGGTAGGAGAAAAAACGTTTGGAAAGGGATCGGTCCAGGATTTAGAAGAATTTCCTGATGGTTCAGCTTTAAAAATTACCATTGCCGAATGGTTTACTCCCAAAGGAGTTAATATTAATGAGAAGGGCATTATGCCTGATATTGAGGTTAAAGAAGATTTTGAGAAAGAGAAGATCGGGGAGGATGTAATGCTTGATAAAGCACTACACATACTTGGGCAAAAAGAATCAAGCGGACAGTAAGGTGGTTTTTATGTTTAGATACGTTCTATCCAATGGTGGTCAATAGCGACATCTAATTCAAGAAAAATTTTTTTGTTTAACGCCTGCTCGAGTTCGCGGCGGGCGGCACTGCCGATTTCTTTAATGGCACGCCCGCCAGCACCAATGATCATTTGTTTATATCGTCGTTCGGAGGTAAAAATTGTTGCGGTAATAACGAATACATCCGGTTTAGCTTCGATGTTCGTTACTTCCACGTGGGTGGAATAAGGCACTTCTTGCCGCAGGGCTAAAAAGATTTTTTCGCGAATAATTTCGGCAACCCACATTTCTTTATTCATGTTAGTTATCTGTTCCGGTGGGTAGAGGGGTTCGCCGGGCGGGAGTAGTTCAAACACTTTGGCAATGAGTGGCTGAATATGGCGATTTCGCAGTGCCGAGAGTTCAAAGACATCAGTAAATTCATTAGCCAAAGCTCGGTAATCGTCTCGGTATGATTGTTGAATTTCGGGGACATCACATTTGTTAATAACTAAGAGCTTAGGAATAGTAAGTTGACGGAGCAGTGATAAAGTAAAGCGCTCTTCTGGGCCCACTGGTTTTCCCGGGTCAACTACATAGAGCACCAGATCAATATCACGAAGTGCTTCAGTAACATTTTCCAGTAGTTTCCCGGTGAGCGGGCGGCGATTCCCTTTAAGAACACCGGGAGTATCAATAAAAACTGCTTGTCCTTCTGGACGATTCAAAACTCCGTGAATGGCACTGCGCGTGGTCTGTGGTTTATGAGTTACGGCCGCAAGCTTAGTACCGATTAAAGTATTAAGGAGAGTAGATTTACCCACATTGGAACGGCCAACCAAAGTAATTAAGCCAGATTTTAATGCTTGCTGAGGAAGAGCGTTAGAAGTTTTTTCTGATTTCTTTGTCATAGTAAACAATGTAGTGAATATTCTATATGCGAAAGTTCAATAATGATAATCTTAGATCTTTACCTCTTAGGCAAGGATGTTGTATAATAGTACCCGAAAGCTAATTGCAAGGCAAGTTTTATGAAAGTGATTTTACTTCAAAAAACCCCTGGGTTGGGGGATGTTGATGATATAAAAGAGGTCGCGGACGGTTATGCGCGTAATTTTTTGTTTCCTCGGCACCTGGCAGTACAAGCCTCAACCAAAGCTTTGGACCAACGGGAAGCCCATCACCGAAAACAAGCTAAGGAAGCGGAGCGTGACTTGCATGAAAGTGAACAATTAGCCGCCAAAATTGATGGTCTAGAAATTGAGCTAGTGGAGAAAGCTACCGAGAAAGGCGTACTCTACGCGGCGGTGACACCTCAGAAGGTGAGCATGGCGCTGCAAAAGATTGGTTTTAGTATTGAGCCAGACCAGATTAAAATGAAACCGATGAAGGAATTAGGTGCTATGGAAGTTCCCGTCAAATTTGGTCACGGGCTTGAAGTGCAGATTAACCTGACCGTGAATCCGCAAAAAGAAAAACATACAGTATGACTAATACTAAATACATTTTTGTCGTTGGTGGCGTGATGAGCAGCGTTGGAAAAGGGGTAACGGCTTCTTCCATCGGAGCGATTTTGCAGGGCCGTGGGTATAAAGTCACGAATATTAAGTGTGACATGTACGTTAATATTGATGCGGGGACAATTCGCCCGACTGAGCATGGCGAGGTCTTTATTGGCGAAGACGGCATTGAGGCTGATCAAGACTTGGGTAACTACGAACGTTTTACTGGCAACCCCATGAGTTCGCTTAATTACATTACCACGGGCCAGGTGTATCAAGAAGTTATTCGTCGCGAGCGTAATTTAGAATACGGAGGTGAGGATGTGGAAGTAGTACCCGATGTACCAAATGAAATTATTCGACGTATTAAAATGGCCGCCAAGAAGAATGAAGCGGAGATTGCCGTTGTTGAATTTGGTGGTACCGTTGGTGAGTATCAGGTGCTATTATTTTTGGAAGCAGCGCGTATTATGAAAGTAAAACATCAGCGCGATGTTGCTTTTGTGCTCGTAAGTTATTTACCTTTGCCCAAGCATGTTGGTGAGATGAAAACAAAGCCAACCCAATATGCGGTCCGAACGTTGAACGCGGCCGGAATCATGGCAGATTTTATTGTTGCGCGCGGTGAGCGTGCTCTTGATAATCGTCGTCGCGATATCCTTGCTAACGTCTGCAATTTACTGGACGGTACCGTGATTGCAGCTCCGGATGTTGATTCAATTTACGATGTCCCACTCCAATTTCACGCGCAAAATTTTGATGGCCGCCTTTTGCGGACATTGCATCTTCGGGCGCGCAAGAATGATCTGCAAGCCTGGAAGACCTTCTCGAAGAAGATTCGTGGACTTAAAAAATCCATGAAAATTGCTATTGTTGGAAAGTATTTTGGTACTGGTGATTTTACGCTCGCTGACTCCTACATTTCTGTCATTGAAGCAATCAAACATGGCGCCTGGGATCGAGGAGTTAAACCAGAGTTGACTTGGATCGATTCAGAAACCTATGAACAAACACCAAATCGATTGCAAGAATTAAGCACATTCGATGCCATTATTGTGCCCGGTGGGTTTGGCACGCGTGGCATTGAAGGCATTATTAGTGCCATTCGTTTTGTGCGCGAGCACAATATTCCCTATTTAGGGTTGTGCTATGGAATGCAACTCGCTAGTATTGAGTTCGCTCGCACTGTCTTACACCTCGCCGGGGCCAATACCGTGGAGTGTGACCCGCAGTCTCCCTATCCAATAATTCATGTTAACCCACAGCAAGCCAAAAATATTCGCGAAAATCGCTATGGGGCGACCATGCGGCTTGGTGCTTATCGCTGCGTGTTAAAAAAGGGAAGCCAAACACAGAAATTATACAAAGCAGATGAGATCAGCGAACGCCATCGCCATCGTTATGAATTTAATAATGAGTATCGCGAACGAATGGAGCAGGCTGGATTCGAAATTGTGGGAGTGAACCCGGAGACAAATTTAGCAGAAATCATTGAGCTAAAAAATCATCCTTATTTTATCGGCACACAATTTCATCCGGAATTTAAATCTCGACCATTACGACCACACCCACTGTTTGTTGGTCTGGTTGCCGCCGCGTTAGAACAACAAAAGAAGCGTTAAAAAAGTATTATCTACCCGCCATGGCACCAAGGATGGTGATGGTACGAAGCAGAATTGCAAGATCAAGAATTAAACCGCGATGTTTAAGATAAAAGAGATCATATTCAAGCTTGTATAAATTTTCGTCAATCGTTCCATAATAAGACTTGTGAAGTTGTGCCCAGCCGGTAAGCCCTGGTTTAATGAGATGTCGGAGTGTATAAAAAGGCATGCGGGTCGTTAATTGTTCTACAAACTCTGGTCGCTCTGGTCGGGGGCCAATTATGCTCATATGTCCTTGGAGGATATTCAGACATTGTGGAACTTCATCAAGACGAGTCTGACGTAAAAATTTTCCGAATCTGGTAATGCGGGCATCATTGAATTTTGCAAATTGTGGGCCAGCAACTTCGGCACTGCCGTCGATTGCTAGGGAGTGCATGGTGCGAAATTTGTAAATGGTAAAAGGTCGACCAGCGCGGCCGATTCTTTTTTGTTTAAAGAGAATTGGACCAGGGGAAGTTAGTTTGATTATGGTGGCAATGAGTGGAAAAGTTCCAATAAAAAAAAGTGCCATCGCGAGTGCCACGCTATAGTCAAGGAGAATACGAAAGCGATCATATACTTTTTTCTGTTGTTCTCGTAGATTCGTAAGAAACCACGCTTCGGAAAAAGTGCTCGTTGGAATTCGTCCGAGGAGTTCTTCATAAAAACGGCTGAGGTCAAGCACTTCGATTTGACGAAAGAGGTGTTGATAGAGTTCTTGCAAAATGAGGTTATTATTAGCAAATTCCGGTGTGATGATAATGAGTTGTGGGGGAGGTGTTGTCGGAAGGTTGAGAAGTTCGTGGAGAGTTTTCGCGATCGGAAATTTACTGATGGTAGCGGGCGGCTGAACGGTTATTATTGGAGAGATTACGCCAATTACATTAAATCCGCGCTGTGGTTCCGTTTGTAACAAGGTAATAAGTTCCACCACCTCTGGTGTAAGCCCAACAAAGACCACGTTGTTACGCAGCAGGACAGGGGAGAGAAAACGATTATGGAGGTATCGCCAGAGTGCAATAAATCCGAAACCAACCAAGGCAGTGAATAAGAGAATCGTTTTGGGGGTTAAATACGTTCCCGGATGGAGATAGAAAAAGATAATGCCAATGACGACCCACACGATGCTGATAATGATTAATTTTTGAAAAAGGGGCCAACTGTTTTTTGCTTGGTTAAGATCGTAGAGACCAGCGATAAATAAAATCAGTCCTGCAATAACAAATAGGGCACTAAATGGAGAAAGTAGGGCCAATAACGTGGCCGAGGGGAGTTCAAGATGACGTAGCGTTAGGGCACTATAGAGACCAATGTAGAGAAGCACCAAGTCGCCACCCAGGAGAATCAATTGTTTGAGACGATACATAGAGACTGTCTTTCTTTTCCAAAATAAGTTATACTAAAAGACAATGTAATAACAACTATGCTTTCATTTTATCATTCTTTAGCGCAAAAAGCAATACTCGTACTCTTGTTGGGTGCGGTTTTGTATACGTCTGATGCGGCCTGGGCTCGGGTTCCAACCGATCCAGAGTATGCAGCACAACAGATGATATGGGAACAAATTGGTGCTCCCACTGCTTGGGATATCACTACCGGATCAAGTGATGTGGTTGTAGCAGTTATTGATACTGGTGTTGATACTTGGCATGATGATCTTAAGGGAAATATTTGGACTAATCCTTATGAGATTCCCGATAATGGCCGTGATGATGATCATAACGGTTATATTGATGATCTCCATGGTTGGAATTTTGTAGAAAATAATAACGATGTACGTACCTCGGTATTTGAACATGCTGATGATCCTGAGGCGGTTCGTCACGGCACATTGATTGCTGGTCTTATTGGCGCCGAAGGTAATAATAACGAGAGCGGAGTAGGACTTAATTGGCGTATTAAGCTTATGCCTATTCGGGCGATTCAGAGCAGTGGTGCAGGTGATTACGCCACCGTCAGTAGGGCGATAGACTATGCCGTAGCGAATGGCGCTCATATTATTACCATGAGTTTTGTTGGCGACATTAATGATACGGTCCTTAAAGACCATCTTAAGGCTGCCTATGATCATGGGGTATTAATTGTCGCCGCCGCTGGTAACCATTCCCGCAATAGTTCTGGTAATCTTAATGATCACCCACTCTATCCAGCCTGTTATGATCAAGGGGATACTGTTAATTGGTTTTTAACAGTGGGATCAGTGAATACACTAGATCAGTTGAGTAGATTCAGTAATTATGGTACGTGTCTTGATCTCGTGGCACCAGGGGAAAATATTTTTAGTACCGAACGTTATGCCCCGCAATTCGGTTATCAAAAAAAATTTAATGGTCCCTGGAAAGGGACATCCTTTTCTGCACCGTTGGTGGCCGGGGCGGCTGCCCTCCTTAAGTCAATTCATCCAGAATGGGGTCCAGTTGAACTTATCCAAACCCTTCGTAATACCGCTGATCCTATTGAAGCGCAGAATCTTAGCTTAGCTAGCAGTAGTTTGGGGCGTGGACGGTTAAATATTGGTAAAGCCGTCGCCGTGGCTATGCAGCTTAAGCGGGGTGGGCCGGCTGGCGGCTATTATTACTTTTTTAATGGACCAGTTATTAATCGTTTGAATTTTACGAGTAGTTCAGTGGAAACAGTAGCTCATGTCGGTGATAACATTATCAAGAGTGTTGCTATTTATAATCCCAATATAAGTACCAAAACACAGGTGGCAGCGCTCTTAGAGGGAAAACCATTTTATCATGTGCGATTAGTGCGTGATACCGGTGAATTAATTCAGGATTTTTCCCTTGAACTCAGTATTCGCAAAGACGCCGTGGTGAAGCGTTTAGCGGTAACTACGGCACCGGGGGCTCCTAGTCCCTTTATCGTGGAGGTTTACTATCCTCAAAAAAAGCAAACGGTATTTAAAGCTTTTGATGTTCGAGGAGAATTAGCGCAGGAGGCTGCTGTCCCTGGCGAAGTATCAGGTTGGGCGATTGGGCGTAATAATCCAGAGATTTTGCTTGCTCAACGGGTTGGTAAGAAAACTGAGGTGCGCCGGATCTCGTGGAATGGTGGCGCAGTGCAATCATGGAAAATAAGCGAAGATAGTGCAGCACGAATTGAAGCTGTCCGGGTCGGACAAGTGCTACCGGGAAAAAATGAGCAGGGAATAATTTTGTTGCGCCGCGGCCGACGCGTGGAACAACTCATCCTAGAGACTAATATAGGAACGATTACTACACGGCTCATAGATGTTACCGCCGATCCAGCACCATGGCGTCTTTTGTTAGCGCAATCAACTGCTACCGATAGCATGCTTATTTTTCCGTTTACTACTGGTGGGGGCATTTTTAGGCTCGCAACCGGGGCGGGGGAACCAGTGGCTGAAATTAAACTTCCGCGCCTTAACGGGCTAACCAATTGACCCTGTTAGCAGAACCATGATACTATAAGGTCATGATTGTTTTTAGTATTTAGTCTTCTTATGGAATCTCCTATTTTTGAGAAAAAAAATGTCTTGGTAATTGGTGGCGCTGGATTTATTGGTTCTCACTTGTGTGAGCGTCTTTTGAAAGACGCAAATGTTATTTGTATTGATAATTTCTCTAATTCTCGTCCTGATAATATCAACCACCTCCTTCAGTATGCCGATTTTGAGTTTATTAATCACGATATTAATCAGCCCTTAAATGTAGAGCAGTTTGATGAACTCGATAAATTTAAGGTTAAATTTCAAGGTATCCAGGAAATATATCACTTGGCCTGCCCTACGAGTCCTAAAGATTTTGAAAAAAATAAAATTTTGACTCTGTTGGCTAATTCTGGGGCTATGATTAATACCTTAGAATTAGCGGTGCAATATCGCGCTAAATATATTTTTACATCAAGTGCGGTTGTTTATGGTGATCAGGCGGATACCACCCGCCCGCTTAAAGAAACAAATTTTGGGCCAGTGAATCAATTATCACCCCGGGCTTGTTTTGATGAAGGGAAGCGTTTTGCTGAGACGTGTGTTGCCACCTATGCACAGACGCAAGGAATCGATGCCAAGATTGCTCGTGTTTTTACAACCTACGGACCACATATGCGATTATTTGAGCAACAGTTGATTCCTGATTTTATTATTAACGCTTTGGAAGGACGAGATTTAATGGTATATGGTGATGAAAATTTTTCAACTACCTTGTGTTATGTCACTGATATGGTTGATGGCTTAGTTCGTCTTATGGGGAGTGGTCCTGAAGTTAAGGTCGTTAATGTCGGCGGCGATCACGTTATTAAATATACCGAAGTTGCCCAAATGATTTTGGATATTACCAGTTCGAGTTCTGCAATTCGTTTTGAACAACCATTATTATTTTTAACCAAAAAAGGAGCACCCGACCTTAGCTATGCCAAAGAAGTGCTCGGTTGGTTGCCGCTTGTTCGTTTGGAAGATGGATTACGCAAAACTATTGATTATGTCATTTCTCATAAAGAAGAGCTTCTGTTTGGAAATAGTGGCGCTTCACGCTAGTACTACAATATGGTCTTTATAATCGTTCCTGCTTATAATGAAGAGGAAGCAATAGGTCGCGTTGTCCGCGACCTTTTTCAACAGGGTTTTCAGAATGTTGTTGTGATTGATGACGGTTCCATAGATGAGACAGGGGCCTTAGCCCGCTCAGCAGGCGCAACTGTTCTACGTCATTCTATTAATCGTGGACAAGGGGCTGCGCTGCAAACTGGTAATCAATATGCACTTGAGAGCGGGGCAGAAATTGTAGTACATTTTGATGGCGACGGGCAGTTGAATGCAAAAGATATTGCCCTAGCAATTAATCGTCTTAATACAGAAAAGCTTGATATTATTCTCGGTTCGCGTTTTTTAGATAGCCGCACTCATATGCCCTGGTCTAAACGCCATATTCTTTTGCCCATAAGCCGTTGGATAAATTTTGTATTCACCGGATTACAACTATCCGATGTGCATAATGGTTTTAGAATACTGAGCCGATCAGCCCTCAAAGCAATTGTTATTACCCAAGATGGTATGGCTCATAATACCGAAATTGTAGCACAGATTAAGATTCATAATCTTACATTTGCCGAGCACCCAGTTGAAGTTCGTTATTATGAATATGGGCAGGGGGTTCGGGGCGGACTTAAAATACTGAGTGATTTTTTGTTTGGTCATTTTGTAAATTAAAATTTCTATGACGCTCATTCAAGTCATACTGATTATTTTCTTTCTTTTTGCTTCCTTTAAAGTGCTCGGGCGATGGCGGACAGGGGAGCTCTCCGGCGGGGTGGTAGTTATGTGGCTATTATTTTGGATCGTGGCCACGATTGTGGCACTGATTCCCGATATTACCTTTCGCGTAGCGCATCTGGTAGGAATTGGTCGGGGGGCAGATTTGGTAGTATATCTGTCGCTCGCGATACTATTTTTTATGGTTTTTCGTCTCATGGTAAAAGTTGAACGAATCAATCGTGATATTACTAAGTTGACACGCCAATTAGCTTTAATGCAGCCTGATGGAAAAAGAGAAATTAATTTATGAAGATTGCTCACGTTATTGCTACATTTCCACCTCATATTGGCGGGATGGGTAACGTTGCTTTTCATGAGTGTAATGAATTGGTTCAGCACGGCCACCAGGTGACTGTTTTTACCCTACACTATGGTAGTTTGGAAAATCATGATGACGCACTGCCGTTTAAAGTGGTACGATTAAAGCCATTCATTAGGGCTGGGGATGCGGGTTGGATTCCCCAACTATTCAATCGTCTCAAAAATTTTGATCTCGTCCACCTGCATTATCCTTTTTATGGTGGGGCCGAGTGGATCTGGTTAGCACACAAGTTGTATAATCAGAAATACCTGGTGACGTATCACATGGAGGCACATCCCCGTGGTGTGGTGAAAAGGCTTATCCATTTTTTTTATAACTTATTTTTAACAAAAATAATTCTTCGTGGCGCCAAGAAGATTCTAGTTGTTGATAAGGATTATTTTTTTAAAAATCCACATGGTGGGGTTGTCCCCTTCCAGAACATAATAGAATTACCCAACGCCGTAAATACCAATGTTTTTCAGCCGCGCGCGGTAACCGTGAATGACTGTGGTTGGTTAGAGTGGGAGAACAAAAAAATAGTGTTGTTTGTTGGTAACCTCATGCCCGTGAAGCGGCTCGATTTATTATTGCAAACATTCAGCCAACTAAAAGATGATGTGGTTTTGGTGGTGGTCGGTGGAGGTTATGAAGAAGCCAAATACAAAAAAATGGTAGTGGATCTGGAGCTCGGTTCCCGCGTTAAATTCGTCGGACGCTGTTTTGATCAAATCCAGCTAGCTCGCTATTATAATATAGCAACTGCCGTTGTGGTGCCTTCAGACGCTGAATCGTTTTCCCTCGTCGTCGTCGAAGCGTTAAGCTCCGGTTGCCCGGTCGTGGCGAGCGATATCCCTGGCATTCGTAGCCGCATCGTAGATGGTCGCGATGGGTATCTTTTTCAGTCAGGCTCCAGTAATGATCTCAAGGAAAAATTAGAGAAAGTTTTATTGCTATCTCCCGAACAACGAAACGCTATGGGGGAACGGGGAAGGGCCAAGATGAAGGCGGCATATGGAATCGAAGAACATATAAAAAAGTTAGAAGAAATATATCAAGGAATAGTGACAAGTAAGTCCGATAATTAAACCGTTAAACGGTCAAATTACTTTTCACGAGTGAGCAACAATGTAATAATATAACATTTGAATAATTTTACAATGTCCTTCAGCTACGAACAATCTATTTGGGGAAAAGGGAAAGCGAGTTTACAGTGGTCGAGTCCCACCAGTTTTCGTCTCCGGCAGGCTTGTGAGGCGATCGCTTCGCTTAAAGCGGGAGCAAAAGTTTTAGAAATTGGCTGTGGAGCCGGGCAGTTTATTCGAGCTATACAAAAAATTCATCCGGAATTTGAATGTTATGGTGTTGATATCAGTCGGCAGGCAATTGAGTTTGCCAAGACAAACAATGATGGGGTGACGTATGCTCTTAATGAGCCGTACCAATTCTCCTATGAGGACGCCACGTTTGATGCAGTTCTTATTTTTGATGTTTTAGAACATGTTGCTGATCCCGGTAAGCTCCTCACTGAAGTGCGGCGCGTGCTTAAAAATAACGGCATTTTGTATGCCTTTGTTCCTTGTGAGGGCGATTGGTTGTCGCTGTGGCAGATGCTTGACACAGTACATCTGAAAAGAGACCTTACTCAAAAGTACGCCGGTCATATTCAGTTTTTTTCCAGAAAACAACTACAAAATTTATTTATTCAAAAAAAATTTGAAATTAGTAAATTACGTTATAGCGAACACCTTCTCGGGCAATTCCTGGGTGTGGTTGTATTTAGTTTGATGGATCGTGCTGCTCATCAGCAGGGAATTAAACAGCTCAATAACGAAACTTATTTTGAAAAACAATCACCACGTCGCTTCGTAAAAGTAATCAAAAATATTGTGAATAGTCTCGTATATCTGGAATCTACGTTGTTCTCGCGTCTGCCATCACCAAATGTACATCTGGTGGCGAGGAAGTCAGCATCCACATAATCCTCACAAAATCTGCATAATCTGTGTTATGAAAGTCATTCATATTATTCCCTCAGCCTTTAGTTATTTTGATGATATTCGTTCCAATGCGTTTTATGTGGTAGATAATCTCAGCAAGATTGGGGTAGAAACAGAGGCTATTACTATTGAGTTTGGGATGACGGTACCCACTGCTGTTCGTGAAGCGATTGGGGAAGAAGCACCTTCCCAAAAATATCAGGGACTGGCTCCCATGTCTCAGGTTATGGCATCGCTCGATCAGTTTGATATTATTCACGTCCATTGTCCGCTGTTTGGTGCCGCGGGAAAAATTCTTAGTTGGAAGCGCCAGCATCCTAACCGCTGTTTAGTAGTAACCTACTATCGCCGGGTAATGATACCAGATTTTTTTAGCTTACTCATCGTTGCCTATAATTTTTATTATCTACCACGTTTGCTGGCCGCGGCGGAAGTAGTAATAACCCCGGCATTACGTAGTATGCCTTGGAGCTTACAACGCCGGAATCAACGGATAATTGAAATTGATGAATCTCCTAGTTTTAACGGCGTTGATGTGACAGTTAACCCGGATGGAGAAGTGTTATCTCCCGGAGAGCAGCTTGCCATGAAATATGCCATGGTGTATACTACTATCGTTAATTAAAATTTGTATTTTCTATTAATTAATATTAATTTATGGAAGAAAAGAAATCATTTTTTGAATTACTCGATCCTAAAAATGCTCTTATTGTTGGCGTAATTGGAGGGTTGCTTACATTGGGAACACTTGGTTTTATTGTACTTGGAATTTTGTTCCTTAAGGGTGACGTTAAATTTTCAGCAATATCACTGGCGCCAACGGTAGCCCCAGTCGCCAATCAATTAGCGGCGCAACCAGCACCAACACCACCAGCCAATATTCCTAAAACCGATCGACCGAAAGTGGAGCTTTTTGTGATGTCGTATTGTCCGTTTGGTCTCCAGATGCAAAAAGCTTATGCACCAGCGTGGGAACTTCTTGAAGGCAAAGCTGATATTGATGTGAAATTTGTTTCCTATGCTATGCATGAATTGAAAGAAGTTGAGGAAAATACTCGCCAGTATTGTATTGAACAGGAAGAGCCGAGCAAATACATTGCTTATCTGAAATGTTTTACGACCAGCGGTGATTATAAATCTTGTATGAGCACCGCGGCTATTAACACATCGAAAATCGATCGGTGTTATACTGCTACCGATAAAAAATTTGGTGTGATGGCTGAATATAATAACAAAAGTAAGTGGCTTTCCGGACGTTTCCCGGTGTACCCAATTCATCAGAAATTAAATGATACGTATGGCGTGCAAGGATCGCCAACCTTGATAATTAATGGTGTATTGGCAGAAGTTGGACGAACCCCCGAAGCAGTTAAACAAGCAATTTGTGCCGCCTTTACCAACCCGCCCGTGGAGTGTGGACAGCCCTTAAGTAACTTGGCATTCCAACCAGGATTTGGTGCTGGTCAAGCTGCGGCGGCAGGAGCGACGCAGCCAGGGTGCGGAACCTAATTTTAAGAGCAGTAAGTACTTAAAACTCACTAGTATGGGAAACTTTAAAAAAGGGCTTTTTCTTGGTGGTCTTGTTGGGGCAGCACTTATGTGGCTCAATGCCACGCCGAAGGGAAAAGAAATGCGAGCTAAACTTGTGTTGCATCTTGAACCTCTTTATGTTGAGCTTAAAGCTAGTCTTAAACAGCTTGAGGGGCCAACCAAAGAAATGTATGATGCTTTGGTGGAGCGAGCGGTTGAAGAGTATGGCGCTAAAAAGCAATTAGCGGGAGAAATGAGAAATGTTCTCATGCGCGAATTAAAGAAGAAATGGCATGAGCTCGAAAAAGAACTGAATCAATCCTAAGTATACAACCCCCGATTATTTCGGGGGATTTTTTTCTATATCCTCTACTACCAGTTGCAATTCTCGGTTTCCGTTCCATTCGTTTACTCCAACGGTAAAGGCTATATTAATTATATCGCCTGGTTTCAAATTCACTTTCCAATTAGCCGGATGGCGTTCTGCATCTCCAAAACCAAACGCGATAGTTTTACGGACTACGTGAGAATTATGTTTTACCATAAGACGTAGGTGTTTGCCATCTTGTCCAACGGGTTCTACACCCATAACGGTGAGCCTATATGCAGCATACATTGGTTCTTCGTTGGCTTGGCCAAAGGGCGCAAATTTTTCTAAGAGATCATAGAGCTTCCAATTTATTTCATCCAAATCGATTTTAGCATCAATGTGAATTTGTGGGGTAAGATCGAGGTCAGCGCAACCAGCCGTGGCTTTTTCTAGCATCGTTTTTTTAAAATTCTCCAATATTTCTGGACTCTTTAACGAAAATCCACAGGCCTGCGGATGGCCGCCGAATTTTTGAAAAAATTCCGGAATAGTTTTGAGCGTTTCAATCATATTAAATCCAGGAACCGAGCGTCCCGAGCCGGTAATAATCTCATTATTTAACCCCATCACCAGAGTTGGTTTGTAGAATTCTTCTTTAAGACGACTGGCGATTAATCCTAAAATTCCAGTGCTCCACCCTTCGCCTAGAACAAACAAGATCGGATTCTTTTCTTGTTGCTGTTTCACAATCTGATAACGTGCTTGGAGCACCAACTGTTCGGTTAATTTTTGACGGTCAACATTGCTCTTGGAGAGTTGCTCGGCGAGCTCCGTAGCTTCGGCTTCAGTTTCCGCCATAAGAAGCTTAAAGGCAGCGTTAGCGTGGTCCATGCGCCCGGCAGCATTAATACGGGGAGCAATTTGGAACCCAATCGTATGGGTATCAAACGTTCGTTTTGATTCACCATTCTCATTCACGAGCCCAGCAGAGATAAGTAGTTGTTTAAGTCCTCGATTGCGCGTTTTGTTAAGTACCATTAGGCCATAGCTTACCATGGTTCGTGATTCCCCGGTGAGTGGCACCATGTCGGCAACGGTTGAGATTGCTACTAGATCTAGCAACCATTTTTCAAATGATTCATGTGATTGACCGTCTGGAAACAATGGCGTAGTACTTATTTCTTGATGTCGTTTCAGTAGTGCCTGGACTAATTTAAATGCCACCCCACCGCCAGCCAAAGTTTTATCGGGATATTTTTCTTTTGGAACCAAAGGGTGAATAATAGCATGAGCTGGAGGAAATACGGCCGGCATTGCGTGGTGATCGGTTACAATTACCTGCATTCCAAGATTTTTTGCCAAAGTAATTTCTTCTGTGTTGCTAATGCCACAGTCGCACGTTATAATAAGATCGGTTCCGCCATCTTTTAAAAATTGGACCGTGCGACTGTTGAGTCCGTAGCCATCAATTTCGCGATGGGGAAGAAAAATGTCGGTATTAGTGGCTCCTAATTTTTTAAGACATAACATGATCACAGCGGCGGCGCATACCCCATCAGCATCATAATCACCGTGCACGACAATTTTTTTATCATTCTTAATGCAATCAAAAATAATGGCCACGGCCTTTTCCATGTCATTAAAAAGAAACGGGTCATGGAGATCCGTCAAATAATCTGGATTCAAGAATTCATCAATTTGTTCCTGTGTTCTGAGCCCTCGATTCCAGAGGAGTTGAGCGATATTCGCCAAGAGTTCCGGGTGTTCATTGAGGAATTCTTGAGGCGGTGGAGGTGCGATAATCCATTTTTTAGACACAAATGTAGGTAAGTAAGTTATTTCCCCATTTCTTTTTTGGTAAATAATTTTTTCCATCTTAACTCCCGGAAGTCCCAGTACGAATCAGCTAAAAAACAGGTAAAGAGAATGAACATTAATTCCAGTGACCAATACTCGGCAGCTGGGAGCGGGGTCTGGTAGCTCGCAAACAGCAGTATTCCAAATATAATCCAATAAACAACAGTTTTGGTTGTTAGATGGCGGAATTCCTGTTTTTTTATGTGGCTCCGAATATGCCACAACATAATTCCATAGAGCATAATCACCGGTCCGGCAATGAACCATTCGTATTCATGGGGGTCAGCTCCCCACTGCTTCATGAGTGCGAATGCCGACCAGAGAATAGCGGACAAGGCAAAAAATAGAAATACGATATCGAGCTGGTATTTTCGGAGTAAGACCATACAACAATGCTAATCTACAAATTTTTATCCGAATTTACTAATGTCCTAGTAATGGCGAATATTAATTTGTCTTATTAGGATATTCGTAGATTCGGATTATATATGTTTATTGGAACGCCGGAGCAATAGTAAAAAAGAGCATCGCCACGATGCCAATAATAGCAATTAATATCCACAGAGCTTTGCGAGTTTTTCGTTTCATATACTAGTGGTTTTGTTTTTTAGACTGTAGCGAAAAGTGAGTCGCCATGTTCTATCTTGTTTTTGTTGTAACTCAATTTTAGATGTCTTAGCATCTTTTAGAGCAATATGATTGTTACTTGTATATCCTAAACCAACTAAGGTATCAAAAACTATTCCACCAGGGTGGTTCATTAATAAATCGACCTGGTCCTCGGAAGGGCGGCCGTCAAAATCAATTACAAACAGTGTATCTGTATTTGTGGTTGAAATTCTAACGTCGGTAATTCTTTTCAGCTCAAGATTACCCTCTCGACGTTGGGGGTTATAGCCAACTTCTTCTGTAAAGGGAGGTCGCCTGCGCATAGGTGAAAAATTTAATTATCTTTTTAAAACTGCTAAATACGCTTCTGAAGGGATGTCTACTTTTCCGTGCGCTTTCATTCGTTCCTTGCCTTTCTTTTGTTTTTTCAGGAGTTTCATTTTTCGGGTCACGTCACCACCACTCATTTTAGCAAGCACATCTTTGCGCAAGGCAGAGAGTCGTTCGGCGGCAATTATTTTACCACCAATCGCAGCTTGAATTTTAAGTTCAAACTGTTGTTTTGGCAGACTCTCTTTGAGCGATTCCACAATTTTTTTACCTGTCGCATAAGCCGCATCTTTCCAAACCAGCGTGGTAAGTGCCTCGACCAGCTCTTCCGCAACCAGAATCTCCAACTTTACGACCTCGGTTGGCTCGTATTGTTTCAATTCATAATTCATGGAGGCATACCCGGACGTGACTGTCTTTAGCTTATCATAAAAATCAGTCACGAGCGAGGCTAGTGGGATTTCGTAATGCAAGAGTGCGCGTTGGTCTACGCCTGTGCTTAAGTACTCGGTATTGATATAGCGACCTTTACGTTCGGCAATGAGCCCCATTACACTGCCAACGTAATCTTTAGGGGTAATGATATCAAGGGTCATCCAGGGTTCTTCGACCGTCATAATATAATTGGAGTCAGGCATTTCTTGTGGACTCCGAACCAAGAGTTTATCCTCGTTCATTTTTTTTACACGGTACGCTACACTTGGTACGGTAATAATTATCTCCAAGTCGTGTTCGCGCTTCAAGCGTTCTTGAAAAATATCCAGGTGGAGCATTCCAAGGAAACCACATCGGAAACCAAACCCGAGCGCTTGGGAGTGTTCTGGTTCATACATCAAGGAAGAATCGCTTAATTTAAGTTTATCAATCGCGTCCCGGAGTTCCTGGTAGGCACTACCTTCTTTCGGAAAAATGCCAGCAAAAACCATGGGTTTGACTTCTTTATAGCCAGGGAGTGATTCGCGGGCAGTTGGATTGCTATCCTCATCAAGTGTCGTAATTGTATCACCCACACGACAATCCTGTACCTCTTTAAGGCCAGTTACGACATAACCAATTTCACCATTCATGAGCCGTTCAGCCGGAACAAATTTAGGTGAGTAATAGCCAAGTTCTAGAATTTCCACCTCCGCATGCGTAGACATAAAATAAATTTTGTCTCCCTTCTTGAGAGCCCCATCAACAATCCTCACGGAAGTAACCACTCCCTTATATTCATTAAATTGCGAATCAAAAATGAGTGCTCGGGCCGGTTTTATAGAGTTATCTGGTGGGGGAGGAATACGTTCCACGATCGCTGTAAGGATTTCGGCGACTCCGTGTCCAGTTTTTCCCGAAGCCAGGAGAATTTCATTTTCTCGACATCCTAATAAATGTATAATTTCGGCTTTCGTTTTTTCTACATTCGCAATCGGCATGTCGATTTTGTTGATGACTGGAATAATGGTCAAATTTTGTTCCAAAGCAAGATACAGGTTTCCAATCGTCTGTGCTTGTACGCCTTGGGTGGCGTCCACCAGGAGAATGGCGCCTTCCACAGCAGCGAGGGAACGAGAAACTTCGTAATTAAAGTCGACGTGACCGGGAGTGTCAATGAGATTGAGGACTACGGTCGATGGACTACGGACTACGGCCTGATCACGCTGGTTGTCTGTGGTCTGTGGTCTGTGGTCTGTGGTCTCGTACAACATACGCACCGGCGCCAGCTTAATCGTTATCCCTCGTTCTCGCTCTAAATCCATACTATCAAGCAGTTGGCTTTTCATGTCACGTTTGGATACCGTTCCGGTTAATTCTAAAAAGCGATCAGCGAGTGTTGATTTGCCATGATCAATGTGAGCGATGATACAAAAATTTCTAATCCGAGTATTCATATTTTTACCTAGGCACCACCATATCAAATTTGATACCTTTATATCGTATTCTGTTTATAACCCTTCAGCCTCATCAATCCCTGCCGGTACATTCCAGAGCCGAAGCCAACGGCGCTTGAGGCTGGCGTGCAGATGTATCATTTCATGTACCTTTAGGCAGTAACAAATTATTCCGTACACCAAAAGCCCTACCGTACCAGAAATAAACCCTTGCAACAGAATACCCCAAAAGCGGTTAAGATCAAGTACCCCAGCGAGTGGAAATTTGAGGAATTGGATAGTGAGCCCCATCGCGCAGGCGGCGATAGCAACCCTATAGAACATGTGGAATAATTTTCCTTCCTCAATCGAACCTGATTCTATCCGCAGAGCAATAATGAGCATGAGAGCGTTAAGTATTGCGCCAATTGAACTCGCGAGAGCAAGCCCGGCCACGCCAAGCGGTCTCATTAGGATGAGGGCAGCAATAATTGCTATCAGTTCAGCAATGACGCCAAGAGTAAAGGGAGTTTTGGTATTGGAAAGAGCGTAGAACGCTCGGGCGTAGAGTGGAACAAGAGACTGGGCAAAGAGTCCGAGCGCAAAGAATGCTAGTGTGTTGGCAGTGGCGATGGTAGCTCGCCAATCAAAGGCGCCAGTACCATAAAAAACACGTACAATTTGTGCACGCAAGAGCAGAATAATTATTGCAATTGGAATAATAAGAAACAGGATTTGCCGTGTCGTGGCGCTGAGGTGTTCAATAAAACCAGCTCCATTTTTTTTTGCTACCATGGTTGAAAGTACTGGAAATACTGCCAACGCAAATGGTATGCCAATAATACCAATTGGCACGCCCTGTAAATTGTTCGCTAAATTATAAACTGTTATGCTCCCCGCCGGCAGGAAGGATGCTAATATGGTAACCACCACGACATTCAGTTGGGTGATAGCAAGGCCAAGCGTGCGTGGAATCATCAATTTACCAATGGTGAGCGTGTTGGTGTCTTTAAGATTAAATGACCAGTGCCAGCGAAAACCGCTGGCATAGGCCCCATAACATTGAATCCCAGCGTGGAGGAGAGCTCCCAGTACTACCCCGGCTGCAAGACCTTGAATCCCGAGGGCTGATTTTGTAAGGAGGGTGGCTCCGAGAATAATTCCAATGTTATAAAAGATTGGTGCAATGGAATAGAGAATAAATTGTTTCAGGGATTGTAAAATGCCCCCTAGCACCATGGAGATTCCTAAGAGAACCGGAGAGAGGAACATGATGCGAGTGAAGGAAAGTACGAGTTGTTGGTTGGCGCCCGAGAATCCTGGTGCAATAATTTTGGATAATGGTGCGGTAAAAATTATGCCGAGTCCGAATAAAACCACTAGGGCTAAACCAACAATATTAATAATATTATTAGCTAACCGCCATGCTGGAGCTTTATTATCATTGGTATAAAAAAGTTTGGTGAAGGTAGGAATAAACCCTGCGGTTAGTGCTCCTACAATGAGTAAATTATAAATTAAGTCAGGAATTTTAAATGCCGCGTAGTAAGCATCCAGTACTGCTCCGGCCCCAAAATAATGTGCAAAAACACGATCGCGGACTACACCAACCAGGCGACTCGTCAACGTCGCCACTGCAATAACGATCGCAGCGCCGGTAATTGATTTAGATTCAGCAGTTAATAAGCGTGAAATCATGGTGATGGTGGGGCAAAATTGAGTGTGAGTAACGCATACGCCGTACCAATTTTTTGCTCTTCGGTGCGGGCAATGGTGAGTGTCCCCGCAGTGTCATTCTTGTTAAAGGTAATTTGTCTGCTGTTGCTATTTTGATTCTCTTCGGAAATTGTATATCCTGCTTTGCGCAACTCCTTTTTATAGTACGACATAATAAACCCTGGCTCAGCATCAAGATTTTTCCATTCAATTTCTATACTATCACGCGGGTCACCAACCGGTGTTTGAATTAACTGCCAGATTCGTTTAAGGTAGTGAGATTGCTCTTCTGATGGCGTTGGTTCTGGTTCGGACGCTGTGCTGTAGTTGGAATTAGTACGTAGTAATAGTGGTGATAAAATAATTTTTGGGAAGAAAGCGGCTAATTCAAGACCGCGGCTTTTATATTTTCCCGAGATAAATGTTATTTGTTCAATATTGTCTTTATCATAGAGTGGAATATCGATTGGAAAATGAGCGGGAAGTGTTTTTATGGTTTTTGGACCTGGGCCAATAGCCAACCACACAGCGATAATGATTGCAATTACAAAAAGTATCACACTACTGCAACCAGTGAGACAGGTGCGACGGAAGCCAGAATGATGTTTGCTTAATTCTTCAATTGGTGGTTCAACAATTTCGATTTTGTCGATATTCGGACGACGCATAGATATAATATAAATCGACGGAATTACAGATACAAAAAAATTACCTCCGTACACCCGGCTTGTTTCTTGTAGTATAGCAATAAAGTTCGTTTTTGCCTAGCCTAGACTATATTGCTCTTTTGTTAAGCGACTGATATACTTAACACAGATTATGCGGATTACAATCTGTGTAATCCTCACAAAAATGTGTGTAATCTGTGTTATGCGTATTACTTTTTTCGGTGCCGCCGGTGAGGTAACTGGTTCTTGTAGTCTGCTTGAAGTCGGTCCCTATAGAATTCTAATTGATTGCGGGATGTTTCAGGGCAGCCTTGAAATGGAAGCTATGAATCATCAGGCATTACCTTTTGATCCTAAGAGTTTGACCCATGTTTTTATTACCCATGCGCATCTTGACCATACCGGCCGGCTGCCGCTCTTGGTTAAGCAGGGGTATGTTGGCTATTTTTATGCCACTGCCCCCACCATGGAGCTCGCGGAATTGGTCATGCGGGACGCTCATGGCATCATGTTATATGATCATCAACATTTTGGTCGGCCAATTCTATATGGCGAAGAAGATATTGCTGGTGTAATGACCCAGTTTAAGACGGTGGAGTATGGGGAAGAGATGGAATTCCCCGCTTGGGCGGGGAAGGCCTCGCAGCCAGGGGTGGGTGAGACCATTGAGTCGCCACTTGCCACTGCCACGCAACGACCTCACCCACCCCTACCCCGCCCAAGCGGGGAATCGAACGTTGCCGAAAGTGTCACCGTCACCTTCCACGACGTCGGCCACATTTTTGGTTCGGCCTTTATTGAGATCAGAGCCGAAGGCAAAAAAATTGTTTTCTCCGGAGATGTCGGCAACGTTCATGTGCCAATTTTACGCGATACAGAACCACTCCCGTCTAACCTTGATCTCTTGGTGTGTGAGTCCACGTACGGCGATCGCCTGCATGAAGTGCAGGCCACGCGTGAAGAAATGATTGAACAAGCGATCCTTAACGCCGTTAAAGGTGGGGGAGTGCTTATGATTCCGTCATTTGCTTTGGAACGGACCCAAGAACTTATTTATGAACTTAACAAACTCATTGATCACAAACATAAACTAACCAACGTCCCCATTTATCTGGACAGCCCGCTCGCCATTGATGCTACCAAAGTGTATCGCAAGTACCCACAATATTATGACGAAAAAGCCGCCGAATATTTTAAAGAGGGTGATGATATTTTTACCTTTCCTAATCTCATTACCACTTATTCTCGGGAAGAGTCAATGAAAATTAATCACACGCCGGGCCCCAAAGTTATTATCGCTGGCGCCGGCATGATGAACGGCGGCCGCATCCTCCATCACGCTCTTCATTATTTATCTGATGCCCGTAACACCATTCTTTTCATCGGCTATCAATCACCCAGCACCCTCGGCCGACAAATTATGGAAGGCCACTCTCCGGTCACGGTGCACGGTGAACGCGTAGTCGTTAAATGCCAAATAAAAGTTATGGGCGCGCTCTCGGCGCACGGCGATCAAAATAAACTGGTGAGTTGGATTAGCGCCGGTCGGCCCAAAAGAGTTATCTTCAATCATGGGGAACCCGGGCCCTCTGCGGCGGTGGCGAAAAGGTTGCAGCAAGAATGCGGTGTTGAAGCTGCTCCAGCAGTGCTCAATTCAACCGTTATTGTTTGATTCAATTTCTGGTATGTATTTCACAAAGCTTAAAAATATTTTGCAGAAAAATAAACTATTTTTTATTTTGGTGATCGCTAAGCATTTTAGATAATAAACGTTTTTAAAATAACTTATCCACAATCCCGACTCAGTCGGGATTTTTTGTTGTACATTAGCCAAAATTACGTAGATATTTTTTGGTGTAAAGTGTTGACCAATGTAGTTAAGTGGTGTAAAATGGAAGTAGGTGGGGAAAGGTGGTGAAAATGCTTGTCCCACTTTTTCTTCCCTCAGTATGTTTATCGGTGAATACAGTCACAATCTTGACGACAAAGGCCGCTTGGCCATCCCCATTAAATTCCGTCAGGCTTTAAAAAAAGGGGCGGTAGTAACGCGGGGACTTGATAGTTGCCTTTTTTTATACACGTGTGATGAGTGGCAAAAACTCGCCGAGAAATTAGCCGCGCTTCCAATTAGCCAAGCCAACAGTCGAGCGTTTGCCCGCCTCATGCTTGCGGGTGCTATGGATGTGGAAGTTGATAAACAAGGTCGCGTTATCCTCCCGGAATACTTACGGCATTTTGCTGGGTTAAAAAAGGGCGTGATTGTCGCCGGTCTCTATAGTCGCTTAGAAATTTGGGATGAAACCAAGTGGGGGATGTATAAAGGTCAGACTGAGGCCGAGAGTGGAAATATTGCTGAGCGGATGGGGGAGTTGGGTGTGTAGCTGTCATTGCGAGGAGGAGCTTGGCAGCGACGACGAAGCAATCTCCCCGTTTAAGAAATTTTTAGACAGGGGGATTGCCGCGTCGTCCCGATGCGAATCGGGACTCCTCGCAATGACACAAAAAATATGCGCCATATTCCAGTCTTACCGAATGAAATTACTGACCTTTTACAACCAAAACCAAACCAGAATTTTATCGACTGCACTCTGGGTGATGCCGGGCACGCGGAAATGATTCTTGGAAAAACCTCACCCAACGGAAAGTTGTTAGGAATCGACGCTGATCCAGAATCGCTCCTGCGCGCCAAGCAATATCTCTACCAATTTGGTGAGCGTGTAGTCTACGCGCGTGATAATTTTGTTAACCTGACAAAAATTGTTGCCGAAAATAATTTTGGTCCGGTCAACGGAATTTTGCTGGATCTGGGTTGGTCTAGTCCGCAGTTTAGTGAGCGGGGAAGAGGGTTTAGTTTTGAGAAGGATGAACCACTTGATATGCGATATCAAGGAAAATCCGAATCACAAAATCCAAAATCAGAAACGACAATTGAAACCGCGAGTGAAATTGTTAACCACTATCACGAAGAAGAGTTAGCTCGGATTTTTAAAACCTATGGCGAAGAAAATTTGAGTAAAGAAATTGCTGCCGCAATTGTTGCGAGTCGAAAGAAACAGCCGATCGAACGTACCAGTCAACTCGTTGAAATTATTCTTGAAGTCTACCAAAAAAAATTACATAGCACTAAACAAATTCCTTGGATTGGCGGGCTCCACCCCGCTACCAAAGTTTTTCAAGCTCTGCGAATTGAAGTCAACCACGAACTTGAGATATTACAACAAGCATTGCCTCAAGCCGTGGAGATCCTTTGCTCTGGTGGGCACTTAGCTGTTATCAGCTTTCATTCTTTGGAAGATCGAATAGTAAAGCATTATTTTACATCAATCCAGAATAAATTAATTAAGTTGGTAAACAAAAAACCAATCACAGCGAGTGAAGAAGAGATTAAGCGTAATCCCCGGGCCAGAAGCGCGAAGTTGCGAGTGGTGGAAAAGATGATGTAGAAAGTAGAGAGTAGAGAGTAGTAAGAAACGTTACCACTCTTTACTCCTTACTTACTACTCACTCATGCAAATTATGTCTCTTCGTCTTCGCCTGAAATACAAAATGAATTCAATTCGCCATTTTACCTCTTCTTTTTATTTGCCGTCTTGGATGACCGGTACCGCGATGCGGGTTATGCTGAGTTTAGTAGTTGTTGTATTAGGTGCTGCCTACGTTATGGAGACTAATACGCTCGCAACCAGTGGCTATGAAATTCATTCATTAGAGCAACGGATTAGTTTTTTACATAGTGAGCTGCAGCGTTTGCATACTACCGTGGCCGAGGCTCAATCTATGGCCAGTATTCAGAAGCGTTTGCCAGAGATACAGATGGTGGCGGTGACCGATATTATATATCTTAAACTCAATAATGAAGTGGCGGTAGCGAAATGATGCCTGTTGACCTTGCAAGAATAATTATGTACCGTAGATTTGAGGAGTAAAATTTGACGTATGGAATTATCTGCCCATGAAAAAGCTGCACAACTTGGCCAAAGAAGATCAAAAGAGTTTCAAGAAAGAGAAACAACAACAATAGAATTAAGCCCAGCTGTACGAGCACTACAAAAAATTGTGGGGTGGGTAGATTTGTTGCATGAGACCGAGTTCTCTGAATTAGATGGAGATTTTAAAAACCGAATTAAATTTTTATTTGAAAAAGTTGACGAGTTTAATTCTCAATTTAGTGGTACACTTCCAGAAATATCTCCAGTCATGATTAGCATCATGGTCGGGGATCAACGTGTTGGGGTAACTTTAAGGACAGATACACGCCAATTATTTCTTCAAATTGATCCAGTGACAATACTCGGTCAATTGTCCTTGGAATAGGGGCACTAAGGCGCTCATTATTATCGCGATTACGACGCGTTTTTTTTATTTTTTTTATGTGCTATAATAGAAACGTGAATCAATAAGCACGAATTGTCAGGAATGGAGTCATGTATTCGTGTAGATTCCTAAACAAAATCGGTATTTCTATTGGTTTCTTTATGTATCTCGTTATTCTCCAACGTCTGTTGCTGGAGGCAGTATTAGATATTTTCTATTTCCCACTCTGGTGGTATACCGGAGGCGTTAAACACGCTTTATTTTGGTGTTTTAATTTATTTAAAGATGGCAACCGAACTTTAGCACCCGGACTGTGGTTCCGCAATATTTTTGTTCCCATGTACGGACAATATGATTGGCAAGGGAGAATTATTAGTTTCTTTATCCGTTTAGCCAATGTTATTGGACGCATGATGGCGCTTGGTTTTTGGTTTGGTATTTGTATAACCTTATTCGCTGTGTGGTTTATTTTTCCAGTAATAATTATATATGGATTGATTTCATCATTTATGAAAATATAGAGTCCATGTTGTAGCGATATGTTATTTGAACCTATTCAATCACTTCCACTTTTGATGTGTTCGTATTGTAACGCGAGCGGTTTTTTGCTGTGGCGACGGTGCAAAGAATGCGGTGGAATGGCCATGGGATATTTTTGGCATAACCGCTGGCTGTATTGGCGCTATCCTTTGACGCGTTATAATTTACAACTGGAACGCAGTCGGCGAATATTTAACCGTCTTCGAAGAATTATCGTTTTTCTCTTGGGGGTTAATTTTTTGTTATGGGCGGGGTGGTCTGGCTATCGCGGAGTGCTCCGCGGTGACCCTACCAGTTTGCTTAATGGCAAAGATTTTTACCGAGGTGTCTTTATGTTATTCCTTGGGGTCGTATGTTTTAGTTATTTTTTCTATCGTCGATTTCACGATAAGCGGTTGGTTGATTTGGTTGAGCATTATGATTATCGTGATAACGCCGCCTTATATTCTCCGGTAGTCGCCATACCGAGCTGGACTCAAGCAAAAAAGATACCACGCCGTCAGCGCCATAATGTCGCCGAAACTTTTACCGACGAGGCACTCTTAATTTTAAGTGATACGTATCGTTTGGCCGATAAATTAGGGAGCATCACACTGACGCCGCTTCACTTGTTTTATAGTTTACTTACCCTCAATCAAATTAGTGGTATTTTTATCCGCTTGGGAATTCCCATTTCCAGTATTCAGCAAAAAATTGGTCCAGCTCTGAAGCAGGCAGGAGGCACCGGTGGGAGGGCGCTCGCCATTACTGACGATGTGCGCCAAATTCTGTTTCATGCTTACGAAGAAGCGTATCAGGCCCACCAAGAGTACGTCAGTGTTACAGATTTACTGTTAGCGACTGTACGACAGGCGCCAGCGCTTCAGGACCTTTTATATGATTTTGGTATTGATAAACAAAAACTCACTAATGTGGTTGAATGGGTGAGGATTCGTGAGCGATTGTACCGAAGTTATCGTAAATTCCAGCAAGCAGCTCGTCATCGTTCTAAACATGGTATGGACCGTGCCATGACAGCAGTCGCCACACCGTATCTCAATCAATTTAGCGACGATGTAACACTCTTGGCACAGTTAGGACACACTAGTCCTTGTGTTGCACGTGATAAAGAAATGGCCGAAGTCTTTCGAATTGTAGAAGGTGGTCAGCAGAATGTAATTCTCGTGGGGGATTATGGCGTTGGAAAAAAGAGTATCATCGAAGGAATTGCTGATCGTATGGTACAGGATGATGTTCCTGATCGTTTAAAAGATAAGCGTTTAATTCGGTTAAGCGTGTCATCTCTTCTTGCTGGCACAACGCCATCAGGGGCAGTAGAGCGTCTCATCAATATCATGCGCGAGATTGCTCGGGCGGGGAATATTATTCTCCTCATTCATAATATCCATGAACTCATTGGCGTCTCG
The DNA here is from genome assembly GCA_023246655.1 of Candidatus Magasanikiibacteriota bacterium. Classification (GTDB taxonomy): domain Bacteria; phylum Patescibacteriota; class Patescibacteriia; order Magasanikbacterales; family GWA2-37-8; genus JAHFHX01. Next base: position 91,693 of record JAHFHX010000001.1, read on the forward strand.
GCTGGTGGACAGAGCGAAAGCCTTGATGTGGCGGGGACCCTGGCTGATTACCTCACGGGTGGGCGATTTATGACGATTGCCACAACCACCACGGAGGCACACGCTCGCTATATTGCCAATTCTAAACTGAGCACCGTGTTTACTAAGGTAGAAATTCTCGAAATGAGCGAAGATCAGGCTATTCAAGTGCTTGAATCAAAAGTGGGGTATATTGAATATAAAAATCACATCTTTTTCTCCTATGAGTCCATTGCCAAAGCGGTGCAGCTTGCCAAACGTTTTGTACATGATGTGCTGCTTCCGGGGAGCGCTTTGGAAATTATGAGTGAAGCAGCTAGTTTTACTCATAACAAAAAAGGGAAAGATACACTTGTCACCGGCGAAGAAGTGGCGGTAGTAGTGGCTGAAAAAACTAAAATTCCAGTTACTACTGTGTCGGCCGATGAAACTACTAAGCTCTTACATCTTGAAGAAACCATGCACCAAAGGGTCATTGGCCAGGATGAAGCGGTAAGTTTGGTTGCCAATTCACTCCGGCGCGCTCGCGCTCAGATTCGTGCTACCACCAAACCAATTGCCAACTTTTTATTTCTGGGGCCAACGGGTGTTGGTAAAACCGAACTTACCAAGACAATCGCGGAGGTCTATTTTGGCGGAGAAAATCGCATGGTACGGCTTGACATGAGTGAGTATCAGGATAAGACCAGTATTTATCGTCTGATTGGCGCACCAGGAGAGAAAGGGACGGGAATTTTAACCGAAGCTATTCGTCGTAATCCATTCGCCCTTCTTTTGCTTGATGAAATTGAAAAGGCTGATAAAGATGTCCTTAATCTTTTTTTACAAGTGATGGATGATGGCCGCCTAACGGATAGCACCGGTCGCGTGGTAGACTTTACTAATATAATTTTGATTGCGACATCCAATGCTGGCACCAGCTACGTGCAGGAACAACTCCATGCCGGGCTATCTCCGGAAGCAATTAAAGAACGATTGCTCCATGGTGAATTAAAACAATATTTTCGTCCCGAATTCTTGAATCGTTTCGATGGCATTGTTCTTTTCAAACCCCTTGGTCAAAATGATATTAAACAAATTGCTGCTTTAATGCTTAAACGGGTCGCGCGAGATTTGGAACAAAAAGGAATTGAATTAAAAGTTACTGAACCAGCATTAGAATACTTTGCGAGTATTGGTTTTGATCCTGATTTCGGCGCTCGCCCAATGCGGCGGGTGGTTCAAGAACGGGTGGAAAATGCCTTGGCAGAGCTCTTGCTTTCCGGTAAATTGCAACGTCGCAGTGTGGTTATAATTGGTGCGGAAGGTAAGATTGAGGTGAAGTGAGCCAGCTTTGCAACGAAACAGTATGCTTTATTTTTTTATCTCGTTATTTTTTTCGATTTGTTCAACGCTGTTAATTCGTTGGCTGGCTTCTTATTTTAACGTAGTTGATTTTCCTGATGGCGAGCGTAAGCGTCACCAAAATCCGGTTCCGCTTTTGGGGGGAATTTCCATTTTTGTTACTTTTTGGATTATTATTTTTGGCTTGCTTCGCTGGCATCAGGTGAATGGAATTGCGCTTTTGTTTCCTAAATTAGTCGCCGCATTTGTGGGGAGCGTTATTGTGTTACTTATTGGGATTGCCGATGATCTCCGTCCGTTTTCTGCTCTTGGGCGTTTAATTTTAACGAGCCTCGCGATTCTTATTACTACGATCCTAGGCGGAGGGCTGGAAAAAATTACCCATCCGCTTGGTGGCTTTATCCAGTTGAGCACAATAGTGGGAGGAGTATTGGTATTTTTTTGGCTTCTGGGCATGACGTACACGACGAAAATTCTCGATGGCCTTGATGGGCTCGCGACTGGTGTTGTTGCCATTGGCGCTTTCATGATTTATTTTTTAACTTCAACAGCTCAATTTTATCAACCCAATGTTGGACTAGTGGCTTTAATTTTCGCGGGAACGTGTCTGGGGTTTTTGGTATTTAATTTTTATCCAGCAAAAATATTCTTAGGCGAGTCGGGAAGTTTGTTAATTGGCTTTACGCTTGGAATATTGGCGACTTTGGGGGGGGGGAAGCTCGCCACCGCCCTTCTCGTGATGGCGGTACCCATATTAGATGTTGTACGGGTAGTATATGTTCGATTCCGAAGAAAGCAACCAATTTTTCAGGGCGACCGGGAGCACCTTCATTTCCAATTGCTTAATTTAGGCATGTCCGAGCGCTGGGTGGTGTTGGCCTACTATGTAGCAGCGGCTGCGTTTGGTATCACAACATTATTTTTACAAAGTTACCAAAAGTTAATAGCGCTTTTATTCTTGGTTATTGCTATGGTGGCGATGGGGTGGAAGCTTAGTAAAATATCTAAGGTCTAATTTCTAATTCACAAGTTATGCTAATTAACCTCTTTCATTTTAGCCAAAAAACACTTGTCATTCCGAATCCCCGTCGCAGGGGTGAGGAATCTCTGTCTCAATCAACCAACGACGGACAGAGAGATCCCTCCCGCCAGAGGCGGGCAGGCGTCGCGCTGTGTCCGCCTTTGGCGGAAGGCTTGCTCGGGATGACAAAACGGTATTTGAGCCAAATTTAGGGAAAATTAATTAGCACAACTCGTATATTAGGTGAATTAGAAATTTCTCAGGTATGTTTTTTCGTAAAAATAAATCTCAAGAGTTACAACGATGGCATGTGTATGTTATTGTTGTAATTCTTATTTTTGCTTTTGGGTACAAGTTGTATCAGGATGTTTGGCCGAAAGCCATGGTACAGATCGGCGGACAAGAACTCCGTGTTCTGGTAGCTAATAATCCACTGCGTCGTTACACTGGATGGAGCAATAGAAAGAGTATGGGGAATTACGCAGGAATGCTTTTCGTATTTCCGGAACGTGACCAACACACTATGGTAATGCGTCAGATGCGTTTTCCTCTTGATATTGTTTGGATTGACGGCATGACGATTGTGGATATCGCCCAAAATTTACAACCCGATCTGGCCCAAAGTGAAGCCCAATTGATTCCCTATTCTGCCCGCTTGTCATCAACCCTAGTCTTGGAGTTGCCGGCCGGATTTACTCAAAAATATGGAGTGAAAGTGGGGGATATAGTGAAAGTAGTTCAGTAACTAAGCGTACCTTGACGAAATTTTAGTTTTAGGCTATACTAGTGGCGTTGTTATAGTTACATAACTAATAATTAACAACTAACAATTTGTTAATTGTTTATTGCTAATTGATCTATGCTCGCAGTTATTGCAACTGGTGGCAAACAATACTTGGTGAAAACCGGTGATATTCTCAAAGTAGAAAAGTTACTTGCCAACGAAGGTGACAAGATTACCTTTGATAAAGTTCTCCTGACAGCTGATGATGATGGCGGAAACGCCAAGGTCGGTACACCCTATTTAGATGGCGTGACAATTAAAGCCATGCTTGTAAAACAGGGCCATTATCCAACCGTGCGCGTGGAGAAGTTCAAGCGTAAAGTTCGTTACCACAAAGTGCATGGCCAGCGCCAACGGTATACGGAAGTTAAAATCGCCTAACACAGATTACACAGATTATTGAGAGGATTACGCGGATTACAAAGAGACGCCTTCTGGGCGTCTCTTATTTTTTTAAATAATCTGCGTAATCTGTGTTATCTCAGTGTTATCCTTTTATTATCCTATTTTTAATTGCGCTCCCCAACGTTATCTCGTCCGCATAGCGTAAATCTCCGCCCATCGGTAACCCCCGCGCTAAGCGGGTAATTTTTATTTCCTGATTCACACTTTTAAGTTCTTTTTCTAAGTAAAGCATTGTCGTCTCTCCAGCAATGTCAGGGTTTAGAGCGAGGATGACTTCTTGTATTGTTCCTTGTTCCTTGTTCCTTGTTCCTTCCAATAATTCTTTCACCTTCATCTTCGTTAAACTCTCAGCATCAGTTGGATCAACCTGCCCGCGTAGCACGTGGTATAAGCCACGGTATTCGCCAGTACCCTCAATCACTGCTAAATCTTGTGGATCAGCGACAACACAGATCGTAGTATGATCACGTTTGGGATTTTGGCAAATCGGGCAGGGTGAGGTGTCGCTAAAATTCCAACATACCTCGCAACTTTTCACGGTATCAATTAATTCCTTAAGCGCCAGGGTAAGCTCGCCAACCTCTTTTTTTCCCGATTTGAGTAAATAAAAAACAAACCGCTCCGCGGTGCGTTGCCCAACCGAAGGTAATTTCTTGAAGGCTTTAATGAGGTTTTGGATTGAGGGAGAATACATATAACATGATGCGGATCAACGAATAAATGCGAATATGGCGGATGACAAATGGTCGGATATATCCGCTATATTCGCCTGGCGTATCCGTTGATCCGCATCATACTTAGTTCGTTCCCGGCATCCCACCCATTTCTTGCATCTTGGTGGCCATAATGCGCTGCATTTTTTTTAGGGCATCATGGTGGGCTTCTTTGATGGCAGTTTCGAGTTTTGCCTTATAGCTCGGAGCTAAAATTTCAGGATCAATCGCCAGACCGGTAATTTGCAGATTACCGTCCATAGTTAAAACTACTTTATCGCCGAGCGTACGAATAGTTACTGATTCACCGGCCAAGGCACCCTGGAGTTTTTTACCCTGATCGCGAAGGTCTTTGAATTGTTTGAGTTTAGAGAACATGGACATATGTGCGAGCTAAGATTATAAGACTATAAGATTAAAAGATTGTGATAGAATTGTTAACGTTTGAGGCTGTTAATATAGAGGTTTAGATTTTTACTAAGTTGGCAGTAGATATTGTTTAAAGTAATAAACCGATCTTTCGAAATATATTTTCTTCCCAGGGCAACAGCTAAATGGCTCCGTGTTTCACAAATTTCACCACGAGCGATATAAAGTACTCGTATTTTATCGTTGTATGAGAACCGACCATGGGATTCGGCAATATTAGCGATAGTTGAATTAGCAGAACGTAGAATTTGAGAGGTTATACTATATCTCTCATCAGGAGGAAAAGTAGCGGTGACGTCATAAATCTTCATCAAAGCCTCATATCCATTCCTCCAGATATCCAACTGGTGGAAATCTTTGTGGGTCGTTGGCAGTCCATCCATACACAAGAATCTTTTAATCTTCCAATCTTCTAATCTTTATTTTTTTAAAATTGTGGAGTATTATCCGGCTGTTTCGCAAATGCTGATTTTGGTTTCAATGTGGCTGGCCCGCTTGAATCTACAAAATTGGTATCCAAACTACGGAAGGAAGCAAAGGTTTCATTGAAGGCCACTTTAACAAGGCCAGTTGGACCATTGCGGTGTTTAGCAATGTGAATTTCAGCGATGTTGCGTTCATCCGGCGGAACATCTTCCAGGCGATAATTGCGGTCAGCTGATTTACGATAAATAAATAACACCACATCAGCATCTTGTTCAATGGAACCAGACTCGCGTAGATGGGAAAGTTTAGGAATGGCCGGTTTGCTTTGTTCCACCACACGCGAGAGCTGAGAAAGAGCCAGGACCGGAACATCAAGCTCACGGGCGATGCCTTTCAGTCCACGGGTGATGGCGGCCACTTCCTGCACGCGGTTGTCGCTATCACCTTTGGCGCTTGATTCCATCAATTGTAAATAGTCAATCACAATGAGCCCCAAGCCGTGTTCAGATTGCAAACGCCGCGCTTTGGTTCTAATTTGCATTATATTGATGTTAGGCGAATCGTCAATAAAAATAGGAGATTCAGACAAGACGCCAATGGCGTGCCCAATGCGTGGAAAATCATCATCTTCCGGCCGATCCGACAACCGGCCAGTTCTCATTTTCCACAGATCAACATTAGCTTCTGAACATAACATGCGGTCTACCAGCTGTTCTTTACTCATTTCCAAAGAGAATAGCCCTACGGGAATTTTTTGTTTCGTTGCAACATTTCTAACAATATCAAGCGCTAACGATGTCTTCCCCACACTCGGGCGTGCGGCCAAAATCACTAAATCAGATTTTTGAAGACCAGCCAGTAAATTATCCAATGATTTAAAACCAGTGGGGAGCCCACGGAGCTGTCCTTTATTTTTATGGAGTTCATCGATGCGGTCAAACGCGTCAGCCAAGACTCCACGAATGGGGGTAAAAGCTTGTTTAAAATAAATCTGCGAAACACCAAACAGATGCTGCTGCGCTTCATCCAGCAATTGCTCAATATCTTCCATCTCTTCTTGGTAGGAAAGTCGGCTAATTTCGTGTGCTGCTCTCAGCATGCGCCGCCGCGTGGCTTTGCGGTGCACAATTTGACCATAATGCAGAACATTAGAAGCAGTCGGAACAGCGTTGGTGAGGGCTGCCAAATAGGTTCGCCCTCCAATGCCCTCAAGCACCCCGCGATCTTCGAGGCGACTACTTAATGTTAAAAGATCAATCGGTTCATTTTTTTCATACAGCTCAAGAATTGTTTCAAAAACTCTGGCATGGGCATCTTTATAAAAATCTTCCACCCGCACCAAATCCGCCACTTTGAGCATGGCATCTTTATCAATTAAAACTGAGCCCAGAAATGACATCTCAGCTTCCAGGCTTTGGGGTGGTATTTTTTCGATCTCGTCGGACATATAACAGATATTGCAACATTTCAACACAACACCACCACAACACTTTATGTGTTTGTGTGCTGATGTGTTGGCGTGTTGCTGTGATATGGTATCCCAACCCGTGTTTCTCGGCAAGGTATGTGGCTGGGGAAAAAGTGTGAGGAGAGTGTGTTAAGTTTAAGTTAGTCGGTCAGTTATTTGCCAGAATATAAAAATTAATATATACTTTTAGTTAATAACTTATTAACCTAAATTATATGGGCGAAGTCACTATCGGTGACAGATCAAGAGCACCTAGGTTGACTGTGGATTTGGTAAGCCGTATTTTTAGAGAACTATGCTTTGATACACCTCCCTATGGACGTATTTCACCATATGCTCTTGAGCAAGTTGCTAAAAGAAAATTCGGGGGAATAAACTTTGAAAGTGTGGAATCAGCTGATGGATTTGCTTATATTCTATTTAATGCCGGAGAAAAAGTCGGAACTGCCGTCCCCAAAGTACTTGGTAAACTCGGAATTATTGATCATATAGATTCCATGATGGGCCACCTCCCAACAGCACAACTTACCGAACAAGGATGGGTGATTAGTAGACCAATTGGTAGAGAAGAGAAAAATTAATCTGCCATCACCTAATTTAAGTTATACATCAAGAATAGCGCAATTGATGATTTCCAAAGGTTGCGCTATTTTATTTCATCTAAATTCGGCTTCTTGAAATGGCCCGCTAAAGCTGTTAGTATGGTTAGGTGATAAGTTATAAAGCTAAAGTCGAACTTCTATTATAGCTGTGTGTCTGCAAACATCAGAAAATAATCGAATCATGGTATGGTCAGGAGTTACTCTGTACGTCTTTTTGTTTTTATATGCGCTCTTTCTCCTTGTACAATCCAAAACTGGCGCAAGCATCCTGAGCCCATGGCAAACTATTCACCCCGCCTACATTTACGTTTTCACCGTTGCAACCTTTATCCTTGGATTATTAATTTTTTCATCACTCAAAATTCGCTGTCTTTTGCTTCTCCTCGTTCTCCACAGTTTTTTGTTGCATAGCTACTTGCCCTTGACGCATAACCTTCTTTATGGTGCCGACCAATGGCGACACATTGCGAATGAACAGCGTACGTTGAATGGTCAACCGTATCTCAAGGCCAAGCTGTCATCCCGACCGCAGGAGGGATCTCTGGCTCACGGGACGACGGACAGAGATTCCTCGTCGGCGCGAGCCTCGCTCGGAATGACAGGTGAGGCTGTTGGCCGCCTGGCGTACAGTCAATCCTGGTTTCTCACCGTCGGCATCGCTCGCATAACGGGTCTTGATCTCATCACCATCAACAAATGGCTTATCCCCATTCTCTGGTCACTCTGCTTTCCGTTACTCTTATATAAACTCGGCCGTACGCTCGAGTGGAGTGAGCGTCAGTCGTTATTTTTAGTATGGCTTAGCGCTTTGCCGTTTGCATTCCAGGCAGCGGGGTCATTCACACTGCCGGTAAATTTGGGATTTTTGATTTGGTTGGCATTTCTCATTCCATTATTCCAGCGGCTAAGAAATCCTCATCCGGGGCAAATTCTTTTGCTCGTGGTGCTTGGTGTGGTGTCGCTATTTGGGTATCCATTGTTTGGCGTGTTGTATTGGCTGGTATGGGGAGTAGGGGAGGTCATGTTATTGCGAGCGAAGCGAAGTCTCGCGATGCCTCGGAAGGCCAATCTCCCCGATAAGGTCATAGCGGGGGGGTTGCCACCCCTCGACTTGCGCTCGGGGTGCCTCGAGCGAAGTCGAGGGGCGCGTTGGTCGATGCGAATCGACCTCCTCGCAATGACATTTATCACCGCACTTGTTCTCCCAGCTCTTGAGTTGATTGCTGGTTACAGTCATTTTGTAAAAATAAATTGGCTCGCGCAACTCAAACAAATTATTGGGAATTTTTCCGCGTGGTACCTGGGGAGCGGCCCACGGCCACACGATATCGCGACGGGGAATATTATTTTTAACCAGGTGCCGAGCTATACGTTCGTGAGTAATTGGTTTACTGTGTGGCGTGGTTGGCTGGTAATTTTTATGTTGGCTTTCTGGATTATTGTTATCGTCGGTGGTCGTGAGCTGTGGCGTCGTCGTACTCCTGCTTTCTACTTTCTACTTCCTATTACACTCGGCCTCACGGGCAGTTACCTCATCTCGCGTTATTTTTTGCAGGGGGAAGAAGTGCTCACCCGGCGATTGGATGTGGTACTTGCGCTGTTGTTTGTCATTTTGTTTGTCGAAGGTTTCTACGCAACATTGTCCCGTTGTCCCCTCCTTAAGAAGGAGGGGCGAGGGGTGGTCAACGACGCGTCGCCACATTACAAAGACCCCTCCGTCCCTGCGACGGGACACCTCCCCTTCGTAAGGGGAGGACAGCTCGTGGCTATTGCGTTTCTCTCAATCGGCATCGCCGCTTCATATTCCCTTGGTCCTGATACTAACACCGTGAGCACTGATGAATATCAGGCAATGCAATACATCTGGTCACAGGAGCAACATAATTCGGAACATTGCGTGTTGGCCGAAACATATCCATTGCTCGCGCTCGAAGCAATTTCCAATAAAGAAATAATTGGTGGAGGTTTCCCGATTGACGCAACCTTTGGACAGCTCGAGCGGCAACGTCTGTATTCCGCAATACTAAAAAATTCTAGTTTTGAGACGTGGAAAGAAGTTCTAAATCTTATAAAACTCAATAGTTGTTGGCTGGTTGCGGAAAAGAATACTCTCCAGTATAATGAGTTTGTAAAAGTTGAAGTTCACAACATGCAACTCTTTGGCAATATTGTTGTTTGGCACTATACGGGGCAGAGTCAATCTTTAAAAATTCCTAAGTTCTAATTTCTAATGTCTAATATAATGCCAAATGACAAATCGGACATTGGAAATTCTATTAGGAATTAGAAATTTTTATATGAACGATTGTCTTTTTTGTAAAATCATCGCTGGTCAAATACCAAACTACACAGTTTATCAAGATGATCACGTCTTGGCTTTTTTAGATATCCATCCTTGCGCCAAAGGCCACACCGTCATCGTGCCAAAAAAACATTTTGCTGATTTGCAACAAATGGATAGCAGAAGTTGGAGTGAATGTGCTATAAGTATTCATAAGGTGATACAGAAAATTCAAGCAGTTCTCAAGCCAGATGGCATGAATATTGGTATGAATGATCGACCAGTTGCTGGCCAAGCTGTTCCCCATGTACATTGGCATATTATTCCACGCTGGAGTGGGGATGGTGGCGGATCAATGCATTCTATCGTCCGGAGCAAAAACGTCGGCGAGGTGAAGGAATTAGCTCAATTGTTTGTTGTGTAAGGCGCCCAGTGTCATATTATGAGGAGGATCAATAAATTAATGTTACTGGTAGTATTGGCAATAGCTGCTATTTTTGGAGTGAGTACATTACCATCACCTCCCAAACCAGAACTACTAAAAAGTCATACTGCAATCCCGATTCTGGCATTGAAAGAAAAAGTTGTTACGAGCACTTCTCATTCGGTGCGATTCTCGCAAGCTTTATCGAATTATTTTTTGGTTACTCGTGCTATTGATGGTGATACCATTGAACTTGAAACAGGGAAACACGTACGCTACATTGGTATTAATACTCCTGAATCCGTCCACCCGCGTAAGGCAGTACAGTGTTTTGGTCACGAGGCTGCGGAACGTAATCGGCAACTCGTTGAGGGGGAGTATGTTCGTTTGGTAAAAGATGTCTCGGAAACCGATCGCTATGGCCGACTCCTGCGCTACGTTTATTTAAAGAATGGAACTTTTATAAATTTAGAACTTGTCAAAGAAGGTTACGCCCACGCTGCCACCTGGCCGCCGGACGTAAATTACTCATTGCAATTTGTGGCTGCCGAGCGAATTGCGCGGGAGGAGGGGAGAGGATTATGGGGTGCTTGTAAGTAGGAATTTCACGATGCGCTTAAGCTTCCGAATAATACTTAATCGATCTTTCGTTATGTCAATCGACGCGCATAAAATGTATACCGCGACCTTAAAAACATCAGTGGGCAACATTGTTGTTGAGTTAACTGCTGCGGCGACGCCGATTACTGTAAATAATTTTGTTAATCTAGCTAAGAAGCATTTTTACGATAATACTATTTTTCACCGCGTTATTAAAGATTTTATGATCCAAGGCGGCGACCCCAAGGGAAACGGCACGGGCGACCCGGGGTACCGGTTTGACGATGAGCTGTTCCAAGGTGATTATACGCGTGGCACGCTTGCTATGGCAAATTCGGGACCCAATACCAACGGCAGCCAATTCTTTATTATGCACGCCACTGTTCCACTGCCAAAAAATTATGTCATTTTTGGCCACGTTATTCAGGGGCTCGATGTCGTCGATAAAATTGCCACGGCCCCAGTTGGTGTTAGCGACGGTGGTGAACCATCGCGGCCAGTAACGCCGGTGACCGTAGAGAGTGTGGAGATTAGTGAGAGGTAATTTTAATTGTCATCCCGAGCAACAGCGAGGGATCTCTGGCTCACCGTTGTCATTCCGACCGAGTCCCGAGTACTCGGGACGAGCGGAGGAATCGCTTGACCGTTGCGACTCATGGGTCAAGGGATTCTTCGACTTCGGCTGCGAAGCCTTCGCTCAGAATGACAGATGAGTGGGTAAGCCAGAGATCCCTCGCTGTTGCTCGGGATGACAAAATAAAAGTAATATTGTATGTCCACTCTCATTTTCGATATCGAAACCATTGGCGAAGATTATGACGCTCTCGATGCCACCACCCAAAAAATGCTCACGCGCTGGCTCAAACGGGAATCATATGATCAAGAGGAATACGAACAGGCACTGCTTGATATCAAAAACGGCTTAGGATTTTCCCCGTTGACCGGAGAAATTGTCGCAATCGGGGTTTTAGATATGGAAAAAAATAAAGGTGCCGTGTATTACCAAGCGCTTGGTCAAGCCAGCGTTGATGAGGAAGTTGACGGTATCACTTTCAAACAAAAAACCGAAGGCGAGATGCTTGAAAGTTTTTGGCAGGGAGTGAAAAATTATCAGCACTTTGTGACTTTCAATGGCCGCTCATTTGATGTGCCATACCTCATGGTTCGTTCGGCGGTCCACAAAATAAAACCAACCAAAAATTTGTTAGCCAATCGTTACCTCAATTACCAGGCGGGCGATGCTAAGCATGTTGATTTGCTTGATCAGCTCAGCTTCTATGGTGCCGTCAAGCGCAAGGGGAGTCTCCATCTTTGGAGTCGTGCCTTTGGTATCAAAAGCCCGAAAGCCGATGGCGTTGACGGCGATGACGTCGCCAAGCTCTTTAGAGCCAAAAAGTTTTTGGACATTGCCAAGTATAATGTGGGAGATTTGCGAGCAACAAAAGAACTCTTTGAATACTGGAAAGAGTATTTTGATATTTAGCCGATTGTCATCCCGAACGCTTGTGAGGGATCTCTGTCCGTCGTTGATTGAGCCAGAGATCCCTCCCGCCAGAGGCGGGCAGGCGTCGCGCTGTGTCCCGCCTTTGGCGGAAGGCTCGCTCGGTGACAACGGTATCAAAATTTGTTATACTATATCCATGGCCGAGCCAGTAGTACCAAAAATTGAACCAACCATTAAAGTTGACCCCGAAATCAACTTTTTTGGCATGACAAATTATCGGAATCAGAACCGGAAATTTGGTATTAAATTGGATGACCGGCGGCGGCACATGTATGTGGTGGGCAAAACCGGCATGGGGAAAACGACTATCCTCGAGAACATGGTGTTGAACGATATTTATTCTGGGCATGGTGTGGGCGTCGTAGATCCACATGGAGATTTTGCTGAAAAAATTATCAATTACGTCCCCCCCAACCGCATCAACGACATTGTATATTTTAACCCAGCAGATTTGGATTATCCAATTGGTTTTAACATTTTAGAAACGATTCGTCCGGACCAAAAACACCTCATTGCGTCTGGTCTCATGGGCGTATTCAAAAAAATCTGGCCTGATGTTTGGAGCGCGCGCATGGAATATATTTTAAATAATACTATTCTAGCATTATTGGATTTTCCGGGAACAACTCTGCTTGGCATCAATCGCATGTTGGCCGATGAAGAATATCGCAAGCGGGTCGTTAACAACACCAAAGATCCGGTGGTTAAAGCTTATTGGCAGACGGAGTTTGCCAATTATAGTGATAAATTTCGTTCCGAAGCAGTGTCGCCAATTCAAAATAAAATCGGACAATTTTTGTCCGCCTCAGTCATTCGCAACATCGTCGCACAAGTAAAATCACGAATTAATATTCGTGAAATTATGGATGAGCAGAAAATTTTTATCATGAACTTATCAAAAGGGAGAATTGGTGAAGATAATTCGCGGCTTTTAGGGGGCATGCTGATTACTAAAATTCAACTCTCAGCGATGGAGAGGGTAGATATTCCGGAACCAACGCGTAAGGATTTCTTCTTATACGTAGATGAATTTCAAAATTTTGCTACGGAAAGTTTTGCTAATATTCTTTCTGAGGCGCGCAAATATCGATTAGATCTTATTATGGCTCACCAATATATGGAACAGCTTGATGAAACAGTGCTGGCCTCCGTTATTGGCAACGTTGGCACCATGGTGACGTTTCGCGTTGGTTCAACTGATGCTGAGATTCTTGCCAAAGAGTTTGCTCCCACCTTCATTGAAGAAGATTTGGTTAATTTGCCGAAATTTCATACCTATTTAAAACTCATGATTGATGGTGTAGCATCACGTCCTTTTAGTGCCCTCACACTGCCGCCAATTGGTTCGCCCACCAACAGTACCGAGAAAGTTGTCCGTGTGTCTCGGGAGCGTTACGCCGTTCCCCGAGAAAAAATTGAAGATAAAATTGCTCGCTGGAGCGGAATGGTAGTGATGACTGATGAGGAAGCGGCCGCGCTTGAAATGGATGAAGATGAGGCGGCTTTTAAAAATCCAATGCCAACACCTGTAGCGTCTGCTCTGCGCAAACCAGATCCTATCTCTTCCCAACCAGCCGTACACCGTCCTGATGCGTCGATATCAATGGCGGCGCCAAAAATTTCAACACCACGCGAGCCTCCCCGACAAGGGCCACCACAAAATAGCATTCCATCATTGGTCCCTCGTCCAATGACTCCTCCCGCTTTGGTTTCTTTGCGTCCCCAATCGGCGCCAGCATCTCGGCCCCTCCAACCAGTCGGGGCGCAATCATCGTCTGGCCAAGCTCAGGATGGGCAACGTAAAAGAAAACGTAAACGAAAAAAATCGAGTAGTGGTGGAGGGCCAAGTGGTGGGGAAACCGTGCTGTTAGTTGATCCTAATCAGAGGGGAATATCATTAAACCAAATGCTCGGTGGCAATTCCAATCGAGATCGACAGCCATCATCACAGAGAAATGGCGGTCAAGAACAATCGTCACGACGATCATCACAATCCCCAGCATCAACCAGCCCGCCCCCTGCTGACGATTCTCCCGCACCGCTCGATATTGGATTATCAATCTCTTCAGCACCAACCCCCACACCAAAAACGGTGTTAGGATTTTTAGATCACAACACACCCGCCATTCCACAATCACAATCTTTTCAACATTCTCGACTACTTGAACAACCTCAGCCTGTAGAGCCCCCACGACCTCCAGCTCCGTCTCCCCAGGCTCCTCAACCCACCCAACCGATTCATTCTTCCCCCAAAACTATTCAGCCGGGGAGGGTGGTGAAGATTGAAGATTAAGATTGTCAAAACCAAGCTAAAAGAGTAATATTCAAAAGATATTACTCTTTATTATATATGGGTACAATTGATGAATTACTAAAGAGAGACTGGTATTTTCAGGGGTTTAATGGCACGCCGGCATTACTTTATGGCCCCATGTATTCTATGTTTAAGGACATGCCCAATTTTTTAGGGTATGGATATTCCGCTTGCATTGAATAGTTTCAAAATGATATTTGTTATTATTTATACGCGTGGGATGATCTTTATTCTATTTTGAACCAGCTCCTCAATCACTACGCTCAGGATAAAACATATACGAATTTTTTGGTAGACCAAAATGAGATTATTTGTAAAAAAGTTTTGAGCGAGTTTCGTTTAATGGACATAAAAAATTTAAATAGCGTTCCCACTGAAAGATTGTTGGAACTCTGGAGAAGGGCAATTAAATTATACGCACAGCTGGCCAGTGTGTCTCATATTGTTGAGGGGTTTGTGCTTACTACCGAAATCAAAGTGAGGGAACTTACGGAAAAGAATTTTCCCGGGCACGGTTTAGAGATGGTCCCGATTCTTACTCTTCCTACGCACCATTCGTTTATAACAACCGAACATTATGAATTGTGCTTGATTGGCCTTGAGGTACAGCGGAAGTTTCATACACCAGCAAGCGTCGAAGATTTTTTACACAGCGAATCTGTTGTTGTGAAACTCAAAAATCATCAAGAAAAATATTATTGGAAATTAAATAGCTACAGTAGTGCCAAATGCTTGTCTGTAACAGATTTTGCCAAAGAATTATTTGAGATGTTTGAAAAAAATACTGATTTTGAAAAAATTATTACTAACTATAATTCACTTCCAGAAAAAATTGTGCAAAGAGATAAGCTTATTTCTCAAATTAAAGATGCTGAACTTGTTACACTTCTAACCATAGGAGAAGCAATTGTACGGATCCATGATCGCAGAAAAGAGTGTATCACATTTATGCTTACGTATGTAGATACTATTTTAAAAGAAATTGCTACACGTGTTGGTATTCCATTTACCGATGCTCGATATATTTGTCCTTCGGAAGTGAGCAGCGTTGCTCAGATGGGCGATGAACTGAAGAAGAGAAGGGCGCAAAGTCTATATGTATTTACAGCGAATGAAGAATTAGTTTTTACTGGTGAAACTGCAGCTCAGTATTATAAAAAGCTGCATAAAGATACTGGCTATGAAAATCCGTCAGAATTACGAGGAAACTGCGCCTCAAAAGGCAAAGTGCAAGGTATAGTAAAATTGTGTCGTGGAGAGAAAGAAATTGCTCTCTTTGAGGAAGGGCAGATTTTGGTAGCTTGCATGACACAACCAGAATTTGTGCCCGCCATGAAGAAAGCCAAAGCCATTATCACGGATGAAGGTGGTTTAACTTGCCACGCAGCCATTATATCGCGAGAGTTAGGGATACCCTGTGTTATTGGAACTAAAATTGCTACACAGGTTTTAAAAGACGGAGATATGGTGGAAGTGGATGCAGAGAAGGGGATTGTGAAAAAAATTTAAAAATATGTCTCACCTCAAATTTTTTAAAGACATTTCTAAATCCAATGTCGCCGAAGCTGGTGGGAAAGGCGCGTCGCTTGGCGAAATGACTGGGGCTGGAATTCCCGTACCGCCCGGTTTTGTTGTCCTCGCGAGTGCGTTTGATCGTTTTTTGGAGGAGACTAATCTCAATCTTGAAATTAACGCCCGGCTTAAAGAAGTTAATCTAGCTGATATTAATTCCGTTGATCGTGCGAGCAATGTTATTCGCAATGCGATTCACGATCAGGCCATGCCGAAGGATTTAGAGGGAGAAATTCTCACAGCCTTTGATGAGTTGGCTCGAACAAATCCCCCCTCGAGGGGGGCTGCGGGGGGTGTAAGTCCTCTGCGTGGCCAATCACCCAAACAAATTGACGACGCAATAGTCTTACACCCCCACTACCCCCCTCGAGGGGGGAATGATGAGTTGTTTGTCGCCGTTCGCTCCAGCGCCACGGCTGAGGATTCGTCCGTGGCCAGTTGGGCTGGGGAGCTTGAGACCTACCTCAACATCACCAGGGGAAATATTTTAGAGCGCGTTAAACAGTGCTGGTCGTCGCTTTTCACCCCACGCGCTATTTTTTATCGCCATGAAAAAGATCTTATCGATGCCCATATCTCCGTCGCTGTTGTCATTCAAAAGATGGTTCAGTCGGAAATTTCTGGTATTGCTTTTACCGTGCATCCGGTAACAGAGGATTATGATCAGATGATTATTGAAACTGGATTTGGACTCGGGGAAGCAATTGTTAGTGGTCAAATAACGCCGGATAGTTATGTGGTGAGCAAAAGCGAGATGAGGATTTTAAATGTCAATGTGAGTATGCAGAATCGTATGTTAGTGAAACGCAAAGCTCAAAATGCAAAACGCAAAATTACAACTCAAAATTCAAAATTATCTGTGAGTGAAGATGATGAAGTTGCAAATGAGTGGGTAGAGTTATCTGAAGTGGAAGGTGGTAAGCAGAAATTGACCAGCAAACAAATTATGGAAGCGGCGGAGTTGTTTAAAAAAATTGAAAAGCATTACGGTTTTCCCTGCGATATCGAGTGGGCCTTAGAAGATGGCAAATTCTATATTACGCAAAGCCGGCCGATAACAACGTTAACGATAAGAAAGAAATAGAGAGATAATGGTGAATTGAGCTGGCCACTATATTTCATTTGACAAACAGAGAGTTTTGTGTTATAGTTATTATAACTTGGGTAACTCGAACACGTTATCGGCACGGTACTTTGTATCGAAGCCAAAAGTGGTAGGTTCCCAAAACTAGGTCGATTTAAATAATCTCAAACAACATTTTGGGAATAAAACCTACAACTTCATATGGCTTTTGGTACTGACCGGCAAATGTTTGATGTGGATTTGACCTGCGCAAAATGCGGGACTCACATCTCTCAACTGCCTTTTCAGCCGTCTGGTGATCGTCCGGTGTATTGCAGTGAATGCAACCGCGCGTTTCGTCAGAGTCGTGGTGGCAGCATGGGTGGCGGCGGCATGAGCCGTGGTCCACGTGCTCCACGCCAGATGTACAGCGTCAACTTGACCTGTGCTTCTTGCAACGCTGCGATTACGGAACTTCCGTTCCAACCGTCTGGCGACAAACCCGTCTATTGCAAGGATTGCATGATGGCGCGTCGCAATTCGATGAACTAACTTTTGTTAGATTATCTAAAGCCCTGCACGTAAAGTGTGGGGTTTTTATTTTCTATAAAATACACGGAAAACGATACCAGATACAAATTTATATTTTGATCCATGTCTGTGCGTCTGGTGTCGGCCTTGATCTCAGCTCATTTTTTGATTAGAATAGTGACGTATGCCCAAAAAACGTAGAGAAATTAAAGTTTTAATTGCTCTCTCCGGCGGTGTTGATTCTTCTGTCGCTGCCGCTCTTTTAGTTACGGCTGGATATGATGTAACGGCGGCGTATATGATAAATTATGATGACAAAGAACAAAGAACAAAGAACAAAGAACAAACGAATGCGAGTTGTTGGATCCCGGATTACAGGGATGCGGTACGAGTGGCTGCAAAATTAAATATCCCTATTCTCAAACTCAATTTTACCAAAGAGTACAAGCGGGATGTCCTCGACTACATGTTTCATGAATACAAAGCCGGGCGGACGCCAAACCCGGATGTGTTGTGTAATAAGTTTATAAAATTTGGCGCATGGCTTAACGCTGCACGCCAGCTTGGGTTTGATTTTCTTGCTACGGGGCATTATTCATGTCTGAAAAAATTAACAATTAACAAAAAACAATTAACAATGAGAAAAGGAACGTCTCGCGATTTATTAAGTGCTCATTGTTCCTTGTTAATTTCGAAAGACGACAACAAAGATCAAACGTACTTTCTCCATCAGCTCACTCAGCAGCAATTGCAGCATGTTATGTTTCCCATCGGTGAGTATACAAAACCACAGGTGCGCCAACTCGCAAAGAAATTTGATTTGCCGACGGCGGAAAAAGAGGAAAGCATGGGAATTTGTTTTGTGGGTGAAGTGCCAATGAAAGAATTTTTAGAAACTAAAATTAAAACTAAAATCGGCAATGTTATTTTGTCAGATGGTACTATTCTTGGTCAGCACGATGGTCTAGCGTTTTATACCATTGGACAACGGCACGGAGTCAAAAGTCAAAAGTCTATAAAGTCCGTAAAGTCAAATGACAGTAAGCCTTTGTACGTCGTCGATAAGCGAATAGAAACGAATGAACTCGTCGTTGGTTTTGAAGATGATCAGCTTTTGTATAAAAGAGAAATCACCGTCACTGATATTAATTGGATTGCTGGACGGGTACCGAACTTTCCGTTACAATGTAAGGTAAGATTACGACATCGGCAGCCATTACAACCGTGTGAAATAAAGAAACAAGGAAATAAAGAAATAGTAGTGAAATTTACCAAACCACAACGCGCCGTAACGCCAGGGCAATTCGCTGTATTTTATAATAAAAACAAATGCTTAGGTGGGGGAGTTATCCAATAAGTTAATTATTGAAAGCAAACTATTATGCTTTGGGAACTTATTACATCAGGCTTGTGGATTTTTTTATTGGTTGGAGTTTTGATTTTCATAGCCTATAAGATATTTAAATAGTTGGTATTTCGTGAGTTCAAGTTTGTTTTTAGGAATTTTAGTTACACAAGCAATTATGTTCACTGTTAAAGACCTTCGTCAAAAATATTTAGATTTTTTTAAGTCGAAAGGTCATATTATTGTGCCTTCGGCTTCACTGTTGCCAGAAAATGATCCAACGACCTTGTTTACTGGCTCGGGTATGCAACCGATGGTGCCGTATTTGCTTGGAGCCCAGCATCCATTGGGAACACGAATTGTTGATTCACAAAAATGTTTTCGTAGTCAAGATATTGATGACGTCGGCGACAACCGTCATACGGTTTTTTTTGAGATGCTTGGCAATTGGTCGCTGGGGGATTATTTTAAAAAAGAACAAATTGCTTGGATGTGGGAATTTTTGACGAATGAGCTGAATCTCGATCCTCGTCGGCTTTATTTCACTTGTTTCCGGGGTAACACTGATCTCGGCATTCCGCGAGATTCTGAATCTGCTGAATTATGGACCAAACATTTTAAAACTGTTGGTATCGAAGCAGCTATTATTGATTTCCCGGAACGAGATGGGATGAAGGATGGGCGAATTTTTTATTATGATGAAACCAAAAATTGGTGGAGCCGTGCTGGTGTGCCCGGGAACATGCCTCTGGGGGAACCGGGTGGGCCAGACACGGAAATGTTTTGGGATTTCGGAGAAGAGCTTGGGTTGCATGAAAAATCGGTACACGCCAAAAAGCCGTGTCATGTCAATTGCGATTGCGGACGGTTTTTGGAAATTGGCAACAATGTCTTCATGCAATATAAAAAGACTCCCCACGGTTTCGAACAGTTACCGCAAAAGAATGTTGATTTTGGCGGGGGGTTGGAACGTCTGGCTGCGGCGGTGAACGGCAACCCGGATATTTTTCTTATTGATTTGTTCGCCACCATGCGGCACGTGCTTGTAGGATTATCGGGGAAAAAATATGGTACTAACGAAAAAGAAACGTATGCCTATCGGGTTATTATGGACCACCTGCGGGCAGCGACTTTTCTTGTTAATGACGGGGCACTACCTTCAAACAAAGATCAGGGATATTTTACCCGTCGCTTGATTCGTCGCTCCGTTCGATTTGCACACAAACTTGGCATTCTTAATAATTTTTGTGGTCAAGTGGTGGAGGCAGTAATCGCTGAATATGGCGATCATTATGCAGAGCTCGTCACTCAGAAAGATTTTATCCTTGCCCAGATTCATACCGAAGAAGAGAAATTTAGAAAAACTTTGGCGCAAGGATTGAAAATTTTTGAGGAGCGTACCGCCAAATTACAATCCGGTGATATTATTGCTGGTGTTCTTGCTTTTGATTTATATCAATCATATGGTTTCCCAATTGAAGTTATCGATGAGTTAGCGCGTGAACGTGGGCTCTATGTTGACCGTGTTGGTTTTGAGAAGGCCTATGCTGAGCACAAAGCTAAATCCCGTGTTGGCGCTGAGCAAAAATTTGCTGGTGGATTGGCCGATCATAGTGAAATTTCTACTCAATATCATACGGCGACGCATCTTCTTCACGCGACGCTTCTGAGAATCCTTGGTCCTCACGCAACCCAGCGGGGGAGTAACATTACTCAAGAACGTATGCGATTTGATTTTAATCACCCACTAAAAATGACGCCGGAAGAAATTAAACAAGCCGAGGATTTGGTTAATGCTGCAATTGCGCACGATTATTTGGTGAGTTGGGCTGAAATGAGCTTTGAGGAAGCCCAAGCCAAAGGCGCTATTGGATTATTTGAAGATAAGTACCAATCCAAGGTGAAAGTCTACACCGTTGGTGATATCAACGCCAAGGCCCTTGCTGATCCGAGTTCTCCAACCTATAGTCGCGAAGTCTGCGGCGGTCCACATGTGGAACATACCGGTACGTTAGGACATTTCAGAATCATAAAGGAAGAAGCAGTGAGTGCGGGTGTCAGGAGAATCAAAGCAGTTTTAGAATAAGCGCTCATGCAATTGGTATTTTTGCTCACTCATTTTTATTCTAGAGTTATTATCTTGTGTATAAATCACACTCAGGTTTTTAATTTCGTGATATAAAATTCAAATTTTTCGCTCTGTTAAGCTAAAATTTTTGTGATACTGATTAACCGAGCAAATTCCATAAATCCCTTGACAGAATCTAGCTTTCCATCTATACTACTGGCAATTAAGGAAAAGAATAAAGCTTTTATAATTTTGCAATGTCTAAAAGTGACGTCATCGAATTAACCGGAAAGATAGAGGAATTTTTGCCAGCGGGCACGTTTCGGGTACGCCTTGAGAGTGGTCAGATTGTTATTGCTCACCTATCAGGGAAGATGCGTCTTAATAAAATTCGGTTGTCGCTTGCTGATCGGGTAAAAGTAGAAATGACTCCTTACGACTTAACTAAAGGAAGAATAACATTTCGCTATTAAAAATTAAATTCTAGAGTGGCGAAATATCAACCAATGCGGTGTAGCTTCGCCTGCCGTGACTCAGAGAAAACAGGTCCGCAGTCACGTGTGTGGTGGGCAATGATATCGCGGCAGTGGTTGGTATTTTTTGTAACACGGATTACACAGATTTTGTGATGAGGATTTCACTGATTGTGATATGATCCACGCTCCCGATTATCTGTGTAATCAATGTTTAATCCGTGTAATCTGTGTCTATGAAAGTTCGAGCCTCGGTCAAGAAAATCTGCATGAAATGTAAAATCGTCCGTCGCAAAGGCCGAGTGTTCGTAATTTGTAGCAATGTTAAACACAAACAACGACAAGGTTAGATATATAGTTAAAAGTTAATAAAGAATCTTCTTCGCTCGCGACCCGCTCGCTCCGAAGTGAATTTCTTTGCGAAAATAAATTCATATGCGTATTGCTGGGACAAATATTCCAAATGAAAAAAAGATTGAATTTTCTCTTCGTTATATCTATGGCGTTGGTGGAACCTTGGCGAAAAAAATTGTCCAAGCAGCTGGTATTGATGGTACTATTCGTACCAAAGATTTAACTACCGAGCAACAAGATAAGTTGCGTGCTATTGTAGAAAAGACCTATAAAGTAGAGGCCGATCTACGCCGCGAAATAATGGCGAATATTAAAATGTTAAAAGATATTAAAGCGTATCGTGGTATTCGTCACATGCGTCACCTTCCAGTTCGTGGTCAGCGTACCAAAACCAATTCACGTACCGTGCGCGGGAACGCTCGTAAGACCATGGGAAGCGGTCGTAAACCTGCCGGACAAAAAACTTAATATAGAAATGTTATGACTGACCAACAGGCTCAATCAGTTGTGCCAACTACTTCACCAGCTGGTTCGCCAGCCACCAAAGAGATGAATGGTAAAGTAGTTCGTGCCAAGAAAAAGAAGGCCGTACGGCAGGTGCCTCGGGCAAATGCTTATATTCAGGCGACCTATAATAATACAATCATTACAATCGCTGATCCAAATGGTAATACCTTGGGCTGGTCATCGGCCGGTTCAACTGGTTTTAAAGGGCCTAAAAAGGCAACACCCTATGCAGCAAGTGTTGTAATTAAGGATTTGCTTACAAAAATTGCTGAATATGGAGTGAAGGAAGTAAGTGTTTTTGTAAAAGGTATCGGTGGTGGTCGCGAAAGTGCCATTCGGGCGTTCCACACCAATGGTTTAAATGTTTTATCAATTACTGATACAACACCGATTCCCCATAATGGTTGTCGGCCACCGAAGAAACGAAGAGTCTAAAGTTTAACATTACTGTTTATAATATGGGACGATTGATTGGACCAAAACACAAATTATGCCGACTCTTTGGCGAGAAACTATGTGACTCGGTAAAGTGTCCAGTAATCCGCCGCAACTATCCGGCCGGCCAACATGGTACTAACCGTAAGCGTGCCAAGCATTCCAGTTACGGCAAGCAACTCTTGGAAAAACAAAAAGCCAAGCGGATTTATGGCCTTATGGAACGCCAATTTTCTAATTATGTGGCCGAGGCTTCCCGAAAGACCGGTGACACCAGTGTTTTTCTTTTAAATTATCTGGAATCACGTCTTGATAATGTTGTGTATCGTTGGGGTGTAGTGAGTTCACGCGCTGCCGCTCGCCAACTGGTGAGTCACGGGCATATTTTGGTAAACGGCAAAAAAGTCACCATCCCCTCATATCGCGTAAAAGTTGGCGATGCGATGTCTCTTAAAGAAACATCACAAAAGAGTAAACTATTTGAAGGTCTTTCCGAAAAATTAGCGAAGAAAGAATTGCCGCCCTGGTTGGCTGCTGATGCCACCAAACTGACAGCGAAAATTTTGAATGCCCCCGCGCTTGACCGTCCTAACTTTGATTCCAAACTTATCATTGGGTTCTATTCCCGTTAATTTTTCTTCATGTATGGAGAATTTTCTTCTGCCATCAAAAATTGAGTTTCTTGATGGCGTCACTCCTCATAGTGGTTCAATTGTCATCTCACCTTGCTATCACGGGTATGGTACGACTTTGGGCAACGCTTTTCGTCGTGTTTTATTATCTTCGCTTCCCGGTTCGGCGGTTGAGTACTTTAAAATTAAAGGTGCTCAACATGAATTTAGTACGATTGAAGGGGTTAAAGAGGATGTGGTGGAAATTATGTTGAATTTAAAGCAACTTTCCGTCACTGTATTTAGCGATGAACCAGTAACACTCAACCTAAGTAAGAAAGGGCCGGGCTTAGTCACGGCCGCCGACATCGAACCAAATGCGGCAGTAGAAATCGTTAACAAAGATCTCGTACTCGCAACTCTTACAAAAAACAAGACACTCGAGATGGAAATCGTAGTCGGGCGGGGTCGCGGTTATCGACCAGTGGAAGAAAAAGATCGGCAGAATTATGATCTCGGCACTATTGTTGTAGATTCCGTATATACACCGGTTAAAGATGTTGGATATCATGTTGAGTTTACTCGGGTAGGAGATATTACTAATTACGAAAAGTTAACTCTCTATATTGAAACCAACGGTACTATTACCCCACGTGAAGCTGTTCGCCAAGCCACTCAAATTCTCATGGATCACTTTACCATTATTCTCAATGCTGCCCCTGAACAGAATAGTCCAACCATTACTGAGGATACTGTAGCACCTGCTTCAATTGTTGAAACAATTACAAATAAAGATGTAACGGAAGAGGAGCTCAAAGAAAAAAAACCTAAGACCAAACGCGCTGGGAAGAAGAAATAAATTGTGCACAAAAAGATATTTTAGTTTTATGCGTCACCAGAAGAAAAAAATTACCCTTGATCGATCAAGCGCTGCACGGTACGCGCTATTGCGGAATTTAGCCGAAAGTCTTGTTTTATACGAGAAAATTAAAACCACTAAAGCCAAAGCCAAAGCCACCCGTTCCTTGGTAGAACGTCTCATTACAACGGCCAAACAAAATAGCTTAGCGGCACGGCGAAAATTGGGTGCAGCGTTGTACACCAAAAATACCGTTCGCAAACTCATGGAAGTTTTGGGTCCTCGATATGCAGAGCGCCGTGGCGGTTATACACGCAGCACCATGATTAAACGTCGCGTGGGTGATGGTGCTGAAGAAGTCGTAATTGAATTAGTTTAATTGGTTGCCGTATGAATCGCAAAAAACATATTATTGATGCTACAGGAGCTCGACCAGGTCGTTTGGCTACTGTTATTGCAACGCTCCTCATGGGAAAGCTAAAGACACACTATGTACCCTATCGTGATTTGGGCGATAAGGTAACGGTGATTAATATTGATAAAATAATCTTTAGTGGTAAGAAAGTTCAACAAAAGAATTATCTTCGGCATAGTATGTATCCGGGTGGACTTAAAGTAACCCCAGCAAAAAAAGTTATCCGTGAAGATCCTGCTGCAGTTATTCGTCATGCCGTAGCAAAGATGCTCCCCAAAAATTCCACTCGCCCTGCCCGCTTACGTCGTTTATCTTTTAAATAAATTGATAATCTCGTCACTTAGTTTCCCCTACGTATGGCTAAAATTATTGTTCACGAAAAATTACTCCGCACAGTTGGTCGCCGAAAAACGGCCTCTGCCCGTGTTCGCATTGAGAAGGGAACTGGGAAAATTTTGGTTAATGGGAAAGACTGCAATATTTATTTCCCTTATTTTCAGTTGCAAGAAATTGTGCGTGCACCACTTAAGGCAGTCGGAAAAGAGCGCGACCTTGATTTTTCTGTAAAAGTTGATGGTGGTGGCCAGAAAGGCCAAGCGGTGGCAGTACAACATGGTATCGCTCGCGCGTTGGTGGCCTGGAACGAAGATTTTAAGAAATCCCTCAAATCCTTAGGCTTACTTACGCGTGATCCGCGTGTTAAAGAACGTAAAAAGTTTGGGCTTAAAAAAGCCAGACGCGCTCCACAGTGGTCCAAACGATAGACGTTTATACCCCAATAGAAGCCAAACCCCGTATTTCGTAAGAAGTACGGGGCTTTTTTATTTGTGCCTAGTACGGTATACTACAGGTATAATCAAAGGTCGAGTTTTGATTCTACTTTAATAACTAATAAAAATTATATGCATTTTTTTCAATTGCTCTACCAATATAATGACTGGGGGCTTCTTGCGCTTCGATTAGCTCTGGCCGTTATTTTTATTGTTCACGGTAAAGGTAAATTTGCTATGTGGAAAGCGGGGGCAACCGCTCCCATGCTCGGCCTGATGAAATTCTTGGCGTTTGCCGAAACACTTGGCGGTATTGCCATGTTTTTTGGCTTCTTGACACACTTCGCAGCCGTCGGTCTTGGTATCGTCATGCTTGGAGCGCTCCGTTTCAAAACCATGGTCTGGAAGATGCCGTTTAGCGCTCATGATAAAACTGGTTGGGAATTTGATCTCATGATTTTAGCGGCGTGTGTTGCCCTTCTCATTTCGGGTCCCGGTAGTGTCTCATTAGATGCCGTATGGGGGCTGTAAAATTTTATTTATTAGCGTCTATTCTCAGTAGGAGCACGTGTATGTAGAGTATGCAACAACAGACCGTGTCGTTTGCCGGAGCATTGTGGCAAGTATATGTACGCGACGAAGCCGATCGAAGCATATTCGCGGAAATTTTTAAGTTACGCGAATATCGTGCCGCTGAAGAAGTAATTAAAGAAGCTCTTGATCCGATTATTGACGTTGGCGCCCATAGTGGACTGTTTTCACTCTATGTCCGAGCGCTCAACTCGATTGTCCCAATTATAGCCATCGAGCCAGAGAAAAATAATATTAAACTACTGCAAAAGCATTTTAAGGAAAATAACATTTCGTTAGTTACTATCTTTACAGGTGCTCTTGCCGGCGAGGCAGGCCGAAGAAAATTGGCACTCTCAGGTGATAGCCACGCGCATCGACTTCTTGATATCTCTCCAGCGGAGGAGAGTAACGCAATTGAGATTGTGCCGGCTATCAGTTTGCCGGGTTTATTCAAAAAATACGCTCTTGAACGCATTAGTCTGATTAAAATGGATATTGAAGGGGCCGAATATGAAATTTTTGAGAATCTCGACAACGAAGATTTCTTAAAAATCGGTGCTATTATTATGGAGTATCACAATTATGACAGTCATCATTATTCTGAAATAGAAAAAAAATTACGTCAGAATGGTTTTGGAGTACAGATCTTCCCTTCAAAGTTTGATAAGCGAATGGGGTTTATTTTTGCAAAGAACAAACGTAAATAATGTTTTTGAATTTGTCCCCTCCTTAAGAAGGAGGGGCGCGAGGTGGTCGGCGTTGCGTTACCACGGAGCGTTGACCCCTCCGCGCCTCCCCTTCATAAGGGGAGGACAATAACAAATTTCTACATACAATGTATATTATGAATCAAAACAAAGCTTGGATTGTTGCCGTGGACATGGGCTATGGGCACCAGCGCGCCGCCTATCCGTTTCGGCAGTTGTCACCCACTGGTAAAGTCATCAATGCCAATAACTATCAGGGAATCCCGCGGCGTGATTATCGTCTGTGGAATAGCACTCAGAAATTATATGAAACCATTTCGCGAATGAAAAATATTCCGCTGATTGGCGATGCCTTATTTGGTTTCATGGATTACTTTCAGCGCATTCCGCTGTTCTACCCTCGTCGCGATCTGTCCGCGCCGAGCCTACAGCTCACCACCATTTATCGTACTATCCACGGAGGGTGGGGGAGCGATCTCATTCGCTATTTAAACCAGCAGGATATTCCACTCATTACCACGTTTTTTTCTGTTGCTTTCATGGCCGAAGAACACCATTTTAAAAATGATATCTATTTAATCATTTGTGATAGTGACATCAGCCGCGCTTGGGCACCGCTCCGTCCACAAAAAAGTCGAATAAAATATTTTTCGCCCAACCGTCGGGTCGTTGAGCGATTGAAACTCTACGGGGTTAAAGATGAACATATTTTTCTAACGGGTTTTCCATTACCCGATGAGAATATTGGAGGAGAAAATTTTGATTTTCTTAAATCTGATGTCGCTGAACGTATTATTAATCTTGACCCTGAACATCGCTACCGAGATAAATATGCGGAAACGGTGAAGCAATTTTTGCATGGAATAGAAATCCAGGAACGCCATCACCACCCCTTAACACTTACTTTTGCCGTTGGTGGTGCCGGCGCGCAAAAAAATATTGCTCGCGATATTGTCCATAGTCTTAAAAAGAAATTGGTAACTGACGAGATCAATCTCAATTTGGTAGCGGGTATCAGGAACGACGTCTATAGCTATTTTGAGAATTGCATCAAACGCTGTGGTCTTGAGAAAAAGATAGGTAAAAATTTAAAAATTATTTTCGCTCTCGACAAAGAAGATTATTTTAAAGAACTCAACCAGGTACTGCGAACCACCGATGTGTTTTGGACTAAACCAAGTGAGTTAGTTTTTTATTCTGCGCTCGGACTCCCCATTATTATGGCGCCATCAGTCGGCTCGCAGGAAGTATATAACCGAACCTGGCTCAAAACTATTGGCGCCGGTATTTCCCAAAATGATCCGCGTTATACCAGCGAATGGTTGTTTGATTGGGTTAATTCCGGCTGGCTCGCAGAAGCCGCCATGTCCGGCTACCTCGATGGGCGCCAATTTGGGGTTTGGAACATTATGGATGTGGTATTTAAAGGGATTAAAGAACCAAAACGAGGAATTCATTTGGTCTAGCATATTGACAGGCAACACTCTATTACGTATAATAGGGTTCAATAATTTATTCCGAGGTAGCTCAGCGGTAGAGCAGTTGGCTGTTAACCAATTGGCCGTGGGTTCGATCCCCACCCTCGGAGCCACGTACCGTACGGTACGTGGCGGAGCCTCCTGCGGTACGTACCGAATGGTACTGTACCTGCGGTTTCGTCACGTTTCGATCTTCGTCGTATATGTTCTACACCTATGTTTTAGAGAGCACTTCGCGAAAGATGTTCTATATTGGATTTTCGGAGGATTTACGTAAGCGTGTTCGATCTCACAATGCAAATGAAAACCAAGCAACAAAAAATCGAGGACCCTGGAAACTTATTTTTTATGAGGCTTACCTGAATAAATACGATGCGTTGCGTAGAGAAAAATATTTGAAAAGTACAAAAGGACGAACAACTCTTAAAACAATGTTACAGGAATATTTTAAGGGGAGGGAAATAAATATTGTAAGTGAGGACGAATCGTAGGAATAACTCATGATCAATTCATAACTTTTTAAATATGAATATCTCAAGAAAAAAATTCGTTATCCTCTTCCTCATCTCTGGGTTTGCCTTTCTTTTTATTACTACCTCACTTTTGGGTTCCACTGGCCCCCGAGGTTTCCCTAAATCCCCTGACTCCCTTCTTTTATTGGAATCACCAATAGCCTGGAAGAGAGTAGTATCCACGATTATAGTACCTATCAAAATTGTTCTGATAGGACCATTGCTGCTGCCCAGTATTAATTTTTTGAAAGAAGATCCGCCACCCCCATTTATTGGCATCTACTTCATTTTCTACTGGACTATTCTGGCCTCAATTATTCACTATCTTATTGGTAAATTAAAACGCTCTTAACGATTTTATTTTTAGATAAAAAAATTCGGAAGCTGTCCAAGTACGCGAACAATAGTAAATACTAGCCAAAGCTAGTATTTTTTGTTACTATGCGTCATAGTAGGATTAATTTGTCATCTATGCCCAAAAAACAAATTTCGAGTGGCGTAGTACACAACGTGCCACCGGATTTACACAAAGCGCTTACCGCTGATGCGGCAGTATTAAAAGCCTGGGAGGATATTACGCCGCTTGCCCGCAATGAGTGGATTTGCTGGGTTACATCTGCCAAGCAAGATGAAACCAGAGATCGTCGTATAACTGTCGGCCTTGATAAAATGCGTAAAGGCATGCGCCGGCCGTGCTGTTGGGCAGGCTGTCCTCATCGTTGAAATAAAGAGACAACTCAGTATCAGTTTAAAAATACAGCTACCATTTTTATGGCATTCACCAACAATCCACTTAT
This sequence comes from Candidatus Magasanikiibacteriota bacterium, assembly GCA_023246655.1. Taxonomy (GTDB): domain Bacteria; phylum Patescibacteriota; class Patescibacteriia; order Magasanikbacterales; family GWA2-37-8; genus JAHFHX01. The sequence continues at coordinate 121,096 of JAHFHX010000001.1, forward strand.
TTATCTTACCAAAAAAAGTTGGGGTTATGCCAAAGGCAATCGTCGCAGTGTTGTGTTATACGTCACCTTATTTTTATGTGCCAATTTTTGTCAATTGTCACAAACTTTTATCGTTGCGCTTGTCTTAAATGCTATCCAGAAAAACGGCCTTCATCATGATACTTTCCTTACCATTGTTGCACGTTTAGGAGCTCTAGTCGCCGCCGATTTAGCGTTTTGGATGTTCCATGGTCCGGCGCGGGTTATGGAAACAACCAACGCTTTTTTTGTTCGTAGCCAATACAAAAAATATTTGTTAGAAGGCGTAATGCACTTGCCAATTGAGTGGCACACCGATCATCATTCGGGCGATACGATAGATAAAGTAGAAAAAGGCTCACAAGCTTTATATAATTTTACCACCGATACCTTTATGATCATTCAGGCGATTGTTACGCTGGTTGTTTCGTATGTGGTATTGATATTCTTTAATTTTTCGTCAAGTTACATTGTCGCTATCGCGCTGGTGTTTGCTTTTTGGGCAATCACGAGGTTTGATACAATTTTGGTGCCGCAATATGAAAAACTTTTTCATACGGAAAATACCATTTCCGAAAAAGTCTATGATGCCATAAGTAACATTACCACCGTTATTATTCTGCGTGTAGAAAAGTTAGTAACGTCGTCTATTTACAAAAAACTTATTGAGCCGCGTCGCTTATTTGTAAAGAATAGCCAGGTCAACGAGCTTAAATGGTTTACCGCCACGATGTCTCAATCAGTTATGATATTTTTGGTATTAATCACCTATCTGTATCACGTAATGTCGGTCGGAGGGATTATTGCCATTGGGACAGTCTACCTCCTCTATGGCTATGTGAGTAACATCGGACGGCTATTTTTTAGTTTAGCCAGTATGTATGGCGATATTGTGCAGCGTAAAACTGCCGTTATGAATGCTGAGGAATTAGCCAAAGAATTTGCTGCTAAAAAACAAGCCAACGAAATTGAGCTCGGAACTAATTGGAAGGAGCTCAGTATCGAAGGGCTTAGTTTTTCCTACAACTCAAAAGAGGGCGATGACCAGCACCTTGATAACATTTCGTTAAAAATTGGACGAGGAAAAAGAATCGCTTTGATTGGAGAAAGTGGTAGCGGCAAAACCACTATTCTAAAAATTATTCGCGGTCTCTACGAACCCAGAGAATATAAGCTGTCACTCGACGGCAAACCGCTGGAGGAAGGTTTTAGCACAATAAGCGAGTCAATCGCGCTTATTCCACAGGATCCGGAGTTGTTTGCGACTACGATTAAGGAAAATATAACTCTGGGTGTAGATCGAACACTGAAGGAAATAAAACAGTACACAGATTTGGCTTGTTTTACTGCTGTCGCCGAGCAATTGCCTAAAAAATATGATTCCTCAATTGTGGAGAAGGGTGTGAATTTAAGTGGGGGAGAGAAACAGCGTTTGGCCTTGGCACGCGGCTTAATGGCGTGCGAAGATAAGGCGATTATTTTACTCGATGAGCCAACGAGTAGTGTTGATTATAAAAATGAGCTTACTATCTACAATAATATTTTTGGACACTTTAAAGACGCAGCAATTGTTTCCACAATCCATCGTCTTAATTTACTCCAACTATTTGATTTTATTTATATTTTTGCCAATGGTGAAATTATCGCTCGGGGTTCTTTTTCTGATTTACTCAAAAATTCGGAGGAATTTAAAAAAATATGGAGTAAATATAGCAAGACCCCTAAATCTATCCAAAACTAGTAACGGTGGAACAAATCTAAAATATGGCCTACTCTAGCCATATTTTATTATTTAAGTTATCTTTCGGTACTTGATTTTATTTTAAAATTAGGTTAGAATAGGCCCCATATGACACAAGTAAGCATAACTAAAATTTATACTTTTGAAGCCGCTCATCAACTCCCAAATCACGCGGGAAAATGCGCGAACGTACATGGGCATTCCTATAAACTTGAAGTAACCGTGTCTGGCGCGTTGCAGAAGGATGGCAGTTCATCGGGGATGATAATGGATTTTGTGGAGCTCTCTACCATTGTTGAACGAGAAGTTCTCAATCAGTGGGATCATCAGTTTCTAAACGATGCTGTTTCTTTTCGAACCACCGTAGAAAATTTAGCTCAGGAAATATTTACACGATTAGAAAAAGCCAATCTCAGCGTTACTCAGGTGAGGCTTTGGGAAACAGCTAAGGCCTATGCGACGGTAACAAAATAATGTATGAGTATCGAGAAATTAATATTTCAGCTTTTAGAAAACGTGGGAGAAAATCCCAAACGAGCTGGGTTAGTGAAAACACCAGCGCGAGTAGCCCGTGCCTGGAAGGAGTGGACGGCTGGTTATGCGCCTTTCCCTCATTCGCTCACCTTGTTCTCGACGAATTTTGACGGCATCATCGCGAGAAAGGGGATTCCTTTCGCCAGCACCTGCGAACATCATTTGGCGCACTACAGTGGCACCATTGATTTTGGTTACATTCCGAACAAACAAATGCTTGGTATTTCTAAAATAATTCGTCTTATACAACATTATTGCGCCCGTCTTACGGTGCAAGAAGATTTGACCAAAGATCTAGTAGAAAAATTTGAGGTAGCCGTAAAACCAAAAGGAATGATTATTAAAATTAGTGCTTTTCATTCGTGCGAAAGTTCTCGGGGAGTTTCAATGCCCAATGTTCCTACCATCACTTTTTTGGCAACGGGTATTTTTAAAAAAGAAAAACACCTCGTTGATCAATTTTATCACCTACTGTCATCCTGAGTTGGAGCGAAGGATCTAGTTACGCAATTTTTCTAACACATCAATATGCGTAATTACGACTATTGTATTTACATCATGTCAAGCCGGAGTGGCGTACTTTATATAGGTGTCACAAAGGATTTAGCTAGGCGTATTTCCGAACACAAACAAAATTTAATTGAGGGATTTACAAAAAATATAAATGTCATGAACTTCTTTACTACGAAAATTATTGGGATATTAAACAGGTTATAGCACGGGAAAATTCTTAAAAGGGAAAAACAGAGCATTTAAAATTGCGCTGATAAATTCAGTAAACCCACAATGGAAAGATTTAAGTGTGGAATGGGAATAAAAAAATAGCTGTCATATTGAGCGAAGTGAAATATCTAGTTGACAAGCGAACCAGTTCCTTCGCTCCGACTCAGGATGACAAAAAACCGTGTAGAAAATTTTTATGCCATCTTTCGATAAAAATCCTCAGACGTTAGTAATCAAAAAAGATCATCTCAAAGTTTCCGGCGACGGAGTGTTCTATACACTTCAAGGTGAAGGGTCAACTATGGGTTCCCCAGCGTGCTTTCTGCGCCTACACTTATGTAACTTACAATGTTCATGGTGTGATACTTGGTATACTTGGAAAAAAGATACGAAAGAATTTTGGGAAGAGAGCCAAGATTGGACTCTCGAAGAAACAAAGCAAAAAATTGAACAGGCCTGGGGTTGTGTAAACCCTCTGGTACAGAAAAGAGTTGTCGTAACCGGCGGCGAACCATTGCTCCAGAAAAATTGCATCGAAAAATTAATGCGAATGATGCCAGAGTGGATTTTTGAAATTGAAACCAACGGCACAATTTTGCCCACCGATTACATGTTGGAACATTGCCAATTTAATTGTTCACCGAAACTCGCCAATTCTCACAATCCTGAGCTCGCCCGAATTAAAAGTTTAGTTTTACAAACACTCAATAAAGCCCATACTAGTTTTAAATTCGTGGTCTCAGCCAACAGTGATTTGGATGAAATCGAAAATAATTTTATTAAACCATTCGGATTAGATATAGGAAAAGTCATTGTGATGCCCCAAGGTCAAAGTACTGAAGAAGTAGCAAAAAATGCTCAAGCAGTTGCTGAGTACACTAAGAAAAAAGGCTATCGATTGCTGGATAGATTGCACCTCACTATTTGGGGCGCGAAGAGAAAAACCTGATTAATCTCTATGATTGTATCATCACGAAAGGCAGTGGTACTTCTCAGCGGTGGCCTTGATTCTGCCACGGCCGCAGCCATCGCGCAGTCAGAAGGCTTTGAGATTTGTGCTTTGAGTTTTTCTTATGGTCAACGTCACGTTATCGAACTCGAGGCCTCAAAGCGCGTTGCCGCGCAACTTGGCATCGCACATCACGTTATCGTGCCTATCGACTTACGAGTATTTGGAGGTTCGGCTCTTACGAGCGATATCGCTGTGCCTAAAGATCGTTCGCCCGAGGCAATGGGGGCCAAGGAAATTCCAGTTACCTACGTTCCAGCTCGCAACACCATATTCCTTTCCTTCGCTCTAGCCTATGCCGAAGTGCTGGGTGCCGCCGATATTTTTATTGGGGTGAATGCCCTCGATTACAGTGGCTACCCTGATTGTCGTCCCGAATACATTTCCGCGTTTGAAAAAATGGCGAACTTGGCCACCAAGACTGGTGTGGAAGGCACGCTTCATACCAAAATTCATACACCACTCATTAGTCTCACGAAGGCAGAAATAATTAAGCGGGGGATAGAGCTTGAGCTTGATTATGGGCAGACCATAAGTTGTTATGATCCAAGCGTGGAGGCTAAGGCCTGTGGACACTGTGACTCATGCCAACTGCGTCACAAAGGTTTTGTGGAGAGCGGTTTCCCGGATCCAACTAAGTATGTGGCTGGACAGAATTAATTTGGAAATGGTAGTTATAAAATAATAAACAACCTCCACAAAGAGGTTGTTTATTATTTTTTGTTAATTTTTTACTTGGCGCTTATCACGGAAGAAATAATACCACCGTTATCATTAATAATACCTTTATTTTTAACAATTTTATTACCACGCACTACGGTATTAATGAGTGTAACTTTAGCATTGTCACGCGCGACAACGTCACCATTAATGGTGCTCG
>JAHFHX010000001.1:126010-159913 GCA_023246655.1 Candidatus Magasanikiibacteriota bacterium
AGTGATTTCTACATCACGTGATGCTTCTACCAATGTCGCGGTGCAATTATTAAGGATTATTTTTGATGATCCCCAATTCCAGGCTATTTCACTGAAATCAGAATTATTAAGTATTAACGTATTTGATTCACCCACCATAGGGTGCCAGGCCGCCACCGTCGTATTTAAAAGGCGAATTTGAGTACTCCGGAAGCTCACCAGGCGGTCATCATAATGGCCCGGTCGCAGGTCGTCAAACGTAGCAATTTGTCCCTCAGCTGGCCAGCCGATAATAAAACCGACGTTCAGTGGGCTTGTATCACGAATTATAACCCTACTGGTAGGGTGTACCGTAATTCCCCACTTTACTGCCTTAGAATCAGTAATATGCAGTTTCATGTATAAGTTATGCTCATTAGTACTAGGGAAACTGTAGTCAGTTACGGTACTGGGAAAGGTTTCATCAACAATTGCCCCCCCGCTTAAGATAAGAGTTAAGAGCAGCTCAGGGGCTTCGGCAATGTCTACTTTAGCTTGGTCAGCGATGCTACCATAGAATTTAGCATTCTTGATTGTGGCGTGGGTATTGTTAGCAATAACATACCAGGCAATAAAATCAGTACTATCATTATTTGGTGTTATTACATCTTTAAGATCAAGGACGCTATTGCCATGGAATTCCCAAGTGATACCCTTATCAAAGTGCAGTTCGCTGTTCGTGATGTGTACTTCGGCATAGCGATCAGCTTGTAAAGTTGGCATGGCTCCTCCGGAAGAGGTGGCCATACGATGTTCAAATAGAGAATTGCGAATAATCAATTGCGCATTATCTTTAAGAATCAAATCGCCGGTCAAAATATAATGGGCATCTTTAATTTCTAATATTTCATTACCACGTAATATAATTGAATGGTTAATTGCAACTGTCTCCCTAAAGCGATCTAAGGTTGGTTGCGTTGGTGAGGATGGTTGGTCTCTTCGTATAAAATTTGAGGCTTCCGCAATGGTTTTAACTGGTGTTGCAATAATTTGTGGGGCCTGGAAAGAAGGTAATGCAACTTTTTTTACCGTTGCTTTTTTTACTGGAGGGTGCGGTTGCTTCTTGGTGCGTCGAGCTACATGACTACGTAGTGTGCGCTGAGGGATTATTTTTATTGGAGAGGTGGGACTCTGATTCTTGGTGATAATAGCTTGCGCCGTATTACTCGGTAGCGCTAATAACACTCCCATAAGAAGTGCTCCAACCGATGCGTATATTTTGAATAATCGAAAAAACATAAGTTACAATAAATAACCGTAATAAGAACTACTTATTAAAGCATACAATTCATTTTTTGTCAAAATTATGGCCCAAGCCATGGTCACCGTTTACTGAGAAAATATTTTTTCTAAAATGCGGGAGCAGTTATTAATTTTTTAACTCATCAATATCTTTTTGGTAACGATTGGCAATACTCATTACATTATCAGCATAAAATCGATATTTTTTATTAGTTGATCCAGAAAAATAACGAAGTGCTGCTTTCCACTCTCCGTCATAGGTGCCATTAGCGCCGTCCTTGGCAAGTTTCATGGCGGAAGCTATAAATGCATCTCGAATATCCCACGGATTTGCCGGTGTCTTTCCTGTCAAAGCACTTATTTTATCTTTATAGCCCATCCAGGTGGAAGGAATAAATTGTGCTGGACCCATGGCGCCACCCCAGCCAAATTGTTTACCGCGCTTATCTTTGAGGGGGCAGGAAATCGGTGTGGTATCAGGATCAAGACCTAATTCGTTAGTAATTTTTAAAAATGGCTCATAATCACGTTCTGGTTTCATTACCTTCCGCCAACTTTTTTCTGCGGGGTCACCAGGGCGATTACAGGTTCCTACATTTTTACCTAAATTTGATTCTTGAGTTAAAATAGCCAATAGATAGCTTGATCGAATCCCAATTTGTTTACTGACCCATTCAGCAATTGTTACCGCTTCGCCAAAACTAATTTGTTTTACCCCACCAAAAAGTTCGTAGATGCGACTACGGATTTGGGCAGCACGTTTTTTAGTGTCTGCTAAGAGTGCTTGATAATTGCTTTCTTTACCTTTTGTTTCTTTCAAAAGGCTATTGTGTTCAACAAGGTTATCACCTAATTCTCTTTGTTGAATACTTTGGAGTGCCAGCAAGTGTTCGGCATCATCTTTTTGTTGATCATATACTGCTGCTTGATGTTCTAAATCTTTTTTAGCTACACGAGTTTCACTGAGGACCCGACCCAGAGCGTTTGATAATTGGGTATAATTTTGTAAGGTGTCAAATATTTGGTTAAGACCACCCGATGAGGCTAAATTAACTAATAACTCGTGATCTTTATGACCGAGGGTACGGATAATTACCAAGAGTTGTTTACGTAATCGATCCACGCGAGCGGTTTTGTTGGCAATAGCCTGCTCCGTGGCAGTTAATTTTGATGTAAGTTGGTTAATTTTAACTGTTGTAACTTTAATTTGAGAACGCAAGTATGCTTGTTTAATTTTCAATTCTTTAATTTTATTAGCCAAAGTTTGTTTGGCATGCTGTGTGGTGGCCAATTCCTGTTCATACTCAGCAATCTGTGCCTCAATAGTTTGGAGTTCTTGTTCCAAAGCATCTTTTGTGGCCGCGAGATCAGCAGATAGCTCAATTGCTTGGCTCGGCGCGGTGACACGGAATGTTAATATAATAACAATAATAGTAAATAAGAATTTTTTCATACTCGTAGTCATATAAGCATATCAAATTCGACAGTTTATTTCAACGCTATTGGTATCATATCACTGATTCGACACTGTATGAGGTAAATGATATACTTATGGCACGATTCCCGCCCATTCGTTGCTGTTCATCCGTGGGAAAAACAGCTAACAATTGACATTGTACCCGGATTAGAGGTAAAATAAGGTCCCTGAATTTGCCGCCTTAGCTCAGTTGGCAGAGCGACACATTCGTAACGTGTAGGTCCGGGGTTCAATTCCCCGAGGCGGCTCACTTTTTTATCCACACCCAAACCGGTTGGTGTTTATTTTTTTAAGGTTGTGATATAATAAAGAGATTATAAATTTATAGCGAATTTCGCTAGTTGTCATTCTGAGTGAAACGAAGAATCTAGTTAGCGCAAGGCATTTTTGGACGATCCAGATCCTGCGCTCCGACTCAGGATAACGGCCAAAAAATAATATGATTAAACTCGAAGGTGTAGGAAAGGAATACCCCACTTCGGGAGCAGTTCTGAGCGACATTAATGCTTATATTCACCCAGGAGAATTTGTTTCAATTGTTGGTCAAAGTGGAGCTGGAAAAACAACATTAGTAAAGCTTCTTATTGCCGAAGAGCGCCCAACACACGGACGTATTAAGATTGGAGATTGGGATATAACAAAAATCTCTCCCGGTGTTGTGCCCTATTTACGGCGTCAAATCGGCGTAATTTTTCAGGATTTTAAATTGCTTGTCAAAAAGACAGTCTTTGAAAATGTTGCTTTTGCTTTGGAGGTAGCTGGTGAAACTCCTTGGCGAATTCGACAGGTAGTGCCTCAAGTATTAAATATTGTTGGGTTGGGAACAAAAGATAATCGCTATCCGGGTGAACTTTCCGGTGGCGAACAGCAACGAGTGGTTATCGCGCGTGCGTTAGTACATCGTCCCAAAGTCATTATTGCAGATGAGCCTACTGGTAATTTGGATTCCATTAATACATCTGAAGTTATTGAAATTCTAAAGAAGATTAACCAGTTTGGTACCACTGTACTATTAGTTACTCATAACCGTGAAGTGGTAAATCATCTGCGTCGTCGTGTTATAACTCTTGCCGATGGCAAAATTATTAGCGATGAAATAGAAGGAAAATATATATTATAGAAATTTACAAAAGATTAGAAAATAATTTTAGTTTATGATCGCGTTACTTCGCATCATTAAATTTGCTTTTCAGGATATTATTCGTAATCTTGGCCTCTCTGTCATGACCGTTTTTATTTTGGTTATAATGCTCTTTTCTCTTAACGCTCTATGGTCAATAGATAAGCTAACAACTGAAGCAGTGCAATTAGCTAAGGCACAGGTAAATATGAGCTTATACTTAGTGAGCACTATTGATGAGAAGGGTTTAGGTGATCTGCAGGCATACATACGTTCCTTTCCCCAAGTAACCGGAGTCAAGGTACTCCTACGTGAACAAGTTTTAGATATTTTTAAACAGCGGCATGAGTTAAGTCCGGAAATTCTTGACGCTCTTAAAGAGCTTGGTGGTAATCCATTTGGCCCAACGATTATTATTCAAGCACGAGAACCTCAAGATTATAAAAAAATTTCAGAAGCTCTTGATGTGCCAGAATACCAGCAGTTTATTGAAGGCAAGAGTTTTGCGGAACATGAAGAGGCTCTCACGCGCATTCAGAATATTACTAATCGAATTGAAAAAATCGGGCTCGGTTTAACTGTGTTATTTGCGCTTATTGCTTTTTTAATAATTTTCAACACGGTGCGGGTCGCCATTCATTCACAACGTCGTGAAATTAGTATTAAACGACTCGTCGGCGCGAGCAACTGGTTTATTCGAGGTCCGTATCTTCTCGAAGCACTTATATTTACCGTGGTAAGTGTCATCATTGCTATTATCTGTATTCGTCTGGCTCTTCAGCAAGTTGACCCTTATGTCAGTGTCGTTTTTCCTAACAATTTTTCCTTGACAAAATACTATGATTCACATAAACTGTACCTGTTTGGAATACAAGCAGCAGCTGTTCTCCTTTTAACGATTATTTCAAGTAGTCTTGCCATGCGACGACAGCTGAAAGTGTAAAATTCCGGGGTCGTCTAAAGGTAGGACAGCAGCCTTTGAAGCTGCATATCTTGGTTCGATTCCAAGCCCCGGAACGATGTAGTGGAAGCCGCGAAAGCGGTCTTTTTTTAGTCTGTTTCCGGTATTTAGAGAGTACTAAGATCTAACGTTTGGTCAAGTGTGATTTGACTGAGGAATTCTTCAGCGTGACTCACCATGATGACAGCGCCTTCAAAGGCATCGAGCGCCTCGGCGATAACGGGAAGATGGCGAAAATTGATGTGGTTAGTTGGTTCGTCCATAATGAGTAGCCCTGGTTTCTGGAGTACAAAGCGCGCATAGCAGAGTAAGCCTTTTTGTCCTTCAGACAATGCGCCCACTGGATTTCTTAATGTTTCGGATGACAGTAAAAATTGTGCGGCGGTGGAATAAATTTCTTGATTCCATGGTTCAGGCATCATTTCGGCCAGGGCATCATAGGCAGTTTTTTTAAAGTCCAATCCAGAAAAATCTTGGGCGTAGTAAGCAACCGTCACATCCTTCGTAATCGTCGCACCTTTTTCCGAGCCATCAAAGAGTGCGCGTAAGAAAGTGCTTTTGCCAATCCCATTAGGCCCTTTTATTAACAATACTTCTTTTTTACGCAGCACTAGGGGTATCGTTAACTTGTGGTGCACCAGCTTGTGTCCTTTAATTGTTCCGATGGAGTTAATTTCCACTACCGGCCCCACGACATCAGTTTGTGCGGGTAACACAAACGAGTTGATTGTTTTATCTTCTCGTCTTTCATCCACCATTTCTTCTTCAGCTTCCTCCACCTGATCACGGAGTTTGCTGGCTAATTTACGCATCTTACCACCTTTGTGGGAGAAAAAGTTTATTTTATCTTTACGATCCTGGATACTTTTTTTAAGTTGGGCATTTTTAGCTCGTTCGCGTTCAATTTGTGCTTCAATTTCGTAAAGGGCCTCATAGTAGTTTCCCACGTATTGTTCTACTTTGTGGGTAAATGAGTCAACATACAAAACTCCATCGGTAAAGGCGTTTAAAAAATTGGCATCATGAGAAATGACCAAACACGTTTTGGGATAGGCTATGAGAAACTGCGTTAAATGGTCAATGCCAGCGGCATCTAAATTGTTGGTCGGCTCATCGAGGAGTAGTATATCTGGTTCCTGGATGAGGGCGTAGGCAAGTAGTAGTCGAGCTTGTTGACCACCAGAAAATTCTTTAATTTTTTTATCCAACGGCGCTTCCAAATGAACAACATCCAAAATATTTTTAATTTGTTTCGGTAAACTATATAATTTTTCACTGAAGGCAGCGGCAAAAAAATTTTCTACTGTTTTTTCTAAATTCTCGCGTTGCATTACTTGGTTTGCAATGGCAATAGTAGTGTCCACACCCGTGCTCACCAGGCCACTCTCAGGCTTCAGTTCCCCAGTAATTAATTTAAAAATGGTGCTTTTTCCAACACCATTTTGTCCCATGATGGTAATTTTGGTATTTTCCCGCACGCTAAAATTGGCCTCATTGAGAATGGGCTTGTTAGGGATATAATGGAAAGTGGCATTGTCAAAACGGACCAATACGTTGCCTGAGCTCATAGTTTATAGTAGGGGATAAGAGCTAGAGTATAACAAATTAAGTAAGAGCGGTCAATAATAGATTTATCCATCAATCAATCCTGTTGATTGATGGAAAGAAAGAGTAAAGGCAGCCTATTTTATTGCTCAAATTAACTTTTTGAGGTAGAATATAAGAAATTATGTCTTACTCCGTTACGCAAAATACCTCATTTTTAACGGCGGCCTCAATTCTCCAAAAGGTTATCTCATTTGTTTATTTCACTATTATTGCTCGTATTATTGGGGTGGGGAACACCGGACAGTATTTTTTTGCCATTTCCTTCACTACTATTTTTACGGTCATTGCCGATTTTGGTCTAGGACCGGTGTTAACGCGCGAGGTAGCAAAATATCCTGAAAATTCCGAAAAGTATCTTACTACTATTTTTTGGACTAAAATGTTGTTTGGTTTTGTATCATATGGATTGGTGGTTATAGCTATTAATCTACTTGGTTATGTCGTTGAACTTAAACATCTGGTGTATCTTTCTGGCATTACCATGCTTTTTGATAATTTACATACTGCTTTTTACAGCATTTTTCGAGCACGTAAAAATTTAATTTATGAATCAATTGGTATTGTTGGTTCGCAATTATTAACTCTTATCATTGGTACCACTGCCTTGTTGAGTCATTGGTCCCTAATCTGGCTCATTATTGCGTATAGTATCCCCAGCGGTTTGAATGTTATCTACATCAGCTTTTTTCTTCGGCGTGTGTATGGTCTGGTGTATCGTTGCACATTCGATACTGCCATCTTTAAAGCTTTTCTTTCTTTAGCTTTCCCTTTTGCTCTTACCGGTATTATTGCTCGATTGTATGCTTACACCGACACTATTTTAATTTCCAAGATGCTCGGCAATGAGCATTTAGGATGGTGGAGCGTCCCTTACAAAATTACTTTTGCATTTCAGTTTATTCCATCAGCTTTGTCGGCGAGTGTGTACCCAGTTATGAGTTCTCTGTCGCTTATAAACCCAGCCAAAATTGGTGAATTATTTGAGAAATCCTGGAAGTATCTTTTTATGATTGTTTTTCCACTGTCATTAGGATTAGGTGTAATCGCCAAGCCAATCATTTTAAAACTCTATGGTGTAAGCTATCTTCCATCAGTATCTATTTTACAGATTTTGCTCACGAGTTTAGTTTTTGGATTTTTAAGTTTTATCACCGGCGCACTTCTTAATGCCACTAACCATCAAAAAATTCAGACATTGCTTTTTGCAGTTGCTTTGGCTATTAATGTTTTTGCTAATCTTATGTTGCTTCCTCAATTCGGACTCACGGGCGCAGCAGTAGCTGCTCTTTTGGGTAACCTTATTTTGTGTGGCGGAGGTTTTTATTTTTGTCGTCGTTTAGTACCTATTGCTGGTTGGTCACTACTCAAATCTATTCTTCAAACTTTTATTCCTGCCGTAATAATGGCAATGATAGTTTATGGTGTTACGCAGCACGTTAATTTTATTGTTGCGATTCCAATTGGCATTGTTGTGTATGGTGCGCTCCTGTTTGTTACAGGAATTCTTACAAAAAAATTTATTGGGGACATAGTTATTAAACTCCGACCAAACCGCCCAACAATAGTATGAATAAGACACTCATTATCACATTAGAATATCCTCCGGCGGTTGGTGGTATTGCCTCTTACGTATATAATGTAGCTGCTCATGTATCACCAGAACAGGTAGTTATTTATGCTCCACGAATGGTTGGAGATACTGATTTTGATGGTCAGCACCAATGGAAAGTATTTCGTTATCGACCCTATTGGTTATTATGGCCCCGGTGGCTCAGAATGTTTTTTCAAGTTCGCCACATAATTAAGCGTGAGAAGATTTTAGAACTTCATATTCACCATGCGCTACCGGTGGGTTATATTGGTTGGCTTATGAAAAAGTTGTTTAAGATTCCGTATGTCATCTTTTTGCATGGAACGGATCTGGAAATGGCCATCCGGAGTTCTTTTAAACGCCGTCGGCTCCTACAAGTTACACGGGAAGCACAACGAATTGTTGTTAACAGTCATTTCCTTAAAGATAAGCTTATGCAACGTCTTGAAGGGATACCTCCTGTTGAAGTTGTATATCCCTGTCCAGCTGATTTCTTTTTTGAATCAGTTGATGCTCAGATACTTCGCAAACTCAAGGCTACCTTAGCGCTTGAGGGCAAAAAAGTGCTCATAACTATTGCCCGTATGGTTGAGGGTAAAGGCTATCCGCACGTTATTCGGCTTCTTCCCGAAATTATACATCAAATACCCAATGTGGCATGGTTGGTTATTGGTGATGGTCCTAAATATAAAATGATATTCGAACAAGCACAAAAATTGCATCTGCAGAATATCATTCGTTACGAAGGTACTGTTCCCTATAACGAACTTCCACAATATTTGCAATTGGCTGATCTATTTGTTCTTTTAACCCACCCTGATGAAAATCACGAAGAGGGCTGGGGGACAGTTTTTCTTGAAGCTGCAGCAAGTGGCCTTCCGGTAGTGGCTGGTCGGGTGGGCGGAGTTGAGGAAGCAGTAGAACATCTGACAACTGGTATTGTTGTTGATGTTCATCAAGATAAAGCCGTGGTTGGTTCGATCGTAGAACTCCTTAAAAACTCAACCTACGCTCAGCAGATGGGGGAGGCGGGGCGAAAACGAGTGCTTCGAGAATTTACGTGGGAGAAGCAGATACAGAAATTAGGAAATTAGAAAATTATGGATGGTCTCATCAGCGTTATTATTCCAGTCTATAATCATGCACACACTCTAGAAAAAAGTGTCGCTAGTATTATCGCGCAAACATATCATCCATTGGAAATTATTATAGTTGATGATGGGAGTACGGATGAATTGAACTCAGCGTTACGAAAGATTAAGGCTGAGACTGACAGAAGCAATCCTAATCTCATTCTTAAAATTATTCATCAAGAAAACAGAGGAGCAGCTACGGCACGCAATCGGGGATACAAAGAATCAACGGGAGAGTACGTCATTTTTTGGGATGCGGACACAATTGCAAAGCCGAAAATGTTGGAGAGGTTTAAGAGGCAACTTGACGAACGTCCCGAAGCTAGTTATGCGTATAGTCAATTTAAATTTGCTTGGAAAAAAATGAAAGGACAGATATTTAATCCCGATGATTTAAAAAGATATAATTATATTGATACCACGTCACTCATTCGACGCGAAGCGTTGAATGATGTTGCTGGACCATTTGATGAATCACTTAAGCGCTTTCAGGATTGGGATTTGTGGCTTGTGCTTCTTGAACAACATAAAATCGGCACGTTTGTGCCGGAAGTATTTTTTAAAAAGATTGTTCGTGGACGGAAAGGGATAAGCCAATGGCTTCCAAGTTTTATATATAAATTTAGGTATAAAATTTCCCAGGTACAAGAATACGAAAACGCCAAAACAATTATTTTTTGTAAACATCACTTATAACGTTTTGCTGGCAGTAAATATTTTTCGAATTACCTCATCAATTGGAACTTCATTAATCAAAATGTCATCCACGGGGAGGTTACTTAAGACTTTTATGGCGACCTCCTTTGTTTTTTGTTTAGGAACTTCTAAAAGCACGCGTTGTGGAGTGAATTCAGCTATTGTACCAAGTTGTTCAAGAGTAGTTTTAGCAATATCTTCGGTAAATGTGATTTCAAGCATTTTTTGATCAACATAGCGATCCATGAGCTTGCTGAGAGCGCCATCATAAATGAGGCTACCGTGATTGATAATTACAACTCGTTCACATAGCGCCTCTACGTCTTCCATGTAATGCGAGGTCAGAATAATGGTTGTTTTAGTTTGTTTGTTGTATTTTTTCAAAAATTCTCGAATATTTTTTTGTGAAACCACATCGAGCCCAATCGTTGGCTCATCAAGAAATAAAACTTTAGGCGAGTGTAGAAGGGCAGCGGCAAGTTCACACTTCATACGCTGGCCGAGTGACAATTTACGTACGGGAATTTCAAGAATCTCTTTAATCTCAAGGAGTCTACTTAATTCATCAAGAGTGGTTTTAAATTGTTTATCAGGCACCTCATAAATTTCTTTATTCAAAATAAAACTCTCCATGGCTGGCAAATCCCACCAGAGTTGATTTTTTTGCCCCATCACCAGTGCAAATTGTTTTTGGAATATAGGTTGCCGTTTCCAAGGCGTAAATCCCAGAACACTCGCTTCACCACGAGAAGGGTAAATAATACCGGAGAGCATCTTGAGAGTCGTCGTTTTTCCCGCCCCATTTGGCCCTAAGAACCCCACGAGTTCCCCTTCATTAATGGTAAAGTTGATGTTTTTTACTGCGTCAGTAAAAAGTTTTTCCCGATGGAATAAACTCTTAACTGAGTTCCACAGCCCGGCTTGTTTTTTATAATATTCGTAGGTTTTAGAGAGATTTTTGACTTCAATAATCGTCATACACACAATATAAAAATTAGATATTAGAGATTTATTATTTTTGTTATATTCCCACACCTTCATATCGTCGCACTCCTCGACGCCACACCAGTTTGATGATACCACACAAGAGACCAATCCAGATAATTTGGACGCCAATACCTTTGAGTGCAGTTGTATTAGAAATTTTTCCTAAGTACAATTGAGTGGGTACAAAAAATGAGTAGGCAAAGGGCAATGTATAGCTGATTTTTATATATAATGATGGTAATAAACTCAGAGGAAAATATCCGCCCGAAACAAATTTTTTTAGGCGGTTAATGGTAGTGTAGACACCATCAACTTCATCGGTCCAGAATGCAATTAAGCCAACTATATAGGAGATGAGGAGCTCCGTAATAAAAGCGCCAGCAACCATTAGCAGTAACAATAAAAGTCGAGACACTTGAGTGGTTATGATGAGGCGATGCCAGAAGAATAAAATAATAAGAAGATGAGTCCCCAGGGACAAGAGAAAGGGCATGGTAATGCGACCAAACTCCCGAATACAGGCATAGGTAAAATAACTGATCGGTTTGACTAAAAACAGTGACAGTGTTCCATCTTTAATTTCTCGCGCCATAAAATCGGATAGAAAATTTCGGGTCACAAAGGTTATTAAGTTGCCTACCAGAATATAGGTGAGCATTTCTGGTAAGGTATAGCCGCTGATAACAGCGGTATGTTCATATAGTGATGACCACATGATAATTAAAAAGATGACCTCAATAATTTCTCCAATTCGGTAAGCAATGATACTAAATCTATGGGTCAACGCGCGTTGCCAGGCAGTTTGAATAAGGGTAGTAAATTTATGCATATGTTTAACTTGATGCGCTGGAGTATCTTTTTAAGGCAAAATTCCAAAATCGCATAGCGAGCCAGAACAGAAATCCGGCAAAAATAAATGAGTATAAAATTCCATACCATGGCCAGCGGCCGGTGAGAGTAGCGACGGGGATGAAACCACTGAAAGCAACGGGGATAACCGTCAACAAAATTATTTTAATGGCTTTTGGCCAAATATTTAAAGGGTATTTCCCAAGGGCACTGAAATACCCAATGGCTTCGTTAACGTTATCTATTTTAAGAAACCAAAAACTAAATGTGTTTGCAATTAGAACACGTGAGTAATCAATCCAAACTGCCACCATAATAAGTAGAATGGCAAGAACGGTATTTTCAAGAGTGAATGTGAGGTGAAATTTCCATAGTAAGTACGCTAAAATGGCTATTTGTGTTAATAAACGATATAAGGAGCGAAAGAGAAATTTAAGGGTACTTGCCAAAAAAAGCGAGGATATAGGCTTTAGAATAAAAAAATCTAAATCGCCATTAACAATTGCGTCTGGAATAAATGGTAAATTACCACCAAAAAAACAAACGTATGTCTCGTCAGCAATTATCCAGAATGAGGTCATTAGATAAATTTCGGCCTTAGACCACCCCGCAATCGCATTGGTCTGTGAAAAAATAACTTCAATAATCGTAAACAACATTCCTACGAAAAGAAGGTTGGTGATGAGTTTTAAAATAGTGTCAGTACGATATTGCGCTTCAAAAGAAAAAGAATTACTAACACAAACTCGAAAAACACGAAAATATTTTTTAATCATAAACTGCCTCCGTCATAGTCGTGCACACCTCGTTTCCAAAGAATATACACGACAGTAGCTAAAATTAAAATCCAAACACTCACTCCTAAAAATCCATCAACTAACTCTAAACCTGTCAACTTATTTAAATAAATTTGTGTTGGAAACGAAAAAAGATATTGAAATGGCAAATAGTGATTAGCGCGCTGGAAAATAGGCGGAAAAAAAACAAGTGGCGCAATTTCTCCGGATAATACAATAGACGTTGTAAAGTAAGCTTGTCGTAAAGCAGAGTTTTCACCCCACCAAAAAGAAGATAAACCAATAATTAATTCAAAACAATGAAAAATCATAAAGGCTGAGATGAGTGATAGAACAAAGAAGGCCACAGTAAGCGGGGAAGATGGAAAAATTAAATAATGAGATCCAAACAAAAAAAGCAATAATAATATCGTAGAGGATATGACAATATAGATGGTTCGATAGGAAGTCTCTTGAAGAGTACGAAAGAGTACATAGTTAAATGGCTTAAGCAATCGAGCACTTAGTTCACCACGAAGAATATCTTTCTTAACGTGTTCATTAATATGGGAAGCCGCCACCGTACTAATATAGGCAATAATAATATAATAGGTCACAATGTCAGCTTTGCTATAACCATGAATTGAGTCACGGTGAGCATAAATGGCGAGCCAAATAAATGGATAGACAACAAAGTTTATAATATCAATAACAAACCAAATTGTTACTCGAGCAGGGTAGATGAGGTGCTGGATCGTCCAAATTTTATTGATGTGCCAGTATTTTTGGAACACAGATTTAGACAGATTTTAGTGATGATTTAGACAGATTTAAAGCGCTGGCGAGTAAGTAGGTCAGCCAAATAATTCCTAAAACATGAAAGAGTGCCGGTGAGGTAATATTTATTACCAAAATAGCCGTCAACGAGCTAATTTGAAAAGTCGAATGACTGTTTTTAATAGTTATTAATAACCAATAACCAATAACCAATAACCAAATCGCCAAGCCAATAATTCCCATCTCAGCAATAATTTCCAAATACCCCCAGTCAAAATGCGGGGTAGTAATTTCTTGTTTAAATACGGGGCTGTAGACCGTTACAGTTGCCCCAAGGCCTTCGCCGAGGAGCGGATGAGCCTTAATTTTTTCTAAAATTTTAGGAAGAAGGAGAAGGCGGCTGAGCGAACTATCTTCAATTTGTGGACTAGCAATGCTTTGGAGACGCAACCCAAAAATTTCCCAGCCTAAACTTTGACCACGACTGGCGGCGAAGTGGATGGCTGTAAATGAAAAAATGAAAAATAAAAATGAAAAAATAGAAATGGTGAGCCAGCGTTTCCAGTTGGCGCGGTTGAATAAGCAAAGGAGGCCAACGACAAGGGCGACGAGGTAGATGCGGGTGAGATTTATTGAAAGGATGGCTAATAGTGTCATTGCAAGGGCAGAAGTCAATTTTATTGTCATTCCGAGCGAGCTCGCCGGGGCGAGCGACGAGGAATCCCTGTCCATCGTTTGGTGAGCCAGAGATTTCTCACCTCTGCGAAGGGGATTCGAAATGACAATTGAAAGTAGCCACAATAACGCTGGGATCAGAAGCAAATGTTCATTCAAAACCAATCGGTAAAAATGAAACGGTAATTCTGTAATTTTACCGAGCGCCACATCGCGATACCAGTGGTAGTAAGTATCCTGGAGCACAAAGTGACCAGAAGAAAAATTAATAAACGTGACGATAATAAGCAAAAAATTGCCAATGATTGTGGCGATGAGGGCGTTGGAAGCAATTTGTTTAAATTTTTCTGATTGCGCCAACTCTCGTAAGGGGAAATAGTAGAGGAAAAAGAGATAGGGGATAGTGTCGGAGATGGTGAGACTGACAGCATGGCCGGCAAAGTAGCCGCGGAGGGCGGAAAACATTCCCCAACAAATAAGAGAGGATAATAGGATAATAGGATAGGAATTGGTTTGAGAAAGTATCATTTTTATCCTTTTATCCTTGATGGCCAGTAAAAAATAAATGACGATTGAACAAATGAGTAATGAGGTACGCAATGAAAGTTTTCCGACTGCCAAATACCCTCCCGCTCCGCCCAACAGTATCTCCAGCGCAATGATGTACCACCCGCGTTCATCTTTTTTCCACAATAAATAGATAGTAGTGAGCAAGATTAGTGCTGAGATAATTGTGTTGATTTGGTTAGCGGCGTAGAGTGGGGTTTCAGGGCTAAAAAAATAGGAAAAAATACGCAGGGCGGCGTAGAGAAGAAGAAAGAATGAAATTTGTTTTTTTTGAGTCATAATACTCGAGCGACCCCTCACCCCGCGCTCCTCTCCCGCGGGAAGAGGGAGCTTCGATACCCTCTCCTCAAGGAGAGGGATGGAGGGTGAGGTCACGTCGCTGGTTAAGTCAACTTTGCTCCACTAATATTCTTATATCCCTGAAGAAAAGTTTTTACATCTACCGCTTTTTTCCCTTCAAGTTGCAGTTCCAGCACCTCGATTGATCCATTTCCGCATGATACGCACAATCGGCCATCTGTGATTGTAACCCCTCCCTCTGTCCCTCCCCTTGTAGGGGAGGGTTTGAGAGAGAGTAGTTTTAATCGTTTTCCCCTCCACATGGTCCACACCCCTGGCCAGGGCGTCAGTCCACGATATAAATTATAAATTTCATCAGCCGACTTATTCCAATCAATCTTACCATCGTCACGCGACAGAATTTTAGAAAAAGTAGCCGCACTATCGTCCTGTGGTTTAGAGTTAATCTCTCCCGAGAGAAAACGGGGGATAGTCTGGGAAAGTAATTCATTCACTCGTGGCGTCATTCGTGCACTTAGTGTGTGGTACGTATCATCCGCTTCAATTGCAAAAGTTTCTTGTGCCAAAATTGGCCCATGGTCCATCTTTTCATCCATGAGCATGATAGTGATACCAGTTTCGGTTTCTCCGTTCATGATAGCTGTTTGAATAGGGGAGGGGCCGCGGTATTTGGGGAGCAGTGAGGGGTGGATGTTGATGGTTCCTTTTTTCGGGAGATCCAGAATGTGTTGGGGGATGATGAGACCGTAGCGGTAGACAATGTTGAGGTCGGCAGGTGGTAGTACAGTAGGCACGTAGGCGGCTCCCCCCTCGAGGGGGGCAGTGGGAGTGTAAGTCCTTTGCGTCGCAATCGTTTTCAATGTCTCGGGCTGTATTACCTCAATCCCATATTTCTCCGCCGCCATCTTCACCGGCGACTTTATCATCTCCTGGTTCCGTCCTACTGGACGGTCCGGCTGTGTAACCACCATTACAATTTTAAAATCCCTGGTGTTAACCAGGGCTTCAAGGGTTTGGGCGGCATATTCGTCGGTGCCAAAATAAACAATCTCAATCATACGCTAACTAATATTCAAACTCTCGGATACTTTGAATTCGGCTTTGATTTTATTGGTACCAAATCAACCGTCCGTAAATCTTTCGCTTTTTCAATAAATAAGTGTCCATTTAAATGATCAACTTCATGTTGAATAATACGCGCGAAAAAATTCTCAGCTACAAACTCCAGCGGTTTTCCATTTTTATCTAATGCCGTAACTTTTATTTTTTTATAGCGTTTCACTTTTCCATAGATTCCCGGAACCGATAAACATCCTTCTTCATCCCAATCCTGGAAAATAGAGAGTTTTTTCCAGTTCGGATTGATCAGACACAAATCTTCTCGCTCATTCAGCGTATTATACGCTTTGGCGATAACACAAAGCTGTAGGGATGTACCTACTTGAACTGCTGCTAACCCCACGCCATCTTTAATGTACATGGTTTCTACCATGTCTTTAATGAATCTTTGCATCTCACGTGAGTTGATTTTTTTAGGGTCAACATCCGCGGAACGTTTGTGGAGAATTGCATTGGGTTCGAAGACGATGTCGTAGACCATAGATTATTAGGTTGGTAGGATTGTAGGGCGGTAGGTTAGTAGAAAAATGAAAATTTTTTTATATTCTACCCCTACACGCTTAATACGGAATTTGGATTAGGGTCAACTTTCCATCCAGCTGGCATGTTGCTCACTAGCACCTTTGTCCATTTTTTATAATTCGCGTAGCTAACTTTAGCTAAAATTACATACCAAAATTTACCTTTTGCAAAGGCTGGGAAGGAAGGAACAGGTGAGGATATTGTAACTTCAGAATTGTCTTTCGTCAACCGTAATAGCTCTGCGTGCCAATGATCAGCTTGGATCTTAGCGAAATGTTTATCAGTAAAACCGGCAAAGAATTTTACCAAGAAATAGTAAGGGGGATAGCTGAACAATTTGCGGTTTTCAAGTTCTTTCTCATAAAATCGCTCCGGCATTGTGAGTGATTGAAAAAGAAGATGTTCAGGGTGGCTTGTTTGAATAAAAAATTGTGCTGTGGAAGCCAAACGGAATCGAGCGTCACGTAGGTGGTGCCATAACTCTTCGATAATTTTGTACTCAGGCACAAAGAGTGGTGTGTCAGCATCTACAAATGCCATCACGGAAATTTTTTTCCACGGAACCCGAGCCCAGGCGTATTGAGTGCCGATGACAATAGTCCCGGGAGGCGCTAGGTTACCTTCTATTTCGCTGAGGGTAAATTTTTTTTCATCATCAGAATCAAGGCGAATGATATTTCGATTACTTCCGATTATTGTTTTCACTTCCTTGTATAATTGTTGTGTCCCCGCACCGTAGGTAAGGGATGATGTGCCACCACACTTTTTGCACGTCATTGCGAGTGTTTCGCTGTGTCCACATTGATGACAGAGCAATTGTCCTTTATTTTCGTAATAAGTGAGTGAAGCGTGGCACTTTATACATTTTGAAACATTGCCACAATCACGGCAGGCAATATAATGGAGATTGCCTCGACGATTAAGATAAAGAAAAGTTATCCCAGAAATATTTTGTCGCACGGCTTCTGCAACATCCTCGCTTAAGCTTTTATAATTACCTCCACGACGTTCGTCGGCCAGGTTGATAATATTGAAGCCGTGTTGGAGCAGTTCGTGGACTACTTTTATTGTTGTTCGATGATAAACACCTTTGTTTATAAAGTAATATGTCTCCACACTGGGCGTATGTGTTAAGATGTGTAACTGTGCGCCATGATGATGTGATAACATCAAGGCGGCATCACGGGTATGAAACCGTGGTGCCATATCCCAACTTTTATGAGCTGGGTTACCTTCATCATCAAGAATGATAGTCTGTAAATTATTAAAGGGAAGAAACAGGGCGCGGCGGGTGCTTACTACAATTACGTTCGGTTCCTGCCAAACACGCAACCACCAATCAAATAAATCTTTTTCTCCTGTTTCACTCGTAATAGTTACCACTCGTGTGCGTTGTTCGAGAGTGATAAGGGTTCGAATTTTTTCAACGTCGTGCAATTCGGGAACTAAAATGAGGCATTGTTTATCGAGGGGAATGGACTGAGTAAGCAGTTGTCGTTTTTCCTGGAGGTTTTGGTAAATACCAAGATTTGGTTTGCTCATTCTCGTTATATCATCAGCCTTGATTCTTGATTCTTGATTCTTGATTTTTTCAATCTTTCGTTTTTTTAGCGGCAACAAATTTCCTTTGACTAAAAATCCGACTGGTGTTGCATAGAGTTCCGCCATTTCTTGCAAAAAATTTAGTTGTGCAGAACTTAAAAGTGGTCGCTGTACGACCACCTCGCTTATTGATTTAAGATTTTTCGTATCGGAATTTTTATTAGGTAGAATTGATAGGACCATTCCAAATTCTAGACCGCTACGGAAAGGAATCCTAATAAGCTGTCCAGGTATAAGCTGGTTTACCAACTCTTCAGGCACAACATAATCAAGCCATGGCAGGTGGGGTGGAAGGCGGCGGAGGGGAATAACATGCACTAGCATATTATAATGCTACTAGGAATTTATAAAATAAAATTTGCGGTCAAATAACCAACACCAAAAGGGGCTTCATAAGCGTACGATTCATAGCGGTAACTCATGTCGCGTAATACTCCCAATAAAATTAAAAATGAACGCAGACCACATTCAGTGGCTTCGTTCACAAATTGTGGATCTAATTGGACCATTCCGGTAGAGTTATGAGTTGCTAAAAGCTCCTGAATTTTTTTATCAAATTTTTCCCCCGCGGGGTTAAAACCAGCTGGCGCATCGGTTGTTAAAGCATGTGAAAGATCTCCTGAAGCAATTATTGCAATTCGTTTACTTGATTTCATAATGGGATCCTTCATCAGATATCCGAATTCCAGGTGTGTTTTGTGATCAAGATTACAATAGCCAATGGGCATGATTTTAATTTCGGGGAGATGTGCTGTAAGATAATAAAGTGGAATTGTTATGCCATGATCAAGGTTCTCATTAGTAATAATAGTAGTTTCATAGCCTCGTTGTTTGGCTAACGAGCGAATAGCTCCCGGTAAATGTATCTCTCCTTTATAGGTACAGTTAGTTGCGAGATCTCCAAATTCACGTAAATTAGTTTTAAACACTGTTGAAAGATTGATAGAAAAAGCATCAGTGAACAGGTGCCCGTGAGGGGAAATAATTATAATAATATCTGGTCGCGCCAGATACAGCTCTTCTTCGAGCCGTTCTAATGCTTGTTGCGTTTGATTGATTTTTTTAAGAGCATCTTTGCCAATAGTGGGAATAAGGAGCGGGGGATGAGGAGTGATAGCGGCGAATACGAGGGACATAATGAAAAAAGTGAGATAAGAAAATAATGAAACAAAATGAGATAATACTATATCTTGTTATTTCATCGCTGCAATTTTCACATCACCCGTCGCCACCCAGCTTGCAATCTTATGTGGCTCTTCAAAGCGATGTTTATAATCGGTATTACCCATAGTTAAAACCACATACTGCTTTTTGGCTTTCCGCGACTCAATAAGCATAATCATAAGCGCCCCAGCTTCATCAGTAAAGCCAGTTTTACTAGCCAGAATTCGATAGTTACGGTTTTTGATACCGATGAGTTGGTTAGTATGCTTGAGTTGATGCTTGCTGAGTTTATTTTTATTAAGTACTTCGTTAAAGGTATAAGTCGTCTGAAATAAAGTATCTTTAATTATTTTATTGCTGAGTACCTTCGTAAAAATTTTTAACAGATCGCGTGCCGTTGATTTATCACCTTCGTCTAAACCAGTCACGTCAGTGAGACTGGTATTATCGGCACCCCACTCTTCTAACCGCTCGTTAATTGATCTAACAATTTCTGTTTCACTCAGGCCCGTGCCCTGAGCCACCATCCGAGCAGCGGTGTTGTTAGAAGCGATTAGCATGCTCGCAAAAATATCTTTATTACGGAGTTTTTCACCATCCTTAAGTTGCATGGCATTCGTGCCAGCCGCATATTTTTCACCGACGTAGGTTGTTACTTTATTAAAATTGTAATTCTGTTGCACCGCTTCGTAGGCTACCAAAAGTTTTGTGAGCGAGGCAATAGATCGTTTTGTATCTACATTTTTACCAGAAACAATTCGTCCGCTCGGATATTCCGCT
The DNA here is from genome assembly GCA_023246655.1 of Candidatus Magasanikiibacteriota bacterium. GTDB lineage: Bacteria > Patescibacteriota > Patescibacteriia > Magasanikbacterales > GWA2-37-8 > JAHFHX01. Next base: position 145,975 of record JAHFHX010000001.1, read on the forward strand.
ACTAGGTATGTTGGCACTTGAGCGGTGGCATATTGGTCTGGAACTGGCGCTACACTATCACCTAAAAATTTATTCTTAGCGGAAAGTAAATTACTATTTAAAAATAGTCGCTCACCTTCCGGCAAATTTAAAATCGTCAGAGGGTCAACGCTCACCACATTCGCATGCTTATATCCGAGTGCTTTAAATGTTTCTTCGTCGGCGATTCGCCGGCGCTTGCCTTGTTCAATTACATATGTCGCTGCGTTTCCTGGAGTTTCAATGAGTGTTCCGTTTTTAAACGTTACCGGCAGATCAGCCGTTTGATATTTGCTCAACTCTTTGGTCTTGTGTTTTTCGATTCGGAGGGTTTTATAATTAGTTTCAATAACATGTTTGTCGGTAATAGGATAAAGGACAGTATCTTTAAGAAGATAATAGGTATTTTTGAGATCAGAAATTTGGTAAATTATTCCTTGAGGAGCAGTACTGCTTACGGTAATGACGGAGCCAATTATAAATCCACTTAAATCTGACTCTTCAACATCAATTAATTCTTGTGGATTATAGCCAAGTTTATGTAACACATCTTCGGAAGCAAAAGGTCGGATAGCTTCGTAATCAATTAAATAAATTCCCGACGGTGCTTTAAGAAGAGAGTAATTAGGAAAACTAATTTCCGCTCCGATGGTATAATTATTGAGTTCAATGTCCGGCACGGTTACCGCCAGCTTAGGATCCAAGCGTGAGATCAAGGCTGATTTATTTTTAAATCGGCGACGGGTTTTTTCTTGTACTAACCAATAATCGCCACTCTCTGCAGATTTGAGGAGGGTACCGTTAGGATACACTTGACTAAACCAGGCATCCCAAATACGCCAAAAATTTTTATTACCGTGGAGATGTGGCGTATAGGTATACAAAAATGCTGTCGCCCAACTTTGCGGGGTCACGTCCTTATCGTCAATCCGGATGGGATTATCTTTTCTCTTAATGAAAGGCTGGTCTTCGTGTTCGTAATACCAGCGCATGATACCAGCCGCATTGTCTACTTGTTTCCCAAAACCGCGAAATTTTTGGATTTTTTCATCATCCATGCCGCAGGAATCACACACGCCATAGCCAGCAGCCCAGTCCAACTGTTTTTGTGTTGGGGAGTCGTCCGTTACCAAGCTTTGCTCTTTTTGGAGTGTTACTAGAATGTATTTAGGATTAATTTGGTACATTTGAGCAGCGTCATAAATGATATCAGATGCGAGCTTGGGAGTGCCACTGGCATTTTCGGTTTGCAGTGTGCGGAGATAGCTTCCCTTGGAATCTAAAAATTTTTGAACGTCAGCCCGTGTCCATGTGCCAAGATCCTGAAGTTCTTGATCAGAAATAATAAAATGGGGATTAAAATCAGCTTGGGCTACAACTAATAGAGGATCAGCAATAATCCCTACTAACACGAAAAATATAGCGATTTTTGAGGCTATTTTTGACATGCGGTAATTATAACATGGAATTACATTGTTTACAAAATGAAAGACACCTCAATATAAGGTGTCTTTTTAGAATTTGTGGTTTATTTTACTCGACGATTATCTTCCCTTTTTTCACACTCACTTTTATTTTTTGTCCATCTAGAATTTTGCCCTCTACCATTTTGAAGGCGAGCTGGTCAAGCAATTCAGTTTGAACTATGCGTTTGAGTGGGCGAGCACCAAAATCTGGGTTGTAACCATCTTTGGCGAGGAGTTTTTTAGCAGTCGCATCAACCTCTAACTCGATTTTTTTCTCTTTCAAGCGTTCACGAACGATGGCAAGCTGGAGGTCGACAATTTTTTCGATATCCTTCTCCGAGAGAGAGTGAAACATAGTAACTTCGTCAATTCGGTTTAAAAACTCTGGCTTAAAGCGAGTTTGAAGCTCTTCCATAATTTTTTCTTTAATCTCTTTTTCACTGGCGCTTTTAGAGTTTCCCGCACCAAATCCAAATTCACCTCGTTTATTTAATTTTAAGATCATTTCACTTCCGATGTTTGAAGTCATGACGATGATGGTATTTTTAAAATTAACTTTCCGCCCTTTAGCATCAGTAACATGACCATCATCAAGAATTTGAAGGAGGATGTTAAAAATATCAGGATGGGCTTTTTCAATTTCATCAAATAGAATAACAGCGTAAGGTCGGCGACGAATGGTTTCTGTCAGTTGTCCGCCTTCATCGTAACCTACATACCCCGGCGGCGATCCAATGATTTTCGACACAGTGTGTTTTTCCATGTATTCACTCATATCCACTCGGATGAGAGCGTCTTCAGAGTCAAATAAAAATTCGGCTAAGGCTTTAGCTAACTCAGTTTTACCAACTCCGGTTGGACCTAAGAAAATAAATGAGCCAATTGGTCGATTAGGCTCAGAAACACCTGCCCGCGAGCGCCGAATTGCGTTGGCAACAGCTTTAATTGCCTCTTCTTGACCAACAATGCGTTCCGAAAGAATAGTTTCAAGTTGCGTTAGTTTACTACTTTCGGTTTGCAGCATTTTTTTAACGGGAATGCCGGTCCAACGCGCCACAGCCGTGGCAATATCTTCCTCGGTCACTTCCTCTTTAAGGATACCATGCTCTTTTTGGAGCACGAGTAATTTCATTTCCTCATCATGCACTTGGCGTTGTAAATCTGGAATTCGGCCATAGCGAATCTCAGCCACTTTTTGGAGATCGCCTTTACGTTCCTCAATTTCTGCTTGTTGTTTTAAGCGATCAATTTCTTTTTTGTATTTATGAATTTTAGTAATAATATCTTTCTCGTTTTTCCATTTGGCTTCGAGCCCCAAACTTTTTTCTTGTAAATCAGCAATTTCCTTTTCTACTTTATTTAAGCGATCCCTAGAGTCTTGGTCGGTTTCTTTCTGGAGTGCTCGTTTTTCAATTTCGAGTTTTATCGTTGTGCGTTTCATTTTATCCAAGTCTTCTGGCATGGAATTAATTTGGAGGCGCAGTGCCGAAGCCGCCTCATCGATCAAGTCAATAGCTTTATCCGGTAAAAAACGGTCAGTAATATAGCGCTCGGATAATTTTACTGCGGCAATAATGGCAGCATCGGTAATGCGTACGCCATGGTGAACTTCATATTTTTCTTTGATACCACGAAGAATTGCCACAGCGTCTTCTTCGTTTGGTTCGTTCACTACAACGGGCTGGAAACGCCGTTCTAAAGCAGCATCTTTTTCAATGTATTTTTGGTATTCTTTCAACGTCGTGGCGCCAATGCAGTGTAATTCCCCGCGCGCGAGCATCGGTTTCAACATATTGGAAGCGTCAATGGCGCCTTCGGAGCCGCCAGCGCCAACGAGAGTGTGGAGCTCATCAATAAAAAGAATTACTTTGCCAGCGGCGCTATTAATCTCTTTTAAAACAGCTTTGAGACGATCTTCAAATTCACCACGGAATTTCGTGCCCGCAATCAGCGAGCCTAGATCAAGGGAAATAATTTCTTTATTACGGAGCGAATCAGGAATATCCCCGTTGACAATGCGTTGAGCTAAACCTTCCGCAATGGCCGTTTTACCAGTACCCGGTTCGCCGATGAGGACAGGATTATTTTTAGTACGACGCGAGAGGATTTGCATCACACGACGAATCTCATCATCACGACCAATCACCGGATCAATTTTTTCTTTACGAGCAAGATCGGTTAAATTTTTTCCGTATTTTTCCAAGGCGTTATATTTGGTTTCCGGTTCTGGTGAATCAACTTTTTGGTTGCCACGGATGCTGGCTAACGTTTTCAGTACAACATCGTACGTAACGCCAAAATGCATCAGAATATCGCTTATTGGGTTGCGATTAATTAAGTAGGCAAGCAAGAGATGCTCTACACTAATATATTCATCACCCATTTTTTTAGTTTCTTGGGCGGCGTTTTGGAAAATTGCCAACATTCCCTGGCCAATCATAATTTGACTGGTGGAACCGGGGAACATTGAACTATCTTTGGGCAGGGAGTTAATGAGTTGTTGAATTTGTTGTTCCAATCCGGGAAGCGGCACGTTGAGTTTTTGGAGAACGCTCAGAGCTACGCCCTCCTCACTTTTTATGAGGGACAAAAAAAGATGCGGTGGTTCCACTTGCGGTTGACTATTCTCGCTCGCAATACGCGCGGCATTTTGAATAGCTTCTTGTGATTTATTGGTAAAATTTTGTGGCATCATAGATGCAGTTAGTGATAATACAAACTTCCGTTGGGATGTACGAAAATACGAAACGATACGAAAGTACGAAATGTCGATTTTCCGCTTGCTGCCTGCAACGCTTGAGGGTAGCGATAGCTGGCGCGGTAGGGGTGGGTGAGTTATTAAGTGCTGTTTATCTTATCACTCAACCTATGCGAGTGATAATACTCTACCAATCCTTGTAAAGTTTGTCAAATCCTGCTAAAATTATAGCATATTTTAGCAGACAATTCATGCCAATTGAAATTTTAGGAGTAAGAATGGATAAAACTACTCACACCGAAGCTTTGCAAAAAGCAGCCGGTTTTTTGACTGCTGGAGGTCAGCACGCTATTTTTACGCCCAATCCCGAGATGCTTGTTAAGGCACAAAAAGACGAATATTTTAAGAAGGTTCTTAATTCATCCGATTTAAATTTGTGTGACGGCTTCGGTCTCTGGCTTGCGGTGTCATTGCGAGGAGCGAAGCGACGCGGCAATCTCCCTGCCAAGATTGAACGAGTTACCGGCGTCGATTTTATGCTCGATGTTTGTCGGTTGGCCGCGGAGCAGGGGAGGGGCGTGTATTTGCTTGGTACGGGGGACGAGAAAGTAATTAAAAAAACGGCGCAGAATTTGCAAAAACAATTTCCGAGGTTAAAGATTGTTGGACTTGATAAGGGGCCTCAAATAAGCGAGCTCGGTGAACGCGAAAACCCCGCCCCGCGCCCCTCCCCTCATAGGGGAGGGCAATCGTTTCCTCTCCCCTATAAGGGGAGAGGCAGAGAGAGGGGTTCGGTCGCTGGTTTAGAAATTGATCAACAAGAAAACGACCGAATCATTTCCCAGATCAATCAGAGCCAGGCAGAAATCGTCTTCGTCGCCTTCGGTATGGGCAAACAGGAGAAATGGATTTATGAAAATTTATCAAAAATACCCAGTGTCAAAATTGCAATAGGGGTGGGTGGAGCGTTTGATTATATCTCCGGGAAAATTCCTCGTTCACCTAGACTTATGCGCAAAATTGGGTTAGAATGGGTGTATCGTTTGATTCGACAGCCGTCTAGATTTTTTCGTATTTTCAATGCAACAGTAAAATTTAGTTTACTCGTGTTGGGGAATTCAAAAATAAAAAATCAAAATGAAAAATAATATAATAAAATTTAAGATTATCCGCCTGCCAGTCAATCGATGGAAGGAGTATCGTACGCTACGTCTCATTGGTTTAAAAACTGATCCCCAAGCGTTTGGCAGATCATTACGTGAAGCAAAAAAATATCCAGATAAATTTTGGAAAGATGCTCTGCGCAAATCAACTACAGCAAAAGAGTATGTAGTATTTTTTGCTGAGTGCAACCAGAAGTTGGTTGGGATGTTCGGCCTCACGTTTCTTCAGGGCGATAAAATTAAACACCGAGCCAAGTCAACCATGTTTTATGTGCTACCAGCATTTCGAGGAATGGGTATTGGCTCCGCCTTATTTAAAGAAGCGATGAGAACTGTTAAACAGAAACGCCGCATTAAAAAAATTGAATCATCGGTTAATTTTGGTCAGGAGGATTCTCTTCGCTTACATCAAAAAAATGGTTTTAAAATAATTGGTATCGCCAAAAAAGAAATTAAAATTGGCAATAAGTTTTACGATCAATATTTGTTAGAAAAGATTCTATGATTCGTACTCGTTTCGCCCCCAGTCCCACCGGCTACGTTCACATTGGTAATTTACGTACCACTCTTTTTGAGTATTTATTTGCTAAAAAAAATAAAGGCGTATTTATTATTCGCGTTGAGGATACTGACCAAGAACGACTAGTACCCGGCGCGATGGAGGGCATGCTTAAAACTCTTCAATGGGTAGGAATTATACCCGATGAAGGGGTAACCCTCGACTCAGCAGGTAACGTCACTCAGAAAGGTGATTTTGGGCCGTATATCCAGTCGGAGCGTCTTCCTATTTATAAAAAATACGCGGAAGAATTGCTTAATAATGGCTCCGCCTATTATGCTTTTGACACAACGGAAGAATTGAGCGCGATGCGTGAACGTCAGCAGGCACGGAAGTTGCCTACCAAATATGACCGCGAGCACATGCGTAATCAATATACCTTGTCAGCGGATGAGGTTAAAAATATTTTAGCGAGCGATGCCCCGCGCGTGGTGCGGCTTAAAGTTCCGGCAAGTGAGGAGGTTGTTTTTGATGACATTGTGCATGGTAAAACTGTTTTTGATTGTAAGGAGATTGATGATCAGGTGCTTCTCAAATCAGATGGTTTTCCTACGTATCATTTGGCGGTGGTGGTGGATGATCACCTTATGGAAATTACCCACGTTATCCGCGGTGATGATTGGATTTCTTCTACTCCCAAGCACTTATTGCTGTATAAAGCATTTGGATGGATGCCGCCATTGCACGCGCATCTTCCACTCGTCATTGGTGGTGATAAATTAAAGCTTAGTAAACGCAAGGGGGATGTTTCTACCGAAAGTTACCGTGCCAAGGGTTATTTACCCGAAGCTTTGGTAAATTTTTTAGCTTTCTTGGGCTGGAATCCTGGTACGGAGAAAGAGCTCTATTCGATGGAAGAATTGATCAAAGATTTTAGTTTAGAAAAAGTAAGTAAAGCGGGAGCAATTTTTAATGTTGAAAAATTAGATTGGTATAATAAAGAATATCTCAAGTGTATACCTTTGTCAGAATTAGCAATAAGGGCAAGGCAATGGTTCGAACAGGCTGAGTGGTTTGAAAAATTAACAATGAACAATGAACAAATAACAAACGCGATTGCATTGGAGAGGGAGCGGGTAACCACGCTGGCCGAATTGCCAGCAGCAATCAAATTTATATTTGAACTGCCAGATTATTCCAAAGAGCTTCTTGTGTGGCGTAAAGGTACGCTTGAGGAAGTCAAGAAAATATTACCTGAACTCAAAAATTATTTGGATACTATAAGTATTCAAGAGTGGAATAAAGCCCTATTAGAGCAAAAAATAGGGGGGTGGATTAAGCAAAAAAATTATTCCACGGGAAACGTGCTGTGGCCATTGCGTGTTGCACTTTCTGGCCAGCAAAATTCCCCAGGGCCATACGAAATTGCTGTTGTGCTTGGAAAAGATGACACTTTAAATCGACTTGCAATCGCTTTACAGAAATTGGTGTGACGCTTGATACATTTTGTGCTATAGTATAGGCATGCGCCTAAAATTTTTTTTCGTTACTTTTTTTTTCTTTAACTTGACTTTGTTTGGAGTTAGTAGTTTTTTTGTTTTTGCTGAATCAATATCATATAATACTACTCAACAAGAAATTGAGTCATTAAATCAAGAGATTGCTACTCGTAAAGATAAAATTAAGCAACTGGAAGAGACGATTGATACGTATAAAAAGACTATTGCCCAGAAACAAACCGAAGGCATTTCATTAAAAAATCAGATTAGCATTCTTGATAATCAGATTAGTCAGGTAGAGACCAACATTAATTTAACAAAAGAAAAAATCAAAGAAACGGAACTTGAAATTGAAGCATTGACCCTTTCTATTAATGAAAAAACCTCGATCATGGAAAAACAGAAAAAAATTGTTGGTAAGATGGTACAGCATATTCATGCTGAGGATCAGAAAGATTACTTGGAAATAATGCTCACGTATAATAATTTTGCTGATTTTTATAACGAACTTAAACAATTAGAAAATATTTATGTTGATCTCGGTCGTTCAGTAAAAATATTACGTGAAACAAAAGAGGATCTAGATAAAAAACGGACTCAGGTTGATGGCAAACGTCAAGTGTACCAAAAGCTTAAGATAGATTTAGAAGATAAAAAAGATCAATTAAATGAGCGGGTGAATTTTAAAGAAAAACTTTTAACGGATACTAAACTCTCCGAGAGAAAATATTATACCTTATTGTCGAGTTTGAAGCAGCAATATCAAGTGATTGAGGGAGAAGTACGGACGTTTGAAGAAAGAGTGCGTAAAAAATTAGAAGCAGAGGATAAAATTAAGGCTTCTGGCAATGTTCTGATGAGTTGGCCCGTGCCAAGCCATGTTATTAACGCTACTTTTCATGATCCAGATTATCCGTTTCGTCGTGTTTTTGAACACAGTGGTATTGATATTAAGGCTGCCCAAGGTACACCGGTCCGTGCCGCCGCCGCCGGCTATATCGGACGGGCACGGCGTTGCAGCTCTGCTTCCTGTTATAGTTATATTCTTATTATTCACACCGGAAATTTATCAACCGTTTATGGACATCTCAGTAATGTTGTAGTAGTTGACGATGCCTTTGTAAATAGAGGAGATATTATTGGCTATAGCGGCGGAACACCGGGAACAGTGGGGGCAGGTCCCTTTGTCACTGGTCCGCATCTTCATTTTGAAGTGCGTGCTAATGGCATTCCAGTAGATCCTTTGCCATATCTTGTGCAGTAATTAACTAAATTATTTATTTCCCCGATGAAATTTTTTATGAATGTCCTTCAATTTTTTGTTCGTCACATGCGTGTAAATTTGTGTGGTAACGATGTTTTTGTGTCCTAAAAGCTCCTGAACGCTACGCATATCAGCACCTTGGTCCAGTAAATCTGTGGCAAAACTGTGGCGCAGAGTATGTGGTGTGGCATCCACCGATAAGCCGGCCATGGTAGTGTATTTGCGTACCAGGCGCTCTACCGAGCGGGGAGTGAGGCGATGTTCGCGGTCGGTCTTATTGTTTTTTTGGTAATTAATAAAAAGCGGGGAATACAAATCATTTATGCGGCTCTTAAAATATTGTGCGAGCCATATCAACGCTTGCTCTGAAAAATAGACGGTGCGTGTGGAGCCGCCTTTACCACTGATACTAATTTCCAGATCAGTTATTTTTTTATTGATAATATTTTTAATGTCAAACAGCCTTATGTTAAGCGACGTTAATTCTGATACGCGCATTCCAGTAGAGAAGAGCACTTCAAGGATCGCTCGGTCTCGCAAACCATCCTTGGTTGAGGTATCTGGCATATCCACAAGCTTTTCTACCTGAGCATAAGTTAAAAATTTAATGCAGTGATCCTTAGCGGTTAGCTTAGGAAGTTTAATTTTATCACTTGGCAACGAAACAATATTTCTATCCGCAAAATAAGCCATTAGATTACGTAAAGCAATAAGGTAATAATTCTGAGTTGTTTTTTTGATATAACGACCCTGGTTGTCCTTTTTACGAGAAAGATAGAGGCGATAATTCCATATGTGCTCCTGAGTTAATTCGTGAGATTTGAGTATCTCTAAGTGGTTGTCTCGTAACCAAGTTATAAACACTTTGAGGAAATTATGGTAATTGCGTGTCGTAATAGGACTCAAACCTTTCTCTACCTCACAATAATCTAAAAAATTCGGAATGTGTTTAATGAGCGATGTTGACGATCTATTCATATTAAGTTTGAGACAAAGAGACGTTTTACCTTATGGAACTGAGAATCGTAAAAGAAAATGACTAAACTCAAAAGCGCGGCAAAAAAACACCACACCGAAATAAAATTAACACGATATGCTATCCAGGCGAGTAGGCCAAAAACAAACAATAGGGCGCAGAATACGCGAATGGGTAATTTGCTCGAAACGATTCCTGGGCCAAGGGTTGCCACACTATACAGTCCAGCAAACCAACCCCAGTTTGGGAGATTTAAAGGATAATACACACAACGGTTAATAATTTGTGCCATCGCCGGATTATGCAAAAAAATAAGATAGAGTGCTGACCCAACGCCTAGACCAATTAGCCCTAAGATCATTAAAATTCTCTTTCTCATTAAAAAATCTTCCATACAATATGCCATCAACGGTATATAGAGCGGCCACCACAACAAGGCAAAAAATAAAAATCCATAAGTAAGTGAGATAACGTGTGAAGAAGAATCTCTAATGGCTAGCCACAGAAAACCTTCGATACATTGTTGAATACCAAAAATAAGTGGAATGGCTGCAAAGGGAATTTGACGATTCTCCTTAGCTTTTATAATAGCGCCAACGCCTAGGCTGCCCAGTACTGCAGCTGATCCAAAACTAGCAGTTGCGGAAAAACACATATAATAAAGATCGAAATAAGATATTAATATGTCGCTTAATATATCTTATACGACGTTAGATATTATGTAAAACATCTTATGACTTTAAATTCGTTCCCTCTCTTCTCTCCCTTGTCTATTATAGATCAATTTATTTCCAATAAACTCGATCGCCAAAACGAACATCAATATAATTAGTTGGATGATTATCTTTAAGGATAAGTTTAATTTTATTTATTTGTTCTTCATGAGCATTAAGTGGCTGCATTAAAAGTCGCCAAGGGTGGTTAGTAAATACCACTACCCCCGCTTCTGGGTTCTCTAGAACAAAATAATATACTGTACCAAGCCGGGCGCGCTCTAATTGTCCATGAAGTCTAATTAGTGCTGGAACGAAGTTCTCTGACAGTACCTGCCCTTTAATAGTTGTAGAACTATGTAAATTATAGAGGATCGGATATTGTCCATATTCTTTGGTCAATTTTCGGAAATCAGGCACGTGTGTTTGAGTCGTATCAGAGAGAGAGGAAAAGAGGGTGGTGGAAACATTATTCGCCGGCGTGATGAAGATAGTTGAAGAGCTACTCGCCGTTGATGTGGTGGAATATTCAGTAGTATTGCTCATTAAATATTTAATTACTGTGCCCTGCTGATCCAGCAAGTAATAATCGGTTCCACTGTCGTAGATCAAAGCCGAAATTTTTTCTTCAAGTGAGATGGCTAACGAATTTGGAAAAATTTTAGTAACCTGAATTGCTTGTAAAGAAAATATTGTCCGGAGATATTCAGCAATCGTTTTTTCATTAACCAAAAAATAATTAGTGCGTGGCCACCAGATGCCACTTTTTAAAAACTTATTGCGTAAAGCATCTTCAATCTCAGTAGGTTTGAGTATCTTTAATCCTTCATAGGTGATATTTCTAATTTGAAAATAGGGAAGAAATAGCAATGTTGCCGCCCACAGCACTATGATGAAAGGTAATAAACGGAAGATAAAATGTCCGGAGGGTTCACGCGATACTTTTTTCCAGGGGTTGGTAGATTTAAATATTGGTTCCGCATAATGGTGTATGACGCGTTTTTTGGGACGACGTTTGGCACGTTTCGACCACCAACCGGAGGCAGATTGGTAATCGCGAAAGCTTTTTGAAGAATGTCCGTAACGCATAGAAAATTAAACAATCAGACGTGGTATTAGCGGATTAATGCGAGTAACAATTTCGTAATTAATTGTTGTGCTAATTTTAGCTAGTTCATCGGCAGTAATTTGCTCTCTTCCTTTTTTGCCAATGAGATTTACCTTATCCCCTGCCTTCACATTTTGAATTCCAGTAACGTCAATCATAGTTAAGTTCATGCACACACGTCCTCGAACTGGACAACGTTTGCCATGGACAAGAGCGCTAGCTTTATTCGAAAAACTACGATCGTAGCCATCCCAGTAACCCACGGGAATAGTTGCTAATTTTGTAGTGCGGGTGGTTGTGAAGGTCCCACCATAGCTAATTTTAGTTCCGCGCGGTATAGTTTTGATTTGAATAATTTTGGTATACCAACTTAAGATCGGACGAAGGATGATTTCTCGTTTAGTAGCCGGGGCAGGATCAAGTCCATATATGCTTAAACCGACGCGTACAGCTGTATAATGCATTTTAGGATATAAGGTGGTTGATGCCGAGCAAGCCACGTGGCGCACTGGAACTGAAAAACCATGCTTAGTTAAAATTGTTAAGACTTTTTTAAAAAGCGCATGTTGTTCTCTCGTGCGTTTTGGATCATCCTCGCTCGAGGCGAAGTGTCCAAATACTCCTTCGTAATTTAAGTATTGGTATGATTTTAATTGTTTAAGAAAACGAGGTAGTTCATTCATAAGAATCCCAATACGTGAAGTGCCAATATCAATTTTAAAATGCACCATGACCTTTTTCTTTAGTTGTTTCCCGATTGTATTGAGTAGTCGAGCTTGTTCTAGGGTGTACAGAGGAAAAGTTATATTATGAGCGATAGCTTCAGTTAATTTTTTTTTGTCTAACTCGTAAATAGCTAAGATAATAATAGGCTTAGTAATTTTTTTTTGTCGGAGGACGAGTGCTTCCTCCAAGCTTACTACACAGAGGCGATTAACTGCCTTATTTTTTTGGCAAAGCTGAGCAATTTTCAAAAAATCATGGCCGTACGCATTAGATTTTATCACCGGCATGAGTTCTACATTTGGCCCAACGAGTTTGCGGAAAGCACGAATATTGTGTTCTAAAGCAGCACGACTAACTTCTATCCATGTAAACATAAATAAACGTCTTTAGTTAAGATGTCCGTTGATCGTATTATACATTTTGTAGAGAAAAATTACTATCGTGATAACTGTGCATAAATTGGCTTGTCGAGAGGTTTTCCAAGGACTATACTACCTCTGAAGAAATTTCTTTACTTTATTTTTAACTTTAAGAATTGTATGAGACGTAACTACTTTATTCCCTTGGCTGCCAGCGCTGTAGCTTTGGTACTTTTGGGCGCAGGTTGCAACAACGCAATAAAATTAAAAGAGGAAGCGAAAGTTAAGATCGAAACTGAAGGAATAGCTGAGCCATCGACCTCATCAATTGTCGAACAACATGCCGAGGAGTCAGCTAAAATTGAAGTTAAGAACCAAGCGCTCGCTAATGATAAAATCATGATTAATGAAGTATACGCTCCTAAACAAGGTTGGATAGTAATCCACCAAGTGGTTAATGGTAAAGCCGGTATGGTGATTGGTGAAAAAACTGTGGTAAAGGGCGAAAATAAAACTCTGGTGGTGCCTGTTGATAAAACTAAAGTAACCACTGAACTCATCGCGATGCTTCATATTGATGTTGGAGTGATTGGCACATATGAACCGGGGAGCGACGTGCCGTTGACCGATACCACCGGTGCTGTTATTATGACAAAATTTGCACTAGTAAATTTTGCCAAAGTTGAAGCAGAAGAGAAAAAATTAAGTAGTACTTCCGAAAACAAGCCTACTCCTCCACTTGAGGTTAAACTTAAGGCAGATGTTAAAGCAGAATTCGGTGCTTCCGCCCTTAAGGAGTTTATTATGACGGCTAAGCAATGGGAATTTAATCCATCAATGATTGGCGTCAATAAAGGTGATAAGGTACGACTTAAAATTACGAGCACTGATGTAACACATAGTTTTTCTCTTCCCGATTTTAACGTTAATCTCAACTTAGAACCTGATCAAACTAAAATTGCCGAATTTGTCGCGGACAAGATCGGGACGTTTACCTTTGCTTGTTCCGTGTTTTGTGGTGATGGACATACTAAGATGAAAGGAACGTTGGTCGTGAAATAATTTTAGATCGAAATTAAAAAAATCCTCCTCGACAATTTTAGGGGGATTTTTTTAATTATGATTAATGAATGGAACACTTTTTTAGATTTTTTCAAACCCTGTATATTTTCTGAGTATTTCCGGTACTATAATGTGCCCATCAGCTGTTTGACGATTTTCAAGAATGGCAATGAGTGCTCGATCACTAATTCCGGTACCATTCAGCGAATGGACGAATTCACGTTTTCCTTCGGAATTTTTATACTTAATATTACTACGTCTAGCTTGATAATCAGTAGTATTGCTCGTTGAAGTTAATTCCCGATACCTCCCTTGCCCTGGGAACCAACCCTCGCAGTCATATTTTTTTGCTGCCGGAAAGCCCAAATCACCTGAGCAAATATTCACT
>JAHFHX010000029.1 GCA_023246655.1 Candidatus Magasanikiibacteriota bacterium
CACAAAGCAGGAATGCGCTTTTGGATATCGCGATAGTATATTTAAACATGGGACTGCTGTGATACTGGGTGGAAAATTTGAACTTAAACCGGGTGATCCAAGAATCAGTTTGGAAATGAACCAGAAGATTATTGTCGAGCGCCAAAGCAAACAGGATCCACGCTCGTCCGCCGGGAGTTTTTTTAAGAATCTGATGCTTGAAGCGTGGCCAGGAGACAAAAAATTATTGCCTGAGCGTTTTCTCAATTATAAAAAAATCGCCGCTGGCTGGTTGATTGAACAAGTGGGTCTTAAAGGTTATCAAGTTGGTGGCGCTCTCGTGTCCCCAGCGCATGGAAATTTTATTATTAACACCGGCGCTGCTACCCAGGCTGATGTTCTGGCAGTAGTTGAAAAGGTTAAGAGCGAGGTGTATAATAAATTCGGCATTCAGCTGGAAGAGGAAGTGCAGATTGTGAATTCAGTTTATTAGATTATTAGTTTATTGGTCTCGTAACTAATAAACTAATAAACCAATAAGCCATTAAACTAATTTACTATATCGTATGCAAATAATTATTTCTGGTAAGGGAGTAGAGCTTACCGCAGGCATTGAAAGTTATGTGAACAAAAAGATGGTTAGTCTAGAGAAATTTTTTCAAGGAATTATTCGCGCTGACGTAGTAGTAGGAGTTGAAACGCGCCATCATGTTAAGGGTGCTAAATTTTTTGCCGAATGCAAATTAGAAATTCCCGGGAATGATGTATTTGATAAAAAAATTGGGAATACTTTATATGAAGCGATTGATTCTATTCGCGATCACGTGGAGGCTGAGCTTAAGAAACGTAAGTCAAAATTGCACGGTAATAAAAAAACACTCAGAAAAACGGTGCGTGCTACTAAAGAATATCATGCGGAGAGTTAACCAGGCGTATGTCTGCAGTTTTTAAAAAATTCCGCCGTTATCTACCCGGCCTATCGGTATTGGTCGGGTCTTTTATTATTGTGGCCGGTTGGAATTGGTATCACCTCAGTAAGCATAATTATCATCGCTTTATTAGTATTTCGATATTGATGTGGGTTGGAGTTTGTATATCATATTTGCTATTCAAAAAAATGTATTTATATTTGGTACAGCGCTGGCGGCGACACGAATTTTGGTACCGTGACTTTCCACCGTTTATAGATAAAATTTTTTTGCTCTCATCACTATGGTTTTTAATATTTTTTTCCCGCAGTGAGCGCCTGAGTTTGTTATATTCCTCGTTTATTTTTCTCCTTATCTTCTGGCGTTTCCACTCATACCTTAAGCATCATCCAGCGCCTGGCTACTGGCTGAGAGTGAATAAAGCTTTTTTTATTTTGGGGTACTGTTTGTTTATTATTCACGCCCTCGTGCAGTATAGCGCCTATCATTATTACATTCTTGATTCCAATATTCGTTTTTTTAATATCGTACTGTTTCGTGCCCTGGCCATCACATTCCTGTGGCTCGCTCTTTTTGTTTTGGCAAGTTTCTCATATTGGCGCATAAAAAATCGCTATCTCCGCTATGTTCCATTCATGGTATGGGGTTTCCTGTATGCTGCCTTTATGATTTTTTGGGTAGTAAATATCGGCATCCTCTATTTTTCCGGCTTGTATATTAGTCCGGTGGCACTGGAACATATGCGGGGGGCTGGAAGAGTCGCCTTCAACAGTGTCAGCATTTATTTAACCGTGGCTGGTAGTATTAGTGCGGCGCTGCTTATAGCAGTACTGCGTCACGTTTTGCATTCTCATCATAATACCCCCCCGCGTTATTGGTATTTTTACAATACCGCTGTTGGAGCCGTAGCAATAGTAGCACTCATTGGGTTAGCCTCATTCAAAAACACTCCCGAGCACGCCATTGCTAAATCATTTTATAATTATTTTTTAGGGCAAGAAACTACTGTTACCCTTGCTCCCAATATTTTTAAAAAATTAGAAAAATTTGGTTTGCAGTATAACCCCAATCAATTTTATGTGAACGATCGTTCCACTGTGTACCACCCAACTTCAACGCTTAAACTCCTTCCAGACCGATTCAAAATCACCAAACCGAATATCTTGATTGTTTTTTGGGAATCATTTTCTGCACGGCTCAGTGATGTGTATAACCCTGCCTTCACTAATCTAACGCCAGGCCTGGACACCTTTGCCGCGGATGCGCACACCACTATTTTTAAAAAATATTATAATGCCTCCACGCCAACAATTACCGGCACGCTCTCGCAGTTGTGTTCCTTTTTGCCACCCACGGGCCATGAGGAAATTCAAAATGAACGCAAGCTCCAAAGCCATCGCTTACTCTGCCTTCCGGAAATTCTCAAACAACACGCCGGCTTCAAGTATGCCGCGTATGTTACCGCAGTTGATAAAGAATTCGCGCATAAGGATGGTATTTTTACCAGCATGGGGGTGGATAAAATTTTTGGTACCAGCGAGCTCGCTACATTTATTCCAGGTGAAGCGCTTTCCTGGGGGTATTCCGATCATCAAATGTTTCCAGCAGTTACCAAATTTATGGAGACCGCGCCGCAGCCGTTCCTTATGATGCTCGCGACTGTTGATTCGCATCCGCCATTTAATTTAGCTCAAGATGAAGTGAAGTATCACGATGGCAGTCAACCAGTATTAAATTCGTATCACACCACCGATGATGCCTTTGGAAAGTTTTGGAATGAGTTCAAACAAAGTCCTTTATACGCTAACACCATGGTGATTGTGGTGGGTGACCATGCCATTTTTCCGGGCGCCCTCACCAAAGACACCAATGCCTGGCCAGGCCATGATGATACCAAATCGTTCAAAACGTATTATGATCAAAATACATTCCTGATGTATATTCCCGATAGTGTTTTGCCTAAAGTAGTGGATCTCTATTCATCTGGTATTGATGAGTTGCCTACCCTCCTCCACATTTTTGACATTAATATTCCTAATTCCTTTGAGGGCCATTCCCTATTTGATGATCGTAAAAATTACCCCAACCTTTTGGGAATGCATGAACTAGGGCTCTATATTAACCAGCTTGATAGTACTGGTAAACGTGTAGTACAATATAATGTACCCAGCGAAATTAATTGCGATGCCGGCGGGAGTACTGAAGAACCTGTTATTGTTACCACCACTATGGATTTAACTCTCTGCGATTATCTACAATTTTATCGCTGGAAACGGCAAATGTTTGAGCAAGGAAGGTTTTGGAAGCATTAGGCAATATGTTGTAATGTTTGACAAAAAGGCAATTTCGTGCTACTTTAAACCGTTATTCATTTTATTTATACATATATGCGAGGAGAAGTAATACCATTTAGGCCAGGAGGTTTAAGCGAGGCAACTCGGCCCGCACAAGGTGATAAAACGCAACGGATAGAACCCGCTGCGGAACAAACTATACGGGCACCGATTGAACAAAGATGGTCACCCGAAGAAGTTAATATTCTTGTGCAAGAAACGAATAACTTGCAACAGAGTATAAAAGCACTTGAAGCAGTGCTAGCTGGGATGCCTGCACACCGGGCCGAAGCTCTGCAACATACCATTGCCTCTTTGAGAGAGGATCTAGAAACTCTCGTTTCTAAAGTGCCGGATATGAGTGATGAAGTTGAATTGGAGCTAGATGAAGCTGATTTAGAAGAGCCTTTAGATATACAACAGCTCATTGCCAGCGAACGACAGCTAGAACCCTACCCGCATCCCAGCGTTCCATTAGATATAATTCTAAAAGAACCAACTGCGAAACAACGCCAAGCACGCTTGGAAGCACTGGCGGAGCGTGATCGTCCTGTCAGAATAAAATTATTAGAGGATCTTCTCGCCCGTTTAGAGATCAGTGGTTCGCTCACCGAAAGAGCTGAAGTTATTATTCCTGCTATTCAAGAAGTTGCTGCCGATTTAGGTTTTGATACCAATAGTATTGAAAAGATGAAAAAACAAATGGCTCAAGAATTAAAACGGTTACGGCTGGTAGGCGACACCACTAATCGCCAAATGAAAGCTCCGCCAGCAGAACAAGACGCTGCAGAGGCACGAGCCGCCGCCGCTTAAAAGATGTGTGGTACTAAATTATCAACATATGCTTGCATGGTTTCAGCCAAGCTACCACGGTCTCTCGTCCGCAGAGGCTCAGTTGTATCTTAAAAAGCACGGACCTAATGCCCGACCAGTGAGCAAGAAAACAACAATGCCCCAACGATTATGGGGCATTTTTTCTGAACCAATGATGTTGTTGCTTATAGCAACGGGTGTGGTATATTTGTTTTTGGGAAATATCGTAGATACGATTGTTATTTTTATTTCTATTATCCCCATTGGAATTATTGAATTTATTCAACAGACACGAACCGATAAAGCAATTGCACTTCTTGACGAGCTGTTGGTTGAAAAATGTAAAGTGTATCGCGATGGCTTATTAGTAACCTTAGAGAGTCGGTGGCTGGTGCCGGGGGATGTGGTGTTTGTGGCGGCTGGAGATAAACTACCGGCGGATGGAATAGTTTTGGAATCAACCGGATTACAAATTGATGAATCAATCTTAACGGGTGAATCAGTGCCGGCGGTACGGTCAAGAACTAGTGGCACCATTACTGACGAAAATAAAGTATTCCAAGGCACGTTGGTAGTTCAGGGAGAAGGCAATATCGTAATTGTAGCTACTGGTGCCAATACTGCCTATGGCAAATTGGGGAGTTTGTTAGAGAAAATTGAAACTCAAAAAACACCTTTGCAACGTAAAATTGAACAACTGGTTCGCACCGTGGCGCTTGGGGCCGTGAGCATTGCAGTTTTGATCGGAATAATTTTAACGATTCGCCACGGCATCCTGCCCGGACTGTTAGGGGCTTTGACCGTAGCTATTTCTATTATTCCCGAGGAATTCCCAGTTGTTTTTAGTGTTTTTCTTATTATGGGTGTATGGCGTTTAGCCAAAGAGAAAGCGCTCGTACGTGAGATGGTAATGGTAGAGACACTGGGTGCCGCGACCGTAATTTGTTCCGATAAAACCGGAACTCTCACAGAAGGAAAAATGAGTTTACAAAAAATATATTTTGACGGACAACTGCATGATGTTTCATCTTCGTCCTTGACTTCCATTGCTGCGGACCAGGCTCCGCTGGGTTTGTCGGTCTCTGTGCCGAAAGGCGGAGAACAAAAAAAAGATGGTGCTATAAAACAATTTATTCACGATGCTCTGTTAGCATTAGAACAAATTGCCGTTGACCCCATTGAAACTGAATTGCAACGTTTTGGCAAAGCGATTGGGGTAGACCCGGAAGCGCTTTTTAAAAGTTATACGTTACGTAAAGACGGTTACTTTGATGCTGCCACTAAAATGGTGCATCATACGTGGGAACAACCAGGGCCGCACTGTTATCAGTACACGGCTGGTGCCCCGGAACTTGTTATTGAACATAGTACGCTTAAAGCAGCAGATAAAGCCAGCGCTCTTCAGCAGTATCAAACTTTGGCCCACGCGGGTTATCGGGTAATTGGGGTTGCCAAAACTCCCTGTTCGGATATTGGTTTATTTGCCACTAAGGGTTTTGAATTTCGCGGCCTTTTGGCCATGAGCGATCCACCCCGAGCGGGAGTACGGGAGGCAATTGCATTGTGCCAACAGGCGGGGATTCGTATCATGATGATTACCGGAGACAATGTTTTTACGGCACGAGCAATTGCAAAGCACATTGGGTTGGTTGTCGACGGCGTTATTGAAGGAAGCAAGTTGGAACAGGCTACGACCAAGGAACTGGAGCGATTAGTAAAAGAACACACCATTTTTGCACGAGTCCGACCGGAACAAAAATATTTAATTGTAGAAGCGCTCCAGGCACAAGGTGAGGTTGTAGCCATGACGGGTGACGGTGTTAACGATGCACCAGCCCTTAAAAAAGCTACCATTGGCATTGCCATGGGGCAGAAAGGTACGGCAGTAGCGCGGGCGGCGGCTGGCATTGTGCTTTTGGATGACAACTTTGCAACCATTGTTAATGCGATTCGTGAAGGTCGTCGAATCTATGATAATATGCGTCGCGCTTTTTGTTATCTCTTAACATTTCATATTCCCATCATTGGCTTGGCATTGGTTCCCATTGCCTTTGGTCATGGGCTCTTCTTTTTACCTATCCACATTATTTTTCTTGAGCTTTTTTGCGACCCAGCGGTGGTGCTTGGTTTTGAACGGGATAAATTACGCCGTGGCGCAATGCATGAGCCGCCGCGACAACCGACGGAATCACTAATACCACGGGAACTCCTTCGCGATATTATTATACGCGGGATGGCAATGTTTTTAGTGGCGTTTGGTTTTTATATGTATTACGGATTCTATCAAAAGCAACTTGCGCTGGGACGGACGTTGGCATTTGTCGCTTTGGTTTTTTCTGAGCTTCTGCTTATTGTTCTAACCCACGAATGGCACCAGGTAAAATCTAATCGCGTTTTGCTTACTATTGTTGTAGGGACATTAGGAGTTTTAGTGGCAATTGTAGTGCATCCGTTTCTTCGTGAACTGTTTCATTTTACCAACCTTTCGTGGTTACAATTGGGGGTAGTCTTTAGCGCCGCAACGCTTACAATGGTGGTAGTACATAATATAAGTAAAAGAAAAATCTAAGAATCTTCCGGGAAGATTTTTTTATCATCCTTATCAAACAGTAGAATGGCCAGAACCGGGCACGATTGTGCGGCCATCATAATGGTGTCATCATCAGTAGTATTTGGATCAACAACATATGCTAAGTTCTCGGCATCAAGCTGAAAAACCCCCGGCGCTACCGCCACACACGAATTGGCTCCAATACATTTAACTCGGTCAACCACAATCCGGCGGATGGTACCGCCATTTTTTATTTTTTGGGAAATATTTTCGGGAAGGTTGGAGGGTAATTTTAGATCTTCTGTCATAACGAATAATTACATTCTTGCAACCCTTTGCAGTGTAACTTCATCTCGTAGTTTTTTTTGCTCTCGCATTTGTCTTTCAAATCCTTGTTTAAACCAGTTTTCGACATCCCCCATTTCATATTTAAAGTCCCTAACTATTAATTGGCCAAAGTTTCTCATTACTTCATCCAAGGCGGCAAAGCTCTTAATATTATCTACTCGTTTATACAAATTCTCAAATTTTTTTAACTGTTGTAGAAGGATAAGTTCATTTTTAAGCACGTGTCCTCTTATAGGCTTGTGGGCCCTTTCGCCAAGGTGAAGCACCTCATCTGGTTCATCGAGCAGCTCAACGACAAGGTCGCGGTTAATAGGTATTTTAATTTTTTTAAAATAAGCCTCTTTAACAGCTCGTGCAAATATACCGGCCATCACATCTTGAATGCTCAAAGCAAGGTCGGGCCAGTCTATGTTTGAGGTGATACCCGCTGCCCCCTTTTGAAATTGTTCCAATATCTCCGTGGTAAAAGAGGGCCCAAATGCACTGTGGATTTTGTCGGTTTTAAAGAGGCTCATAACAATTAGAATTCATTAAGTAATTGGTCAATTTCTTTTTCTATTATCACAAGATCGACTGCCGATTCGTTTTGGAGCCTGTCTATAACTTCTCCCGGTTTTATTCCATAGTACATCTTTTCATCATCCACCACCACATTTGGCCCTTGTTCACAAAAACCTGTACAAGGACAATAATTCAAATCAACGGTATCGTTCAGCTCCCCAGGTTTCAGTTTAAAAAAGGTTTGCAAGGCTTCCATTATTCGACTGGAACCTCGGTAGCTACAGTGAGGGCCGTTGCAGACACGGATTTTTTTCATAGTTGTAATAGAAGGTGGTAGGATAGTAGGCATGTAGGAAAAGTAGCCCAGTTCATGGGCTTTCCTACCGCCCTACAATCCTAACTAAATTCCTAGCATCACCCTCAACTCCTCCGGCATCTTATACGGTGGATCAAAGGTAATTTCAATGTCAACTTTCTTAGCACCAACTTTATCTTTTAGCACTTTTTCAATCTCCTCATTCAACTGCGGCCCCCACGGGCAAAACGGCGTGGTGTACGTCATCAAAATTTTTATATTTTCTTTTTCGATTTTTATATCATAAACCAGCCCCATGGTCCAGATATCGAGGTTGACCTCGGGGTCTTTAACGGTTTGGAGTGTTTTGATTATTTTTTCTTTTGTTAACATATGTGTGTCATTGCGAGAAGGGAGGAACGACCGACGCGGCAATCCCCCTGTTATCTGAGTTAAGTTTGTTAAACAAGATTTGTTCTGAAAACAGGGAGATTGCCACGTCACTTCGCTGTCGCTGCGTTCCTCGCAATGACACTGTATCCACTTTTCTCAATCTCCTTAGCTAAATCCTTTCCACCGCTCTTCACAATTTCTCCACCCGACATAATATGAACAAAATCCGGAACAACATACTCAAGAATTCTATTATAATGTGTAATCAAGAGTATCCCATGCTTGGGGGAGTGGAATCGGCTAATCCCTTCGGCCACTACTTTGAGTGCGTCAACATCCAAGCCAGAATCAGTCTCATCGAGTATGGCGTAGGTGGGGTTGAGAATTAAAAGTTGTAAAATTTCTAAGCGCTTTCGTTCACCGCCGGAGAAGCCAAGGTTAATATGCCGGCTTGCGAAGGAAGGATCAACACCTAGTTCTTTCATTTGTTCACTCAATTCTTTGTGAAAAGTAATGGGATTCTGGTTAGTTCCTCGCATTGCTCCAGCCGAGAGGCGTAAAAAGTTGGCAATGGATACGCCGGGAATTTCCGGTGGGTACTGCATAGACAAAAATAATCCCGCTCGAGCCCGTTTGTCAGCACTCTCTTTTGTAATATCTTTTTTATCAATCAGAATTTTACCTTTCGTCACCGTATATTTTGGATGTCCCATAAGCGCGTTTGCAAGTGTGGATTTGCCCGAACCATTCGGCCCCATGATGGCGTGCACTTCGCCGGGTTTAATTTCTAAACTCAAACCATGGACAATTGGTTTGTCGCCCGCGGAGATGTGGAGGTTTTGTATATAGAGAGACACAAAATTTATCATTTTAATCTTTTTAGCAAAGATCTAACCTTTGTTATTTCATGCATACCAGGAATTCGTCCTTTTGGAACTGGTGCTTCGTTAATTTTTTTGCCATTCTTAATAGTTTTTTCTGTAGCATCAGCTTTTAAAAGACCAAAATGAACTAATTTTGTATAGAAAGAATTTCTTTCCACCTCTGACATCCCCCACAATACCATTGTTAGTCGCTGTGATTGCGGGTCAAGCTTGTCAAAATTTCCCCGTTCTTCTGTTGGTATTATCTTGCCTCTAAAATCAACAATTTGCGCGTCCGAAACTTCAGCCATTTGTTCCATAGTAGGCGCAATTTCAGCGTAAAGAACCAAGATATCGCGGGGGGGGGGGTGTGCTCGGTCATAATTTGTTGAATAAAATAATTAAAGGAATATCTTTTGTAATGCCGTAAACGCCAGGAGCAAACATCGCAGTCGCGTCGGGTTCAAGTTGAGCCCCGTCATTTGTATCACCTCATCTGAGGTTATTTTTTTTAATTCCTCCCGCGATTTATTTTTTATATAATTGGTCAAAAGACTCGCCCCAATTTGGGAAATACTACAACCGTTTCCCTCCCAGCCAACGGCTACAACTGTATCATTCTCGTCTAGTTTAACGGTAAGTTCAACTTGATCCCCGCACAGGGGATTGTCTATTTTGTATTGTAGCGTTGCGTTTTTTAGCAACCCTTTATTGAGTGGGTTGCGGTACAGGTCCAGGACTTGTTCTTGCACATCGTAATCCATAGGGTTCTGAATTGCCACTGCCAAGGGCAGAATTAAGTTTTTTGGCTTTTTCTAAGGCGAAAATGAGAGCGTCAATATCTTCGGTAGTGCTATACATGCCGAGCGACGCGCGTACCGTGGGTGGGGCGCCAACGT
>JAHFHX010000030.1 GCA_023246655.1 Candidatus Magasanikiibacteriota bacterium
TCTGCAAACAAAACTAAAGCCGCCAGAGCCGCGCTGGCAATGGCATAGCCTTTGGTAACGGCTTTAGTAGTATTTCCAACGGCGTCCAGTGGGTCAGTTACGGCACGGACACTATCGGGGAGTTCCGCCATTTCTGCAATACCACCAGCATTATCGGTAATGGGGCCATACGCATCAATGGTTACTACAATTCCGGTGAGCGACAGCATAGCTACGGCTGCTACCGCCACCCCATACAGCCCGGCCAAGGAGTAGGTCGCCAGAATTGCCGCCACAATAAAAATAACCGGGAGGGCAGTAGCGCGCATCGAGGCCGCCAGACCAGCAATAATATTTGTGCCATGTCCGGTGACACTGGCTTTGGCGATATTTTGGACCGGCTTAAATTTGGTAGAGGTATAGTAATCTGTTAAGAGTACCATGAGAGCAGTTAAAAGGAGCCCGATGATTGTGGTCAGATAAATTTTTCCAGCCGAGTAGCCATTAAGACCTTCCATGAGCCAACGAGTTACCGGG
This sequence comes from Candidatus Magasanikiibacteriota bacterium, assembly GCA_023246655.1. Taxonomy (GTDB): domain Bacteria; phylum Patescibacteriota; class Patescibacteriia; order Magasanikbacterales; family GWA2-37-8; genus JAHFHX01. The sequence continues at coordinate 517 of JAHFHX010000030.1, forward strand.
TAAAAAGCCAACAAAGCCAACACCCCCGCTGCTATTAGGCCTTTGTAGAGCGCTCCCATAACATTTTGATTTTTACCAAGGCGAATAAAGAAACCACCAACAATGGAAGCAATAAGGGACAGCCCTCCCAAGACCAGCGGGTAAATAATTACCTTTTCATTGCCCGGGAACAATAGGTTACCCAAGACCATTGCCGCAATGAGAGTAATGGCATATGTTTCAAAAAGATCTGCCGCCATGCCAGCACAGTCACCAACATTATCACCCACATTATCGGCAATCACCGCGGGGTTTCTGGGGTCATCTTCCGGAATTCCTTTTTCTACTTTACCAACGAGGTCGGCACCAACATCCGCGGCTTTGGTATAGATACCGCCGCCAATTCGAGCAAATACCGAAATCAAACTGCCGCCAAAACCAAGCCCAATTAAGGACGACAGATCCTTGCCGGTTACAAGATAGAAAGTAGTAACGCTGAGGAGCCCAAGACCAGCCACGAATAGCCCAGTAATTGAACCACCGCGTACCGCCAGTTTTAATGCTTCAATAAATCCTTTTTTAGCCGCTTCAGCCGTCCGTACATTGGCTCGAACCGAGATGCTCATACCAATGATTCCCGCCAATCCAGAGCAGAAGGCTCCAACGATAAACCCAAGGGCCGTTACCCAATCAATAAAAATACCTAGGAGAATAAAAACAAGTAGTGCTACGATTGCAATTGTCTTGTATTGGCGTTTGAGATAAGCCGTAGCGCCCTGCTGAATAGCGCGGGCAATTGATTGCATGCGTTCATCGCCGGGCGGTTGTTTCATAATCCAACGAATGAGCCACAATCCATAGAGGATTGTAATGATAGCCGGACACAGGGCAAAAAAGATGATCGTGAGTGTGCTGGTAAGCATAGGTGCTTAGGTATTAAGAATAATATTGATTCGGGAGCTATTTTATGGTAAACTAGCTCTCTAGTCAAGCCGTTTTATGAAATATGGTCTTTTTTTACGTCTACTACGAGCCCTTATCCACCTTAAACGATTGCTTTGGTGGGTAGGTGCCAAAGCCGGCGTGGCCCTGGGAAGGCTGGTCTATTATTCCCTGCGAGTTTTTTTGTATGGCAAGTATCGAGTGTTGCTCCTTTTGAAACGAGCTGGTTTTGAAACATTTCGTGAACGTTTTGGTAAGCGTGATGTGCTCCAATGTCTGGTTTTGGCCGGACTTTTTTTTATTTCTCTTCCTCACACTAAACTTATTCCCAAAGTCGACCCGCTTCTTGCTGGTCGTAAAACAATTGCCTATAGTTTAACTGGCCCGGAAGAAGAAAGCGATGTTGAAGAAATTACCGCTACCGTGGGGCTGGAAAAACCGGCCTTACCTTCGTGGCGCACTGGCGTGCTTGATAGCCAAACGCTTCCGAGCACCGGTCGAATTCAATTTCATGACCAGGATCTTTCAGCGGTAGTAGCGGGTGGTTCTGCTTTCACTAAACCATATATTTTGTCCGGATCAACAATTGGTCGGCCACGGGACCAGATGGTTAGTTATGTAGTGGAACCAGGCGATTCCTTGGGGAGCATTGCGGTAGAGTTTAATGTGAGTATTCCCACAATTATATGGGAGAACAACCTGACATTGCGTTCAATTATTCGGCCAGGGGATGTACTTAGAATTCCACCAGTAACGGGAATTATGCATACGGTTAAAAAAGGCGACACGCTTAAGAAAATCGCCACCCTCTACGACGCCAAAGCTGAAGACATCATTTCCTTTAATCACCTTAAGATCGATGGCACCGATCTTATACGAGGCGAGCAGATTGTGGTGCCAGGGGGCACCAAGCCTCAAGAGCGCACTACCACACGAAACCTTGCTACCGTCAAGAATCTTGGCCAACTGGCGCGTCGGATTGCGACTCCTCCCATCTCGGGGGCGGCGCCATCAGGCGCGGGTTTTGTGTGGCCAACCGCTTCGCATCTCATTACTCAATATTTTGGCTGGAAACATCATGCTATTGATGTAGCTGGCCCGTGGCAAAGTCCCAACTATGCTGCCAAGGCCGGGGTGGTAGAAGTTTCTCAGTGCGGTTGGAACCATGGTTATGGGTGTTATGTGATTATCGATCACGGGGGTGGTGTTAAAACGCTCTATGGCCACAACTCCCAACTCTTAGTTTCTCCGGGCGAACAAGTAGAAGCCGGTCAACCTATTGCCTTAATGGGCAACACCGGGCACGTGCGCGGTCGCACTGGCATTCATTTGCATTTTGAAGTACTAATCAATGGAGTCCGCGTGAATCCGCTGGGGTACGTGCGGTAAATTTTCCAATGTTTAATTGGGAATTCACAAGTTATACTAATTAACCTCTTTCATTTTAACCAAAAAACACTTGTCATTCCGAATCCCCGTCGCAGGGGTGAGGAATCTCTGTCTCAATCAACCAACGACGGACAGAGAGATCCCTCCCGCCAGAGGCGGGCAGGCGTCGCGCTGTGTCCGCCTTTGGCGGAAGACTCCTCGGGATGACAAAACGGTATTTGAGCCAAATTTAGGGAAAATTAATTAGCACAACTCGTATATTAGAATTTTGGAATTCGTACGTCCATCCTCTTGAAAATTTTTTCAAAAAATGATACCCTTTCCTTGCAAAATGAAGCAGAAATAAGTAAATGGCTCGGTAGCCAAGTAGTAAGGCAGGGGTCTGCAAAACCCCTATGCGCGGGTGCAATTCCCGCCCGGGCCTCTAAAATATATTGCACCCCATCTCTTGTATTATTTCCAGGCATTGCAGTGCAATGTGAAAGGGAATTGCACCAAGGGGTGGTGGGGAAAAGCATTTCCCCACATTTTGGAGGAGGGTTCGTGGGAACCCGAAGGTTCCCGCGGGAGGCAATCGCCGACGGGCAATTTCCCGCCCGGGCCTCAAGTAGTTTAGTTATCAGGGCGTTCATCAAGAACGTCTTTTCGTTTGCGCCTAGAGACTTTTTCAAGTACCATAGTAGAAAATTTCTAAGTACCCAATTCACCTAATTTCTAATAAAATTCAAAAGTCCCAATCTCAAAATTTAACATCGGGCATTATATTAGAAATTAGGTGAATTAGACATTATCTTTATGTCCAAATTAATCATCATCGACGGCAACGCTATCATCCATCGCGCCTACCACGCCATCCCCCCGCTCACGACCAAAGACGGCCTCGTCGTCAACGCCGTGTATGGGTTTGCCTCCATGCTGCTTAAAGTTTGGCGCGATATCAAACCAGATTATATCGCTGTTACGTTTGACATGGCCGGTGGCACGTTTCGCCACGAACAATATAAAGAGTATAAAGCTAAACGTGTTAAAGCCGATCAAGCTCTATACGATCAAATTCCACTGGTGCATGAGCTGGTGGCCGCTTTTAATATTCCTATTTATGAGAAACAAGGATATGAGGCCGATGATGTGATTGGGACGATTGTCGAAAAGAACAAAGAACAAAGAACAAAGAACAAAGAACTCGAAATTTTTATTGTGACTGGCGACATGGACACACTGCAATTGGTTAATGACACGGTGAAGGTTTACACCTTGCGTAAGGGTTTGAGTGATGTAGTGATTTATAATGAAGAAGAAATGAAAAAACGGTTTGGTTTTGGGCCCGAAAGAATGGTAGATTACAAAGCGCTCCGCGGTGATACGTCCGATAACATTCCGGGTGTGCCGGGTATTGGAGAGAAAACAGCGACAGAATTAGTTCAAAAAATTGGAAGTTTTAAAGATATTTATAAAAAGATTGAAAGGTTGAAAGATCATAAAATAAAAGATTTAGTGATTGAAAAGCTCAAGAAGGGGAAAGAGAGCGGTGAGATGAGTTATTCGCTCGCGACTATTAACTGCGCCGTGCCTGATCTCAATTTTTTGCTTGATGATTGCCGTGTTAAACCAGTGAATCGTGAAAAAGTTCTTGAATTATTCCAGCGTTGGGAATTTGTATCCTTGTTAAAGCGGGTGCCGGGGTTTGAGGGCGAAAGAACAATAAACAGTGAACAAAGAACAAATAAAACAGGTGTGAAATTAAAAGGAAGATTTCAAAAAATAGATTTTAAATATACTGAAATTAAAAATAGCGACGGCGCAAAAAAAATAGTCCAGCTCGTAAAAGAAACAAAACGTTTTGCTTGCAAAGTGTTAACAAGCGGAACGGATATTTTTTCAAGCGCAATCACGGGGTTTGTGGTGGTGGTTGCAGAGCAGGGTTTTTTTGTAAAAAGAGAATTCTTGGACGAAGCATGGCCAATTTTTTCTTTGTCCGATGTTGAGTTAGTGGGGCACGATGTGAAACAATTGGTGAAAATTCTCTTGCGTCATGGCGGGGCCGAAGGCGGCAGCAACCCCCTCTTCGATGTCATGATCGCCTCGTATTTATTAAATCCCGGCAGCCGGGCGCATGATGTATTTAGCATTGTTCTTAAAGTTATGGGCAAGGCGCTTCCGTCGGCCTCGCCACAAGGTAGCCTTTTTGGCATCGACCCACGGCTGGTAGCGGAAGAGCTCCGTTATCTTATGGTGGCAGCCGAAAAACTTACCCATGAGCTCACCGCCGCCAACAATTTGGGTTTATTTCAAAAAGTTGAAATGCCACTCATTCCAATTCTGGCACACATGGAGCTTAACGGTGTGGCGATTGATAGTTTTAAGCTTAAAGATCTTTCCAGGCGAGTTAATAAACAAATTAAAGACGTGAGCGCCAAAATTTATAATTTGGCTGGCGAGGAATTTAATATTTCTTCCCCTCTTCAACTGCGTGAAATTCTATTTGAAAAACTCCAAATTCCCATTGCTGGAATTAAAAAAGGCAAAACCGGTCTTTCTACTTCCGCCGAGCAATTGGAAAAAATGCGTGGCCTGCACCCCATTATTGACGAAATTGAAGTGCATCGTGAACTAGCCAAGTTACAAAATACCTATATTGATGTACTGCCAACCTTGGTTAACAAAACCACCGGCCGTATTCACACCAGTTTTAACCAAGCAGTTACGGCCACCGGTCGGCTATCAAGTTCGGACCCTAATTTACAAAATATTCCCATTCGAACCGAACTTGGTCGGGAAATTCGCGAGGCGTTTATTGCTGAGCCGGGCAATATTCTGGTGAGCGCCGATTATTCGCAAATTGAACTCCGCATTGTGGCCTCACTCGCTGAAGACAAAAAAATGATGGAAATTTTTGAGCGTGGCGAGGACATTCATCAGGCCACCGCTGCAGCTATTAATAATGTGCCACTCCATGAGGTAACCAAAGACATGCGCCGGGCTGCTAAAGAAATTAATTTCGGTATTCTGTATGGCATGGGTACTTATGGTTTATCATGGCGCGCCGAGATTCCGCATTATCAAGCTAAAGCCTTTATTGAAAAATATTTTCGGGAATTTAGCGGTGTAAAAAAATATATTGATCGCACGCTTGAATTTACTAAAAAAGAAAATTATTGTGAAACCCTGTTTGGGCGTCGTCGTTACATTCCCGAACTACACTCTTCTAATTATCAGCTGCGCAGTGCGGCGGAGCGCATGGCCATTAATCACCCCATTCAAGGCACAGCCGCCGATTTAATGAAAATGGCGATGATCGCCGTTCGCCAAAACCTACAATCCAAGATGATTCTCCAAGTTCATGACGAACTTGTTTTTGAAGTAAAGCATGGTCTGGAGCAAGAAGTGGGCAAGCTCATAAAAGAAACAATGGAAAACGTTGCCACCCTCCGTGTACCCATTGAGGTACATGTGAGTGTAGGGAAGAATTGGGGGAAGATGGAAAAAACTTAGTTAAAAAAATCCCTTCATTAACGAAGGGATTTTTGTATATAAGATTTTGGGAGGGGGCCTGCTATGCGCGGCCCCCATGCGCGTTGCTCCGGCTAGGCCGCGGGTGGTTGGTAGGTGAAATCCTTGGGGACTCCGATCGCGTAGGTTGCGATTTGGGCCGCGTCGATGAACACCAGATCACGGCTTTCCTGCCCGGGCCTCTGCGGGGCCCACAGGACGACCGTGGTGTCGTTCCCGTCGACGATGACGTCGAGGAGCCTGCCCACCTCCTCCTGGCCACTGTGCAGGCGGACCCGGACGAAAGGGTCCTTCTCTTTGGTGTGGGAGCGCAGCGTCGCGAGAGAAATCATGGGTCCTCCTTGGCCTTTCGGCCGTTGCCTCCACCTCCTAATTCGGAGGGAGAGAGATATGGAACACTAACAAAAATAGTTCTTACGGTCAAGGGTTTCTTAACCGTATTCTTCTTCTGTAGAGTAAAAACAAAACCACCCGCAAACTCCTGCGTGAAGAGCTAATTTAATTTAGCTTCTCACGTAGGTGGCGGGTGGTTTTGTATTTAGGTTTTACCCTCCACATACGGGCAACAGTTGCGTTGCCCTACTCGGTGCTGGGCGGTGCCGGTGCGTGCACCAGCTCGCCCGCTTCGTTGACTCGGCCGGTGGCCTTGCCGACCTCAATGAGCGGTACCCCCGCCCCAACCACGATGCGCTGGCCGGCGCGCATCTGCGCCACCACGTCGCGGGTGACGCGCTGGAAGGCATGCCCCGGCTCCCCGCGGATGAGGGCATTGAGGCCGTTGTTGGCGAGAAAGTCGTTCAGGTGTCCCGCGCCTGTCTCATGGTACCAAGCGCGCCACCGCCCCTCTGCAATGGCGAGGGCCCGGAGCAGGATAGCGTGCACGCGCCTCCCTTCTGCGGGGCACGCCGCGAAGTAGGCGCCGAGGGTCGGCTCCCGGCCCGGGTCAGCCGCCTGCAGGATGTACCCCTTGGGGGTGGACGGGAAAAAGAAGACAGCTTCGGCCAGATCCTCTTCCCCCAAATAGCCTCGGGCGAGCGCCTCGAGAAACATGGTGAACGAAGCCACGAACAGCGGCGTTTTTTTCGAAGACATGGTCTCCTCCTCGAGAGGGTTGTGGGTGGAATGAAAAAGTATACCTATACGGTATACTTATCTAAACTACCTTTTTTGTTAAAAGGATGTCAATAGTTGGGAGATAAAAAAATTTTAAAAATACAATTAACGAGCAAACGCAGGTGGAATCGCTCGCCAGGTTTGTTGGTGAATCGTAGCTTGTATTCTGTCCAAATCCGTAGCGATAGCTTGAAATATCTTACTCGCTTCTTCGTTAGTAGAGTGAAGCAGTGTATCATCAGCAACATCAGAGCGGCAGGCGGCTTTGTAGAGCCCAAGTAGTAAAGTATTAGTTCTAAAAGCAAGCTGTGCCCGTGCTTCTTCCAAATCATGTCTGAGCGACGGTAGCTCTTTTAGAGCTTCTTCTGCTGGGCCAATTTCATCGGTCCGATTCGGGTTATTTTGTAACCATGCAGTTAAGTCGCTGTCGTTTTCTTCAATGACAGCTTCAAGATTTTCTTTAATTTTTTCCACACGAAGTTTAAGTTTATCGTAGCGTTCGGAAATAGACGAGACGATCGGATCGTATTCAACGGGCATTCGTATCTCGGCTAATGGAATTTTACTCGCCGAGATAGTACCACGATAGGCGATGTCGCTTGTGATCAGCAAAACGCTGTCAATTTCACCTTCAGCATTGCAATGCGGATTCCAGCTTATTGGTTCATGCCCAGCACGAATCGCTTGAATAAGCGAGTGGAGAGATCCTGCCGACAATTCTGGTCCCAGTTCATCTGGGTGAGGTGATTGTAAACCATCGCGGTATTTCATAGTGTAAGTTCAGGTTAATCATCTCAAAAATGAGACACCAAGTCAAATGTAAGATAGAGTGTCTTAAACAAAAGACGCCTATACCAGGCGTCTTAATTTTTTACTATTAGTATCCTTATTTCATCATCATCTTTTTTCCACATTCTGGGCAATCGGCTTTGCCACAGGTGCAACCCATTTTGTCGCCGCAGGATCCGCCGCAACTACCACCACAGCAACCGCCCGCTTTCATTTCGCCAGCCATCATTTTGCATTTTGGGCAATGGCATTGCATT
>JAHFHX010000010.1 GCA_023246655.1 Candidatus Magasanikiibacteriota bacterium
CAGCTTGCTGCAGTGCAATACCTACTATCACAGAAGGGTAAGACAATTAACGTACTTATGCCCTACGCCCAAAAATTAATTCGCTTTGCTGATTGGTTTCGCCAACTTTTGGCCGAGAGTATCGGAAAGGCTCAAAATAATGACGGAAGAGTAGTTAATGTTGGTTTGACGCCAATCAACGCGCTTGGTGTAACTGATCAGCATTCCCAAAGCCAACTTTACAACGAAGGGCCAAATGACAAGCTCATTATGTTCATTCGAGTGAACAAACGAGGAGTTACAGTTCCAATTCCTAACCTTTACCCCAATGAACCCTCGGTGGCTTTTCTCAAGCGTGCCAACTTTAATAAACTTATCGAAGTGGAATATCAAGGTACTGCCCAAGCGTTAACACACAATCAACGACCCAATTTAACAATTACTATTGATCAAATTGACGAAAATCATCTTGGACAATTGTTTATGTTATTTGAGGGCGCGACCTCCTTTTTAGGTGAATTTTTTAATATTAATGCATTTGACCAACCTGGCGTGGAACTTTCAAAAAATTTAACTAAAAATATTTTACTTGAAAAAAAGAAATCAAACTAATTTTTTTATGAAAATACACATTTCAATTGTATTAGTTACTCTCGGGGTTTTGCTAGTGGCAGGAGCAGGATGTAATAAGAGTCAACCGGAGGTTGAACAATATATTCCCTCCACCAAAAAAGTTTCCATTCCCTCAACTCCCCTTAATGAGGGGGGGCAAGTGCCAGACGCGGTCATTACTCCTTCAGTTGGTGAATTGACAAAGAAGGCAGCCATCCCTACATCAGCTGTGGCCGCAGCGATTTCCTATACCGAAGCACTGAACATATATCAGCGAGGCGGTGCTTACTTTCAATTTGTTAAGTGTCGGGGAAATCCTGGTAGATTATCGATGAAAAAAGGTACTAAATTTATGTTAGATAACCGGGATCGAATAGAGCATACAATTGCTATCAATAAAGTAATATCATACCTAGTAGGTGGCTATAGCTTTGCAATTGCCACTGCCCCGGCCGCTGGTCAGTATTATATTACCTGTGATGGCGGGGGCGCCGCATTAGTTAATGTTGAGGATTAAGTATGCCATCTCTCTTTCAGGTAATCATTCTAGGAATTGTTGAAGGGATTACAGAGTTTTTACCAATTTCATCGACCGGACATTTAATGCTAGCTTCAGCCGCATTTCATCTTCAGCAAAGCGAATTTTTAAAAAGTTTTGAAATTATCATTCAGCTTGGCGCAATTTTAGCAGTGGTTGTTTTATATTGGAAAAAGTTGTGGAACTTCGAGCTTATTAAACGTCTAATTGTGGCCTTTATTCCTACTGGAATTCTAGGATTGCTTTTTTATAAAATTATCAAGCATTATCTGTTAGGCAATACAACTGTGGTCTTGTGCTCACTATTCATTGGCGGTCTATTATTAATTATATTCGAACGTTGGCATAAAAATCAGCCGACACTTACAGAGGAACTTAGTACTATTTCTTATCGCGATTGTCTCATTATTGGATTATTTCAATCGGTTGCCATGATTCCCGGCGTTTCACGCTCAGCTGCAACGATTGTTGGTGGATTAATTCTGGGATATAACCGAAAACAAATTGTGGAATTTTCGTTTTTGCTTGCGGTGCCAACGATGCTTGCGGCAACGGGATTAGATTTAGTAAAAAATATTCATTCGTTTTCTGGTGGTCAGATGAGTAACTTGATAGTTGGTTTTGTGGTTTCTTTTGTGGTCGCGATTGCCGCCATCAAATGGCTGCTTGGGTTTATTAAAAATCATACGTTTACGTGGTTTGGAGTGTATCGAGTTGCAATCGCGGTTGCGTTTTTTTTGATTATTAAGTAGTATCAATCATGACTGTCATTCCGAGCGAGGCCTCGCGGCCGACGAGGAATCTCTGTCCGGTCACAACAATATAACAATAGAGCAATATAGCAATAAAACAATTGAGTTGAGACAGAGATCCCTCACCCCTGCGACGGGGATTCGGGATGACAAATTGACAAATAAACCAATAAACTTCATTATGTCCCAAAAAATCACAAGCCGTTCCGCAGATTATTCCGAATGGTACAACAATATTGTCGAACAAGCTGGCTTGGCCGAGCATTCTGCTGTGAAAGGTTGCATGGTTATAAAGCCTCACGGCTACGCCGTTTGGGAACGTATGCAGCGGATCCTTGATGACATGTTCAAGGCCACCGGGCACGTCAACGCGTATTTCCCTTTATTCATTCCTAAATCTTTTTTTAGTAAAGAAGCGAGCCATGTGGAAGGATTCGCCAAGGAATGCGCGGTGGTAACACATTACCGTCTTAAAACTGCCGATGACGGAACTATTGTGGTGGATGAAACTGCGAAACTCGAAGAAGAATTAATTGTTCGCCCAACATCGGAAACAATTATTTGGAATACGTATAAAAAGTGGATTCAGTCCTACCGCGATTTACCCCTGCTCATTAATCAGTGGGCCAACGTGGTGCGGTGGGAAATGCGTACTAGATTATTTTTGCGCACCACAGAATTTTTATGGCAGGAAGGCCATACCGCGCACGCGACGAGAGAAGAGGCAATAGAAGAGAGTAAAAAGATGTTAGACGTGTATGTTGATTTCGTAGAAAATTGGATGGCGGTGCCAGTCATTAAGGGTGTTAAGACAGAAAACGAGCGTTTTGCCGGAGCTGTTGAGACCTATACGATTGAGGCGATGATGCAAGATGGTAAAGCGCTTCAGGCTGGCACGTCGCATTTCTTAGGTCAAAATTTTGCCAAAGCGTTTGATGTGCAGTTTACTGACAAAGAGGGGAAATTGGATTATGTCTGGGCCACGTCGTGGGGTGTATCAACTCGCCTTATGGGCGCGCTGGTGATGGCGCATTCGGATAATCAAGGATTAGTGCTTCCTCCAAAATTAGCACCACAACAAGTGGTAATTGTTCCGATATATAAAGAAGTAGAAGAATTGCAAGATATTTCTGAGGTCGCGCGCAAAATTAAACAATCACTTGAGGCCAAGGACCTACGTGTGTTATACGATGATTCCGACAAACAACGGCCAGGATGGAAGTTTGCTGAGCACGAGCTCAAGGGAGTGCCGCTGCGCATTGCTATTGGAGCGCGCGATTTGGCCAATGGCACGGTGGAGATGGCGAGGCGTGACACCAAAACCAAGCATGTAGTGCCCATTGCTGAGCTTGAGACTACAGTAGTAGAAACACTCGATTTGATTCAAACTAATCTATACCAAACTACCCTAGCTTTCCGCGAGGCGCACACCTTTACGGTTGATACCTGGGATGAGTTTAAAGAAAAAATTGAGTATGGATTTGTCGTTGCCCATTGGGATGGAACGACTGAGACCGAGCTTAAGATTAAAGAAGAAACGAAAGCGACCATTCGGTGTATTCCACTCGAAAATCCGCAAGAAGATGGAAAATGCATTCTCACGGGCAAGCCTTCAAAGCAGCGGGTGATTTTTGCCAAGGCGTATTAAAGCGGTATGTATACGCATGCAAGGATAAATGAAATTCACAAAACTCTACAAGCGTTCGACCCGTCGGCGCTTGTTTTGTTAGGGGGGAGTTATTTATATGGAGAGGCGGGGGAGGAGAGTGATGTTGATTTTTATTGGCTCTGCCCTTCATGGCGGGTATTTTTTTTAGCAAAATTTAAAAAATCAATTCAAAATTTAAAAAATCAATTTCCCGAAATTGATTTTAGCGTTATGATCGTCCCCAAGTGGCTCCGGCGGCATGGGTATTATATTTATGGCCAAGATGTGCATGGAAAAATTCACACGTGGGAGTTACCGATTCGGACATTGATGCGGAACTGCGTGAAACTGGCATATTTTAATTATTTGAGATTCTTGGTTTTCGACAAAATCCCCTCTCCCCGCGGGAGAGGGACGGAGGGTGAGGGACCGCAGCGTAATCTCGTCAAAGTCGCCAAACAATTAGCAGTTGCCGAGTTCGCCGCGCAGGGAAAAATTGATTTTAGTCAACCATTTTTTTCGTGGGAGTATATTCAAACTCCCCCCTCGAGGGGGGCTCATGGGGGGTGTAAGTCCTCTGCTTGTCTCGTCACTCACCAACCAACCACGACGCAATGGTCTTACACCCCCACTACCCCCCTCGAAGGGGGATTAGACCGTGCCTATCACAAATTCCTCCCATACTTCACTTTCTCCTTCTCCAACTATCTCCTCTACAACACCCGCTTCCTCCTCCGCGGCAACCCCTTGTTTCTCTTCCAAAATCCTGATAAAATGATCATCAAGCGCCTCAAACGAGGTTTTGATAAGAGAGAAGATCCCGCAAATCTTTGTCGAGAAATAAAAGAAATAATTTTTCCTGTCATTATATTGTGACCAATTAAAACAAATGGTAACAAATCGAAACGAATCACGAATTCGTGATTGGTGAAAATTTGTAACTATTTGTAAAAATTTGTTATGGCTCTTAAAGAAGTCGTCTTCGATATCGAAACCCAAAACACCTTCGCTGACGTAAACAACGATTTTAAGAAACTCAAAATTTCTTGTGTTTCTGTTTATCAATATGAAACGGATAGTTACCAAAGTTTTGAAGAACATGAACTGAACAAGCTCTGGCCCATTCTAGAAAAGGCCGATCGTCTCATCGGGTACAACAGCGAACATTTTGATTTACCGGTGATGGCAAATTACTATTTGGGAGATTTTTCAAAATTTCCGCATCTTGATTTGATGGTCCAAGTTAAACAAAATTTGGGTTTTCGCCTCAAACTGGATGACATCGCGCAAGCTACGCTCGATAACATTAAAAAAAGCGCTGAAGGTCTCCAAGCGATTCGCTGGTGGAAAGAGGGCAAAATTGACGAAATAAAAAAATATTGTGAACAGGATGTGCGCGTTACCAAGGAAGTGTATGAATTTGGGAAAAAGAATAAACAATTATTTTATAAATCTCTGACCGGAGAAGTTCTGCCGTTCCGAGTGAATTTTGATATGCCGAAAGTGGAGCAGGGGAGTGGAAAAAGTATTAATTTGACGCTCCCGTTCTAGTGTCATTGCGAGGAATGAAGCCTCGCGGCGACTGACGAAGCAATCTCCCCGATTAAGAACGCCTTAAGCAGGGAGATTGCTTCGTCGTCGCGCGAGCTCCTCCTCGCAATGACAATATTATGCCTAAAAAACAAATCTACCTTGACCACGCCGCCACGACCCCCGTCCGCTCCGAAGTCCTCAAAGCCATGCTGCCCTATTTTACCAAAAATTTTGGCAATGCCTCAGCTATTCACACGGTTGGCCAAATCGCGAACGGCGCCTTAAACGACGCACGGCGAACGATTGCGGGAATTATCCACGCTCTGCCGGATAACATTATTTTTACGAGTGGGGGAACGGAGTCCAATAATTTGGCTATTTTTGGGGTTACGAAAGCCGTTTTGAACCTCACCCTGCCCTCTCCTCTGTGGAGGAGAGGGTTTGACGCGTCCTCCTCCTTCACAAATGAGGAGGCAGGAGGAGGTCTCGCTCGCGGTCACATCATCACCACCGCAATCGAACACGACAGCGTCCTTCGTCCGTTCGGGCACTTGGCCAAACAAGGCTGGGACGTTACCTTTGTCCCCGTCGACAAGCACGGTCGTGTTAATCCGCAAGATGTCATCCGCGCCATTCGTCCAGAAACTGTTTTAATTAGTGTCATGTACGCCAATAACGAAATTGGTACGATTGAGCCAATTGCGGATATTGGCCGGATGATTTTGAGGTATCGTAAGAAGCATAATACTCAGCACCCCTATTTTCATACTGATGCGTGTCAAGCGGCCGGTTATCTCGATCTTGATGTGGAGAAACTTCATATTGATCTCATGACTATTAACGCTAGTAAAATTTACGGACCAAAAGGGGTAGGGCTATTGTACGTGCGAAGAGGAGTTAAACTTGAACCACTTATGTTTGGTGGGAGTCAGGAACACGCTCTACGTCCAGGAACGGAGAATGTAGCTGGGATTGTTGGTTTGGGCATAGCGTTAGCACTGTCTCAAAAAGAGACATATAGAGATAAGGAGATAAGGAGATTAAGACAATTGAGTGAGTATTTTTGGAAAGAACTGCAGAAAAAAATTCCGGGCGTAAAGTTTAATGGTCCAGAAATAGGAGAGGACAGACTCCCGAATAATTTGAATGTCGAATTTCCTGAGATTGAAGGCGAGACCTTGCTCTTATATCTCAACGAAGCGGGGATTATGTGTTCCACGAGCTCAGCTTGTGGTTTAGAATCCAGTGAACCATCTCACGTACTTCAAGCAATTGGATGTAATACATCATCAATGCGTTCGAGTGTTCGATTTACTTTAGGTCAAGGAACAACTAAAGATGAAATTAATTACACGGTGCGGACAATTGCAAAACTTCAATCACTTCTCCCAAAAAGTTAGTATAATTGCCTTTTTGTGTCTAATTTGTTACAATAATCCCATACCATTTGTATGGGTTTTTTGTATATTGTCGCTACTCCGATAGGAAATTTAGATGATATGACACTGCGAGCGCTGGCAACGCTCAAGAGTGTTGATTTGATATTGTGCGAGGACACGCGGGTTACGAAAAAACTCTTGGATCATTACCAAATTCAAAAACCAGTATTGAGTTATCATCACCATAGTGACGCGCGAAAGATAAAAGAAATTAAAGAATTGCTCGCGTCTGGAAAAAATTTGGCATTGGTTACAGATGCCGGCACCCCTGGGATTAGTGATCCTGGTAACGAATTGATCGCCGCGATCACCTCCCCCGCGCCCTTCCTCCTTAAGGAGGGGACAAACGTGTCCTCCCCTTACGAAAGTGAGGTGTCCCGTCGCAGGGACGGAGGGGTCCAAGTTGTTCCCATTCCCGGCCCTTCAGCCCTCACCGCCGCCCTCAGTATCTCTGGTTTCCCGACTGATAAATTTTTATTTTTAGGTTTTCCTCCCCATAAAAACAAACGTCAAAAATTTTTTAAAGAAGTTGCAGTTGCTGAACACACGGTTGTTTTTTATGAATCAGGGCATCGGATTACTAAGTGTCTAGGCGAGCTGCAGAGTGTTCTTGATCCCAAACGAGAAGTAGTGGTTTGTCGGGAGCTCACGAAGATGTTTGAGACGATTTATCGTGGGACGATTGAGGAAATTGCAAAACAAAAAATGGATGAAAGAGGAGAGTTTGTTATAGTGATAAATGTCAAATAACAAAATCCAAATGTCGAATAAAATTTCTAATGATGAAAGTTCAAAATATGATTTGGAAGAACGTACCGCTATGTTTGGAGAGGCAATTATTGATTTTGTTAAAAAAATTATTAAAAATGACACTACTACAATTTTTATTAAACAAATAGTCCGGTCTGGAACAAGTATTGGCGCAAATTACTGCGAAGCTGATTGCGCCGAGTCAAAGAAAGATTTTGAACATAAAATTGGTATTTGCAGAAAAGAGTCAAAAGAAACTAAACACTGGCTTCGTATGATTGCTAAAGCTGCACCTCAAGTAAGAGAAGAATGCCGTGACCATTGGCGTGAAGCCAATGAATTAAATCTAATTTTCTCTGCTATTATTAGAAAATCAAGAAGCAACAGTGCCAACAAAAAAGAGGAGGATACAGTTTGAGAATTCAACATTTTATTCGACATTCGGATTTTTAATTTTGACATTATGTCCAACAAATACTATCTCACCACCGCCATACCCTACGCCAATGCTGATCCGCACATTGGTTTTGCTTTAGAAATCTTATATTCCGATACAATGGCGCGTTATCAAAGGTTGTTAGGGAATGAGGTATATTTTTTAAATGGCACGGATGAACATGGTCAGAAAATGTACAAAACTGCCAAAGAGAAAGGGGTAGCGGTGGCGGAGTATGCTCAGCAAGAATCAGCTAAATTTCAAAATTTACTTGATATTTGGAATATTTCCAATGATGATTTTATTCGCACAACGGAACAAAGACATGTTGAACGCGCTCAAAAATTTTGGGAAGCCGTAGCAACGAATGGTGATATTTATAAAAAAGCCTACGAAGGTTTGTATTGTGTAGGGTGTGAATCATTTAAAACCGAGAAAGATTTGATTAATGGAAAGTGTCCGGACCACAATCGTATACCAGAATTTTTAAAAGAAGAAAATTATTTTTTTAGGCTCTCTCGTTATCAAGAGCCACTTGAGTTTTTATTTAAAGAACGGACGAATTTTGTATGGCCAATCAGTCGCCATAATGAAATGGTTAATTTACTCAAAAGTGGACTTGATGACATAAGTATTTCGCGTGACAAGACCAAATTACCGTGGGGAATTCCGGTTCCAGGAGATGAGAATCAGGTAATGTACGTGTGGTTTGATGCTCTGTTAAATTATTTGACAGCGGTTGGTTATAAAAGCAGCGATGATTCGCTCTTTAAAAAATGGTGGCCAGCTACACATGTGGTTGGAAAAGATATCAATCGGTTTCATTCACTGTTGTGGCCGGCCATGCTCATGTCAGCCGGTATTGAACCACCTAAGCAAATTGCCGTGCATGGGTTTATTTATGTTGATAATCAAAAGATGAGCAAGAGCCTTGGCAATGTAGTTGATCCGCTTGAGTTGGTAAAGCGCTATCCGCTCGAAGCGGTTCGGTATTTTCTGATGCGCGAAATCCCATTTGATGGCGACGGTAACTTTTCTTATAAACAATTGATCGAACGCTATAATGGCGATCTTGCCAATGGTCTTGGGAACCTCACCAATCGAGTTCTCACCATGATTGAGAAGTATTCCGAGAGCCTCGTGCCTGAGGTTAACGAAATTGATAATGGCTTGATAATTTTTTTAACTAAAGAAGTGTGGCCAGAATACCAAAAACAGATGGCTATATGGCGGTTTGACCAAGCCTTGGCGGCAGCCTGGAAGTTTGTGGCATATTGTGACCAAACCATCTCCGATCGCCAACCCTGGACATTAGTTAAGAACGGAAAGACGAATGAAGTTCATACATTGTTATATCACTTGGCCGAAGCCCTGCGTCATATTGCTATTATGATCTGGCCAGTCATGCCAGAGACAGCCGAAAAAATTATGACTCAGCTTGGTCTTAATGTGAGTAAAGAGTTAGGGAAACCACTATCGGAATTACAGAGGTGGGTAGAGTTGACGGTTGGAAATAAAATTGAAAAAGGCGAACAGTTATTCCCACGACTTGTATAGTGTCATTACTTGGACATTTTATTTGATATTTGAAATTTTTCATTTGTAATTTTTTAACTTATGTCTCTCTTCGACATCGTTCTCCTCTGCATCATTGGCGGCTTCGGCCTGTTTGGTTTGTGGTTTGGCCTTATCAGCACGCTAGGGTCGCTGGTTGGCACGGTGGTTGGTGTCTACCTAGCCAGTCGCTGGTATGTGCCGGTGGCGCAGTGGCTTATTAAGACCACCGGCTGGAGTGGAAATTTTTCTAAAGTGATTGTATTTATTCTAGCCTTTTTAATTATCAACCGTCTGGTTGGTTTTGCTTTTCACCTTTTAGATAAAGCACTTTCAATTCTCACCCATCTGCCATTTATCCATAGTCTTGACCGCTTGTTAGGATTAGTTTTTGGTATCTTTGAGGGAATCATTGTGCTTGGTATTACTTTCTTCTTCATCAATAAATTTCCCCTTACTCCCAAATTCATGACCGCCTTTAGTACATCAAAAATAGCTTCTTATTGTGTCTCCGTCGCCTCAATTTTATGGCCTCTTATACCAGACGCTTTAAAATCACTAAAGAATAGTTTGGGATTTATTTAATCGTAGTGTAAAATTAAAATTTTTGTCACAGGTGGAACTAGAGACTAAATAATATGATGATTGATACACACGCTCATGCTCACTTTAATGCTTATAAAACTGACATGGACGAGGTGATTAAACGTAGCCTTGAGAAGGGAATGATTATTAATCTCGTGGGTACTCAATCCGATACGAGCAAGCAGGGTATTGCAGTCGCAGAGAAATACAATAATGTTTACGCCAGCGTCGGACTTCATCCAGAACATCTTTTTTCTAAACATGTCGACGAAGAAGAAACATCATTTCAGTCGCGCGAAGAAAATTTTAATTATGATTATTATAAAAAATTAGCATCTCACCCCAAAGTTATTGGAATAGGGGAGTGCGGATTAGATTTTTATCGAATTCCCGAGGGTCTGACGAAGGAACAAATGCTGCCGCGTCAGAAAGAGGTTTTTTTGCAACATATTAAATTGGCGCAGGAATTTAATTTGCCCATGGTGATACATTGCCGCGAGGCGCATGAAGAGTTGGTTGAGACGCTCCGCACTGTCATTGCGAGCGAAGCGAAGCAATCTCCCCGACAAGAAGCACAAGGGGAGATTGCCGCGTCGCCTTCGGCTCCTCGCAATGACACGCGGGTGCACGCCACCATCCACTGTTACACCAGCAATTGGACTAACGCCCAAAAATACCTTCAAATGGGGTTTTACATTGGTTTTACCGGCGTCATCACCTTCCCCCCCCTTAAAGCCAATCCACAGGCTCAATTTGACCTCCTGGAAGTCGTCAAACGCATGCCCATCGACCGAATCCTGCTCGAAACCGACTGTCCTTATCTTTCACCCATTCCCTACCGCGGCAAACGCGGGGAGCCGTGGATGGTGGAAACAACAGCAGCAAAAATTGCAGAACTTCGTCAAATAACACTCGAAGAAGTATTGCAAGCGACGACGGATAATGCGAAAAGATTATTTTCTAAAATTAGTTAAAGTTATTAACATTTTATTTTTTAAATTCTCTTGACGATTTTAGCTTGATTAAGTATACTATTCGCGTCCTTTATATGCAGAATCAGCCCAAAAAAACTACTGACCGCGAATACTATATGTTCGCAGTACGCATCATGGGTAATTTTGGTGCTACGATTGCGGTTCCGGTAGTACTCTTTGTGCTTATTGGTCAATATTTAGACAAGAAATTTTATCTCCACCCCTGGTTAACAATAGTTGGATTCGTAGTCGCGGCGCTTCTATCAGGGATGAGTATTTATACAAAGTCTAGAAAATACGGACAAGAATATCAAGCAATGAACCGTAAGTAACATGATTCACGATACACGTAAAACTATTCAATCAATTCAAGTTGTCATCCCGAGCGAGGCTCGCGCCGACGAGGGATCTCTGTCCGGCTCAACAATTGTCCGATTGAGACAGAGGTTTCTCACCCCCTGCGACGGGGGGTTCGAAATGACAAAAACGGCATAACCAAAATTATGAGTCAATTAGTTTTACCCCCTCTCGCCGCTGAAACGATTTTCCATATCGGGCGCCTCCCGGTGACTAATACCATCATCAACACCTGGCTTGCGATGGTTATTTTTTTAATTTTTGGAATTGTATTGCGCGGCCGAGTATCTCTTCGGCCAGGGAAATTGCAAAATTATTCTGAATATTTTTTGGATATCCTGCTCAGTTATTTTGATCAGGTAACCGGCAGTCGAAAAAAGACAATTACCTTTCTACCGATTGTTGGCTCAGTATTCTTTTTTATATTACTTTCTAATTGGCTCGGTCTTCTTCCGGGTACGGGGAGTATTTTTAAGGGTCACGAACCATTGCTTCGGCCTGCCAATACCGATTTGAATCTAACCATTGCGATGGCAACTGTAGCGGTTATTTCTTCTCATATCTTCGGCTTTTTATCGGTTGGCGTATTTACCCACATTGGCAAATTTGTTCAACTTAAAAATTTAATCAAAAGTATTCCCAAGGGTCCCATTGCAATTTTTCAAGCAATTGTGGAGTTTGCAGTTGGACTCATCGAAATTGTTAGCGAGTTGGCCAAAGTCATGTCCCTCTCACTTCGTCTTTTTGGTAATATTTTTGCCGGTGAAGTTTTAATGACCGTCATGTTAGGTCTAGTCGCTGTGCTGGTTCCCGCCCCCTTTATGCTGCTTGAAATGCTCGTCGGAATTATTCAGGCTAGCGTGTTTGCGATGTTGACGCTCGTTTATATGACGGTCGCCAGCGCCGAGCCGCATGGAGCGGAACATTAAACAACTCACTGTCATCCTGAGCAAAGCGAAGGATCTCTGTCCGTCGATCGTTGGTGAGCCAGAGATTTCTCGCTTCGCTCGAAATGACAATCGTTCGAGCTTTATTCACTAAACGATACCAACCCCGAGAAAAATCCATGCCAACATGGGCTCGACGGAGCATGGTATCGAGAAAGTTAAACACTATGTGGGATCACGCCACAGTCGCCGTCATGGTTAAAGGTTTAACCATGGCCATTGGGGGCATTTTTCCAGCCCTCTCAATCGGCAAAATCGTCAGCAAGGCTATGGAATCCATCGGACGCAACCCAGAATCAGCCGGCAAATTGTTCGTGCCAATGTTGCTCGGCGCCGCGTTTGCGGAAGCTATCGCAATTTACGCGCTCGTCGTTGTATTTACTTTGAACTAGTTCAACTCAGCGGATCAATTTGATCCGCTGGAATTGGATTATCTAACTGTCATTGCGAGAAGCGAGGAACGAGCGACGAAGCAATCCCCCTGCCTAAGGCGTTCTTAATCCGGGAGATTGCTGCGTCAGTCGCTGTGAGGCTTCTTCCTCGCAATGACAACTAAAAAAATCTTATGCACCTTATAGACATCGCCTACGCAGCCGAAACCGCCGAGCCTGCCGCAACTGGTGGCGTTGCCGCCTCACTCGGCATCAATGGAACGTTATTCATTTCTCAACTCATTAACTTCGCTATTGTCGCGGCCATTATTTGGTTTCTTATTTTAAAACCACTCACAAAAAAAATGTCTGAGCGCCAGAAAATGATTGATGAAAGTATTGAAAATTCAAAGAAAATTCAGGAGACTTTGCAGCGCGGTGAACAAAAATATCAGGAACGGATTGATCAAGCCAAAGTTGAATATAATAAAATTTTGGAACGTGCCACGGCTGAAGCTCAAGGTATGACTGATGGCATGAAAGTAAAGGCCAAACAAGAAATTGAAACGCTGGTTGACCAGGCTAAACGCAATATTAAAATTGAGAAAGAAGAAATGGTCACTGGGCTTAAAAAAGAAACCGTGGATTTGATTGTAACTTCACTCGAGAAGATTTTGGCGGAGAAAATGGATGGGAAAAAGGACAAGGAAATGATTGAAGAGATGGTTAAGAAAATGAAGTAATCACGTAATTGTCATTCCGAGCGAGCCTCGCGGCGACGAGGAATCTCTGGCTCAATCAACGTCATATCGTTAAGTGAGCCAGAGATCCCTCCTGCGGTCGGGATGACAAGTAAAAATGTTATGAAAAAAAAAACCACCAAAGACTACGCTATCGCCCTCTACGACGCAACCAAGGATCTCAAAGGTAAGAAGTTGGAACAAGTACTCGGCAATTTTGTGCGTCTTGTAGCACGTGATCAAAAATTAAAGCAGGCCGAGCGTATTATTGCCGAATTTATCAGGTATGCCAAAAAGCAAGAAGGCATACAGGACATAACCATTACATCTGCTCACGAATTAGATGCCAAAATGAAAAAGGAAATTGAAGAGTCATTTGGAGAAAAAGTGGAATCCGCGCAGACGGTTGACAAGGGTCTACTTGGAGGATTTGTGGTGAAGACGGCGGATAAAATTTTTAATGCGAGCTTAAAACAGCAGCTTAATAGATTTCGTCTAAAGCTTGAATAATGATTTTTCAATCTTCCAATCTTTTAATCTTATCTCCCCTAAAGATTAGAAAATTGAAAAATCATAAGATTATTTGATAAAATTTTTTGAAGTATGTCCATAAACACAATCGTCGAAGAACTCCGAAAAAATATCGCTGGTTTTGAAAAGCAAGTTGCTGTGGAAGAAATTGGTACGGTGATGGAAGTAGGGGACGGCATTGCTCGCCTCAGCGGTCTTACCAAATGCCAAGCGAATGAAATGCTTGAATTCCCAGCTTCGCCCACCGAAGCTTCTGCAAAGGCGGGGCCGATATTTGGCGTGGCGTTAAACTTGGAAGAAGAAACCGTGGGTGCGGTTATTTTGGGAGACTTTAAACATATTAAAGAAGGGGACACGGTAAAGCGAACTGGGCGTATTTTGTCGGTGCCGGTTGGTGAGGAGTTAATTGGTCGTGTAGTAAACCCATTGGGACAGCCCGTTGACGGTGGCGCCGAATTCCGCACCAAAACGTTTTACCCAATTGAAAAAATCGCTCCAGGCGTTATGAAACGCGAACCAGTCAGCCAGCCAGTGCAAACTGGAATCAAAGCTATCGACGCCATGATCCCCATTGGCCGCGGTCAACGTGAACTCATCATCGGCGACCGCCAAACTGGTAAAACCGCCGTTGCTATCGACACTATCATCAACCAAAAAGGCCAAGACATGATTTGTGTGTATGTAGCGATTGGACAAAAAGAAGCTAAAATTGCTCGCATTGTTACCAAGCTTAAAGAAGCTGGCGCCATGGATTATACATTTGTCGTCAACGCCAGCGCCTCAGACCCAGCGGCTTTACAATACTTTGCCCCCTACGCCGGCGTGGCCATGGCCGAATACTTTATGGATCAAGGCAAAGATGTACTCATTATTTATGATGATCTGTCCAAACAGGCCGTGGCCTACCGCGAAGTCTCGCTTCTGCTCCGCCGCCCTCCCGGTCGTGAAGCCTACCCGGGCGATGTCTTCTACCTCCATTCCCGTTTGCTCGAACGCGCCGCCCGCCGCAATAAAGAAGCTGGTGGGGGATCCATCACAGCGCTACCCATTATTGAAACACAAGCCGGTGACGTGACGGCGTACATCCCAACCAACGTTATCTCTATTACCGACGGCCAAATTTTCCTCGAATCCGATTTGTTTTACCGCGGCATTCGCCCTGCTTTAAACGTTGGGATCTCAGTTTCTCGTGTTGGTTCTGCTGCACAGATTAAACCCATGAAAAAAGTGGCTGGCAAACTCAAACTCAGTCTTGCTCAATTTCGCGAACTGGAAGCCTTTTCCCAATTTAGTAGCGACCTTGACCCGGAAACCAAAAAACAAATTGATCTGGGTGCCCGCATGGTAGAAATTCTTAAACAACCGCAATATAAACCAATGCCGGTGGCGAACCAGGTAGCGATTATTTATGCCGTATCGAACGGGTTTGTGAATGATGTTGAAGTTAAAAATATGAAAGAGTGGGAGGATAAATTTCATGCATTTTTGGATAAAAGTAAAAAAGCCTTGCTTGAAAAGATGGGAAGAGGGGAGTGGGATGAGAAGATTGAAGGGGAGTTGAAAGAGGCAATTAATGAGTTTAAGAAATAAAAATATAGTAGAAAATGAAAACGGTCTAAAAAATATAATGACAGGAGAGTCTCCAGAAATATCCACAGGTGCAAAATTAGCTGAAACGAGAAGATCCTTAATTGCTAGAGTAGAGAGAATTAACGAAATTTTCGTGCCCGAATGGAAAATAGTAGATTTTTTTAGAGAAAAAGGTAAAGAAGCGCCGCGTATATTTGAAAAATTAGATGCATAACAGTAACTCTTAAGAAAAGTTATAACTGTGTAGCTTGTATCGTTCGCCCTATGCCTCTCAACACCAAAACAATCAAACGCCGCATCAAGTCCATCTCCTCCACCAAAAAAATCACCAAGGCCATGGAGATGATTAGTGCTGTAAAAATGCGGAAAGCAGTAGCGAATGTTTTGGCAACACGGAGTTATTCTGGCCTGGCGTGGGAGATACTGAAAGAAATTGCAGAAAAAACCCATGAAAAACAGCACGCGATGCTGGAAAAACGGCCGGTGCGTAAAATTGGAATTGTTTTAATTACCAGTAATCGTGGGCTCGCGGGTGGGTTTAGTAGTCGGCTACTCCAGGCGGTTGACGAATTTATTAAATCAAGTAAGCGCCCCACTGTCATTCCGAGCGAGCCTCGCGGCGACGAGGAATCTTTGTCTCAACCAACCAACGATGGACAGAGATTCCTCACCCCTGCGACGGGGATTCGGAATGACAATACAGAGATCGAAATTGACGCTGACATTATTCTTACCGGCAAGCGCGGGAAAAAGATTTACCATAAATTTGGGCACACGGTGGTGGCGGAATTTGATAAAATTGATTTAACCAGCCGAGTAGAAGAAGTGCTACCCATGGCCCGCCACGCGGTGGGGGAGTATTTGAGTGGCAAGTACGACCAAATTGTAATTGCGTATACGGATTTTGTGTCGGCCGTTAATCAAGTGTCAAAGATTAAACAATTACTACCGTTGAACGAGACGAACGACGAAACCCCTCTCTCTGTCTCTCCCCTTGTAGGGGAAAGAAACCGCAAGGGGCAGACGAGCGATGGTGTCACGGGCGCAACGGTTCCATCCCCCTATAAGGGGGAGGATGGAGGAAGGGGTTTTGAAGCCCTTGACGACGAACTGGAGCCTACGGACTATGAAGACGCATATTTCGGTGATGAAAATAAAGAGACAGAAGAATCACAATTTCTCTTTGAACCCACTACGCACCAAGTGCTTAACGAACTCCTCCCGCGCCTGGTTGAAATGCAAATTTACCAAGCAATTTTAGAATCGGACGCCTCCGAACACAGCTCCCGCATGATGGCCATGCAAAGCGCCAGCGACGCGGCTGGAGAAATGATTAAAGAGTTAAATTATTCGTTTAATAAAGCGCGCCAAGCGGCGATTACACAAGAAATTTCAGAAATCGTTGGTGGTGCTGCTGCCCTTGAATAAATTAACAATGAACAATTAACAGTAAAAATTCATATTGTTAGTTGCTAATTGTTAATTGCTAATTATTTTATGTTGAAAGGAACAATAACCCAAATCATCGGCGTAGTCGTCGACGTCCACTTCCCCGAGAAACTTCCTGATCTCTATTCGTCCGCAGAAACCAAAATGCCCGACAGCACTCGTCTTGTGCTTGAGGTACAACAGCATCTCGGATCAAATAATGTCCGCACCATCGCGATGAGTACCACTGACGGTCTTGAGCGCGGCCAGGAAGTTACCTCCAACAACGAACCAATCTCCGTCCCCGTCGGCCCCGAAACGCTTGGGCGCATGTTTAACGTGGTGGGGGATACCATCGACAACCTCGGCGATGCTAAATCCAAAAAAAAATACCCTATTCACCGCAAAGCACCGGAGTTTGTTAAGCAATCCACCAAATCAGAGGTCCTCGAAACCGGTATCAAAGTCGTGGACCTTATCTGTCCCTTCTTAAGGGGTGGTAAAGTTGGTTTGTTTGGTGGCGCGGGTGTGGGTAAAACCGTTTTGATTCAAGAACTTATCCGCAATATCGCGCAAGAACACGGTGGCTACTCTATGTTTGCGGGGGTAGGTGAGCGCAGTCGTGAGGGTAATGATTTATATCGTGAAATGAAAGAGAGCGGCGTACTTGATAAAACCGCGCTGGTGTTTGGCCAGATGAACGAACCGCCTGGCGCCCGCGCGCGCGTGGCCCTCACCGCCCTCGCCATGGCCGAATATTTTCGTGATGAAGAGGGGAGAGATTTGTTACTTTTTATCGACAATATTTTCCGTTTCACCCAGGCTGGGTCCGAAGTATCCGCTTTGCTTGGTCGTATGCCTTCGGCCGTAGGTTATCAACCAACTTTGGCTTCTGAAATGGGCGCCCTCCAAGAACGCATCACCTCTACCGACAGAGGTTCCATCACCTCCGTGCAAGCTGTATACGTCCCGGCCGACGATTTGACTGACCCCGCCCCAGCTACCACCTTTGCCCACCTAGACTCTACCGTGGTGTTGAACCGCTCGCTGACTGAACTCGGTATTTACCCAGCCGTTGATCCGCTTGACTCTAATTCCACCATTCTTGATCCGCTCATTATTGGTGAAGAGCATTATCGCACCGCCCGGGACGTGCAGAAAGTTTTACAACGGTATAAAGATTTGCAAGATATTATAGCCATCCTCGGCATGGAAGAACTCAGCGACGAAGACAAAACTGCCGTCTCTCGCGCCCGCAAAATTCAAAAATTCTTATCACAACCGTTCTTTGTCGCAGAAGTATTTAGTGGAATTGAAGGTAAATATGTTCCGGTGGCTAACACAGTTCGAGGATTCCGAGAAATTTTAGACGGAAAGTATGATGACAAACCGGAGCAGGCGTTTTATATGAAAGGTGGAATTGATGAAGTGAAGTAAAAGTATAATCCGAATCAACGTATCTTATCCTAATCTACAAATTTCCAAATAATAACGAATAGAGAATTTGTAATATTAGGATAATCGTAGATTTGGATGAAATTTGTAGATTAGGATTATATTTATGCAATTTAAAATCGTTACACCAGAACGCGAAGTCTTTGCCGATGATGTAACCCAGGTTAGCTTAGCCACTACTATGGGTGAGATTACCATTCTTCCACATCACATCCCTTTGGTATGCAATTTGGTGCCAGGAGAGGTAAAATACAAAAAAAACGATGAAGAGAATTCTATTGCCATCTCCGGCGGTTTTGCTGAAGTGCGTGATGATGGCTCCGTTGTCATCCTCGCCGATACCGCCGAACACGCCCATGAGATTGATTTAACCCGTGCCGAAGAAGCCAAAACGCGCGCCGATAAACTCATGGCGGAAGCCCGGAATAAAGAAGACGTTGATTATTCTGCCTTATCTGTTAAACTAGAACGTGAACTTGCGCGGCTAAGGGTGGGGAAAAGATATAGAAAAATAAAATAAAAAATTTAACCGGGCTTGCCCCGGTTTTTTATTTACTGTAACAATTTGCCTTATTTTACGTCTTCTTTCATAGCCCCTTTTCTAGGGGCTATGGCTTTTTATGAAATATAACACTAAGTTAACCCTTAAAATTTACTGGTCCGAGGCCAGGGCATACATCTGGTTGATTATCCCCTTGTTTATTTGTGTCATTGGCGGTTCGGCTTTAGGCGTTATTATCCCGCTTTACTTTAAGCGATTTTTTGACGTGCTTACACACACTGCAAATCATATCCTCGTTATTCGAAATTTATTAACTATTTTAGTAAGCATTGCATTTTTAGAAGCAGCACGTTGGGTGCTTTGGCGGATTGCTAATTTTACTAATAACTACTTTCAGCCAACTGTAATGGCCAAACTCGCGGATAAAAGTTTTCAGTATTTACATCAACATTCCTTTACCTATTTCAACAGCAACTTCGTTGGATCACTGGTAAAACGTGTTAATTGGTTTATACGGGCATTTGAAAGTGTCGCTGATAAAATAACGTGGAATTTATTGCCACTTTTTGTTGATTTATCAGTAGTCATTTTTGTACTGTTCAAAAAAGATACCCACCTGGGAATGGGAGTTCTACTATGGCTCACCATTTTTTTGATTGTTAATTGGATTTTTACCTCTTATAAATTACGGTTTGATATTGAGCGCAATGAAGCAGAAACTAAAGCAACTGGGATTTTAGCCGACACTATCACCAATCATACTAATGTTAAATTATTTGTTGGTTACCAGCGTGAGGTTGCAACGTTTCGAGCGGCAATGGATCGCGTGCGACGGCTACGTTGGTTCACATGGAACTTGGATGGAGTATTTGAAGCAGTCCAGGGGCTTCTGGTGGTAATATTAGAATTAGGGATTTTTTATGTTGCGATCATTCTCTGGCAAAAACAGATTCTTACGGTAGGTGACTTTGTATTGATCCAATCATACATGATTATTATATTTGATAAGGTTTGGGATTTTGGTAAAATTATTCGCCATTTATTTTCTGATCTTTCTGACGCCGAGGAGATGACCGTAATTCTTAATACCCCACATGAAATTCAAGATATTCCTAAAGCCAAAAATTTAGTGGTCACTACCGGCGCAATTGAATTTCAGAAAGTTGACTTTTTTTATCATGAAACCAGACAAATTTTTTCCAAATTAACTTTTTTAGTTAAACCTCAAGAGAAAGTGGCCTTAGTAGGTCCATCGGGAGCAGGAAAATCGACTATAGTAAAATTACTCTTACGTATGCATGAGGTGGCAAATGGAAAAATTCTCGTTGATAATCAGATAATCTCTCGTGTAACGCAACAAAGTTTATGGAATAATATTAGCTTGGTACCACAAGAACCAATTCTATTTCATCGTACGCTCTTAGAGAACATCCGATATGGCAAACTAGAAGCAACGGATGAAGAGGTAATAACAGCAGCAAAACTTGCCCATTGCCACGAGTTTATTTCTGAATTTCCTGACCAATATAATACTTATGTTGGGGAGCGCGGGGTAAAACTTTCTGGTGGTGAACGTCAGCGCGTAGCGATTGCACGAGCAATTTTGCGCAACGCTCCAATTTTAATATTGGATGAAGCGACTTCGAGCCTTGATTCAGAATCCGAGCATCTTATTCAAGATGCCCTCACGAAATTGATGCAAAATAAAACGGTAATTGTAATTGCCCATCGTTTATCCACCATTATGAAAATGGATCGAATATTAGTAGTTGATCATGGAAAAATAGTAGAAGAAGGGAATCATGTGTCTCTTCTCAAAAAACCAAGTAGCCTGTATTATAAACTATGGCAACTGCAAGCCGGTGGTTTTATTCAATAAAAATGTATGATTGTTATTCCCAGCAAAGTAATGGGAAATTTGCTGACAATCAATTCTTGTGTGCACTAGGAAAAATATAATAAACTCCATGTTGGCTATATTCATAGTATGCTAAATATTGCTAATACTCTCAAAATTATTTTGGAGGATAAACCAACCTTCCGGCGGAAGCAAATTGAGCAGGCGTGGTTTAATACCGCTATCAATAGCTATAATGAAATTACAACCCTTCCCAAAGAACTCCATGAAAAATTAAAGGACATCCCATGGCTCTCGCTTGAAGTGCATACAAATCTTAAAAGTCAATTAGATAATACACGTAAAATTCTTTTTAAACTACATGATAATAATTTTATTGAAACGGTAATTATGGGACGGAAGAATCTGAAGCAGAAACAACTGTCATTCCAAGCGTCGAGCGAGGAATCTCAATCGGATAACCTACAGAGATTTCTCCCTGCGGTCAAAATGACAAATCGAGACACGAATGACGATCGCTACACCATCTGCATTTCCTCCCAGGCGGGTTGCCCCATGCGTTGTGCCTTCTGCGCCACGGGTAAAGCTGGTTTTAAACGACAATTAAGTGCTGAAGAAATAATTGATCAGTATCGTTTTAGCCAACGACTGCTTGCACCCGAAGGCGCTCGTGTGAATAATATTGTAATGATGGGGCAAGGTGAGCCACTGCTTAATTATGACAACGTCAAACGTGCCCTTAACATCATTTTAGAAAATTCTGATCTTGGCGAAACAAAAATCACTGTTTCAACAGCTGGAGTTGTGCCGGCAATGGAACAAATTCTTAAAGATGATAATTTTCCACCAGTCCGCTGGGCCGTTTCCCTCCACAGTGCCATTGAAGAGAGCCGTAAACAAATTATGCCATCAAACCGAAAAGGATTTTTAGAATTCTTGGTACAATGGGCCAATGATTATCATACAAAATTTCCCAGTCGAACACATTTTATCGGTCTTGAGTATATTATGCTTGGCGGTGTCAACGACAACGAACATCATCTCCAAGCCCTCATCAAATTAGCGAGGCGCATGCCACACATCCGCATCAATTTAATTCCTTACAATTATATCGGCGATGAGCCGGTTGATAATGTGAACTACTTTGCACGCACACCACACGAACAAATTGAGCATTGGCACACTGAGCTCATGAATGCTGGCTTTACTTCCACAATTCGCTACTCACAAGGGCAAGATATTATGGCCGCATGTGGACAATTGCAAAATACTATAAAAATATGAAATCAAGAAAAATAATTGTTGAAGGTGCGCGGACCCCAATAGGGCCAGAAAGAAAAAAACCAGACGTTATTTTAGCTGAGCTTTGTAGAATTGAAGGTAGAAGTTTAGAATCAGCACAAATTACATTAAGAGGGAATATTATTTTAAATGTAGTCGTTGATAGTATTAATAAAAAAACAGGGACAGTCATGGTGAGGTTAAACGATCTAACAATTCCAAGCCAAAAATTAACCGCCTTAGGCTATCGTGTACAGATTGAAAAGATTAAGGATGTGTTGAAAGGGGAAGTAACTGATTTGTTAATCTTTGTACCTCTTAATGAAATCATTGATATCAAGATAACTTAAATTTGTAAAACTACTGTTATTGCGCTATAATACAGCACTCATTCGAGTGCTTTTTCTATGTCAAAATATCAGCTTAACCAAGCCCAAAAAGAGGCTGTTGAATACATCAATGGCCCGCTTTTGATTGTTGCTGGTGCTGGTACCGGCAAAACAAGTGTCATCACAAGTAAAATTTGTTATCTTTTAGAAAAAAAATTAGCTCAACCTGAACAAATTTTAGCTCTAACATTTAATGACAAAGCGGCCACAGAAATTCAGGAGCGAGTGGATGAGATGATTAATATCGGCTATACCGAACTTAATATCTCTACTTTTCACACGTTTTGCCAACGGGTACTTGAACGTCACGCCATCAATATCGGTCTTAACTCTAACTTTAAACTTCTTACCGAAACCGCGGCTTGGGTTTTGGTTCGCCAGAATTTATCGAAGTTTAATCTTAATTACTATCGCCCCATGGGTAACCCCATGCGTCATGTACACGAGCTACTTAAACATTTTTCGAAATGCAAAGATGAACTCATTACCCCAGAAGAATATGTAGCTTTTGCTGAGAGTACAGCAAAAGATTCAGGCACCGTTAATTTAGAAGATAAGAATCGTCTCACGGAAATTGCCAACGCCTATCATTTATATAATCAATTGCTTCTTGATAATGGTTTGCTTGATTTTGGCGATTTAATTTTTTATACCGTCAACCTCTTCTTTCAACGACCGGTTGTGCTTAAAAAATTTCAATCTCAGTTCAAATATATTTTGGTCGATGAATTTCAGGATGTGAATTATGCACAATATAAATTAGTAAAATTACTTGCTGATGTTCAATCTCAACTTACTGTTGTCGGAGATGATGACCAAAGTATTTATGCTTTTCGTGGTGCAAGCATAGCAAACATTCTACGTTTTAAAGATGACTTCCCCGATACTAAAAAAATTGTTCTCCATGAGAATTATCGCTCCAGTCAAACAATTCTTAATGTGGCGTATCAATCTATTCAAAATAATAATCCTGATCGTTTAGAGATCAAACTCGGTATCAATAAACATCTCACATCTAAAACAACACATCAAGAATCTCAAGTCATTCATATCCACGCTACGACTTTAGATGAAGAGGTGCGTTTAGTAATTAACGAAATTACTCGTCTAAAAACTGCTGATATTAATACTACCTGGGACGATTTTGCCATTCTCGTCCGTGCTAATAATCATGCCGATCCATTTATTAATCAACTCCAGGCAAACGGCATTCCATATGAATTTATCGCTTCGTCCGGATTATATCGACAACCAATTATTCTCGATGCTATCAACTACCTTAAGCTCCTTGATAATTATCACGAATCAAGTGCGATCTTTCGTTTGCTCTGTTTACCATTTCTTCACTTTAAAGAAAATGACCTCCAAAAAATTACCTATAATGCTAAAAAGAAAGCCACTACCTATTATGAGATACTCAAACGCGCTCCTGAATTTGGTTTGTCACAAGAAGGTGTAGCAGTGTGTAATAAACTAATTGAACTGATTTATGATGGCATGAAACGCTCTCGCAAAGATAAACCATCGGTAATTCTGTATAATTTTTTAGAAAAAAGTGGTTATTTAAATTACCTTACTAAAAAAGAAGATCAAGGTAACAGCCAAGTAATTCGCCAAATTCATTATCTCAAACAATTTTTTGAATACCTTAGTGAATATGAAAGTATTACTCCAGAGGCTCAGATTAGCCAATTCCTAGAGCATTTTACCATGGTGGTAGAATCAGGCGATAGAGGCGCTCTTTATCAGCCATCAGATACACCAGACTCGGTAAATATTATGACCGTTCACGCTTCTAAGGGTTTGGAATACAAATATGTTTTTATTGCTAATCTAGTAGAAGACCGCTTCCCTTCGCGTAGCCGAGGAGATGGAATTGAAATTCCTCCTGAGCTTGTTAAAGAACAGTTGCCAGAAGGGGATAGTCATATTCAAGAAGAACGTCGTCTCTTTTATGTCGCTATGACTCGCGCAAAAGAGCGACTCTATTTTTGTAGTGCAAATGACTATGGTGGTGTACGTACTAAAAAAATAAGTCGCTTCCTTGTAGAACTTGGCTATAAAATCACAGAGCAAAAAACAGAAAAAGAACAAACCATTATTGCCGAAAAGAAGAACACTCCAAACAGTGTTCATCAAGGAGGCTCTGTTTACGAGCTTCCTAAAGCCTTTTCTTTTTCACAAATTCGTACATATGAAGTTTGTCCTTATCAATATAAACTCGCTCATATTCTTCATATTCCAACCAAAGGTAACGCTAGTTTTAGTTTTGGTACCACCATGCATGGAACGCTACAAGCTTTTTATCAACGCATCCAAGAGTTAAATGCACGACAGCAAATTTCTTTATTTGACGCCACACCAAAAAAAACCACCGCAGCTAGTGAACCTACCGTTAAAGTGCCTACGATAGAAGATTTATTGGCACTCTATGAAAAGAATTGGATTGGCGATTGGTATAAAAATCAACATCAGCGAGAAGAATACTATCAAAAAGGCAAGGATATCCTTAAAACTTTCTATAAAGCTCAAGAGAATAATTGGAGCATTCCAACCAACTTAGAAAGTTGGTTTAGAATTAAAGTAGGGGACCGTCTCATCCATGGCCGAATTGACCGGATTGATAAATTGCCCGATGGCACTTTGGAGATTATCGATTATAAAACCGGCAAAAGCAAAGAAAAATTAACAAGTGAAGATAAAGAACAATTGCTCATATATCAAATTGCCATTGAACAGTTACCAGAATACCGCCATCTAGGCAAACCAAGTAAACTTACCTTCTATTATTTAAATGATGAAATTCGAACTTCATTTCTTGGTGAAACTCAAGAATTAGAAAAACTCAAAGTCAAGTTGCAAAATACTATCGGCCAAATTCACGCCAGAAATTTTATGGCTACTCCAAGTCAATTTGCCTGTGATAATTGCGATTTCCGCGAGATTTGTGACTACCGTATATGAAACCACTGAGCCATATTCTTCAACAACATCTCACTCATTCAAATCTTTGGAAAGGAACAACTGCCGCACGTGTTGTTATGACTGCCAATAATTGGCTCAAGAGCTTCTTCGCCAATAACATCCTCGATCACGCGCAGGCTATTTCTTTCAAAAATGGTATTTTAATTATCGCTTGCAATAGCTCGGTAACAGCACAAGAAATAAAACTTAACGAAGCAGCCTTATATAATGCAATTGCCAATATATTTAGCTCTTCAATTCTTAAAAAAATAACCTATATGAGTGGCGGCATTCCAAAAACGAGCTACCTTGCCAAATTCGATATAAAAGTCTAAAATATGATAACTATATGTTTGCTAACTTTTTTGGTAGCTTTAGAAAAGAACTGGGCATTGATCTTGGGACTGCCAATACCTTAGTCTATGTTAAAGGAAGGGGTATTGTTATAAACGAACCAAGCGTGGTGGCAGTTAATACACGAACAGAACAAATATTGGCAGTTGGCCATGAAGCTAAAGAAATGCTTGGAAAAACCCCACCGCATATAATTACGACACGCCCTTTAACATATGGGATTATTTCTGATTTTGAAGTTGCTGAAAAAATGCTTCGTTATTTTATTGATAAAGTCTATGAAGAAAACGGCTTAAATTTTTTATCACGACCACGCGTTATAATTGGAGCTCCCGTAGATATAACTGAGGTAGAGCGACGGGCAGTAGCAGATGCCATAATGAATGCTGGAGCACGCGAAGTATGGATTGTAGAAGAGCCGATGGCTGCAGCTATTGGTTCGCGTATGCCAGTGCGTGAACCAATTGGAAACTTAATTATTGAAATGGGTGGTGGTACCTGTGAAATAGCAGTAATATCACTAAGTGGAATTACAACCCGTAAATCAATTAAAATTGCCGGCGATGAGTTAAATCGTAATATCATGAATTATGCGCGTGATGTTTTTGGATTACTCTTGGGAGAGCGACAAGCGGAAGAAATTAAAATTAAAATTGGCTCAGCAGTAGAACTACCTGAACATATCGAATTTCCAATGCGTGGCCGTGATATGATTACTGGGCTTCCAAAAGAAATAATGATTAATGATGCTCAAGTGCGAGAGGCTATAATTAAATCTCTGCGCACTATTGTTGAAAATATAAAATCTATTGTAGAGCTTACTGCCCCCGAATTAGTAGCAGATATTCACGAACGAGGAATTTTATTATCTGGTGGCGGTGCACTACTGCGTGGTATGGACCAGCTTATTCATCGCGCTTTAGAAATTCCGGTACGGATTGCCGACGATCCATTAACAGCTGTTGTTCGCGGTACCGGAATACTCCTTGATGAAAACGATCTATTAAAAGAAGTAGCGGTATTTCCGGAATTATCAGCTCGGTAATGTTTTTGCAACCGTATATGTCTTCTGTGTCTCACCATAAAACCTCTGGGCTTATCAGTGGTTTTTTGATTGGCATCCTTATATTAATGCACTACCTCGGTTGGTTGCAGACCCCCGAGAAGGCGGTACGCACAATTACCGTACCAATGCTTCATCGACTCTATACGGTAATCGTTACATTACGTAATCATTTATCTTTTTGGCAAGGGCGCAATGAACTCACACAAGTTTATATATCGTGTCAAAAGGATTTACAACAAGCATTGCTGCGTAGCGCTCAATCTAAAATGCTCAGCGATGAAAATGATGATTTACGTGCTAAGTTAGAGCTCAAACTTCGTGCTCAAATTCCAGTAATTGTAGCTGAAGTAATTGGAAAAGATCTTACGAATACCCAACAAATTATATTCATTAATAAAGGGGGGATAGCAGGAATTAAGATAGGAGATCCTGTTGTTGTTGATAAAGGAATCTTGGTTGGTCGAATAATTAAAGTCGCTCCTGATGTCGCGTGGGTACTCCT
The DNA here is from genome assembly GCA_023246655.1 of Candidatus Magasanikiibacteriota bacterium. Taxonomy (GTDB): domain Bacteria; phylum Patescibacteriota; class Patescibacteriia; order Magasanikbacterales; family GWA2-37-8; genus JAHFHX01. The sequence goes on from JAHFHX010000010.1 coordinate 27,136, forward strand.
TATTAAGGATAGTCAAAGTAAGGTGGCAGCCACCATTTTAAATCATGATCATAGCCTAGGAGTAGTTGAAGGTGGCAATGGCATTAGTCTCAGAATGAAATTTATTCCTCGCAACGAAGTAGTAGCAGTCGGTGATCAAATAGTAACTTCTGGATTAGAAGACAATACCCCACGAGGGTTACTTATTGGTAGTGTTCAAATTGTAGAAAATGAAGCCTACCAACCATTTCAACAGGCTTTACTAACTCCTCCGTATGATCTTAATAAACTTACCAGTGTCGGTATATTACAAACAAATTAATATCTATGAAATTTTTTTTAAATATTATTATAAAATTATTAGGCGGATTAAGTTTAATAGCTTTACAACTTATTATCATTTCTTTTCTGTCTTTTCCAGTACCATATTTTAATATGTTTATGATAGGACTCCTCTGGTGGTTCTTAATAACAGATGATCGTTATGGCGTTCCAATAGCGCTCGCATTTATCTTTATCGTTGAAATCTGTTCGGCTCTTCCAGTTGGGAATACTATGGGACCAATTATATTAAGCTTAATTCTAGTTCGATGGTTAGGTACCAGAGTTTTTACTAACCGATCTATATATATGATAATTGGAGCAGGCGGAATTGGACTTATGAGTTACGAATTGCTATTATTGGGGTCTTTTTGGATCAAAGCTTTAATTTTTAAAGAATTTTTTATTATCTCTTCTATAACCTTTATTAATATTATTGAGACATGGGTATTTAGCATGGCACTATTTATTTTATTACATCTTCTATCTCCTCTTTGGCGTCTAAGAAAAGGAAAAATTTTTAACTTGTACGGAGCTACATTATGAGTTCCAATCCGTTTCGAATTACTTCCCACAATTCCCCCAGGGGAACGCTTACTGGAAAATATCGAAAAGCTTGGACAGAGGAAGCTCTTGATCTTGAAGATATTACTGAAAATCGTTGGGGCATTACTCACACTCGTCGTTATCTTGGAAGCAGTATTTCATATCAACGTCTCTATATTTTAATAGGGATTGTCATATTTTTTGGTTTAATTATTTTTGCGCGAGTTATTTATTTACAAGCTGGAAAAGGCACCTACTATCAATCTTTAGCTGAAGGAAATCGTATTCGCTTGCGCTCTATTCCAGCTGAACGAGGCGTGATGTATGATCATTTTGAGAAGCAATTAGTCTATAACATACCAAATTTTTCTTTAGTCCTTGTTCCTCACGATTTACCACGTGAAGTAAATGAGAGAGAGAGACTCCTCGATCGAATTGGAGAGATGAGTGAAAAAACAACTAGTTCCCTTAATACTCTCCTAACAACTTATGGCCTTAATAGCTACGAACCGATTATAATTAAAGAAAATATTGATTTTCAAACAGCTTTAAGTCTTTATATCACTAATGCAAATTTACCAGGCGTCAGTATTGAAAGTGGAACACGTCGTTGGTATGGAACAACCATAAAGGAGGGAGCACGTATGAGTCTTCGAAGTTTAGCTCATATACTAGGGTACATGGGCAAACTTGATGCAACAAACTTTGAACAGTGGCGTACTCAAGGATATCTGCTTCAAGATACAATTGGTAAAGCTGGATTAGAAAAAACCTATGAAACTGAATTACGGGGAAAATATGGAAGGAAACGAATAGAGGTTGACGCGCTTGGAAAAGAACAAGCTGTTTTAGCTGTAGAACCTCCAGAACCTGGTAAAAATCTTCAGTTAACTATTGACCTTGAAGCCCAGGCAGTGCTCGAAAAAATTATTACCCAATTAAGCGAAAAAACAGACCATCACCGTTATGCCGCGATAGCGCTCGATCCTAAAAATGGTCATATCCTCGCACTTGTTAGTTGGCCAACCTTTGATAATAATGAATTTGCTAGTGGAATCAAGCCGGCCATCTATGATCAATATCTAAAAAATCCTGATCATCCATTATTTAATCGGGCCATTGCGGGAACCTATCCTTCTGGGTCAACTATCAAATTAATTGTAGCTGCTGCCGCGCTCCAAGAGCATATTGTTGTACCAACAACCGTTTTTAATAGTGTCGGTGGGCTCCACGTCGGACGATGGTTTTTTAAAGATTGGAAAGCTGGTGGTCATGGCTGGACAAATATTACTAAAGCTTTAGCATGGTCTGTAAATACTTTTTTTTATTATGTTGGCGGTGGTTATGATGCCTTTGAAGGTTTAGGGATTGAACGTTTACTTCATTATATGTCTTTATTTAATTTAGCCCAAAAGACCGGTATTGATCTCCCGGGAGAAAATACTGGATTTTTACCATCTCGTGAATGGAAACAACAAACAAAGGGAGAGCCGTGGTTTATTGGCGATACATATAATTTATCAATCGGCCAAGGTAGTCTCTTGGTAACGCCATTACAAGTAGCTGTCTGGACAGCCGCAATTGCGAATGGTGGTATTGTACTCCAAACTCATCTCGTAGAAAAAATCATTGATCCAATAACCAAACAAATAACTGTAATACCAGACACCATTTTACATCAAAATTTTATTGCACCACATAATATTTCTGTGGTGCAGCAAGGTATGCGTGAATGTGTACGTGCTGGAAGTTGTAAATTACTTGGTACTCTACCATTTACAACAGCTGGTAAAACTGGTACCGCTCAATGGTCTCACAATCAACCAACGCATGCTTGGTTCACATCCTTTGCGCCTGTTTCTAACCCTCAAATTGTTGTTACCGTACTTGCTGAGGAAGGTGGTGAGGGAGCAACCGCTGCCATGCCAATTGCTCGGAATTTCTTAGAATGGTGGGGAAAAAAATACCTCAACCAATTTGACAATAAATAAAAATATAGTATAGTATATATAATTATTTTTTTAACTTATATCTTGTATGGATGATCCCATCCAGTATTTGACTGCGGAGAGTCTTGCTACTTTAAAAAAAGAACATCTTCAACTTAAAAATAATACGATTCCAGATATTGCTAAACGTATTGATGAGGCCAAACAACAAGGAGACCTTTCTGAGAACGCAGAATACCATCAAGCGCGTGAAGATATGTCGTGGGCACAAGGTCGTTTATTAGAAGTGGAGCGAATTATTAATAATGCCCAAGTAATTATTAAGCAGCAATCTGATCTTGTTACCATAGGGAGCCTTATTACAGTCGAGTTTAATCAACAAAAAAAACAATATACCATCGTTGGGCCTCAAGAGATTAATCCTGCCCAAGGCTTAATCTCTAACGAGTCTCCACTCGGTGAAGCTTTTTTAGGACACAAAGTAGGTGATAAAGTAGAAGTCGTAGTCCCTTCAGGGAAGGTAATCTATAAAATTTTGGAAATTAAATAGCTTCTCTATTTTTATAAATTTAAATTCCCTCCTCCGGGAGGGTTTTTAATTTATATTTTGACTTTTTTATTACCATGACGTATACTACGAAATATACTTGAACAAAATGTTACTTTATGTCTAATCAACCTTCGTCTAAGTCAAATCTTCTTAAAGAAGATGACGTGCGGTTGGAACACCTAGCGACGCTACGGGCAAATGGTATCGATCCCTATCCCGCTCGGAGTGAACGCACCCATACACTAGTTGAAGCTAAGAATGCTGGCACTAATTCTGTAGTTATTGTAGTAGGGAGAATTGTCGCCAAACGTGAAATGGGTAAATTAACTTTCTGCCATTTAAAGGATTTTTCTGGCAAATTGCAATTTGCAATTGGCGAACAAGAATTAGGAAAAGAACGATATAAATTTTTTTTAAAAAATTTCGACGTCGGTGATTTTATCCAAATTCGAGGCTCTATTTTCACTACTCATAAAGGTGAGATAAGTATACTCGTTCGCGACTACGTTATTCTAGCCAAGGCATTATTGCCATTACCAGAAAAATTTCATGGCCTTACGGATATTGAGCAACGGTATCGCCGTCGCTATCTTGATCTTCTGGCAAATGAGGAATCCATGCGAATTGCTCAGGTACGCAGTAAGTTAGTACAAGCACTACGTACTTATTTTGATACTAAGGGTTTTTATGAAGTTGAGACTCCAATATTACAAACACTCTACGGTGGAGCCTTAGCACGACCTTTTGTTACTCATCATAATGTACTTGATATTCCATTATATTTACGAATTGCGCCAGAATTATATCTTAAGCGCCTGATGGTAGGTGGTTTTGAGGCAGTATACGAAATAGCAAAATGTTTTCGTAATGAGGGGATTGACCATAATCATAACCCTGAATTCACCCAAATCGAATTTTATTGGGCTTACAAAAATTATAATGATCTGATGAATTTAGTAGAGGATTATCTCCCTCGACTCATTTCTGCGGTTGGTTTACCTCTCAAATTCAATATCGAAGACAAAGAAGTTGATTTCACTCCGCCCTATCCTCGTATAAGCATGAGAGATATTATCAAACAATATGCCAAGATAGATATAGAAAATTTCCCTGACCAGCCAACGCTGCTTAAAAAAGCCCAGGAACTGGCTGTCGAGGTAGATAGAATGATGGATCGCGGAACGCTTATTGATGAAATATATAAAAAATTCGCTCGACCGTATATTACTAATCCCATCTTCATGATTGATCATCCGGTTGAACTTTCACCGCTCGCCAAGCGTAAACCTAATGACCCGCGCTATGTAGAGCGATTTCAGCTTTTGTGTGTTGGAGGAAATGAGTTATGCAACGCTTTTTCTGAACTTAATGATCCACTCGATCAAGAAGCACGTTTTAAAGAACAAACTGAAAATAGAGAGGCAGGGAATGAAGAAAGTATGCCATACGATGAAGACTTTATAATTGCTTTGAAACATGGCATGCCGCCAACTGCTGGACTAGGTATGGGAATTGATCGACTAGTAAAATTGTTGGTGAATGCGCAAAATTTAAAAGAGGTGATTCTATTTCCGACGCTCAGACCTGAACATCAATCAGAAGAAACAATAGGTAAATCGAAAGAGACCATGGTGGCCCACGTTATTCTCCTTAACACCAAAGATATCCCCGAATGGAGCCGACTTAATGCAGCTGCCCATTTGAGTGCTGCGTTGGCAGCACGAGAAGGCAAAAGATTAATTCATCTTGATGCTTCTACAACTAGTGATGGTGAAAAGATTCCAATGAATATACAACATGCTATTATCATGAAGGAAACTTCTCAACAAGAAAATTTATTAGATATAAAAAGAAAGGCTGAACAGGCTGGTCTTGTAGTTACTTGCTTTACAGAAGAAATGCGTGATTCGAGTAATGATCTAAAGGTCAAAGAGAAGCAAGGACTAAAAAAAGCTACTGAAATTATTTTTTTAGGTGTTTTAATTTTTGGCAAAAAATTAACGGTTGAATCCTTAACCAAATCTCTTCCACTATTTAAATAAGCTGCATGGACCATTTATAATTTGCAAATCCATATTATGAAAAAAGTTATGGTCTTTGGCACCTTCGACATTATCCATCCGGGCCATATCCACATGATTAAAGAAGCTAAAGCGTATGGCGATCATCTTGTTGTCGTTGTCAGTCGTGATAAAACCGTTCTTCAGACAAAAGGTCGAAAAACACATAATACTGAAACGGTTCGTTTAAAAAATTTCGAAAATTTAAAAATTGCTGATAATGTGCGTTTAGGTTATCTCGATAATAAATATCAAGTAATCATGGAGGAAAAACCAGACATTATTGCTCTAGGATATGACCAAAAATTTTTTATTGATGACCTAGAAGATGCCGTCGAAGATTATGTAAAAATTGTACGCCTCTCTCCTTATAAGGCTGATATCTATAAAAGTTCGAAAATTGCTTCGCATACCTCTGTTTATGAAACAAACAAAGATACTAATTGCAACGACGAATAAAGGAAAATTTCAAGAATTTATAACTGAATTGGCCGATCTACCATTCCAATTTATTAACTTATACAATATTCATCTCGATAACTTAGAATGTAATGAACCATATGCAACTACCTGGGAAAATGCCTTGTATAAGGCAAAATTCTTTGCTGAAAAATCTAAATATTTAACCATTGCAGAGGATAGTGGAATTTTTGTAAATTACCTGGATGGTTATCCTGGTGTAGCAACTAAAAGGAGCGCAGCAACCCCTGAGAAACGAGTTAAAATAATTATAAAGAAGTTAGCAGGAATCCCGACGTCTCAACGCGGGGCATTTTTTGAAACAAGTGGATGTTTGTACGACCCTCTTCTTCAACAATCCAACATCGTGACACGTCGAGCCTATGGTAGGATTACTCAACGAATTAAACCAGGTGCACGATCAGGAATGGAGCACGATGCTATATTTTATTTTCCACCCAAAAAAAAATTATTTATTGACATGTCGGTAACAGAAAAAAATTTAGTTAGTCATCGTGGGCAAGCAATTCAAGCTATAAAAAAGATTATTCAACGTCAATATGGTTTGCAACAATTTATAGTGCCATTGGCATTCGTGATAAAAAATCGTCGAATACTCCTCCTTCAACGTCGCGATCCGCGCCCGGATTTTAACAACAAATGGGAATTTCCTGGTGGGGGAGTGGAGAATGCCGAAGGTATAGAGGAATGTCTCAAACGTGAAACCAAAGAAGAAACTGGGTTGAGTATAAAAATTATTGAACGCCTACCAAAAATTTATACCGCCGTCCAGCCAAAAAATAAAGGGAATTATCAAGTATTTTTAATTAATTTTGTCTGTGCTGTCATAAGCGGAGAATTTCAAACCCGGGATGCAGAAACAGCCGCACATGGTTGGTTTACTTTGCAACAAGTAAAACGACTATCATTGCTACCTTTAAATAAAAAAATTATTCAAGACTACCAAATCATTCTAAAAAAATATATTGATTAATATACTATGTTGGATATTAAATTTATTCGAGAACATCAAGAGGAGGTTAAAAAAAATAATGCTTCGCGTAAGGTAAAAGTTAATCTGGAAAATCTTTTAATACTTGATAAAGAACATACTGAGCTGAAACAGAAAATTGATAACCTTCGTTCCGAACGCAATCGTCGTTCTAAAACTAAGCCAACAGAAGAAGAGATTTTTTTGATGCGTAAATTGGGTGATGAGATTGTAGACTTAGAAGATTTAGCGAAAGAAAAGGAAAAGAAGCTTGAGGAACAACTTCTTAAAATTCCTAATCTTAATCACGAAACCGCCCCATTTGGTAAAGATGAAACAGAAAATAAAATAGAGAAAAAAGTCGGCGAACCACCGGTATTTAATTTTCAACCGCAAGAACATTTTGAAATTTCGCATATAGCTGAACTAATTGACACTGAGCGGGGCGCTAAAATTTCTGGTTCACGCTTTTATTTTTATCGCGGAAAATTAGCAATACTCGAACGAGCTCTTATTCAATACGTGGTTGATTTTATTGTTACCAACGGTTTTGAATTAATGTTACCTCCACTTTTAGTGAAGAAAGATGCGATGTTTGGTACCGGCTTCTTTCCAGCGGAAAAAAATGAAGTCTATTCAGTTAATCCTGATGAGGATGATCTATATCTTATTGGTACTTCAGAAGTACCTTTAGTTTCATTTCATCGTGATGAAACTTTAGATATAACAAGCTTACCAAAAAAATATGTTTCGGTAACACCATGTTTTCGTCGTGAAGCTGGGAGTTACGGAAAAGATACCAAAGGTGTTTTTCGCGTACACCAATTTTATAAAGTTGAGATGGTTGTCTTCTCAACTCCATTTGACTCCTGGAAACT
>JAHFHX010000011.1 GCA_023246655.1 Candidatus Magasanikiibacteriota bacterium
CAGCAAGCTGAAATGGAAGATTTTGTTCAAAAATTTTGTTCAAAAATTGATTACGCATTATTTGAGCTCCAGCAATTAATTTTTTAATGTTGATGCCAATGAGTGCGGTGGGGAGGAGACCAACGGCGGTTAAAACTGAAAAGCGTCCGCCAACATTTTCTGGAACGTTAAATGTTGTAATCTCCTCTTCACGTGCGATTTGGCGAAGTAACCCAACTTTTGGATCTGTCACAAAAACAAAATGTTTCTGTGGTTTTAACCTTTTCTGATCAGTTAATTTCCGAAAATAAAAATATTGGCTCAATGTTTCTGGCGTACCGCCTGATTTGGTTACGACAATGAATAAAGTCTTCTTGAGATCAATTACATCCTCAATTTCTTTCATCAAAACTGGATCAATGTTGTCCAGTACGTATAATTTTGGCGCGGTTCGTTTTTTTAGTTCATTTTCGTACAAGTGCTTTAAACTTTGGGCTAGACAAATTGTCCCAAGTGCTGAGCCGCCAATCCCTAAAACCACGATGCTTGAATATTTTTCATGGCACGTCCGTGCAAATTTCTCAATTTCTGAGACTATTTTTGCATTGTCAATCACAGAATAAAAACCCTGCCCGCGCGACTGGATTTGTTTAATATAAAGAGCAAGTAGCTTGTTGGTCGCGGTCAACTCAGCATGAGTAAGGCCATGCTTTCCAACTGCAAATATATTTTTTAAATCAAACTGAATCATACTCTGCAAAGTAGTTTTTAATCGTGTTCAAGAGCTCAGCTGGTGTACTAACCATAGCATAAGGATTGCCCTTTTGCAACGTTTCCGTGGGGTGAAAACCCCAGGTAACCCCAATTGCCGAGACATTCACTGCGGCTGCTTCTCGAATATCACCCAGGGTATCTGTAACAAAAAGGCATTCTTTTGGCATGAGGTTATATTTTTTAAAGACTATCTGAATTTTCTTAGATTTATTTGTTTCATCATCACTACCCATTACCTCTGTAAAATATGAGCTTAATTTATATCGCGCCAGATAAGTGTGGATTGATTCGTTATTGGTTGAAGAGATAACAATGAGAATAAAATTTTTTGAAAGTTCACATAGAATTGATTCTAGCCCTGGTACATGCAATATCTCCATCAATTTGGGGGCATACTGGTTAAAATAATCATCGTGTTCTGCCTGTGTAAAATTTGGTGCATATTTTTTAATCGCATCGTAAATATTTCCATCAAAATGGCTTCGATATTCTTCTTTGGAAAATAAAGGAAAGGACTTTTTTTTAATTTCAAAACACATCTCAAACGTATCAACTATCACACCATCAAAATCAAATAAAATTGCCCTAGTTGGCTTGTTCTGCATAATTTATACTGACACCGTTTTAACATCCTTTAAAATTTCCGCTGCATGACCGTCTGGTTTAACCTGTTCATAAATTCTTGCAATTTTCCCAACCGGATTAATTAAAAATGATGTACGTAAAATTCCCGTATACTCCCGCCCCATAAATTTTTTCTTAGCCCAAACGCCGTATAGTTCGACAACTTTTTTATCTTCATCAGCAAGGAGGAGAAACGGCAAATCAAATTTCTTAACAAATTTATCGTGACTTTTTACGGAATCGGTGCTCACACCAAACACCATGATGCCAGCTTTTTTGAAAGCTGAAAAATTATCGCGAATTTGACAAGCTTCAGTAGTGCAACCAGGCGTATCATCTTTAGGGTAAAAATAAAGCAAAACCCATTTACCTTGATAATCAGACAGAGAATGATTATTCCCAATCTGATCAGGAAGAACAAAATGCGGAGCTTGATTACCAACAGTTAGCTTCATAAAAATTATAACTTATAAGTTATAAACTAACTACAATTCCTCTTTCAGCATCAACTTGTACCATATCGCCATCCTTTAGCACATCCGTGACTCGCCCCATTCCAATAATGCAAGGCTTTTTGAGTTCGCGTGCCACAATCGCGGCATGGCTCAAGATGCCACCGCGATTAGTAACAATCGCTCCGGCTCTTTTCATCAGTGACACGTAGCGAACATCGGTATTATCACAAACGAGGACATCGCCTTCTTGAAAACTATTTTGATCAAAATTTTCAATATCTACAATTTTTACACGGCCTTGGACTACACCAGGGAAAGCTGTGGCACCTTTTAAAATATAAGCTGACTGACTAGTAAAAAATTCTAAGGGCGGTTGAGTAATTAATTTTGGTAAAATACGATTAAAATCAATAAAATAAATTGTTCCATCAGCCCAAACGGTAGTTTCAAAATATCCCACCAAATAATCGCGGATAAAATGTACGGATAGTTCCAGCTGGAGAGTCTTTTGAACATTCTTGTCTGTTACCCGAATAAGTTGTACCATTTTCTGTAATTTTTCTTGCGTCTCCTTGTCTCCCCCGTTCCATTGCCAGGAAGTAAAATTAAAATAAAACTGAACGTGCAGGTTCAGACTCTCACCTTGCGTTAATTGATTATGTCGACCACGAACAATTTCTCCAAAAATACCATTATCATTAACTACAAACGTAGCGGCCCATAAACTCACCTCAGAGTGGGGGCAAATTTCGACTCGATAGTCAGAAAAATTAATTTGTTGCTGGCAAAACCATCGTTCATACGTCTCTGTGAGGGGCAAACCTCTTTGCCTAAGCTTTGGCAACCCAGCTTGTTTTGGCACCAATCGGATCGCGCACAACTTATTTCCGCGCTCAGCTAAAATTTTTTTAAATTCCTGATTTGGTTCTAACAAATCAATTGCTTCAAAATGTTCTGGGCGTTCATATGTTAAACCAATTTGTTGATACAAAATTTCCAAACGTTGATTCTTGGTATTATCTTCTTGTCGTAATGTCTGTGATTGATTTTGATTACCAATAATTTCAAACCATTCAGTTAAGGATGGTTGGTGAGAGGAGAGAACGGCTTTATTCATATTTTTGCCTTTTCATTCTAACATTCTAGACAATTTTCGTCTATGTTAAATAAAATCATCCCGACTGAATCGGGATGATTGAGGTGAGCCAGTTGACGAAGCAGGTGTCTTACACCCCCCCATGACCCCCCTCGAGGGGGGATTTTGCTTACCACCGTCCGCAAACTGTTTTGAGTAGGGCGGTGCAGACTTGATACGGATCAGCATTAGCAGCAGGGCGACGATCCTCTAAATAACCAGCCCCGCTGTTGGCAGTTGCCATTGGGATACGGATTGAGGCACCACGATCGCTGACTCCAAAACGGAATTGCGTAATCGCACACGTCTCATGTTTACCAGTCAGCCGCTGTTCGTTACCAGCGCCATAAACGGAAATATGCTTATCATGATTTAACGCCAGAACGCGACAGGCTTCCTCAATTGCCTTAATGCCGCCCGGTGCACGTGTTTCTTTGGTACTAAAGTTAGTATGAGCACCAGCGCCGTTCCAATCCCCTTGCATTGGTTTAGGACTAAAGGAAACCGTGTAACCATAATCCTCACCGAGACGCAGCAGCAACCAACGAGCTAACCACATTTCATCCCCCATTTGGAGTGGTGGTACTGGGCCAATTTGAAATTCCCATTGCCCCAACATCACCTCAGCATTAATACCAGCAAATTTGAGTCCAGCATCAAGACAAGCTTTCATATGGGCCTCCACTAACGATCGAGCAGTGATGACATTGGCACCAACCGCGCAGTAATAATCCCCTTGTGGGGCTGGATAGCCTGCCACCGGCCAACCCGCTGGCCAATTATTTTTGAAAAGTGTGTATTCTTGCTCAATGCCAAACCACGGATCTTGTGCTTCATATTCCTTAGCTGCTTCCCGGAGCTGAGCGCGAGCATTGCTCATATGCACACTGCCATCGGCGTTAAAAACTTCACACATCACTAAAATATTATTTTCTTTGCGAATAGGATCGGGAATGTAATGTACCGGTCGAAGCAAACAATCACTAAAATGCCCGGTGGCTTGCTGAGTACTTGAACCGTCAAACCCCCACTCTGGTAAATCTGCAAGACGGTTAATAGCTCCCTCCAGAATTTTTGTTTTGGAGCGCAATTGGGCGGAAGGCTTTGTGCCATCGAGCCAAATGTACTCCGCCATAATTTTGTTGGTCATACAAAAATAAGTTAATGCTCTCAGGCATTCTTTTAAAACGCGTGTCGACCTTTAAACCGCGCCACAAAAAAGAGTGCCTGAAAATGAATTAAAGTAAAACCAGCTCGATTATGAGCTGGTTTTTTAGAGCGATATTAAGAGACCCCCTGTGCCTGCTTTTTTAAGACGGTAACGTAAAAATCTTTCCAACATACATTAAATTATAACATATAATTAAATAAAATGAAGTGGACTTATCCACAATAGTTTAACTTCAAAAGATACTCTATCAGTAAAAGAAATTTTGTTAATTACTTTAATAACAAGACATAAATTTCCTCTACTACTTGCTTTTTTATTTTATTTACGATATACTCAAAATAGTATTAAGTTATGTATCTATCTTTATGAATACCGCACTTCGTGCCCGCATAAAACATTCTCAAAAAAATACTAAAAAGGGTCATGCTCTTGCGCAGAAAACAAAAAAATTTCGTAAACAAAACTTCTACAGTAAACCAAAAAATATTTAATAGGATAGTGAAATATTAAAAATACCACCAACTTTTAGTTGGTGGTATTTTTAATTTGAGCCGAACGTACGAAAAAGTTCGGACGTTTTTTAAAGGGGAATAAGGTATAGGGGCTCTTTGCCCCTATAACCCTGCCAAAGGAATAAATATTATATTCGGGCGGGCAAAAAGGAAGGGGTTTTCCGCCAGAGGCGGATAAAAAGGGGAGGGAATCCGTTCGCTCAGCTCAGGACAAGCTTTTGCCCATCCTGGCACCGAAATCGAAAAATTGTGGCGGGGACTCTCTCGAAAACGGGAGGCTGTTTTGTGCGCTTTTTACGCGCGCGCCGCCTCGTCGATTGGTTCAGTAGCAGTGATTTTCAAAATAGTTTTATGAAATTCCACTATCGCTTTTGATTTAATCTCGATCGCTGAAATGTCTTTATCAGTACTAAATAATACCACTGATTGATTATTAAGTAAAGCTCCACCGGTTTCCTTCTTTCCAAATATAATTGTTTCATTCTGTTTTCGCTTTGCTCGTTTTATCTTTCGTTGGGCTTCTTCTAAACGTAGGGAGTGCACTTGCCAATCTTCCTGTAGTGATAATTGTTTTAACTTAGGAACAAGATGGTCAACGACAAACTGTCGCTCATGCAGAATCTGATAAAATTGGTCTGGATCTTCTGCCCGATAGAAATACTTATTTCCCACTTTAGTAGCGTTGACAAAACCTTTGGCTTCAAGCGAACGGATGTATTCGTTGACTGAGGTGCGTTTCAACCCTGTATCGAGTGCAATTTGTGATGTTTTCGCGCCCCCGATTTTTAACAGGGTGTGATACACAGCGACCTCATGGGGAGTGATACCGAAGTATTTTAAAAATTTTTCCATATTTTTTCGTACATATCGTGTAATGATCTATTTTTAAAACCAAATGATTGAACATTTTCCGCCAAATCTATAAAGGCGACTTTATCACTCCAAAGAAACATCGCCATTGTGCTCGAACAAGTCTTGAATCGAGGAGCCATGCCGAATTGTTGGCTACGTTTAAGAAAAAAATCCCAAAAATCATTTAGCGCTTCCGCAAGACATTTCTGATTTCCTAGAATATGCAAAGCGCCTTTTTCACCCAACATTTTTTCTAAAAGCGTTTTTACCGCAGGTATCCCTTCCCAAGTACGCAAGCGTAATTTTACCGGCCGCGCCTCATATAATTCCTTGATGTGTGGTAGTTCTCGCTCGGCTAATTGTTCTTGTGCTCGAACATATTTTTTTAAATGTTCAGGAGACAACGCGCGATAATCACGTACATTGCGAAATTTTGTTTGCACAATCAATTTTTTCTCAATCAGCGCCTCCAATACTCCGTAGGTAGTTGGACGCTTTAAATGAGCCGCCTTGGCAATAGTCAAAGTCGTCCCTTTTTTCATTTGGAGAATGGCCAAATACACCGCTGCCTCTTTCTCATTCAATCCAATAGTTTTCAAGGCGTTAATTGTCGATTGGTTCATATGGTCGATGTCAGAAATAACATCATTTCTTGATTTTATTAGTATACGCTATACTAAACCGTTTATCAAGCTTTATTCATAAATAGCTGGTAAACAAGCTAATTTTAAACTATACTATAAGCTATATGAACAACCAAACACCAAAATGGGTACCGATTGTCAGTCGTCGTTTTACCCCTTTTCGTATCTATATTACAGCTCTGGGATGCCATGATGAAGTGCGCCGATATTTAGGTGTGGGTTGTGATTCTTTGGTAATTACTAAAAATGAACTTGGAAGTTACTATTTATTTGCGGAAGACACAAAACGTTTGAGTAAATCCGTACAAGCCAAAGTCCAAGAAAATCCAAATTTTTCGTCTGAGTTGGCTGCTGAATGTCGGCGCGCGTGCGCAGAATTAGTTGACGTAAGCCGTGAAAGCGCAAATAATATTGCTCGACAAACAAACGTCGCTCTAAAAAATAAATTACAGGCGTATTGTGATAGCTACATTCGGTTTGCCAAGTTTATGGCAATTCCCGTGGCGTTGGAACGCACCTTAACTGCCAGCATAGAGACTGCTATCGCCAACGTAGCCGGTAAAGATAGAATAAAGGAATTTCTCGGGAAGTTAATGACTACACCAACGCTGGCTGATTCCCAAAAAGAATCCCTTGATTTGTTGCGTTTGGCCGTGGAGGTAAAAAAGAACGGCGCTGACGTTGGCGCACTTGATGATCATGCTGAAAAATACCGATGGCTTTCTTGTTACAATATTGACGAGTTAGCCTATACTACCAAATATTTTTCTGAGCGTCTTGCCTTATTGCTGGCAAAAGACGTTGCTGAACTAGAGAAAGAATTAGTGGAAATGGAACAGCGGCTACCACACGATATCCAAATCTATCACCAAACTCTAAAAGAGTTGTCTCTCCCGACGCAACCGGAGAAAGAAATCGAACTATTGCGGGAATTAGTGTACCTGCGTACTTTTCGCGTGGAGATGCAATCCAAAGCTAACTACTATATCCAACCTCTGTTTCAAGCAATTGCCAACCAATTAAAAATTTCTTTGCGCCACGCCTGCGCGTTATTGCCAGCCGAATTATCGTCGGCCCTTGATAGCAAACTGATACTTTCGGAAACAGAGCTAGAAGAACGTTGCCAAAATTATGCCTTTCGCTATGACGAAAACGGTATATTGTTTATGGTTGGCCAAAAAAATACCCCCGCAATTGAACAACAAGAGTTAGGGACACAAAAAATTGATGCGATCGCCGAACTGCGTGGCACCACCGCTTACCAAGGAGTTGCCAGCGGCCAAGCGCGCGTAGTAATTACCAAAGAAGAAATCAAAAAATTTAAAACTGGCGAAATCTTGGTAACCCCCATGACAACTCCGGAATTCGTCCCGGCCATGAAAAAAGCGGCTGCGATTGTTACCAACGAAGGCGGCGTGCTGTGCCATGCCGCGATTATGGCACGCGAGCTTAAGGTGCCGTGCATTATTGGCACTGAACGAGCTACTACCGTTTTTAAGACCGGAGACAAAATTGTAGTTGATGCCACAAATGGAATTGTTAAAAAAATATGAACGTACGGAACGAAACAATTACATTTGTAAGTCAGGGCAAAAAAATTTCTGGCGTTATTGAGTATCCCGACAAACCAACAAGTCGCGTAGTAGTTTTCGCGCACGGACTAAGTAATTCTAAAGCACCGTCTGACATTCCATTATTATACCGAATTAATAATGCACTCCTCGCCGCTGGATACATGACGATGCGTTTTGATTTCTATGGCAGTGGTGAGAGCGACGGAGAATTTCGGGATAAAACCATCTCTAGCATGCGCCAAAATTTTTTGGATATGCTAACGTTTCTAAAAGCTACACATTCAGAAATAAATTGGATTGGTGCAGTTGGTAAAAGTATTGGCGGCACAGTTTTGGGACTCGTTGGTGGCGATCCACGCATTTCGGCATGTGTGTTAATGACAATGCGTTATACGCTCGCTCCATTTTTTGCTCGTTTTTGGACAGGGCAGGAGGAGGTGAGTTTAAACGGTGCCGTACCGCCAACCGGGCGGGTGAAGGGGGCTTTTTCGTTAGGAAAAAATTTTTTTGTCGAACTTCCCCAAATTGACGGTGGAGTAGCCGATGGTTTAGCAAACATGCCACCGACGTTAGTTATTATGAATGAGGGTGATGAAAAAATTTCTCTCGAAAGTGCTATGGAAGTTTATGAACATCTGGGTGGCGCTAAGGAACTAATGACTGTTCCTGGACATGATCACGAATTACGGGCCGATGAGGCACAGATTACCACAAAGGCTGTTAATTTTTTTAATCAACACAACTCATAATATTTTTTATGATTATACTCACTCCCAAGAATGTTAAAAATTATGTGAACCATAAGCATCACGAGCTTCCTTTTACGTTTCAACGTATTACCGCAATAGAAGAAATTACCGAAGAAACTTATGTGAACTGGATTTTTCGCATCGCCTTTAAAACTGCCACGGGGCCATTGGTGGTATATCTGCGTCAATCGCGTAATTTTGTTAAGAAAAAACCAGAATATAAACTGCCTGCCGAGCGAATTGCGTATGAAGAAAAAATTTTGGGTACACTTCAGCAATTGGTGCCCGGTGTCGTGCCAGAAGTTTTGTATTTTGATGGCACTAATAATATATTGTGGCTGGCCGATATTAAACAGGGGTGTCCGCTTTTAGTGAAAGAGCTGGTGGCGGGTCAGGTACACCCTGAAACGGCTGGATATTTTGGTAAAATTGTTGCCACAATTCACGGCAATACTTTTGGTATCAAGCACAACGCGGTTCGTGGTAGCGCGAGCCTTAACAAAGTAGCGGTTAATTTTCATTTGGGCATGCGTCTGGCTCCAGCACTCAAGATGTTTCCCCACGAAACTAAAAAGTTTTTAAAGGAGAGCCACACAGCACCCACGTGTTTAGTTTTGGGCGATTTAGCCTCAAAAAATATTTTTGTAGATGGTAGCAAGATACGTTTTTTGGATTTAGAACGTTCGTTTATTGGCGACCCGGCGTTTGATCCTGCTTTTCTATTCTGTCATTTTTTATTAGAAGTTCCACCGCGTTCACTTTCACAATCCATTATCTTTGTTAAACGGTTCACTGCTTCATATTTACGAACGGTCGGAAAATATTTCTCTAAAGCTAAGGTGACACAATTAGAAAAAAGAATGGATAAATTTTTAGGCATCACTATCCTCTACCGAATATACGGTTTCTATTTAGTTGTTGGTATCTCACCAGATAAGGAGCGCTGGACAGAAATAGCAAAGAGCCTGTTAGTAGGCTCTCTGACAATCAACAAGTTATCAAGTAAGTTGCTCAACTGATTTTTTACCAATTGATGAGGTAATTTATTTTTACTTTTAACGCCTTGGCAATTTTACGGCTGAAGCAATCCAAAAATATCGCCCTTGGTGAAAATCTGGAATCGAAACGTCATCTCGTGCAAAAAATTGGCTCGGACTTCCGCCTGTTGGGGCAAAAAGTGTTATGGTTGTGGGAAAATCCGTGGGAAATTGTGGCCGAAAATTTGGACTTTCTCGAAATGAGCGAGTGAGGGGAATCGGACCCCCGTCTCATGCTTGGGAAGCACGCATACTACCATTGTACTACACTCGCAGTATAAAAAGGCAGGTTGATGAAACCTGCCTTTAAGGTAACACACGCCAATTAGGTTTTCAAGGTCTGAAAAGGATTATGAACTTTAAGATACAGATGGAGTTGGGCTTGCTTTAATTCAGTGTCGAGGTACTGATCAAGAGTGGGGAACCGAAAAAGAATATGGCGAGCTCGTACTTGCTCTCCCGACACCAATTTGCCTTTGTTATCCTTTGCTTTCTCAATTTTACGATCATCAAGACGAATAATATGGTATCCATATGGTGTCTCTATTAATTCCGGAGCCAGTTCACCTTTTTTTAATACGAAGGCAGCACTTTCAAATTGTGGAACCATATCCCCTTTCTTAAACCAACCCAAATCACCTCCCTGAGCGGCGGTGCCGTCCTGCCCATGTTGCTTGGCGAGTTCAGCAAAATCTGCTCCACCTTTAATTTTATCTAGCACTTCCTTAGCCTGTTGACGGACAGCAGCACGTTTTTCTGGATCAGCTTGAACGCGTTCTGCTAATTTTGATTGTAAAATAAAAGGCCGTATTACTTTCTGTTCATAAATAGACAAGTTCCAACCATATCGCTTTTGAAGTTCATTATCGACTTCAGTGGTAGCTTTAAATTGTTGTAATATTTGATTTTTAAGTTGTTCAAGGTCTTTATCTTCAATAGTAACATTATAACGAGCCGCCAAATTCTGCAATAATACATTATTTACTAAACGAAGAAGCACTTGATCTGACATTTGGGTTTCTGTTAGTGCTGGAGGTGAGAGAATATCGTTGTTAGCCCCGCCATTCATTGATGGTGTTTGGGAAGAACTTTTACGATAGGCTTCCATATGATGAATGGCTTTCAGATCATCGCTATAATCACTATATAGAATTTGAGTACCGTTCACCTTGACGGCGGGTAAACGTAGAATTTTAGCTACCGTTAAAGTTGCAGGGTCGCCGGCTGTTTGAGCATACACTCGATACATTACACCCCCCACCAGAAGTGCTACTATTACACCAATTAAACCTGCAAAACCGATAATAAAAAAACGGCGAGTTTCGTTCGGATGTAAAGACCCTTTATGATTTGGATCTTTTGAGACTTCGGTCGGTGTTATGACCTCTGCCGCTGGCATGGGCTTTTGTTCCATAGATATACGAAATTAAAAATTAATTAGATGTTTATTTCCTAAAAAAATAACGCCACCATTTAGATATATTAGGTTGAATTAACTTTACCATCTTTTCTTCAGATTGTCTATCTCTGGAGTGGGACTGGCTTGGCGTTGTGGTTGATATAATTATGACATTTTCCCCTTCCTTTTTAAGATTAAGCTCAGTACGGGCCTTTTCTTCTACAAAAGCCTGAGATTGTACATAACGTAAAGTCTCGATAGTTTCTATTTTTTTTGCTTCAAGCTGTTCAGCCTCTCCCTTTAATCTATTAATCTCCTGACGAATTTGATACTCATGATAATACGCTCGCACAACTGCGGTCCCTAATACTAAACAAATTCCACCACTAAGCAAAAGAAACCAGGGAGTAGCAAAAAAATTTTTTGAAGACTGGCGCTGATGAAAGAAGGATGTCATAGAAGCTTATGGCATTCTGATACTCAATAGCTCACGCACAATAAGTCGGTCATCCCAGGGAATTTTAATACCATTGGCAATACACATACATGGTTCCGTGCCTTTAGCAGTTACTGCTACCACATCCCCTGCCGTGGCCAAAGATAAAGCGTGAGCGATTCCCTGGCGACGTTCCAGTTTGATAAACAAATTTTCTCCATCTTTTTTTCCAACCTGCCGCGCTCCACCAGCAAGCATTTCGGCAATAATTTTAGGATCCTCATCGAAGCAATTTACATCAGTTACTACCACATAGTCACACAATTCACCGGCAATCTCTCCCATCTTTTTTCGTTTATTAATATCTCGTCCTCCACCATCTGAACCAATTACTCCAATAACCCGCCCATTATGGGGTTTAACCATTTGCCGAAGTGTTGTAAAAAGCGCGGTGAGACTAAGAGGTTCATGGGCATAATCCACAATTACTTTAAAGGATTGACCCACTTCAATAAATTCCATCCGACCAGGCACGAGTGCAACATTAGCGAGCCCGCGAGCAATCTGCTCTGAGGTCACTCCTTGTGATTCCCCTACAGCGATCGCGGCGAGAGCATTATATACATTGAACGCACCTAGAATCCTTAGCTCGTATTTCTTATCCCCTACGGTAAAGATGATTCCCTGATTGTTAAAATTTAAAATTTTTCCAAAAATATTTGGTACGCCAACTTTAGCTATTTTTAAACCAAATCCCAATTTTCTATCAGCCGCAAAACTCAAAAAATAATTGGCGTGCTCGTCATCTGTATTCGCAATAATCGTTTTCTCTATTCGTTTTCCGTTAACAACTTTCTGAGGGCACTGACTTAGTGTTGCAAATATTTTTCCTTTATCATGTTTCAAATTTTCAAAACCCCCGTGTCGCTCTGAATGTTCTGTGCCCAGATTAGTAAAGACAACAATATCATAATGCAAACCATAATGACGATACTGCAAAATACCTTCGGAGGAAGTTTCTACAATTACATAGTTACAACTAGCTTCCACCATTTCTCGGAGCATCTTTTGAATCTCACCCCGCCCAAGCATGGTCATTTTTTTATCATTCATCCAACGCTTTTCGCCAATCTGAAATTCAACTGTGCTGAGTAAACCGACTTTGTATCCTCCAGACTCCAGAACCGAGGCAATAAATCGGCAGGTGGTCGATTTACCCTTTGTTCCCGTAACCCCGATAACAATGAGTTTACGAGCCGGCCGGCCGTAATACCAATAGGCGGTTATTGCTAACAAAAAATGAAAAATTTTTTTTAATTTATTTAAAATACTTACCATATACCGTGAGGGTTGTTACTAGTTGGTTAGTTTATTCATAACAAATAAACCAATTTCCAATTAACTAATAACTGAACGACAAAACGAAAAATTAGTTTTTAAGACTAACTTCGTAAACGACTTGTTGTAGTTTATGTAACGCTTGTTTGGCTTGATCAAATTTTTGTCGATTATATCCAGTTAAATCCATGTCAACGAGCTCCTCAATAATTTGCTCTGCAATGGCATAACATTTCTTGACCACCTCAAACTTGCGCTCCGTAGCTGATTTGATAGCATATCGGCACAGTTCACCAGGCACATCACAGAGTCCACCAACAAAGGTGTCAGAATCTACAGTAAGCCCTTTGATTTTATCGATTGGTTTATTACTTAGAATGGTGTTCAATAATGCAGCTTCGGTATATTCCTCAAGCGCGGCGCGATATGAACCTTCGGTAAATATATCTGGCTCGGTTTTAAATTTTTTATTAAGCTCAACCAATAAACTCATACTTTGATCTAAAAAGCTCTGGGCTACAGCATTATCGTCCCGTTGTAGTGCAAAAATAGCCTTTTTGGCTAGTTGTTGGGCGTCACCAGCTACTTTAATAACTTCTCGGCGTTTCTGCGCATAAGATAGTAAATCCTGACGCACTGCTTGAAAATATTTTTTATTGAGCATAGCTTTTAATCTTAAGTATTAAGAATCAAAAATTATGATTGTGAACAAAAGCCCTTGATTTTTAGTGAAAACCAGTGTATCATGTATTCAGTCTAAAGTCTATATTTTTATATTCTTGCGTACATACGCATAATTCGGGTCGGTAGCTCAGCCGGTAGAGCAGCTCCCTTTTAAGGAGAAGGTCCCGGGTTCGATCCCCGGCCGACCCACCAATAATAGCAAAAGACCTTTTAACTTGGAATTATTTCTTCTACTACCGCTATAATTTTTTCCTCCTGAGCCCGTGGTAAAAGTGTATGCAAGCGCTCTCCCAACGCTTGTTTTTTTTGCGGAGATTCCATGAGCCCTTTAACAATTTGAGCAAGTTTTAATCCATTTTCCATCCATTGTTCAAGCATAAAAATACCACCTTGTTTGGCAAAAAATTGAGCATTATCTTCTTGATGAGTGCCAAACATAGGAAGAATTAAAGCTGGTTTGGAAAGTACAGCGAGCTCGGTAAGGGTGCCAAAACCACCACGTGCAATTACTATATCAGCAATAGCATAGGCATATTTTATTTCCTCGGTAAAGAACTGGTAGACATGATAATTGGGAAAAGCACTCGTGGCTTGTTCGGCCAATTCGTGTGGGCGTTCCTTCCCGGTTAAGTGAATGATATGCCAACCTCTTGGCCAATGTGGCAAAGCTTCAAGAACTATTTTATTTATGGTGGCAGACCCGGTACCACCCCCGAGAGCAAAGATAATAGGTGCACTGGTTGGAATATTAAATTTTTCTCGCGCCACTTGTAAAGGAAATGCAATTGACAAATCCCGACAAGGATTGCCAATCCATTCAGTCTTCCTCTTTGGTACATTTTTGATGGTTTCTTGTAAAGCGGTGGTAATCTTAACAGCGAAAGGAAACATTAATTTATTAGCGAGTCCTACGCGTACATCTTGTTGATGTACCCAAGTTGGAATTCCCAAGAGAGCACCAGCCCAATGGAGAGGTACACTAATAAACCCCCCGGCCGAAATTAATATACTCGGCTGTTCTTTAATTAAAAAAAAGAAACACTGCCAGAAGGCAATAAAAATTTTAAATATATCCAGTAGATTCCAAAAGGAAAAATACCGTCGCCATTTTCCCCCTACAATTACAATAAAAGGTATTCCGGCCTTTGTAATAATAGTTTGTTCTGGGCCATTTTTTGTTCCAATCCAAATAAATTCAACTTGAGGATATTTTTTTTTAATTGCGTTACGAATAGCTAAGAGTGGCGTCACTGGCCCAAGAGTTCCACCACCGGAGAGAACAATTTTCATACATATCATTTTAGTAATCCCGCAACTTGCTTACGATATCTGTCTGTTGTATTTTCTCCAGTGCCTTAGCCTCAATTTGCCGAATACGTTCGCGTGTTACTCCAAATTCCTGCCCGACTTCTTCTAAGGTATGAGTTACTCCGTCAGCAAGGCCAAAACGCATTTCAAGAATTTTTTGTTCACGTGCGGTAAGGTCTTTAATAGCTTGTTGGACATAATCACGTAAAATTTGGAGTGCCGCCGAACGATCTGGTGAAACATTCTTAATATCTTCAATAAAATCACTGAGCTGGGTTTCCTCGTCTTCATCACCAATTGGAACCTCAAGTGACATGGTATCTTGAGAAATTTTGATGATGTGATGAATTTTTTCAACTTCCTCACCCATTTCTGCAGCTAATTCTTCTGGTGTTGGATCGCGCCCTAGATCTTGTTGAAGCCGACGCTGCACCTGTTGAAACCGATTGATTGTCTCTACCATGTGTACGGGAATACGGATAGTCCGTGATTGATCGGCTAAAGCTCTGGTAATGGCTTGGCGAATCCACCAGGTGGCATAGGTTGAGAATTTGTAACCCTTACGATAATCAAATTTTTTAACTGCGCGGAATAATCCAATATTACCTTCTTGAATGAGGTCTAACAGTGATAAAGTCTTACCAACAAACTTTTTAGCAATTGAAACTACTAAACGCAAATTTGCTTCAATCAATTTACGTTCTGCAACTTTATCATTACGTTCTTTGCGTTTGGCCAGCGTCACTTCTTCTTCACCGGAAAGAAGTGGAATTTTTCCAATTTCACGCAAATACATTTGAATTGAATCCGAAGAAATTTGTCCTAAATCAAACGGTACATCCATATCCGGTTGCTCACCTTGAAACTGTTTTAAAATCTGTTGTTGTTGTAATTTAGTACCTAAAAGGTTTGAAGCTGTTTCTACCGTTGCTACCCCATTTTTGTCCAATAGTTCAACAAAGCCTTCGTAGAGGTCAAGGTAATGCTCGGGTCGTGGTAGAGTGTGTAATAGTTCAATTTCTGTAATAAAACCACGATTACGACCTTTGTTTACCAATTCCCAGAGCTGGTCGGACGTTGGTTCGAGCACCACCTCAGACGCCACGATAGGCTTTTTGCCTTTAGCACCACCTAATAAACGCATCTTTTTTGACGATGTCGATTGTATGCGATGAGTCATAAACTTTCTGCCATCTTTTTTGACAGAAATTTTGACTTTTCGATGATGCTTTACCCCTCTAAATTGCGTCTTCTTTGTGGCTGTTCGTCCACGATGTATTTTGTTAATTTTCTTTATTTGGGCACTCATGAACGTAAAATTTAAGAAGATAATGATTGTAGAGTATGTAAAAGTTTCGCTACCTGCCCGGTATCATGCTCAGCCTCGGCTTTGGCAATTTCTCGCTCTAATTCTTTACCCCGCCTTTTTCGCCACTGTTCTTTAATACGGTTCAACAATTGTTCAAGTTCAAGTTTAGCTTGATGAGACGTGAGGTCAAAAAAATTTTTGTAGGGACGAAGAAATAATAAGTCAACTGGATTTTCCTGTCCTTCCTGGTGAACAGACTCGCGAAGATTATTAACAACAAGTTTCTGATCCTTAGTATACAATTTTTCAGCATTTTCGTAAAGAGTAAAAAAAATCGTTCCTGACATATATTCAGGATTAAGAAAATCTCGAAAAAATTCATAATTTTCTGGAAATTTAATAACCAGAGACCAAAATTCTTGTAATAATACTTCAAACGGCTCAGCTCTTCCCGCGACCGGAACTACTGGCACGATTTGGTTGGATGGCGCGGCTAGTACTGCCTGTTTATTTTTTTTAAGTTCCTCTCGTAACAGTTCAATATTAATTGATAATTCATTCCCTAAACGTTTTAACCACTCATCACGCTCTACGGCGAAAGGAATTTTCTTAATTTGTACCAAAAGTTCATCCGCTGCTTGTTGTTTAGCAGCCGGATTTTTTTGATCAATACCAATAAGCACAGTTCGAAAATACCATTCTAATAAACCAGGGGCTTCGGCAACAGCCCGGAACCACACGTCCGGATTTTTCTTTAAACATTCATCTGCATCTTTAGCGATACCTTTGGGAATTTGAATAACATGGACATTCATTCCAGCTTCGAGCGCCACTTCACTCCCCCGTTTTCCGGCACTTTGTCCAGCAGCATCAGCGTCAAAAGCTATTGCTATGTTATTAGTATAGCGTTTAAGAATTTTTACCTGCTCTGGCGTTAAGGCCGTTCCCGAAACTGCCACCACATGCATCATTCCCGCCTGATGACAGGCAATAACATCCATCTGACCTTCAACCAGTACCGCTAAATCTTTATTCCTTATTTCAGTTTTAGCTTTGTGTAAACCGAACAGGAGGCGTGATTTATCGTAGAGCAGTGTTTGTGGAGTATTAACGTATTTGCCGCCAGAATTCTCGGTTTCAATAAGTACACGCCCAGTAAAACCAACTATTGTGCCGTGAGCATCGCTCAACGGGAACATAATCCGTCCACGAAACCGATCATAGAGCCCTCGTCCGCTTTTGGTATCAGCACCATCACGTTTTATTATTAATCCCGATGCTACTATATCATCAATACTGTACCCTTTATTGAGTAAATATTTTGTTAAGAGGTCCCATTGTTCCGGCGCGTAGCCAATTTGACATTGCGTAATTGTTTGCTCGGTGAGCTGCCGATTGCGCAGATACTTACGAGCATTTTCCCCGGCTGGTAATACCGTTAGGATATGGTAGTAAAATGCACTTGCCTTTGCCACAATTTCTACTAGACGATTGCGTTGGCTTGTATCAACTTGCATTTTATGGGTATCAAGTTGAACGCCAGCACGTTTGGCTAATAATTTTAACGCTTCGATAAATTCTAACCCTTCAATCTCTTGAATGAAGCTAAAAATGTCCCCGCCTTTTCCACACCCAAAACAGTGCCAAATCTGTTTTTCCGGGTGCACCATAAAAGAAGGTGTTTTTTCATGGTGGAATGGGCAATTCGCTCGCCAATTAATGCCGGCTTTTTTAACTTTTACATATTCGCCAATCAATTGGACAATATCGGTACGATCTTTAATTATTTGAGTATCATTCATATACACTGAAAGAATTCTTCCTGAGATCGTTAGTACGGTAACATTTTACCCTAGAAAAGGCAACTGCCACGATTGTTTATTCCCGCCGCAGAGCATCAATTGGATTTAAACCCGCGGCTTTACGGGCAGGATACCACCCGAATAATATACCAATTCCAACAGAGAACCCAATAGCTAGCGCGAGAGAGGTAGCTGAGATGGAGTAGACCCATTTAAAACCAAATGAGGTGGCAGCAAAATAAATTACCAGCGCAATCAAGGCTCCTAGAATAATTCCTACCACTCCCCCACTCATGGTGGTCAAAATTGCTTCTGCTAAAAATTGACGTTGAATATCTTGGGCCGTGGCGCCAACGGCTTTGCGAAGACCAATTTCAAAGGTTCGCTCAGCCACTGAGACATACATGATATTCATAATTCCAACACCGCCGACAACGAGGGAAATTCCAACCAGAGCAACCAGAAGGAGCGTTATACCACCAGTGATTTTGGTGAGTGTTGTTTGGGCATCAGCGGTTGTGTTGACCACAAAATCATCATGATCAGCATTCGTGATATAATGATTTGTACGTATAAGATCAGCCAAATCTGCTGCGGTTGACTTCGACTGGCTGCCATCCCGCATCCGAGCGATGATTTGTTGAATGTAATCAATGCCCAACAACTTTTTCTGCATTGTTTTGGTAGGAAGACTAATCATATTATCGAGATCAAAAAAGAAGGCTGAACCACGCTTGGCTTCTACTCCTACCACCCGAAAGGGTTTACCGCGGATGTACATTATTTTGTCCACTGCCTCTTCGTCACCAAACAATTTTTCTTTGGCGGTTGCCCCTAATACTGCTACTTGCGCCAAACCTTCTTCCTCCTCACGTGTATAAAATCGGCCGCTTGATATATCAAATTTTTCAACGTCTGGCGTAGCATATCCATGGCCCATTAGCATTACCTTTTTAAGCTGACCCTGATAACTCACCGCTTCCTGGCCGCTCACCATTCCATAGGCCGCCAGAATATTTGGATAACGCCGCACCGTTTCTAAGTCCTTATCTTTCATTGTGGTGATGGTGATACCAACACTCCCAAAGCTGCCAGAATTATGCTTGATGCTTGGGACTTGGGTTTCAATACTTAAGGTATCCGGTCCAAAGGCATCCAGCTGCCCCAAAACAAAACGCTCTACTCCCTTACCCGCCGCCATAATAGTGATGACAGCTGCACTCCCAATGGCGATGGCGAGCATGGTAAGGATAGTCCGGCGTTTTTGACGGTAGAGCGAGTTGTAGGCGAGGTGGAAAGGGATGAAATTCACAAAAATTTAAAACGAAAAGAACAAAATTAAAAAATACAGTGCAAAATTAAAAATTTTTGAATTTTAAATTGTAATTTTACTTTTTTCATTTTTATTTTTTAATTTTATTCATACCTAAGCGCCTCAATCGGATCAAGTCTGCTGGCTCGTCTGGCAGGACTTACTCCAAAAATAAGACCAATCGCGATTGAGACAACACATCCAAGAGCAACTGATGCTGGAGTAATTATTAAGTCCCAACTGTAACCTTGATGACGCGCCACCGACGCCACAATGATAGCAATTCCAGCTCCCAAAATTATCCCGATGACTCCACCGACAAACGTAATGAGTACTGTCTCCACTAAAAATTGCATGGTGATATTACGATTCGTTGCACCAACGGCTTTACGCAAGCCAATCTCCTTCGTTCGTTCCTCCACAGCTGCAAGCATAATATTCATAATACCAATACCACCAACGATAAGAGAGAGTGCGGCAATGGCCGCCAAAAAAAATTTAAGGGCGTTAGTAATGGTGGTAAGTACTTCAAGCCCTTGATTGGCCGAACGCACAGAGAAATCGTCATTTTCCGGATCAACAATACCGTGACGATCACGGAGAATAGTTTTAATCTGTTCGATGGTAGAAACAACGTACTCGGGGGCATCAATTTTTACACGCACGAAATTAACATGATTGATACCCAGCAGTATTTTTTGCGCAGTCGCGACGGGCACAAATAATTGATTATCTTGATTTTGGAATCCACTTACTCCCCGCTGTTTTAATACTCCAATCACCACAAAGTTGCTGCGTTTAATACGGACAATTTTTCCAACTGCCCCCTCTTCGGGAAATAGATTTTCGGCTGCTTCGCTTCCCAAAACCACTACCCGCACAGCACCCTTGTCTTCGTCTTCAGAAAAAAAACGCCCTTGAGATAGTTCAATTGATTCAACGCGTGGATAATCAGCACTGACACCAACAAATGTTGTATCATAAGAGACCGACGCAATGGTAACCGTATCTGCCCCACGCACATAGGGCGTTGCAGCCACAATGTGCTGGTTGCCGGAATTAACAATTGCTTTAACGTCGTCTGTCGTTAATGTTGTTACCACAATTCCAAATACTGCTGCTGGCGGTCCTTTATCATCAGATTTACCTGGCAGAATTCCAACCAAATTTGACCCCAAACTTTTAATTTGATTCAAAATCAAACTCTGTGCCCCGGCACCAACGGACATAATTACTACTACTGCCATAACGCCAATAATAATTCCGAGCATAGTTAAAAACGAGCGCAGTTTGTTGCGCGCAAGAATTTGCCAAGCACCGGTGATGTTTTCGAGGAGATTCATACTACCTATTGACTCTCTCTCTTTCCTGCTATACTTATTAGTCCTCACGCGCCATTTCGGCGCTGGAAGGAGATGAGGAAAACGTTCAAGATATTCATGTTGGCATTGGTTCTGGTGGGAGCCGCACTCTGCCTCATCAGCGGAGTGATCTCGATGTTTGAGCCAGAGGATAGACCCGTCCCCTCGAAGCTCTTCGACACAATAGTCCCCATGATGCTGTGCGTCGGGATGTTGTGGTTGCTGCTCGGACTCGGGACGCTCATAGCCTTGGCAAGTTTCTGACGCCCCGCAAGTAGCAGCAACCGGGCCCCTTCCACCAAAGGGGCCCTTCTTCTTTAATAGATCTTATTTGTAACGACATACAATATTACTTCCTTAGTTCCCCACTGTCTCCAGCTACTTGCCGACTATTTACTGGGCTATCCGTAACAATCAAACCATCTTTAAGCTGAATAATTCGTTTCGCGTGCTCGGCGGTATAGCGTTCATGCGTCACCAAGATTATCGTGTGGCCTTCTTTATTAAGTTGTTGCAAAATTTTCATAACTTGGAGACCAGACTTTGAATCTAAATTTCCAGTTGGCTCATCGGCAAAAATAACTTCGGGATTATTAATTAAAGCGCGTGCAATTGCCACGCGTTGTTTTTCTCCGCCAGAGAGTTGACTCGGTGAATTGTTTAAACGATGCTCGAGTCCAACCGCCATAAGCAATTTCCGCGCTCGTTCATTCCGCTCTGTGGTTGGGGCTTTGGTATAAACCAATGGCATTACGACATTCTCCAAGGCACTTGCCCGTGGCAACAAATTAAAGGCCTGAAATACAAACCCTACTTTATCACGCCGCATCGCGGCCAATTCATCATCACTCAGTGTTGAAACATCACGCCCATCAAAAAGATACTGTCCACTCGTCACTATATCTAAAAATCCCAAAATATGCATGAGGGTTGATTTCCCCGATCCGCTTGGCCCCATAATAGAAACGAATTCGCCTTTTTCAATACTAAAATTAAGCCCGCGGAGAACGGGTGTAACTACTTCACCAGTTATGTAATCCTTTTTAAGATTGGCAACATTGATGAGAGGCATATATACTGTCATTGCGAGGAAGGAACCGCGTGGTGACTGACGAAGCAGCCCCCCCCCGCTTAAGGTGTGATCAAAACGGGGAGATTGGCCTCCCGAGGCATCGCGAGACTTCGTCGTTCGTTCCTCACTCCTCGCAATGACAAATTATTTTTTCACGCTCACAATCACCTCGTCCTTCTCTTTGAGTCCTTCAAGAATCTCTACTTTGTTATCATCACCCTTAAGGCCAAGCTTTACTGGCACTTCTTGTTCAGTGCTATTGGAGAGCGTTTTGACGTACTTAGTTCCATTACTACGAGTTCGTACTATTCTGAGAGGAATAAATAATACATTCTGACGACTATCGGTTTTAATTTTTACATTGGCGGTCATACCAGCCTTAAATGGCTGCTCCAGTGTGCTTGAGGCCACTGCCACATGTACTTGGTAGTACACTACATCCTGAATTTCAGTTGCTGCTTTATCAATTGCTGTAATTTGTCCCTGAAATTTTTTCTCATCCCCAAGGGCATCAACTGTAAATTCCACCTGCTTGTTGGTACTTACAAACAATTTAGCAACATCGGTTTCCGGAATATCAACTTTAATTTCAAAATGTGGCGACAACATTTCTAAAATGACATCAGCTGCTGATACTGCTTCCCCAACTTTTTTATTAATTTTAGTAATAACTCCATCAAATGGTGCTTGGATAACACCCTTATCCCGTGCCGCCACTGCCGAGGCCAAAGCCGCTCGGAGTGCAGCTACATCCACCTCACGCGGTGGATTGACTTTGCTTTCAAACGTGGCTTCAGCCTGATTATAGGCCGCCTCTTTAATTTGCGTGCTGGTGAGCGCATTGGCTTTGGCTTGTTCCAAGTCTTGCAAGGCTTTTGTGTACGCAATTGAATAGGTAGAAAAACTATTTTGAGCGTCAGCGAGTGATTGTTTTTGAGTCAACACCGTATTATATTGCCCACTTATCGTACTGCGGGTAGTTTCAATAATAGTTTTTTTATCATTTAATGAACTGGGTGTTAGTGTTCCAATGGCTTGGGTTGCTTTAAGAACATCGGAAACTGATCCAAGCAGCGTGTTCATTTTAACGAGAGCATCTTCGGTCGAAACAAAGGCTATATCAATCTTGGCATGATCACTCGTTAATGTAAGAGGCAGAATAGCTTCACGGGCTTTTTGCCCTGCTTGGCGGGCGATTAAATAATCCCCATTAGCTACTGAGAGTTTGCTTGCATTTAAGGTTGATAGATAAGATTCAAACGAATCATTAGCAAAAATATTATCAATTCCTAAAATATTATCCGCCTGCGTCAAAGCGTCATCCAGTTTAACCAGTGTTCCCTGGAAAGTTGTTACTGCGTTTGCATAGGCTTGATTTACAATTTGGCTTTTATCACCACCTTCAGCTAATTTTAAATTATTCTTAGCAGTTTCAAGCGCTGCTTGAGCTACTTTTACCATACTGTTGGCATCAACTTTAGCTTGTTCCCACGAAGCCTTAGCCGAGAGTACCGCCGCGGCGTAATATTTTTTATCTTGTTCGCTTGGACCGATCAATTTTTGGTTGAGATTCGCCTTAGCTTGAGCTACAACTGCATCTAATTCACCCAAACGAATATTGCCAAGTAACGCCCCCGCTTTCACGGTATCGCCTTCTTTAATTAAAATTGACGCAATCGTTCCGGGCGCTTCAAAGCGCAGCGACACATTATTTGTCGATTCAATTTTTCCGGTGGCTTCCACTGTTTGGATAATATCACCGCGCTCTACCCGAACAGTCTCATACACCGGTGGCTGGTGATTTTTTTTATACTGACGATACCAAAAACCACTAGCAAGCACAACAATAATAAAAGGAATATATACTATTTTGCGTTTAAAAAAACTCATATAATTAAAGATTAATTTTTTCCCAATCAGCTGCTTCTTTAATGTAAGAATCCTTAATACTTTCAAAATATGCCTTGGCTGCTTCGTAGTCATTGGGAATTGCACCGTCGAGAATTGCTTCCTCAATAGCTTCTTTAATTTTTCCGATGGTTGGTCCGGGTTTAAGTCCGCACGTTTGCATAATCTCTTCGCCACGCACGGGTGATTGAAAAGCGCGCAATTTATCACGCTCTAAAACCTCAGTAATTTTTGCTCTTAAATGATCGTAATTGGTAAGGCGTTTTTCTTTTTTGTAAGGGTTCCCCGTGGTAATATCGCTGCGCCCTAAAATTAAAAGGTCTTCCAGCTCTTCCCCTAAAGTCACAACTAATCGCCGTACCGCTGAATCGGTAATTCCTTCATCCATGAGCGCAATCGGTTGCATATGCCAACGCACCAATTTAGCAATATAATCCGTGTGTTGTTTAGAAAGCTTCAATCGACGCGCAATAGCATACACCATTTTTTTGCCCAAATGTTCATGGGCATGAAATGTCCAGCCAATTTTGGGCAGAAACTTTTTCGTTCCTGGTTTGCCAATATCATGGAGAAGCCCCGCGAGGCGCAGTTCAACTTTGTTGGACTGTTCCGCAATATTATCCACCACTTTAAACGAATGGATAAGATTATTTTTATGCTGATGACCAAAAATTTCTTCTACGCCATCCAGCTTAGCAACCTCAGGCAAAATAATATCCATGAGATGCGTCTGGAATAAAAGTGCTAAGCTAATTGATGGCATGGCTGTTTTTAGCATTCGAAATAATTCTTCCTGAATGCGTTCTGCCGAAATTATTTTGAGTCGCTCACGATTACGATAAATCGACTCCAGCGTGGTTGGTTCAATAGCAAAATTTAATTGCGCCGCAAACCGAATCGCCCGCAGCATCCGTAGCGGATCATCACTCAACGTTACATCTGGATTCAAGGGTGTACGGAGAATTTTATCTGCCAAATCTTTTTGGCCACCAAATGGATCAATGATCTTAGACCCTTTACGAAGGGGGGGAATAAGATGGGGTCGAACGCTATCTATTTGTACGGCCATCGCATTCACCGTAAAATCTCGCCGACTCAAATCCTGCTCCAGCGTTGCTTCAGTGACCATGGGTTTACGTGAATGTTCCCGGTAACTTTCGGTCCGGGCTCCGGCAAATTCCAGTATTATTTGTTCTTCACCTTCGCCAATAACATACCGTGCAGTATCAAAATCAGGAAATTCAATTAAACTTCCTACGTGCTTAACCGTTACATCAAACACTTTGGCAAACGCAAGACCGCTCCCCTCCACCACAAAATCCACATCCTTCTTTTGTTCTCGCCCCAATAAAATATCGCGGACATAGCCGCCCACGACGTAAGCCGCAACTTTTTCTTTTTTTGCAACAGCAGTAACTGTTTTAAAAATTTGTTCCAACATCAAGCCCATATTACAAATATCTAAATCCTAATATCTAATTTCTAAAATAATACCAAAATCCAAATGTCCAACTTAGACATTGGATATTTTATTAGACATTAGGAATTGGACAATTAGAAATTCTCAAACACGTTTCCTATTTCCCATTCTTCGCTCGGCCGTTTCTTCGTCAATTAACCCTTCCTTCACCAACTGCTTTAATGAATTTTCCATAGTGACCATGCCATCTTTGGCACCGGTTTGAATGGCGGATTTTATTTGACTAATAGCATTCTCCCGAATGAGATTAGCCACTCCTGAGGTATTAACAAGAATTTCCCGAGCAGGCACGCGACCGCCATGTTTTCCTGGCAATAATTGCTGGGCAATAACACCGCGCAAAACTGCTGAGAGTTGAATAAGAATTTGTTTTTGCTTGCTTCCCTCAAAAACATCCACAATGCGCTCTACTGCTTCGGCGGCGCTGGCGGTGTGGAGTGTGGAAAAAACCAAGTGGCCAGTTTCAGCGGCGGTGAGCACCGTAGCGATGGTTTCCGGATCACGCATTTCACCAACAAAGATAACGTTGGGATCCTGGCGCAGCACATACTTGAGCGCATTGGCAAATGATTTCGTATCGGTACCTACTTCGCGTTGCTCAATGAGGCTTTTCTTATCTTTAAATAAAAATTCAATTGGATCTTCAATGGTTATAATGTGTGCTTTACGATTCTTGTTAATTTCTTCAATCATGGAGGCAATGGTCGTCGATTTACCGCAACCGGTTGGCCCGGTCACCAAAACAAGTCCATCAAGGAGTTTAGTAAATTCACTGAGTATTGGTTCGAATCGCAAACTTTCTGGGGAAGGAATCTCCGCCGGAATAAGGCGAGCTGACAATCCGATGTTGTCTTGCTCTTGATGAAGATTGACGCGAAAACGTACCGCATCAATTTCGTAACCAAAATCAAGTTCTTTTTCATCAGTATATTTTTTTGCCTGTTCCTTACTCAGAAGATTGAAAATTGCTACGGTAAGTTCTTTATTAGACACTAGCTGCTTCTCAATTTCAATCAATTCTCCCGCGACGCGAAGCATGGGAATTTCACCACCAACTAAATGCAAATCGGAAGCGTGCTTTCTAATAGCTTCTTTAAAATATGGTGTAATACTTAACATAACTCTAAATTAAGAGTGTTACGCCTTTAGTATACTATAAAATCTTGGACTTGAATAGTCTTAAAAAGTATGATAACCTAGAGAAGTTCACCGGGCTGTAGCGAAGTTTCCACTCAAGGCAGATTAGCCTTTGGCTGAGGCTCATTCATTAAGTAGAATTCATGCTTAAAAAATCAATAATCTTCTGGTCGGGGTGTAGTTCAGTTGGCTAGAACGCATGCATGGGGTGCATGAGGTCGCAGGTTCAAGTCCTGTCACCCCGACTGGCGGATTATTAAATAGAATAAAAAGAGAAGGTTCTGTACCTTCTTTTTTGCTACTTATGGCTTCATTTTAATTATTCAGTAATTTTATGAGCCGTCGCTTAAATCGCCATTCATTAATTCGACTTGAACCAATCACCGTAAGACCAGCTACAATTGACTCAGTTGATCCGATCGCTGCTAAGACCCAACCATTGTGCATAAGATGTAAGAATGATCCCAGAATACCCATGAGTGGCGCCATCGCGGCACCTAAAAATAATCCTAACCGAGCAGGATTAGTAAAATCTTGAAGTAAGGCTGCTTTGGTAACTTTCCATGAAGTATCAATATTAGTTTCTTTTTGTTCCAGAATTAAGCGGCGTAAATTCTTTCGATACATAAACAACGACTGAACGGCCGTTGTTAAAGACAAAGCTACCGCTGAGATTCCAAATACGATGCCTCCCCATATAATATGCCCATCTTCAAGCAAACTCTCCACCGAAAAAGCACCCCAGGTAGCTAAGGCAAATACAGGAATAAGAATGCGCGAACGTTTAATAAGTTCACGCCAACTAAAGCCGGAGCCTCTTAAGGCCATAAGCTCTGCTGACTCACCTAAAAGATCATCTGCTGAAGCGGCGAACACTTTGCCAATACCTGAAGCAAATTTTTCCAAAATATGGGCGATTGGGCCAACGATTAGAAGTGCTTTGATAATTGATTGTGCGGTTTCAGTGCGCTCGTGAGCATTATCGGCAATGACTCTAAACACAGCATAGTCTACCTGGAGCGGATAAATTATTTCCGAGAGTTCCGTCATCAAACGCTGTTCCTCAGGCAAAATCCCAATGTTCTCTTCATCAATCAGCACCAACCGCTTAAATCTAAGGCGATCCCGCACGATTGTTTCAATTGCTTCACTTAGGTTTTCTCCAGCCTCTCTGGCTCGCGCCTGATCGGCCTCCGTAACGACCGGATAATGCTTATTGCGCAAAAGCTTGGGGAGCCACGTAATAATATAATTGTGTTGGCTATGAGCACTCACCGTATGCACTGCTCGCAAAATATTTTCGGGAGTTTTAAGAATTGTGCGAACGCCAATTGCTTTACCATTCTTAAGAATTGTTCGGATGCGTTCTGTGTAATCAGGAAATTTTTTAAAAATATATTGGATTTCAATTGGGAGTTTTTGCACCCAATCACATTCTTCCGGAATAGAAATAACGTCAACACGATAGGTGCCAATTGGTGATTCTGGTTTGGATGACCGCTCAGACATAGAAACAATTAATGAGTAATATGCGTATGGTCGCCAACAATAATCCGGTGCTTGGTCCGCGCCGGCTCTTGCTTCACTACTACACTCTCACCAATAAGGCTATCGGTAATATGAATAGGTGAATCAATTAAACAGTTAGAAAAAATAATTGAGTTGGTAATAGTGGCATGTTTAATAGTAGTGCCGTTCCCCACCGTGACGTACGGACCAATCGTGCAATGCTCCAGGGTACAATTGGGCCCAATAATTGCAGGGCCGTGGATAATAACATCCGGCGTCACGGTAGTGCCCACACCAAGCGCTACCCGGTCCGTAAGGGTGGCGCCAGAGGGAATATTACTTTCCACAATAAATTCCGAGGCTGGTTTGGCATCAAGCAAAAAGGTGTTAGCCGATAATAAATCCGGCGCCAACCCGGTGTCGCGCCACCAACCAATTTCTTCATGCCCCACGCGATAGCCATGCTGTAATAAATAGGTATTAACCGCGGAAATTTCGTACTCGCCACGGGCGCTTTTATTTAAGTGGCGATAGGCTTCAAAAAAAACTTTTGGTCCATAGAGCATGATGCCGGTCATAATAAGGTTGCAGGGCGGTTGTGCCGGCTTTTCAATAATTTCCAAAAGCTTCCCAGCACTATCAAAGCGCGGCACCCCGGAGCGCTCTGGGTCGGGTACGGGCGTAAACGCTAATCGGCAATGGTCACTCGAAGCATGAAAGGCGTCTACAAACGGCTGTAAACTCTGACTGATAACGTTATCTGATAAGTAAAATAAAAATGGATCATCGCCAATAAAACGTTCCGCGCACTTTACCACGTGTGCCACTCCCTGCGGTCCGCCCTCTTGCACGTAATAAGTAATTTTTACACCCCAGTGACCACCGTCGCCCACGTATTTCTGGAGTTGGTTTTCTTCTGGGTTCACGTTGATATAAATTTCTTCAATGCCAGCCTCCACCACCCGCTCAATGGCATGAAAAATCATGGGCTTGTTGGCCAAAGGAACCAAATGTTTGTTGATGGTGGAGGTAATCGGCCGCAGCCGCGTGGCTCGCCCGCCACCAGTGAGAATAGCTTTTTTAATTCGGGTCATAGAACTACCATAGTATAAGATGACGTATCACCCACCAATACGCCGCCATCAGCGGGTTACCGATGTAGCGAAGCAGGGGGCTGTTGATACTTTTTTCTTCAAAATGAACCTCGCTGACGGCGTTAGCTAAGAGTTTGCGGTCGCCGATGGTGCGTAGTTTTTGAATTTTATGCCGTTTGCCAAGCCACAATCTCCAGTGTTCCAAACGTAGCCAATATCTATAAGCATTTAGTTTGGCCGAGAGCCAGCCGCCTTGCCAAGCAAAGAGCAGCATACCAAGCTCAAGCGCAAGCGCAATGGGGACAAATAAAATGAGGGTCGGCCATTTAAAAAACATGAGCATGACGCCAAAACGGTTGCGCTCAATGTAATAAAACTTTTCCGTATTGCGGCTAAAACTATATTTATGATAAAAAATAGAATCGCGCGCTACCACCACACGATAGCCAACGGATTTAAGCCGGAGCGAATACTCAATATCTTCATGATACAACCAAAAATCGGCATCCCACTCGCCATATTTTTTTAATAAATCCGCTCGCAGTAGCATGGCTGCCCCACTGGCATACCCTGTATCCGTGACTAATGCCATGGTGACCCTATCCTTTGGCTCGCGAAAATTGTTGCAATATCCAATCATCAAATAATGGAGCGAGTTACCGGACGTATTAATAAGATTCGCCTCGGGATATAGAAGCATCAGTGATTGCGCGGCGCCAATTGTTCTGTCCTCTTCCATTGCCGCCACAATTGGCTCCAAGCAATTAGCAGCCATAAAACCGTCGTTATTGTGGAAATAGACATAATCAAAATCGTGTTCCAGTGCCCAGCGAATCCCCACATTATTGCCACCGGCAAACCCCAAATTTTTCTCTTGCGGCAACAGCGTGACGTGTGGAATCTCGTTACCGGAGAGAGGCATTACCGTCTCAGTAATGAAACGAATTGATGAACTATGCTCGGGATGCGGATTATCTACAATAATAAATTCTACCCGCTCCTTGGGGTAGGTCATTTTTTTCAATGCCGAAATTACATCATCAATATAGGGCTCGCAATGAAACGAAAGGTAGATGATGGCGATTTTAGGAAGCATGGGAGTAATATTTGTGGTTACCGCGCCACTTCCACATATATTTAAACCAGCTCATAAGATGAACACGGGCTAACTTATTTTTTAATAAAGCTTTAAAAATACCCGGAACTTTGGCTGATCCCCGACCATGTAAATGTTGCAATACTATATCATGGACATAATAAACCGGCCAGCCTGCTTCCCACATGCGACGGCACCAATCACTATCTTCATAGTACATCCAAAAACGCTCGTCAAACACTCCTACTTGTTTCATTGCAATTCCCCTCACAAACATAGCTGACCCCATAATCCAATCCACGGGACGTGTTTCGTTATGGTTAAAATCTTTCATCAGCGCCGCCTCGTGGAGACGCTTGCCCCAACCCTTATTGCCAAAGTTACCACGACTCACCAATGGATGCGAGAGGGTGGGAAAACGATAACAAGAATATTGGAGAGATTCATCAGGATATAAAATCTTGGGGCCAATCATACCCACTTTTGGATGTCGCTCCATAAAATTAAACATTTTCTTCACGATATGCTCTCCGGGATAAAAATACGTATCAGGGTTAAGTGGAAAATAATATCGTGCCTCAGCCGATTTTATACCAACGTTCTGTGCTTTGCCAAAGCCGCCGTTCTCCGACAATTGAATATATTTTACCGACGGATATTTTTCTTGCAAAAGTTGCCTGGTGCCATCGTGGGAAGCATTATCCACTACCACAATATTGATATTGAGATCAGAATTTTTAATATCAGCAAACAAAGAAGCAAAGCACTTATCAATGTGCTCTTTCATTTTGTAATTGACGATAACGATATTAATATCGTACATAATAGAGCTAATTCTGAAAACAAGGGGATTGCCACGTTGTTGTCCCGAGTACTCGGGACTCCTCCTCGCAATGACACTTAGAACCATCGCCTTATTTCCTGCCAATTCACTTTTCTTAGCTTTTTAATATTTCTTCTTTTTATCTTCAATTCTCTTCTATGCTTCCACAGCTCCCTAAACCCCCTGAGCACGCTTCTATCAAATAGCAAAAAATAGCCAAACTTTTTTAACTCATACCACACAATCCAAGGGAAATCAAGGATAAAATTCTGCTCATATTCATTTTTATAGAGCGTGGCGAGATGATTTTTGTAGCTGTGATAGCGGACTACTTTATTGTGGCTTGGTTTGTTTTTGGCTGCTGCCCAATCATTTGTTTCTTTGGGGCCGGCGCCGGTGCGATCGTGATACGCAACGGTATTGAGTAAGACAGCAGCTCTAAAACCCGCGCTTTGCAAACGATAGGCCAAATCAACATCTTCCTTGTACATAAAATAGGATTCATCCAAAAATGTCCCATCAGCAAAAGCAACGTTGTTGAGGGCGGTTCGACGATACATGGGGAAGGCGCCAGAGACACCGAAGACAGCGAGCGCACTCGTGTCATTGCGAGGAATGAGACTCGCGGCGAGTGACGAAGCAATCCCCCAATCCACTGAGTTCTTAAGCAGGGGGATCCCCACGTCACTCGTTCCTCGCTCCTCGGGATGACACTTGAGAGATTGCTTGACCTCATCCCATTTCTGTTGGGTGCATTGCTCAATTACTCGACGGTTTCGAAATATTTTTAATCCTAGCGCGTCAATATTATTACTGAAACTTTTTTCTAGCCCTTCCCCTATTTTGTTAAAATCCCAGCGCATTAACCGTGGCGATACTGCGGCGATAGTGCTATGTTCATCAAGAAACTGGGCCATCTTTTCTAAACAATCCGGCATCAGGTACATATCTTGATTAAGCAATAGTACATACTCACTAGTTGATTCTTTGAGTGCTTGGTTGTGTGCCGGAGCAAATCCTTTATTGGTTTCGTTAACAATGGTTCGAGCAGGTACAGGAAAATCAACCAACTCTTTTTGTATTGCTTCCACCATACCATCGGTGGATTGATTATCTACAATAAGAAGCTCCCACTGTTTATAGGTTTGTTTGCGAAGAGATTCAAAAAGATGGGGGACGTAGCGCGCGCCATTCCAGGAGATTAGTTGTACAACTAATTTCATAAATTAATGTTTCTGAATTTGGTCGTTGGTCCATGCCAAGACAATGCCAATCGGCCGCGCTAGTGCAATCCATATCCACACATACCATGGCTCCCATTTTTTAAAATATGTCAACATGCTGTTGGTAAAGGCTTTTTGTTTCCACAGTGTCGTCCGTTTTTTAAAACTTTGGCCCACATAATCCACACAGGTGATAATGGGCGTATGCATTACTTTAAAACCTAAACGTTTAACTTCACGACACGTATCAACGTCTTCAAACCAAATAAAATAACGTGGATCAAACGCCCAACCAAGTTTCTCATACACCTCGCGGCGCATCAACATAAAAGAGCCGCGCACGGAATCAACTTCTTGCTCGTTGTCGGCATCGAAATTAGAATATAAATAATTGTTCAATATGCCTGGGAAGAAATGTGGAATCTTAAGTTCAATTGCCAGCTGGTCCAACAGCCCCGGCAGGCGGCGCGGCTTGGCGTCTTCGTTGAGTTTACCCTGTTCATCTACCAATTTACAACTAGCGAGCCCTACATCTGGGTGCTGTTTCATCCAGGCAACCATTGTATCCAAACTACCCTCCTCCACGTGCATATCCGGGTTCAAAAAGAGCAAAAATGCTCCTTGCGCCTGTTTTGCCGCTTCATTATTGGCTGCTCCAAAACCAGCGTTTTTGGTCATGGTAATGAGATGCGCTGAAGGAAAATCCTTTTTAACCAAATTAAGCGTAGCATCGGTTGAGCCATTATCTACTATGAATTGTTCATACGAAATATTTTTGCAACCAGCCTGAACTGAGCTCAATTGTTTATCAATGAGTTCAGCTGAATTCCAGGTGACAGTGATGATGGAGAGGTCCATATGCTATGAAACACGACTGTAGTCATCCTCAAATCGAATAATATCATCCTCTCCAAAATACGTTCCGGTTTGAATTTCAATATAAACCAGGTCAATTATGCCACGATTGGCGACTCGATGTTTGCTTTCAACAGGAACGTCAACACTTTGTCCAGGATTCACAATTATTTCGCGACCATCAAGTGTTACCACGCCAACACCTACCAGTACAAAACAGTGCTCAGCGCGTTTATGGTGCAACTGATAACTCAAACGTTGCCCAGGACGAATGGTCATCTCCTTTACTTTAAAAGTCGGTGTATCAAATAAAATTTTAAACTGCCCCCACGGTCGTTGCTCGGTATAATAATCTTGTGACATAATTTCCTAATTTCTTAGTTTCTCGATTTCTGTGTTGCGTACTTCTCCATCGTATCACGCAATGCCTCTTTTACCGGCCGCATGGTGATATTCAATTTGGCTAAATTATCGGACTGCAAAAAATTATTGGAGCGTCCTTTTACGGCCAACCCTTGTTTCACCAAATCATCATTACTAATCCATTCATTTTTGTGATGCGGATCAACTAATTCTTCGTATAAACGCATAATCTCCCGGTGTTTAACCGTGCCTGGGTTGGTAACATGAAAGATACCGCTGGCTTTTTTCTCTAAAAGAGCCCAAAAAACTTGGACCATATCTTCCATAATGGTAACACTATTTTCCACATCAATCACTTTTGGATAAGTTGCCAATTTATCAATTAAATTGGTGGCGGAAGGAAAATAATCGATAGGCATACGGATGCGGGCGATACCAACGTTTGGGAGGGTGGAGAGCACCAGATCTGCAGCGTACTTAGCACGCGAATATACTGCCGAGGGGTTAGCGTAGTCGCTCTCGCGCCAACCCTTAGGATCAGGGGATGCTCCGTAAAAAATACATCCGGATCCAACATGGAGCAGATATATCTTTTTTTCTTGGCAAGCTTCCGCAATATACACAGGGAGCATGGTGTTACCTTCAATAGTTTCCATTTGATGCGTTTCGCACCAATCAACATTTGGTACACCGCGAACACCGGCTGCGTTCAAAACGGTGTCGGGCTGAAAACGTTCAAGCAATTC
>JAHFHX010000002.1:0-1842 GCA_023246655.1 Candidatus Magasanikiibacteriota bacterium
CTGGCACCAGCAGCAGTCGGGCCCGAAAGCCGGCCGCCGCTTCGCCGGGGCGGCGCTCGAGACGCTGGTGAAGCTCACCAGCAAAGCTGCCGCCAACATGGCGGCCTTTCCGAGGCAGAGGGGGGAGCGGTTCGTGGACATGGGACCTCCGTAACGGGTTGACCGGGCATTCGCGAGCCCGGTGGGACGCGGGGATAAAACTTTCTCTGTCATCCTGAGCGGAGCGAAGGATCTTCCGCTTATGCGACGATCACTGGCGGGTGATTGAGGCGTAAAAGTAAGATTCTTCGTTTCACTCAGAATGACAGGGGGAGGTGAGATAGAACTAAAAAAAGGACCTATTCTAGTCCTTTCTGTTCATCTCACCTTACCATCGTGAGATCCGTCCTCAGCCGGCTAGACGCTGGTATGTTCCATTTATTTTTTGTCGTTTGTAAAGAACACTTTTTTTCTCCTCAATCTCTCCTTACTGTGTGGTAAAGAAAGATAATTGGGGAGAGGACGGGGGTTTGCCGTAAGCTGAAAAGTCTCATTGACCTCGTCCCCAACTCACACTTTGTGCTATACTCGGGCCTCGTGGATCGAGTTATGCAGCGCCCGTGTGAGAGGGCAGGTTGTGGAACTACTCGGCGGCCGGGGCGGTCTTGTTGCAGGCGTCCTCGAGGGCCTGCAGGCGCGCGGCGAGCGACTTGTCGTTGTCGCCGTTGAAGGCGCGCCACTTGATGCCCTTGAGCTCGGCGTCGATGCCGTCGAGGCGCCCGGTGTGGGTGTCGACCACCAGGCTGGTGGTGTCGTCCGCGGCCTTGCGCGCCTTGGCCTCGGTCTCGTCGGCCGCCTTGCGGGCCGTGCTCTCGGTGTCGTCCGCGGCCTTGCGCGCCTTGGCCTCGGTCTCGTCGGCCGCCTTGCGGGCCGTGCTCTCGGTGTTGACCATCGCCACGATGTTGTCGGCGGTGCTCTTGCCGACGAAGGCGGTGGCGCCGACGGCGATGAGGGCGAGGAGCGACAGGATGAGCGCCCAGCCGCCGCGGCTGGCCGCCGAGGTGACGCGGCCGACCAGGTCCGCGATGTTGTTCTCGGCGTGGCCGATGCGGCTGGCGTTGCTGGCGAGCCGGTCGCTCATCACCTTGCACCGGCGGAGGCCGGGCAGGTGCGCCTCGACCTCGTCCGCCACCGCGTCCAGGTTGGCCGGGGCGACGCCGGCGTCGACGACGAACTGCTCGAGGGCGGCGCGGTCGACGGGGGGGGACGCGTAGAGGGCGTCCACGGCGGTGGTGGCGGCGTCCTGCGTGAGCTTGCCGGGGCCGGTGAAAGCGCGGATCAGGGATGCGTACATGGGAGGCCTCCTTGAGGGGGGGACACAGGTCGAAATGACCTGGCGGTGGACGGGGTTTGACGGACCCGTTACCACACACAAGCAAAGTAGTAACTAAACGTTACCGCTCTATTGGCGTGTGGAACGAGCGCATCTTCCCTGTAGTTCACAACTTAATATACTATTGTAAAGAGCTGTTATTCTCGTAGCTTCCAGACTATAGGTCTATTAGGTACTTAATAGGTCTATAGTCTAAAAGCTTATGTTCATTAAAAAACTCCCTATATAATGAGAGAGTTCTAAGAACGTCAGCATGCCTTTAATGGCACTTGCGCCCTGGTCTCTCTCAAACCCTGGTGCAAGTTTCTGATCTTGTAATAGAACAGTATAGCATACTTTAATGCCTTTGTCAAGGTCCCCTGGCCAAAAAAACCAAAAAAGCGCTTATATAAGCGCTTTTTTAGTATACTTTAACCTTTAAGCAATACTAATTAGTTACTATTTCAACACTACCTGGAGTTAAAAAGTAA
>JAHFHX010000002.1:1852-115500 GCA_023246655.1 Candidatus Magasanikiibacteriota bacterium
GCTGCACTTCCCGCGCGATAAGGTCAACTTCATAGCGCATATTAGGCGTAAAAGCAGCCTGATATTTGTTCAGGTCTTCTTTCCAAACTAAAACCGTATGCCCGCCATTCGCCACTACTGGTTCACTTTGTGGGTTGTGTGAAGACAACAATAATTCCCATTCTTTTCTTTGCTCACCATCCTGAGCTTGGGCTAGCAAGGCTTTAATTCCGTTGTCTACATTAGCACCATTACTGACCTGAAAATCTCTTATTGCTGCCACTAAAGTAGTATCCTGCGGCTTCACGGTTTCTGCGCCCGTCTGCAGTTTTGCCAGGTGAGCTTGCATTTCATGAAGTTTCTGGGTTAATTCCATATGTCCGTTATATCTGGCTGCTTGGGAAAAATCAATTGAATTTATTTTTTGTTCCAAACCAACAGCCATTCTTTGGAATGCCTGTTGCGCAACTTCTGGTTGCAAACCAGCATCCGTAAAAATTTTAGCCCCTGCTATTGTTTCTCTGCCAGCTCCCGTGGTAGTTACTATCTGTTCTACCTTTGGCGCGGTTACTGTTCCTTTTCCAGTTTCGGCGCTAAAGCTTTGGAGAGTTTTACCAGTAGTAACTTTTGGTGGCACCTTTTCATCACCAAAGGCACTCACAAAACCACGGTCAACGGTTGGTGCTTTTGGAGTTGGCTCAACTACTGCTCCAGCGCCACCACCCTTGGCGACAGGCCCTTCAAACGGATTCACTTTCAATTTAACAAGTGGCTCACCGGGAGTCTTTTGTCTAAATGGATCAAGCAATCGTGCTGCTCCGCCGCCACCGCCACTGCCTCTGCTGGGCGGGGGCATTGAGTTAATGTCCACTGCCTTGGTTCTAATTCTTAAAGCCCCGTTCTCATCAACGCTTTCCTCTCGGAAATTAATAGGCCAGTGACCACCGGGAATTTTAATTGGTCCAACATTCTTTACTTTTATCTGGTCAGCATCGGCCAAAGAAATTTTACCGTCTACTTCGTGCCCAATGGGCACACCGGTACCGTTGTATACAATATGGGCGGTTTGGTCCGCAAAAACAACTTCCCCATTATTTGAGAAATATGCCGTGTAACTGTGCCCAGCAGCGTCGCGAGCGCTGGCGCGTTCAACTTCTCGCCACACGTTCTGAGTTGGTTGTGCTACTGCTGGTTGATCTGGAGTAATTTTTACTTCATGTATTTCTACTACTTTGCCTACACCACCAGCTCCTAATACTGGCTTGCCGTTGTCTAAACCCCAGTAGCGGCCACCGGATCCTAACCGAAAATCATGGTCCGCGCCAACCAAGTTAGCTTTGTTTTCGCTAATTTGTTCCACGCCACGCAGTGCCCGACCAAGTTGGGCAAGGAGTGTTGGATCACGCTGCAGCATGGGTTTGGCGGCATCAGCAGCTAGGCGCTGTGCTACACCGAGATAACTTTTAGAATCTTCATAATTACCAGTTACACCCAAAATTTTGGCAAACCCCGGGCCATAATTTTTGGCTTGTTTGGCCAATTCGGCGGCGGCTTGGGCTGGGTCTTTCTGGGCTAGTTCTTCTACCACAGCCATCTTAAGCTCGCGCCCGGCTTCTGGTGCGGTG
This sequence comes from Candidatus Magasanikiibacteriota bacterium, assembly GCA_023246655.1. Lineage (GTDB taxonomy): Bacteria > Patescibacteriota > Patescibacteriia > Magasanikbacterales > GWA2-37-8 > JAHFHX01. Next base: position 3,457 of record JAHFHX010000002.1, read on the forward strand.
TCCACACTGCTGCTAAAAATGTGATCTTTCGCCGGATGCGCTTGGAACAGTTCGTGATAATGCGATGGTTTACTACTACCAAATTCACTGGCGTTAATAATGCGCCCGAGCGATACTTTGTTATTGAGCTCCGGATGATCCTGCAAGAGTTTACTTAAAGCAGCGGCTTCCGGACCATTGAGGTTAATTTTGTTCTCCTGTAGGAAATCGTTTGGATTATAGGCTGCCCTTATTTCGGGGGCGATCGGGGCAATAGGCACAGTGTCCGGAGCAGGGGCTCGAACAACTCCAGCGGCTTTTAATTGCCCGGCTAACCACTGTCCGTCAACCTGGCCACCTTTACCTTTGGTGAGGTGGGACATTACTTGTTTTAATTCATCTAAATTTAAATCTTTTACTTCCGTCACTGGGCCGTGAGTAGACCACTTGGAAAGGAGCTGCTCTTTGGCCCCCGCCGGGAGCCCGGAACGATTGAGAATACTGTCTAGGTCATGTTCATATTTAGCTTCCAGTTGGCGGTGCTCGGCGAGCGTACCGGTTAACCACCCTAACCCGGCCCCGGCTACTACACCTACCCCCAAGCCAACCCAACGGCGCCAGGTACCAACTTTTTTGGAAATCTTTTTTAAATCTTCCTGCGCGGCGGCGGCTGTTTGCCGGCGTTCGGCAGCCAGGTCTTCGAGCAAGTCTTCTGCTTGGCGTATTTCTTTAAGCAAGCGATCGCCCTCGCGAACAACACCTTTGGCTTTCGTTTCTTCTAAGGTCTCGGGTAACTTTTTACCCGATCTCCCGGCTTGTTGTCGCATTTCATCTAGTATTTCCAAATGCCCTTTCAAACGGAACAAATTGTGCTTCAATGCCAATTGTTCAGCTTCATCCATAGGGCGCGGTGGACGGCGACTGACATATTCGTTGGTAGCTTCGCTCACGGCGACACTAATTTCTTTAAGGGCTTTATCCAGCTCTTGTTGTTGCGCCCGGCGATCCAAACTTTCTCCAATAGCAAAACCAGTGGTTCCAAAACCAACGGCGCCCATGGCAACGCGAGCGGCGGTACCAATGTTGGTATAGGCCACGCCCACCGTTGCCCCCACCAGAATAGGAGCGGCGTAACCAAGTTTATCTTTCAAAAAGCCAACCAGTCGAGTGTCCTCCAACTTTTGGGTAGCATATAATTGGCCACTTCTAGCCTCTTGAAATAACCGAAGAATCTTAATTGCCGCTGGGCATTTTTCTGCTTGGGCAATTAAGCGCTTGAGTTCCGGATCAGTTTCGCGCAGGTGTACCACCCGCTCAATTGTATACTGCATTTGCTGGGCATCGGCCTCGTCTATTTTACCCTTTGCCCGCAATTCCGCCACCTGCTGGCGGGCCACTTCGCGGAATAACATTTGGTTCACATCGCCACTCCCCACGGAGGCTTCGCGAATACTTTGGCTAATCGTAAGAGATAAATTTGACCCGGAAGTAAGCTCACGAATAAGCGACCCGGCAACTTCATCTCTTAATTTTTGTTGTACTTTTTCTTCCATTTTTTCCTGTGCGGCCAGTTCGTCTTCGCTAAAATTCCCTTCGGCATGGCGTTTATCGGCGCGCTTTTTAAGCCAACGACCAATTAAACCGCTGGCACCCATGCCGGCCCCAATGGCGGCGGCAGCACCAAACACGGCACCCACGCCCGTGGCTGCTAAGGCGGCCACTCCGGCAACCACAGCAACTTTTTTAGCAATTGGTTTGGCTTGCAAAGAAAATTTTTCAAACAAGCCTACTTTCTCTACTGCTTGTTTGCGCGCCTCGGCGTTTACTCGATCTTTAATAAGGTTAAACATTCCTGGAGCGAGTTCATCTTTCCAGAATTCAAGAAACTGCTCCATGGTATAGCCCTTTTCGTCGAGTATGGCTTGCAGCTGCGCCTCAAGTTCTGCCGGCATCTCATCAAACAATTCCTCGCACAACTTTAGGCCAGCAAATTCTTCGTCATTCAGAATGTGCATTATTACGTTCCGCACTTCCTGTTTGCCAGCAATTAACTCACGAATAAGCGGCTCGGGAATATCAACTGCTATTTTCTTGCGGCGCTCTGGAGCGTCAACTTCGTCTGCATCGGCTGGTGGCACGTCCACCGGCGGCCTGGGTTCACCCCCACTGCGAGGGGCAGGTGGTACGCTTCCGGCTGTTAACTCCCCAATTTTTTTATCCACGGCGGCCTCCAGTGCAACGATTAATTTTTCTGTTTGCGCAAGGTGTGTGCCTAAAGCGGCTTCGTCATTTTCTTTTAGCTTTTGCTGCCCCACCTGTAAGCTGTCTCTCACTGCTTCCATCTCACCTCGAAATTCTACTTGCAGTTCAGCGTCCCTGGGGTGAGTGTTTATCTTTTTCCACAAGGCGGTCTTTTTCTTATTTACTCCATCATATTGATCCCTCATTCGTTTTGTTTTTTCTCTATCCCCGGCTCCCGCTGCTTCAACAGCTGCTTCGGCCGCTGTTTTAAATGCTTCCAACGCTGCCACCAAGGCCTCCTCACTCACCACTGGTTCAGCGGTAACGCTTTGATCGGGGTGGCCAACAATTTCATACTCATACTTTAAATCGTCGCCATCATTGTAGAGCCTAAACGTGTGCTGCTTACCCAGTGTTACTGTCAATTCTGTGTCTGACTTTTCTATTTTGGCCTTGCCGCTTGTACCGTGCATTTCCACTGACCTTTTTCCAATGTCAATTCTTCCCTCCTTTTTGTTTATCTTTTTTACTACTTTTTTAACTGTTTCTTTAAGAGCTTCAGCGGCCGGTTTTGGCTCTTTTTTAGGAGGTTTTGGTTCACCAGCTGCATCAGGCATAGCTGCCAGTACACTTTGAAATTCCGCCACTAAGGTGTGTCTTTCTAAAAATCCTTTAAGTCGCTCGCTGAATTCTGCTACTTTGTCTGCTTTAAGGAGTATGTTGACGTACTTAAGATCTTTTGGTTGTATTTTTCCTGCTCCTGCCTCCGTAGATAATTTTTCCAAAGCCGCCGAATATTTTTTAGCTTCGTCAAAGGTGCTGGCTGGGGTAAATGTACTGGTTTCACCCGGAGCAATGCGTTTGGCTTCTTGATGACGTTTGAAGGATTGTCTACGCTTTTCAATACCAACTGTTAAATCGGAAAAATTAACTTTAAACCGAAGCAATGCCTTTTGAAATCGAACATTGAATTCACCAAGATTCTTTAAGGCCAGTGGAGCAAACGTGTCGCGGAAATACTTCTCGTTAGCTCTCTGATCATCAACTGACAATTTTGTACTAAGATGACTATATAACTCACTAAAATAAAAACCGGCTTCTTCCTCGTCGGTGGCTTCGGTAAAGCCGGCAAAAATTTCCGGCTGAGCTGCTTTGTCTGTTTCTAATTTCTGTTCCAAAAGTTCTGCCATGGCCCGGCGGTACTCCAAAGCTTCCCGATGGCTGTTACCTTGCTCCCGCGCCTGCCAATAGGCGCCAACTAAAATTTCATCGTCTTCATCTACAAAGGTATGAGTAGGGGAAATAAGATCACCCTCTTGTGCCCCAGGCAGACTTACATACTCCCCTCGCTTCGCTTTGTCAATGTATTGTCGCGCTTCAGTAACGGACAGTAATTGTATATCACTCTTTTTAACTTCTTTACGTTTGACTAATTTTCTCTTAGCTGCCCACTCCCCTGCAATTTCCCCTTCTATTTGGGCAGCGCGCGTAGCAAGCACAGAGAAGGCAATTTCGCCTTTTCCACGTTTTGACAGATCATTATTAAAAAATTCCGCTGTTTCTTGCAAACATTCATTAAATCTTGCGACTTCTTCTGGGGTTTTAATTTTTCTTGCTAAACCATTCAACTTTCTAATTTTGCCTTCGTAATATCTATCCTCTGCTACAGCCTTGTCGGTGGCCGTAACATGCTCCACCAAAACCTGCGCATAACTTCGAGCTTTGGCTACTTCCCCGGGTTGAATGGCTGGAAATGCATCAGCAAGCGGTAATTGCTCCTTTTTGGGGCGAGCAATTAAATCATCGGGTTGTAATTTGTTGGCAGCAAGCAATTCCTGTTTAAACCGCTCGACAGCAGTAACACAAATTTCTAATTGCTGATTAAAATCATGTTCAGTATATGCTTCTTTGTTGAGAGTTTTAAACCGATCATACCCACGCATGCCAGGTTTATGCGGGCGCAACTTCCATTCCTTTGTTTCTTCGTCGTCTCTCTTGCCACCATACATACCACGTAGTAATTTTATTTCTTCCAAAACCGTTTGGATTGGGGCTGTTATAGCTAGGTCTTTATCTAACTTTTTACGTTTCAAAATTCCAGTAATTTTATTTAAATTGGCAAACATCTCATTCACCCATGCCACGGTCTCTACTGCTAACTCCATACTAGTACCATCCAAATTTTTCTTGGTGCCTAAGCGTGCCTTTTCTTTGGGGGCTTCAACAGTAACCTTATCGAGGTCAATAGTGCGAGTAGCGGCTTCGGCGCCAATTATAGCGGTAGTTAGGGTTGTATCAACCGCAAAAGCAAGACCGCTAATAAATTGATCAATTTTATCAACAGCGGTTTTTTGCTTCGTTAAATCACCACTTTTAAGTTCGGCTAAAAGCTTGTTCCCCTCCTCCAATTTAGTTTTCCGATTTTGGACTGCGGGGCCTTTAACTTTTCCGTCCAAGGCAGTTAATGCTTCTAGCGCCACCACCAAAAGAGTGCCTTTTTCTTGGCGGATTTGCTCGAATGATTTTAGCACTGGTTCGTTTTCTATGACAATTAACCTAGCAATTGTGTTAAGAGTGTCTGCTGCCATGGCCTCATAAGCAGCCGGGTCCTGGTTAGCATCTTGTACCAAACGCCGCAATTCATTCAATTCGGTAACCAAATCATTTTTATGAACAGCGACGCTAGGCTTGTTATAGGTAAGTTTCGCGTATTCGGCTTCAACGCGATCAAGCATACGTTGTCGGGCGGCCGCTTGCTCTGCTTTTAGCTGTTTTCTTTCATCACCAAGTCTTATAATTTCCTGCGTTCGAGGAACTCGTCTTTCAAAAGCACCAATAGCCTCCAGATATTTTTCCACCGCCGTCTTCATTGCATCGGGTTGCGCACCTTCAACCGCAGTTAATTTTTCTCCTAGGCGATTAAAATCTCTTCTTAATAATACTGACAATCTGTCCCTTCCCCCAGCTTGCTGTAGTAATTGAGCAACCCGGTCTCTCTCTGCGCTCAGTGCCTGGTTTTTTTCACCTCCGGATAATTTTTCTACCAAAATATCAGCTGGCCCTTTTTGTTTTTCACCAGCTGCATCAGGCATAGCTGCCAGTACACTTTGAAATTCCGCCACTAAGGTGTGTCTTTCTAAAAATCCTTTAAGTCGCTCGCTGAATTCTGCTACTTTGTCTGCTTTAAGGAGTATGTTGACGTACTTAAGATCTTTTGGTTGTATTTTTCCTGCTCCTGCCTCCGTAGATAATTTTTCCAAAGCCGCCGAATATTTTTTAGCTTCGTCAAAGGTGCTGGCTGGGGTAAATGTACTACCTCTAGTTTCTTTGTAGAGTAAGTCTACGATTTTTCTAGCAGTTTCTGCTGCCATGTCCTCATAAGCAGCCGGGTCTTGGCTAGCATCTTGTACCAAACGGCGCAATTCATTCAATTCGGCAGCCAGACTTTTTTTATGATCTTCACCCGTCAGTTTGGCGTACTCAAGTTCAACACGATCAAGCACACGTTTTCGGGCAATCGCTTGATCTGCTTGTCTGCTTTCATCACCCTCTGGCCCTTTTTGTTTTTCTACCGCAGATGCTGATCTTACCGTTTGTTCAACCTCGGCTATTTTTGCTTCCCAGGCCGCAAATTTTTCAAAAAGTTCCCACGCTTTCCTTTCTAGTTTGTCCTTAGAGCCACCGCCTCTTCTCATTCCTTTCATTGCCGTCTGGGCAGCATTTTTTAATTTTACATCAACTTTTTGTCCATGTTCTTTTAAATCACGCATCCGAGCGTTGAGTTCATCGAATTTCCTCTCTACATTTCCCAAAGTAGCATCTCTTTCTATATCACTAACCGCGCTTTCCAAAAAGCCTCTGTGAAAATCTCCCTCTATTGGAGCGGGTGCTTCTTTTGGTTTTTTTCCTGCCATATAGTTTAATTAGTTTTCTTATGGATGGATTGAAAAATCTGATCTATTTTTTCCTTATCAATAGCAGCTTGGATTTCTTCCACTAGCCCGTGGCCTTCTTTTTCTAAAGTCGCTAGCTCATTATTAAGTTGCAGATACAAATTATGCAGCCGCTGATACCGTTCGGCGGGAGTTTCGGCTGGCTTCTGAGTTGAACTTGGTACTACTCCGGGCATAGCTTAGGCGCCTGATTTGGCTAAAATATTGCGCACGCGATCGGCAAATTTTATAAGAACATTTTTAACCTCGGCGTCAAAATTGGGAATAGCCTCTTGCCAAAATTTTTGCCACTTCTCGGGTGATGTTTCTCCACTATTTGCCAAGGCTGCAAACTTATCGGCACCTTCGGTACTTAGCTTGGGCATAAGATATAAACCCAAATAGTACTCGGCTTCGGCCACCAATTGTGGCAAATACACACGGCGATTGGCCTCGGATAATTGCCCAAAACCACTTTCTTCCAAAACTGTTAAAACATACTGCTCTAAAAAAGAATACTCTGGTTTAGACATATGAAGTACTATTTAAACATTGATTAATTAATTTGATTAACTCCATAAGGCGTGTCGTTTGTATCGCACCAACCACACACTTACTAACACTGCCCCAACCACAAACCCGCCTACCACATTAAGTAAAAAATTGGGGCGCGTGGGCCAACGGGAGGCCAAGGGGGTGTTGACGATTTTTAAGGATAGGTCGCCGCCCATATATTCCCAGGCATGACTAACTAATGTTTGGGTAATAGCTGTACTTAAATTGGTAGCTTCGACTGGGGTGGGGCCATAGGCCGTAAGGCGGAGTAAGCTGGTGCCGTACACCATTTCGGCGCCTACATCGCGGTGCCATTGTTTGCGCACTACCCGTGGTTCACGGTTGGTCCAACGCGTACGATCGAAATTTGTTCCTCCCTGTTCAATTACTTTAGTAAAAAAATCTTCGGTTTGCAGCACCTGGGTTAAATTTTCCCCTACCTGTTCGGCTAGTTTGGTTTGGGTAAAGGGGTCCAACCCACTTTTGTCCCGAGAAATAATAAGCACTTGACTTTCGGCGCTATAAAAACGCGGAAAAACAAGGCTTACGCCTAAGGCCAGCGCCGCAAAAATAATTCCCCAGATAATAATTAATTTACTATGTTTCAACAAAAGCCCAAGCATATTCTTAAGTATAGCACATTCTATTTTATAAGTGGAGTACCGGTGTCAAGAGTTGTATTATGGCACCAGCGCGCCACACGGTTAAACGAACGTCGGACGATTGCAGTGCGCTTTGTAGAGCAGTATTCGTGGCCGGTTGCCCATTTATTTCGCGAATAACATCACCGCGCCGAAGCACAGTGTTTTTATGCAGGGTCTTACTCACCATAAACCCCATGACTTCAGTATCATGAATAATAATTGGCTGTTCTTCACTAAACCAACCTTCCACCCCCAGGGTTGAGTACTGCACATTTCCGCTGGTTACCACGCGCGCTAAAGCGTTGGCAAATTGAGACAGCGGCAATATTCTATTACTGTTTTCTATAAAACCAACGAGCTCACCAGCCGCCGTTATCACTACGTCCCCACTGTTAAAAGAATCACTCAAACGGTAAATGACTCCGGGCGCATTATCCAAATGTGGTACGGTGAGGTTATGAGTGGTAATTGCTTGCACACGGGTTGGTACCCACCCCGCCGCAGTATGCACAAATAATGAATCAGACAAATTAAGCTCATCGGCAAACGGTGCCGCCCGGCGCAGTTCTTGCGATGGCGTGCTGGTTGTTTCTCTTTTATATGATGGCACCAGATGGATATATACGAGCTGAGCAAATAAATCGGGAATATTGCGTTCAATAGTATACAAGTGCCCATCCGAACCGAGTACCCGCCACCCGTTGTTTATAGTATCTCGCTCCAGAGCGGGCATAACGAGCCAACCATCGGCATTAACCAACACTGCTGTGCCAACCTTATCGGCTGCCGATAAAAATGATTCCGCTCCAAATGGTGTTAAGGAACGATAGACGGTAAACAATTGCGCGGCGACGTTATAACGTACGGTGTCATCAAGCACCGTATCGTGTGTGGTAACTTCTCGCGGCAGTGGTATCCAACTTACGGGCGTGCCAAATTCTACCATCCCCCACCCTACCAGCATTGCCGCTCCGGTTGCCCCTCCAAACAAACCAAAAAATGTCGCAAAAATAATTATCTGAATGCGGTGCCCTAGACGGTGCCAACGCAGGCTGGAACTTGGTGGTGGTATATGGGGAGGAAACATGGGGTGAAAGTCAAAAGTCTGTAAAGTTTATAAAGTTTGTAAAGTCCTTTGAATAGGATTTACGCGTTTGTTGTCATTTCGAGCCCGTTCGACTCGCTTCGCTCGCTCAGGGTAAACTCCGCCCCTGTCATTTCGAGCGAAGTCGAGAAATCTCGTCGTATCGTTGGCGAGATTCCTCCACTTCGGCCTCGCTCCGCCGAAGCGAGCTACGCGAAGGCGCAGTCGGAATGACAATGAACGTTAAACGCGTAAATTCTATTTTTACCAGTTATAAACGTTTGATCATAGCACAAAAATCGTTGTCTGTCAATGCCAACGGATAATAAATATAAGGTAGATGATCGTTAATACTATATTAGCCGCTAAGAAGTAAGTTTGCCGGCGCCAGATAATTCCTTCGGGTGAATTATAAAAACGCAATATGAGCCATAACACATACCACCACCAGGTTAATAACAAACTACTTCCAAAATATCCCAACGGCCACAACAAAAGGCCCAGGGTAAATTCACTCATCACAAAAAATAAGGTTGCGAGCGATAACCACCAGCGCCGTCCCCGTGGCAATTCATATGCCAACCACCACCAGCCACCTAGCCCGGCAGTGAAAGCACTAACCACCAGCACTAACCACCAGTAGTGCAACGTAATAATTTGAAAGGTAAATAGTGCTATTAATCCGTTCCAGAATCCAGCGATACTCATTACAGTCATTAAAAAACACCAGCGTCGAAAGGGCTTTTGCACAAAAGAAAGGCTACTTGGTTCACTGGGGATGAGCCAAAAGCTTACAGCGGGAAAAATTACCAAACTCCCCCCCAAAATATACCAAGCCGGCGGCCAATCTAAAAATAATAAATACCCCAGTAATCCTATATAAAAAATTATCAAGGTACCATAATGTTGCGACCGCCGCATAGTTGGTGGGTAATACACCGCACCATAAACAAATACCGCGGCGATAACTGCGCGCAGTACTATCCAGAGTACCAAAATCAGGGGGGAAGTGAGATTACGAAGCCACCACAAAAATAACCCTCCAATTAATAATTCAAAACCCGCCGCGACGCACGGATGTAGGGAAATAATCTTCTTTAAATTCATAGAATGTGGTAGGAGCAGTGTAACATAATGGGGACGAAAAATAAAGGGAAACGCACTTGTCGTCTCGAATCCAATTTGGCAAATCCCCGCTTGGGCGGGGTAGGGGTGGGTGAACCCATTGCGTGGCCAACGATTGGCGGAGCGATCTCACCCACCCCTACCCCGCCCAAGCGGGGAATCGCCCTACCACAATTGTCTTTTCCCTCCACTATGCTACAATAAGCCCACTATGACTGCACTTGCCGACAATCGTAAAGCGCGGTTTGATTATGAAATCCTGGAAACGTTCGAGGCTGGTTTGGTATTATCTGGTCAAGAAGTAAAATCAGCTAAAGGAGGCCATTTGAACTTGCGTGGTTCGTACGTTACGCTCCATAATAATGAAGCCTACTTAATTAATGCCCATATTAGTGCCTACCCCTTTGCTGGCGAACTCCCTGGCTATGATCCAACCCGAAGTCGGAAACTCTTATTGCGACAACGGGAACTCAAATATCTTATTGGAAAAACCCAGGAAAAAGGCTTGACAATCGTGCCTACTAAGGTATATACTAAGAACCGCCTTATCAAACTTGAATTTGCCTTAGCCCGCGGCCGGAAGCAGTACGATAAGAGAGAGGCAATAAAAAAACGCGATGTTCAGAGAGAGCTAAGGAGGACTGCGACGAATTAATACTTCCTAAGCCTACTTACATAATTTCTAATTTACAATTTTTAATTTTCAAATAATTTTTAATGTTTCAAATGCTTCAATGAAAATTGAACATTGGGACATTGATTGAAAATTAGAAATTGAAAATTAGAAATTTTCAATTGGGAGTGATCGGTTTCGACAGGAGCGCGTGTCGCTATGAGCATACCGAGGCGGCTCCAGCCTCGTTAATCACCGGAGCAACTATATAAGTGCCAACTTATATCAAAAGGCTGTAGCGGCTGTCCGCAATTTTGCGAATGGCTTTGCCCTGGCTCCGGCCATGGCGTAAACGCCACAGCTCTTCCTGGTGCCCTTTTGGGGCACTAGGCATTGCTTACGTAAAACTCTGTAGCGTAACGCAGTGTCACTCACGGAGTGTAGAATCAGTCTGGTGCCAGCGAGCCTGATTCGAAAGTCTACTGGCTCGACGGGAGTTATTTCGCTCGCTTTAAGATTTCCGTTTAAATTACTAAGCGTGCTACGTATGTAGACGATAACGGCCTCGACTCTTGGACGCGAGTTCAATTCTCGCCACTTCCACACACCAAGTCCATAAAGTCGAAAGTCCGTAAAGTCCAAAGTCAGACTTTATAGACTTTATAGACTTTATAGACTTTAAGGACTAAGTTATGCGCATATCCCGCGTTCGAAAAAAAGAAGAACCAAAAAAAATCTACCGCTATAACGAAGCTATTACCGCGCCGCGTGTTTTGGTGCTTGATGCTGAAGGAAAAAATGTGGGAGTGATGACGGTGAACCAAGGCATTACCATGGCGCGTGAACAAGGGATGGATTTAGTAGAAATTAACCCTAAATCGGATCCGCCTGTTGCTAAGATTATTAACTTTGGACAATTTCGTTATAAACTTGAAAAAGAAGCCCGCCTCCAAAAAGCCCACCAACATGTGGTGGAAGTTAAAGGTATTCGACTATCGCTACGTATTGGGGCCCATGATTTAGAGATTCGTAAAAATCAGGCGGTAAAATTTTTGAATGATGGCGATAAAGTTAAAATTGAAATTATTTTAAAGGGACGTGAACAGCAACAACTAGGAATAGCCCGAGAAATTGTAAAAACCTTTATAAACGATGTCACTAGTATTGTTCCGGTTCGGTTAGAAGAAGAAATTGAGCGTCATGGTAATAAAGTGACGGCGTTGATTGCGAAGAGTTAACACAGATTTCGCAGATTAGGTGAGGATTACACAGATTACAATACCACTATAATCCGCGTAATCCTTAAATAATCCGTGTAATCTGTATTTTATGAAATTAAAGACGAATCAAGCCATTGCTAAACGGTTTAAGCGAACAAAGACTGGCAAAATTATTAAACGCACGGCTGGTCAGAATCATTTTAATACTCGGGAAACCGGTAAAGTAGGACGCAATAAAAAATCTGATGTCGTGATGAGCGACACCGTTAACCGCGTGATGCGGATTGCAATGCCGAATTAAATACAATACGAATCTATAATTTTTATTCGAATCTGCGAATATGCCAATCAACGAATTCGAATTTGTAAATTCGAATATTCGTAGATCAGCATATCATTCGTAGATTAGCATTATACTTCAATCATATGACTCGTATCAAAGGTGGCGTTCTCCACGCCAAGCGCCGTCGGGGTATTCTCAAACATACTAAAGGGTACCGCTGGGGGCGAAAATCTAAAATTAAACTGGCCAAAGTTGCCAAGATGCGTGCGGGGCAATTTGCCTTTGCGTCACGGCGAGTAAAAAAACGAGAGCGTCGCGCTTTGTGGCAGATTCGCATCAACGCCGCGGCCCGCAAACTCGGTCTCTCCTATAGTCGCTTGATGGGCGCCCTTCAGAAAAAACAAATTGGGTTAGATCGCAAAATCCTGTCTGAATTAGGTGCCAAATTTCCAAATACCTTTGCCAGCATTGTAGCGATGGTTAAATAGCTTCCAACCCATTTTGTCCACATCACCTTCCCTCTTGACAATTCTTATAAATGTGGTAGGATGACTTACATAAAATAAGGCCCTGAAAGCTTTTGGCACCTGGAAGAAATGCTCCCTCCTTCATTTCTTTCCTTCTGCCAGAGGCTTCCAGGGCCTTTATTATATCTGAACAATTTTAAGCTCATTAAGGAACTCTTGATTTATTACAAAGAATGGTGTAATATATTTTCAATAAACTTGCATGGGCCGGTAGTTCAACTGGTTAGAGCACTGCCCTGTCACGGCAGAAGTTGCGGGTTCGAGTCCCGTCCGGCCCGCTGAGCGTTTTATCTTCAACTTCCAACTGGTTAGAGCATCCCGACTGAGTCGGGAAAGTTGTCCCGATTGAATCGGGAACCAACCCGTTGAAAATTTGAGCAATCAAAAAGCAGTTCAACATGAACTGCTTTTTGATTATACAATATTATTTCTTTTTTATCTGGCATGATTGGCAAAGTCCAAAAAATTCTAATGAGTGTTGTAGTACTTTAAATTTATTTTTCTTCCAAATCGTCTTCTCTTGTTGTTCCAAATCAGTTGGAAAAGCAACATCTTCAATTCGTTGGCACTCCAAACAAACTAAATGATGATGGTGCCCGCTTTCGTTGATAAGCTCGTATCGCTTTGTCCGGTCAGTAAAATGCACTTCATGAATAATATTATAGCGTTCCAAGGTTCCAAGTTGGCGATATACCGTGGTCTTGTTAGCACCAAGCCCTTGTTTTGTTAAAGCACGAAGAAGCTCTTGCGGGGTTAAGGGTTTGTGACTTTTGGAAAGTATTTCAACCAGCGCCATGCGAATAGGGGTGATGCGTTCACCACCAGCACGGAGTTTTTTGATAATGAGAGGATTGTTGGACATACCGTATAAAATGACGAAATGGAATGACAATTTATTGCCTGGCCATTTGGCCCTTCGCCAATAGCACCACCCCAAACACCGCGAGCATAATAAGAACGATCATTCCACCCGACGACACATTAAGATAAAAGGATGTGAGAATACCAGCAAGGACTGACCCCAAAGAGATAATTTCTGCAACCAGGAGGGTCATTTTAAAACTTTGTTTAAACTGGAGCGCAGTAACAATGGGAACAACGAGTAGAGCGGAGATAAGAAGAATGCCGATGATAGGAATGGCGATTGCAATGGTGGCCGCGGCGAGGAGGATGAAGAGACTGTTAAAAAGGCGGACCGGAATACCACTAACGGTAGCAGCCTCTTCGTCAAACGAGATGTAAACTAGTTCTTTAAAAAAAGCTACTAGGACGGCTGCAATTACTAGTGCTAAAATAAAAATAATATAGATATCACTCGGCCGCACGGTAAGGATGCTGCCAAAGAGGTAGCTAAATAAATCAACATTGAAACCGTGCGCTAAACCAATGAGTACAATCGCAAGGGCTAAACTGCCAGAAAGAAAAATTGACAGCGCAGTTTCACCATAAATTTTTTTACTGGTGCGCAGGCGTTCAATGGCAAGAGATGAGATGGCTGAGGCGCCAAGCGCGGTGAGGAGTGGATTAATTTTTAAGAGAAGCCCAATTGCGACACCGGCAAGCGACACGTGCGACAAAGTATCAGCAATGAGAGAGTAACGACGGAGTACCAGAAAAATCCCAATAAGTGGGGCGATGGCACCAATGAGGAGACCGGCCTCGAGGCCGCGGATGATGAAGGTGTAATGAAAGATTGAGAACATATGTTGTGTCATTGCGAGGAACGAAGCGGCAGCGAAGTGACGCGGCAATCCCCTTGCTTTCAAGATAATCCTGTAAACGGGGAGATTGCCGCGTCGTCGTGCGAACTCCTCCTCGCAATGACAGCGTATTTAATGATCATGCAGAATCTGCCGAATATTTTGGCCGTACAATTTTTGTAAATAATCCCCTTTCACAAATTCTTTTGGTTCACCGTGATAGATGAGTGTTTGGTTGATACAGGCGAGCTCAGTTACTTCATTCGCGATTACATCAATGTCGTGAGACACTAAGACTAGCGTCAAATCTAATTCTTGATTCAGGCGTTTGAGGAGCGCGTAAAATTGTTCTTGCGTTTTGACATCAACGCCGACGGTCGGCTCGTCCAAAAAAATAACTTCCGGCTCCCCTGCCAAAGCACGCGCAATAAATACGCGCTGTTGTTGGCCACTGGAAAGATCGCCAATCAACCGATCCTTATATTCAAACATTTCTACTTGACGGAGCGATTGCTCGATCAACTGGTGATCACCGGGCGTGAGCCAACGCAAGAGCCCACGCTTGCCGTAGCGCCCCATTGCGACAACTTCATAAACGGTGGCTGGGAAGAGTGGATCAAAGTTAATTGCTTTTTGTGGTACATAACCGATTTTAGACCATTCTTTAAAACAGTTACACTCGCTACCAAATAATCTAATTTTCCCGGATGATGGTTTTATGAGTCCGAGCATTGTTTTAAGGAGAGTTGTTTTGCCGCTTCCGTTCGGCCCAATAATACCAAGATAATCACCCTGATGTATTATTAGGGTGATATTTTTGAGGACCGACGTTACGCCGTAGGCAAAGGAGACGTCCTGTATCTCGATAATGTTTTTGGTGTGATCGGTCATAATTGTCATCCCGAGCGAGGCTTCGCAGCCGACGAGGGACCTCTGTCGGTTATCTCAAAATACAAATCATTCCATTTTGGGTTCATACTCTCAATTAACTTGACTTTTTTCTCCCGTCGCCAGGCTTTAATTTCCTTTTCACGATAGATGGCTCGATTAATATCGTTGTAGTGTTCATAATAAACAAGTTTTTTTGTTTTGTATTTTTTACTAAACCCTTCATATACTTCATCTTTGTGCTGTTCAACTCGTTCAACCAAGTCATTGGTCACGCCAGTATACAATACAAAACCGACGCTCGCCATAATGTACAGATAGAAATCATAATGAAGGCGAGCCATATCATTGATTGGGACAGAGATCCCTCACCCCTGCGACGGGGATTCGGGATGACAATGTAATAACTACCGTGTGTTATTCACACTCAAGCGCAGTTCTTAAATTTTTTAAATTACTCTCCATCTCCGTAAAATAATTCTTTCCCTTCGCCAACTCCTCGTCACTCAAGCCTTCAATTGGATTCAAAACCAGCGTTTGTGCTCCAACTTCGTGAGCAATTGTCTCTGATAATTTTGGGCTCACCAGACTTTCAAAAAAGATATATTTGACATTATTCTTTTTCGCAAACTTGGCAACGTTGGCAAGCTGTTGCGGCGATGGTTCAGCATCAGGAGAAAGACCTGAGATGGATACTTGGTTAAAACTATATTGCCGGGCAAGGTAACCAAATGCAGCGTGTGAAGTAATAATATCCTTTTTTTGACACTTGCTCAACCCTACCACATATGCTTGGTTTAAATTATCAAGTTTACTTTCAAGTGCTTGAGCGTTGGTTTCATAATATTCTGCATTGCTTGGATCAATCTGCTTTAAACCATCGGCAATAATGACTACTTCTTTTTTAGCTAATACCGGATCGAGCCAGACGTGCGGATCGAGGCTACTTTCCCCTTCCTCAATAATATTCTGATTGGCTAGTGTCTCACCAACGGCGATCACAACGGTGGGAGTATTTTTGAGTATATCCTTAATTTTATCTCCCCAGGCTTCTAATTTACCACCGTTCAACACCAAAAGTTTGCTATCTTCAATTCTCGCGACATCTTGGGTGGTTGGTTCATAGTCATGCGGTTCCGCTCCGGCCGGAGTTATATTGTAGACAGTGGCTTTGTCACCAGCAATGTGCGAAGCAAAAAAATAGAGCGGATAAAATGATGTAGTGACATGAATTTTATTGGATTGACTCTGTGGTTGAGAAAGGCCAACTCGGGTAAAAACATATCCAATTAAACCAATGATGACAATCCCACCGACAATAAATAATAATTTCTTTTTCATAATAGTGTGTTATTTGAGGTATTATACACCTTACCATAAGATGCTAGCCAACGCCCGCGCTTGTGACGCGACGCAAGTGTTGGCTAGTTGGCTTTTGGTATCGATCAACCTCGATAGGTGAAGTGATCGAACTATCTTATGCAACTTTGTTGCATTAGTATATACTACTGTACCAAGCCCCCATCCCTTGTCAAGCGCGGTATGTGGATAAGTGCAACTTAGTTGCATAGTTTATTTTCTTCCGAGTTTGGCGAATATCGTACTATTAAAAAAATCCTACGATTAGGATTTTGTGCCTGTTTACTCTTTTCACCCCTTGCCAATTTAACATTATTTTTTAAGTGTAAAATCTTGAATACTGTTAAGCAGCCCATCAAAATGGGCTGAATCGCCGTCAAATTGGAACATCATTCTACTTTTCTTTTTTCCCTCGGGATACAGGCGAAGTATAATGATTCCTCCATCCGATTCGACTGGTTGGAGTTCAAAACGTTCGGCCTCCCAACCGTTCCAGGTTGTAGTGGTACGACGATCCCCCGGTTGCATGAGTATAGGTATAAAATTGTTAGTGGGGCCACTGCCAACGGCAAAATGTTGTCCATCTTTCTTCCCAGAAGAAAAGTTAACGCCGTTTTCACTGTGACTCACTTGCCACATCCCTGGATACTGCAGGGTGAAGTGGGCAAAACTATCTTCGGTATATTCTCTGGGCCTCAGCGCATCCTCAGCTTCCTTCTTTAGAAACTCCTGGCGCAGCTCTTGCTTAGCGCGCAATACTTCGGTAGCAATGGTTTGTTTCATCTCTTCTTGCACGGCTTGTTGATTAACCGTTTGGCAGGTATAGCCGCCGAGGACACTCACCAATCCAACCAGCCCCATAACAGTAAGGGTCTTGCCCGCGACGTGTTGTAATAATTGAAAATTTTCAACCCCCACACGTTTTCCTATTTTTTTCTCCATCGCCGCAATACGCTGCCGTATTTTTATAACTGTATCAGGGTTAAGAGAAATACTATCAATTCCTTCTTGTACTAAAAATTCTGCAAATTCTGGGTAGTCACTAGGCGCCTGACCACAAATACCAACCTCGCGCTTATAGGTATGAGCCACTGTAATAACCTCTCGAATAAGTTTTTTGACGGCGAGGTTATTTTCATTGTATATATAACTCACCAATGCTGAATCCCGATCAACTCCCAATGTTAATTGCGTTAAATCATTGGAACCAATACTAAAACCATCAAAAATTTCTGCAAATTCCTTAGCCAACAAAACATTAGAAGGAATCTCACACATTACATGAACTTTGAGATTATTTGTACCACGTTCAAGACCAAATTCTTTCATGGTTTCCAATACCTTTTTCCCCTCTTCCACTGTTCGGCAGAATGGCACCATCACAATAACATTTTTTAAGCCCCATATTTCCCGAACTTTTTTTATTGCCGCACACTCCAATTTAAAGGCCGGCTTGTATTCCGAGCTATAATACCGCGACGCTCCACGCCAGCCCAACATGGGGTTTTCTTCTTTGGGCTCATACTCTTTCCCCCCAATGAGGGTGGCGTATTCATTAGTTTTAAAATCAGATAAACGAACAATAACTTCGTGCGGATAAAAGGCCGTTGCAATAAACGCAATTCCCTGTGCGAGCTTGTCCACCAGATATTGCTTTTTATCTTTATATCCGATGGTCAACGCATCAATTGATTTTTTGATTTCTTGATTTTTGATTTCTTGATAATGCACTAGTGCCAATGGATGAATCTTAATAAAATTGGTGAAAATGAATTCCTCCCGTGCCAACCCCACTCCGTCACTGGGCAGATGCGCGAGCGAAAAAGCGCGATCGGGATCACCAATATTCATGAGTATCTTCGTTTTGGTGGGTTCGATATTTTTAATTTCCATCCTGTCAACCTCAAACGGAAGCCGGCCTTGATAAATATAACCCACCTCGCCTTCCGCGCAAGAGACGGTAACATGCTTCCCTGGTTTTAAAATGTGCCGAGCTTTATTCGCGCCAACAATGCACGGGATGCCGAGTTCCCGACTCACAATGGCAGCGTGTGATGTTTTGCCGCCCTGCTCGGTAACAACAGCAGCCGCGATGCGCATGATAGGTTCCCAATCGGGATCAGTTATCCGCGTTACCAAAACTTCCCCAGGCTTAAACTGTTTCATTTGACTGTGGGAACTAATAATACGAATTTTCCCCTGCCCAATTTTTTGGCCCACGCTTAAACCTTGCAGCAGCACCGTGCCTTTCTTTTTTAAAATATATGTCTCCAGCATAGTTGCGCCGGCGCGAGATTTTACTGTTTCTGAGCGCGCCTGCACAATATATAATTTTTCGGTCCGCCCATCCTTGGCCCACTCAATATCCATAGGGCGCCCATAATGCTTTTCAATCTCCATCCCCCACTTGGCGAGCTGTACAATTTCTTCATCGGAAAGACAAAATCTCTTTCGGTCACTGAATTTTACCTTTTCTTGTTTCGTACCACCCATCACAACTGACTTTAAACTTTGGACTTTAAACTTTGGACTTTCACTTGCATACACTAATTTGACTTCCTTACTCCCCAAACGACGATCAATAATTGCATTATAGCCCTGTTTTAGCCCCTCTTTAAAAACATAAAATTGGTCTGGCGTCACCCGGCCTTTAACGATATTCTCACCCAAACCATACGAGGCATTGATGAGTACCACGCCTTTGAAGCCAGATTCTGTATCAAGTGTAAACATCACGCCACTCGTCGCAAGGTCCGATCGGACCATACGTTGCACACCGACAGACAAAGCAACGCCTAGATGATCAAACCCTTTGGCCTCCCGATACGAAATAGCGCGATCGGTGAAAAGTGATGCGATGCACTTTTTACAGGCACTGAGTAATTCTTTTTCACCCTGCACATTAAGATAACTTTCCTGTTGCCCTGCAAAACTCGCCTCCGGCAAATCCTCCGCCGTCGCACTCGAGCGAACAGCTACATCGACCCCCCCTCGGTGGGGGTGTGAGTCCGTTGCGTCGCCAGTTGGTTCCGTTGATTTTCCACGCAGAGGTCTTACACCCCCCGTGGCGCCCCCCCTCGAGGGGAGATTTGAGCCAGACAATTCTCGATACGCTTCTTCAATTTCTTTTTTAATTGCTTCCGGAAATTCCGCCCGGAGAATAAGTTCACGCACCCGTGCTCCGGCACGAGCGAGTTTACGAACGTTTTTAACATCTAAATGCAATAAGAATTGCTTAATTTTTTTATCAAGCTTACTCTCTTTCATGAACAGGCGATAAGCATCGGCCGTCAACGCAAAACCATTGGGCACCGGGATGCCTTTTTTGGTAAGTTTACTATACATCTCGCCAAGGTTGGCATTCTTGCCTCCCACCAGAGAAACGTCTGAAGCTGTGATATCCTTAAACCAACGAATAAAGTCCATAAATTCCAAAATTTCTAAAGTCCATAAAGTCTAAATAGTCCTTGTGGCTTTAAGGACGGTAAAGACTTTTAGTTAACATATATTCTATCACACTTTTCTTAATTCAAAAAGCCGGCGCTTGCCGGCTTGGAGGTTTTGTTAATTTGTTAAAGTTAAATTACAAGAGCTATTATTTGGGTGCTACAATCACTTTGCCTACAAATTTTGTCCCTGCTTCTCCTAAACTACACTCATTAGGTTTATAACACCCTCCGCCATTGCGACAGGTACCATTACACCATCCCCAATTATCCGTTACGATAACCTTTGGCGTAAAGACACAACAACCATCTTTAAAACCGCTTTTTTCACATAATTTTTTGTCACTGTCGGTGGCAGCCCAACCAAGACCACTACGAATACACTGATATGGGTGGTAAAACTGGAAATATGATTTTTCGCATGTCTGATTCAAAATCGCACCAAAGTTAGTTCCATCACACAAGGCAGTGTTTGGACATTCACTGGCATTTTTACAATTGATTTGTTTGCCACCGATCATATGCCTTGGGTCTTGCGGATCAGCACACACCGAAATACCAGGTAAGTCTATGGTGTTACTACTACAAATTGCTCCGGTTGAACCACGATGATTGCGGAAAGTGCCGTCGATATCAGTATCTGGACCATCGCCCCATTTTACCTTTACATGAACGAGAGGCATATGGTTCTTGTCGGCAAAGGCGAAGAACTTAAGGAATACATTAGCCGGCGCGCGCAGGGCCACATTACCTTGGGAGACATCGTTGATAGTTGCCCCTGGTGAACTTTCCGGACAACTGTCTTCTTTTTGACAATCAGTGCCAAGCGACAAAACCGTTGGTGGTTTTTGGGCGCTTTCACCAGCATCGCCGGTTTCGGTTTTATCCCACGTATTATTGTCACTAAACGAGAGATAATTTGCACTATAATTACCAAAATTCCATTGATAACGAGCAGTTCCAATTTTAGCAAACAACTGATTCAACAAGGCAGTTCCTTCACTAGCACCTCCAAGGACATCGGTTCCAAATTCAAAGACGCTTCTTCCATTAGCTGGCTTGTTACTTCCAGTGCTTCTATAACGATAAACGTACTTTTCGTAGAAACTCCAAGCATTATATGAACGCCCTTCATTAACGAACTGTTTATTTTCATCTAGGGGGGCTAAGGTGCCGTTATTAGGACACCCCAAATTAGGTAATGGCATGAAATAAATTGGATGGAGATCGTTAGGATCCTCTCCGGCGCACCATGGGGAAATTAACACCGGAGGGAACTTCACTAAATTCTTTGGATCATTGGTTTTGCCAAAAGCTACATTCGCACTGGTGTAATCATACTTTAGGGCATCGGTATATGATTGGCCATAACCAACATTAGGTGCCAGTGCATATTGGCCTTTTTCCCACAGGCGGTTGGTCCAGGCCACGCTATTTTGTGGATTGGTAGCGGCTGTTTGTTGGCATCCAACATAATAATTTCCAGCCATACCATTATGCTCTGGCAATTGTACATAATCTGCAGCGCAGCTATTTGCCCGGTTATAAATTTCATCGCGTTTTCCTCGATCTCCTTTAAAAGCTTCTGCACTTAAACCATCGCAAGGTTTTGTTTTGTCTGCATTTTCAAATGAGTGTTCTGGTACACAGGTATACAGGCATCGATCATTCCCACCATTTTCAAAGCCGGGCTGGCCAGCAATATCTGTAATATCACATTGGCCCTTAGTACCCGTACAGTGATTAGGAACCATCATATATCCAGCTGGACATTGCGCGTCCCCCCACCTACAATTTTTATCTCCACATCCTAATGCCCAACCGTCGCTCGATTGCACACATCCCCACATAGTGGTCGGTTGCCGAAATAGATTTGCCTGTACGCACCAATTATTAGAATCTTTATAACCAGCATCAGGATGCTGATTATTAATATCGAGTGAACCCTTCAGATTGTCCACTGGATACCAGGTAAGACACGGGTGTTGTTTGGGGTCACCATTAAGAGAACGACTGTCATCGTATTCTAAACAAAACCCTTTCCACCCATGCTGGCGGACTTCTTTGGTTTTCTTTTGGCAGGTGCCATCGGTTACTGGTTCACCGGTGCTGGTATCTTTCACTACAGCGCCACTGGGCTTGCCATCTTTGGTTCTATAACAATCATTATCGCTAACACATGGTATGCCATCATGTGATCCGCCCTGGCAGATTCCTAGCGGAACATCACCTTCCTGCTGAACACCTGGACCTTTTAAAAGATCGATGCTGTTGGGTTTATCATAATTCCAATACTTGATTATAACATTATTATTGTATTCAACTTTGGTGTAATCACAATCGCAGGCTAAGGCATTGGCA
This sequence comes from Candidatus Magasanikiibacteriota bacterium, assembly GCA_023246655.1. Lineage (GTDB taxonomy): Bacteria > Patescibacteriota > Patescibacteriia > Magasanikbacterales > GWA2-37-8 > JAHFHX01. Next base: position 25,414 of record JAHFHX010000002.1, read on the forward strand.
GCATTATCGGTTGGGGCGGCAGTCTCGTTGCACACATGAACACCGGAAAATACTTGGTTAAGAGCATTCGGCGCCGCGGATATCAACGGTTTGCTGTTGGGGAACGGTGCATCTTTTTCCGGGTAGGCTCGGCAGGAAAGGCGCGGGCTTGGGTCAGGTGAGTTTCGTACTTTCCGCGTACAAATACCATCTCTACATAATCCTTCTTTATTAACACCACACGTGGTATCACTCGGATCAGGCGCTTGGCACGCAACATCAGTTGGTGGAAAACCTTTAATACAATTTTTACCGCCACCGCAAGCGATTGGTTTTCTTAGAAGCCAAACATCAGGGTTGCCATTGCCGCCAAAATTTACCTGCCACATTTCCTCAAGGGGGAACACATCAAGAATTGAGTAACCATCAAAATCTTTTCCGCGCCATCCTACCTCTCGTTGAGTTACATAAAAATTCTCAGTAAGAAATTGATTTGAATAGTCATGTTCATTATCTACCCAGTTTACACAATAGGTAAGATCATTTTTCTCCCCGGAAGGAGCGGCTTTATCGCAACGTCCAACATCGTCACATACATTTTTCCAACTGGCTTTAGCCGTGTCCCATACGCGATGGAAAGTACGGCACTGTAACCACTCACCACAGGTACGATCGCGGGTTACTTTAATAATGGTGTTGGCATCATCAGGATTTTTGGTGCCAGTAACTGGTTTAACTAATTTACCTTCTACATCATCGCTTTTTGAATAGGTTGAAGTGGTATGCCAATACTTGTTAGGATTATCGGTTTGGTCGAAAAGCGCACACCCTGCCTTTAAACTTACCTGACCGCTACAATCACCCTCGGAAATTTTATCATTTTTAAGGAAATAATAGGGAGTATTATTGTCATTATGATCAATAAACTCAGTACAGCTATCTTGCTCGGCTGGGCATTCCCCTACAAAATTTTGGTACTTACCTACCGTACCATACGACCACAAACCAAAACTGTTGTTATTTTCTTGGTAATCTGGGTAACACGGGGTCTCGCCAATTTTTTGGCACGCACCAATACATTTTACTCCAGCTTTGCAGCCTTTCTCCGTGGTACACGCATCCTTAGTACCTTCACAAACATTGGTCGCCGGGGCACACTCGGCGTCCTTGGTACAGAGATTACCCCCATCCACGCACTGCCCTACCCCATTCCAGAACCAACCGCTTACATCATTACCCTGGTAGTTTACCTTGGGTTTGTAGGAACACACTTTCTGCCCAATAAGCTGCGGATCTTTAAAGTATACCGAACCATAGGCTTTACACCCTACCGCTTCGCTTTGACAGAGCGTATCTTTATATGATGCTGGGTCGTTTTTAATAGTGGTAGTAACATACTTCGCGCCGGTTGGAGTTAACTGTTGTTGCCCGGCCTCTACACAACCCCGATCCACACTACTACAAGTGGCTTCTTTATTAGCAACTAAATATATGGGGGAACTCGTGGGGGAATCACCAGGAATATAGATGGTACTTGAGGTCAACGATTTGTTTAAATCTATGGTTACGCTTTGATTATTATTCAGAATCGTAGCATTTTTTAAATCAGCAATGGCTACATCCTTAAGTGGTTCTTTGGTAAACACGTAACACCCTGTGCGCCCATTATCAATAATACATTTTGCTGCCTCCTTATTATTAATAATGAGCTTGGTTTCAGTCCCTTGGACTCCGGGTAAGAAGAGATTCAATAATTGTGACCCCTGATCGGCTGCTGTTACCTTTTCTCCGGTTAAGGTATTTTGGGTGTCAAACACCGCAGTGCAGCCAATGGCTTTTTCGCGGCATAATGAATCAAAACCAGTAAGATTAATAGTGACTTTGGTATTAATATCCTGATACGCTTGGCACCCTAAAGCCGCTCCAGGTAAATTGTCTTCCAAATCAGCATCACACACCGCATCAACACTCAATGTTTTCTTAACGCGGTAAATATCATCGGTAAATTCTACCAAGCGAACATTATCTAGATACATTGAACCGCCGGCTTGGTTTTCAAAACTGAGTAGTAATTGATTGTTATTAAGATTGGGGCCTACTAACTCCAATGGCCCTAATTCAAAGAAATGCCAGGTGGTATCAAGCGCGGCAGTTCCAAAGGATTTGCTAAATTTCTGCCCATCTTCCATGGCAACGTTGATGGTGAGAGCGCTTCCTGCCCCACTGCCCTTCGCCCAAAAACTCACTCGATAACTCTTACCAATGGTAGAGGTAACCATGCGTGAAACTTTGCCTTGACCAGCAAAACCCAATGAATGCCCTTTGATGTTGGTAGATTCGGGGGAAACAATAATACCAGGTTGCGGCCCCCACCATTGAAGCGCCGAGGCTGGCAACGGTTTTTCAAAACTATCAATAGGATTAATTACTTCTCGGATATTGTTGCCACCATTGCCTTTATATTCCCGACAGGTGTCCACACTGGCACTGCAGGTTCGGCTGTCACCAGCAGTATTCACGGTGCCCCCAGGTAAACCATTATAGAAGCACTGGCCATTGCGATATTCGCCACCCTGGAAACAAACTTTACAGATCGGATTTTTTGGATCAGTTTCATCCCAGTATCCAGCTTGCCCACCCTCACAATCATTTTTATTATTCACTCCCGGTAAAACCGTAAGCTCGGTATTATTAAGACGATACGGCGTACATGCATTTGTTACTGGAATAGTTTTAGAAAGCAGACGATAATAAATTACCCCTTGATCATCGGTAAACTGACGACAATCGGGGCTGGTTTTGCCGTCTTTATACTCTTTTTCATTACAGTCTTGATCGTATTGCTTTAGGTCATCGATGGTTCGATAAAAATATCGTGGTGCTCCTTTGGGTTGGTAGGGTGGTTCATCAACACTATTAGCGACTACTTGATATGTCTTCAATTGGAAACCACTCACGGAACTCTCATAGGTGATAAAATTCTTACCCTTATCTTTATCGGGTGTTACACAGGGGCGCAGATACGAAAAGTATTCAATTTGCTCCAAACCACCAGTTTCGGTACTGAGATTGGTAAAACCGCTGCAGCCAGCTTCTTGTTCACGGCAGGTTGCCCCCGATGAAGGAATAATATAAGTTGTTTCCTGCCCATTGGAATAATTGCTGGGCATCTCGCGATAACTATCATACCCAACGCACTTTGCATCACACACATTATCGGCCGTGATTTTTCCGGGCACATCTTGCCCACCACCAGCTACTGGGTGATACCAGGTGCACCCTACTTCGGCCGGGATACAAGCCGCCGCAAAACGATCACAACCCGGTCGACCGTCAATCTTTACCAAGTCACTTGGGCTCTTAGGCCAATCAATTGATTTCGTTTGAGTATCAGTATCATAGCAACCAAGGTACTCGGGAGCCTTTTTAAGATTGAGAATCGTCGCTGTGGAAGAAGCGACTTGAAACGCACTACAGCCAGCACTTTGCGCCGAACAACTACTGGAAAGTTTGTCGTTAAAATAAATGCCGTTGTTAGCACCGCTGGCTAGATCAATACCTGGTTTTTGCCAATTGCCTTTATCTTGACTCAAACTATAGTAGGTACAACCAACATTTTCGGCACTACAAAATCCGGTATCAAGGGTCCGATAGAGATATGCCACCGTGGCGCCGCTGCTATCTTGGAATGAGCGACAGGTCCGAAATTGGGGATCACAGACATCAGCATTAAAACGCCAGGTATTTTTCTCACGGGTACAATAAGCAAAATTTGCACAACTCCCATCTTTATTATAGGCAACACAACTCTTTAGATCGGCACACTCTTCCAAACGATCCGGTGAACCTTGCGTCACTGGCTGCGTCCCCGGCACATAGGCATCGCAGCGGACGGGGTACGTTCGCAGCACCCAATCGGGGTCAATAAGGTGACAATAGGGCTTATGAATTGGATCATACACCACCGCCCCGCTCTGATCATGAACGCAATCGTTGAATCCTTTCACTACTTCCTCGAGTGTCCAGGGATTGTCCGGATCACTCAGCTTGGCAGCAATTTCAAATCCCAGCGGTAAAATTCGTACCTGACGTAACACTTTAATATTGCTATAACAATAGGCCTTGGAGCAGAAGCGCTGATCCATATTTTCGGCCACACGACTGGGCGGAATTAACTGCCAACCACCATGGAGCAACCCTTGTTTTAAGGCTTCACTAATAGTTAAGGGCGTAGCACCTTCGCTCTGCCTTACCGCTTGGACAAGCCCTTCATCCGCCCGACAACTATAGACCTCTCCGGGGCTATCGGTACAACTGCTTCCCAATTTACCCAGGAGATCATAATTCTCTCGAGGGCTCACTACCACTGCCAAAAAACTACTAAACAATTCTTGGGCAGCTTGGCGACCACCAATTACGCCAGCACTGTCAAATGACCCGGCTAAATTACCTTGCCGTTTACAATGGGCGCCACCCGTTTCGCCCACACAGATACCAAAAGGTAGCACACCTTGCTCCTGGTAATTTTTTACCATGGTGCTAGCTAACGTATTCAAAAATATGGTGAGAATGGTAGGAATTACTTTGATATCGCCGGAACTCAAAAGCGCGCCGATTTGTTGTTCGTCTTTTTCTTGCTGATCGCCCGGTGTATTTTTTTCAAAATCTTTTTTAACGATGCCGGCAGGGGTCGTAATCTGGTTGGAAATCAAAGTGGTTTTGGCTAAATATCCTTGTCCCTCGGCCCGTTGGAGCTGACCAGCCTGCAGCGCCGTCCCAACTTTATCATCCAGAAATTTTGTTGAACCGAGCTGAATACCAAAATCGCTCTGGGTGGGATCACTAATCGCTTTATTAAATTGTGAAGTCAAATTATCCGCGGTGCTGTTGAATTTACTTTTCCAGACATCACCACTAAGCCAATTTTTTTGAAAATCAGTAAATGAACAAGATGGTTTTCGACTGCCCGTTGCCCCCGCTTGACCCTTGAGGCTGGGCATCATTCCGCGCAACCCCACTTTTAATGCCAGATCGGTTTTAACATCAGGAATTTTACATAGACTCATTCCCACCCCTTTGCCTAATTGTTCAATCGCGCTCCCAAACGCCTCATCACCAACATTTTTTAAATAATCACCAAAGCCCTGGGTTTGGGCAAATGGCGTCTGCCCTTTACCACCGGAAGCAAGCCATACAGCTGAATCATAAGCGATCTTGCGCATGGTATAAGAAACCAAACGCACGACTGCATTGAGCACGGCGGTTTTAATCGCTTCCCAAATTTGGGTAAGGATCGTGTTAGTTTTTTCGGGAACGCTCTCCAAAATACTTACCGGAATTCCGGCCTGGGCTGGGGCAACCAGAGCAAGCGAACCAAACAGGCTGGTAAAACCAACAGCCAATATTAACAAATTAATGGTGAGTTTTTGAAGGCGATGCCACATAACTAGAATTAACGACTGGTCTTAAGCGCCGGTAAGCCATTTAAAGATTGTAGACTCTGCATGGTGCTGGTATTACTTAAAACATCTTTTACTATTACCATCAGTTCAGCATCAGAAATCTTGGTGAGTAGCTTGGGGTCAGTACCAGAGCTAATTAACATCTGGCGAATCTGCGCTGGATCAGTAAGGGTTTTTAAAATATCTAGTGGCGGCGCCCCCGGATTGGGCAAAGCCACCGGCACCGTTGATGAACCGACACTCGGTACGGCACCACCACTCGCAATTGGAGTAGAGCAGTCTTGGCCTTTGGGGCAGAGCGGCAAACCTTTGGTAATAACTTCCTTATCACTTATGCCATAGGAGAATGTATCGTATAGATAGGGACTTGTCGTATATACATAGAGTTCATCAAAATCAGTCAAACCATCATGGTCGGTATCCCGTAAACGTAAAGCATCAATGGAATTGATTTCATTTTTTAATTCTGGAGAAACTTTGTTATTAAGAGCCAGCGGACCATACAAACTATTACGAATCTGGAGCATTCCGAGGCCAACACTTAAAATACCAAAAATAAGTAGGAGTACAAACCCCCATTTTCTTTCACTGGATAGACCGGCTCGTACGGGAAAAACAGGCGCGTCCTCTAGCATAAAAAAGATTAAAACCCCGCAGCGCAATGGTTAATTGTTGGATTTAGTATATCACACCTAAGCGAGAAGAGTAAGTGGATAACCGGACAATGAAGCCCGTAAAGTCGAAAGTCCGTAAAGTCTATAAAGTCACCGACCATAACTTTACACACTTGATGACTTTATAGACTTTTGACTTCGCTGACTTTATGGACTAATTCTTTCCACTGTTCTACCGACAGCTCTTGCGCCCGGACTGTTGGTAGGAGGGCAAGTTCATCGACTATTTTGAGGAATTGCGCTTTATTTTTCTTCCCGATGACTGGTTCCAAGTTTTTGCTCAGGAGCTTTCTGCGTTGCGCAAATCCGGCTTTGACAATTTTAAAAAACATCTCGTCAAATTCTTTATTTTTTAATTTTTCTTTTTTAATTTTTATTTTAATCACCGCTGAGTCAACCTGCGGCACGGGCCAGAATGAAGCCCGTGGGACGACTTGGATAATTTTCGCGTCAGTATAATATTGGACGGCGACGGAGAGGAGTGACATATCCCCTGCCTTGGCGCAAATACGTTCGGCCACTTCTTTCTGAACCATAAGGACCATCTCGGTCGGCGGATTTTCTAATTCCAAAAACAACCGGATGACGGGCGAGGTGATTTGATAGGGAAGGTTGGCGACGACTTTGTACCTTGTCATTGCGAGGAGTCCCGATTCGCATCGGGACGACGCGGCAATCCCGTTGCTTTCAGAATCAGTGTTGTTAAAAAAGTTAGTCCTTGAAACAGGGGGATTGCCACGTCGGTCGTTCCTCCCTCCTCGCAATGACATAAGTACGTTCCCCCACACAATTTCAATATTTCTATATTTCTCTATTTCTTTTATCTCTGTCCAATACGGCTGGAGTTTTTTCTCAATCTCAAAAGCAATTACTTGTTTTACCTCCGGCGCGAGCACAGCGGTGAGTACGCCGAAACCCGGGCCAACTTCAACAACCATATCATCTTTTTTGAGTTCGGCCGCCGCAACAATTGTCTCAATCACCTCTGGATCAATAAGATAATTCTGCCCATATTTTTTGCTGGGGTGGAGGTTGTATTTTTGGCAAAGGTGGAGGAGGTGAGTGGGGTTGAAGAGGCTTGACATAACGAGCCAAAAGGATAGCACTATAAAAAAATAGAAGGATAATTTTATTTTTGTTTTAGCAACGAACCAATATACAAATTCAATTGCATTTTTACTTCTTCATATTTTCTGATGAGGTCAGAACTTGATGCTTTTTCCATATATCCTCTACTCGCTGCGACAATAAGATGACTTTGCAATTCTTGTAACTCACCGCGAGCAATATACAACACTCGAACTTTATCTGCATAATGAAATCGCCCATCAGCTTCTGCGAAATTAGCTAGCAAACTATTAGCCGACCGATTCATCTGGTCAACTAACCCGTATATTTCTGACTTGGGAAAAGTTTGTGACAGAATAAAAATTTTTTTCTGCAATTCATATGCTTTAAGCCACAGAGGAGCTTCATAAAATTTTTTATACCCTCGCATATTTTTATCATCTTATCCTTCTATCCTTTTATCATTCGCTTCGCAAACCAGCATCTGTATAACGATTAGATGCATTCCACATCAGCCACCCTGCATCAGTATACTTTTCAATCGTTTCAATTTGCGCGCGAATTTTATCACCATCATAGACTGCACCAAGGTTAAAGGCTTGGATCCAAGGACGAACCTTGGCGCGTTTATCTTTAAATTGAGGCAGGCCAAGTTCTAAGCCATGTTCAAAAATTCGTGCAGGAAAATCAGCCGGATTTTTGAGCCCCAGGTGACCGCGAGGATAATGAGATGGGTACATCATCGGGCACACATAATCCACCGTGTTAACAGCATCAACTAGACGCTGCCCAATATTCATATCATTAGTGCCCTTGGTTTCCATCACCAAACCGAACATATCAAATGAAGTCCAAACCGGCACCGTGGCCATACTGGAACTAACGAAGTTATAAAAATCATGCATAATGTGATGTTTTGGTTTTTGGCCATTGCTATATACCACTGCGCTCATATCCCCATCAGAGGGAAAACGAACATAATCAAAATTAATTTCATCGAACCCTAGAGCCGCGACTTCTTTGGCAATGGCTATATTATATTGCCACACTTCTTTACGTGTAGCATCCACCCAGGACAGGCCTTTTTTATCGCGCCACACTCCCCCACGCTTATCTTTAATTGCCCATTCGGGCCTAGCTGCTGCCAGTGCCGGATCCTGAAAAATGGTTTGACGGGCAATTGAATAAATTTTGTGTTCATGTAATTTTTTGACCAACGTTAGAACATTGCCTAGGCGATTGTCTTTGAGATGAAATTGATTGACCAACGGAAGGTGGGAGTCGTAAAGCACAAGACCACTATAATCTTTGATATCGATAACGGCAGCGTTGAGTTCAGTTTTGTCGATTAGTTTGATAATTTCATCAAGCTTTTTTGGATTACCAGCAGAATAGGCGGTGAGATACAGACCTTTGACGGTTTGCTTGGGTGGTTTTTCTTTTTTGGCTCGACTAACTATTATTTCTCTATGGAGCAAGGATGCGTTAGCAGCCTCAAAGCCACCTTCTACGGCTTGCCATTGTTGCCACACAAAAAATCCTGCTGCTCCAGCTACGCTTATCACAAGCAACCAATTTAAGAGTTGAATAATTTTAGTATTCATATTACTCCCTACTTCTTACTCACTACTCACTGAACTACAACTTCTCCTTGTCTTATAATTTCTAACTTACTACTGACCGCACTTACAATCGTTGTTGGCTTGTGCCGAGGCAGTTCGCCATAATTCAAAATAATATCTGGTTGTACTTCCCTATTTTCAAATTGTGCAATAATCTCAGCTGCAGTATAGATATCCCCCGTATCGGCAATATTCCCTGACGTTGCGACAAGTGGCCGACCCAATTTTTCGGTGATGGATTTGAGGAGCGGGTGGGCGGTGACACGGATGGCGAGGGTGTTGTCCTGGGAGACGACGCCGGCGACTAACGTGTCATTGCGAGGAGCCCGATTCGCATCGGGCGACGTGGCAATCCCCCTGCTTTCAGAGCCAATTGCCATAACGGGGAGATTGCTTCGCTTCGCTCGCAATGACAGGTATTCCCCCACCACCGTCACCGCCCCCGGCCAATACTTACTCGCAATTTTCTCCAAGAGCTCATTCCACATCACATATCGCCTCGCCATCTCCACCGTGGGAACGACAACAAGCAGCGGTTTATTGTTCCGCCGGCCTTTGATCTTGAAGATTCTATCAACAGCTTCTTGATTCGTGGCGTCACAACCCAAGCCGTAGGAAGTTTCGGTAGGGAAAACGAGAGTTTTGCCGTTAAGGAGCTCGGAGACGATTTGGGCAAGGTTACACTCGGTGATAATCTGCATAAAATTTTTAATTTACAATTTTCAATTTATACTGAATTTTCAATGTCTCAATTTTCATTGAAAATTAGTAAATTGAATCATTGATTGAAAATTAAAAATTAGAAATTGAAAATTATTTTTTAATCCACCTCAAATACGCCTCGCACAATGGCATTAAGTCTCCTTCTAAAACTTCTTCTGGATTCGTGGCCTTGTATTCCATGCGATGATCATTAACCATGTGATACGGATGCAACACGTATGAGCGAATCTGGTTTCCCCATTCTGCAGACTTGTATTCGCCACGTAACTCTTGCCGTTCTTTCGCCATTTTTTCTTCTTCGAGACGATGTAATTTGGCTTTCAGAACTTTCATAGCGACTTCTTTGTTTTGGGTTTGCGAGCGTTCGTTTTGGCATTGGACGGTGAGGCCGGTGGGAATGTGGACGATGCGGACGGCCGAGTAAGTAGTGTTCACACTCTGCCCACCTTTACCGCCACTCATAAAAGTATCAACTCTCAAATCTTCTGGCTTGATCTCAATTTTGATCTCATCACTAAGCTCGGGCAAAACTTCAATGAGTGCAAATGACGTGTGCCTCATCTTCTCCGCGTCAAACGGAGAAATGCGAACTAAACGATGTACGCCATGTTCAGATTTTAAATAACCAAAAGCATAGCGGCCTTTCACTTCAAACATCACAGATTTATAACCCGCTTCCTGCCCACGCGATTCGTCAATAATACGCGTTGACCAGCCTTGCTTTTCACAAAACCTCATTACCATTCGAAGCAACATCTCCGCCCAATCTTGGGCCTCGGTACCACCACTGCCAGCGTGGATAGCCACGATGGCGCTGTTTTTGTCGTATGGCCCATTAAGGAGAAGAAAAAATTCGTAGTCGGTAAATTGCTTTTCCAATTCAGCAGTTTGTTTTTCAATTTCGGTAGTGAGCGATGCATCACCAGACTTATCTAGCTCAATTAACTCGTCTACTTGTTTGCTTAGAGCATCCCATTTTTCTACTTCACTTTTGATATCTTGATAATCCTGAGAAACTGTTTGCGCGTTTTCAGGATTACCCCAAAAATTGGGCTGGTTCATTTCATCCCCGAGCTGTTGTAATTTATTTCTTAAACTATCAATCTTGAGAAGCTGGGTTGTTTGTTGAATTTTCTCTTTTAATAAATTCAATCGTTCAATCGTCATATTATTATCAATTTACCAATTCCCTCTCCTCAAAGAGAGGGGGACCTTTGATAATTCAAAAAATCCTCACCACCCCCACCGTCGCCAAAAGTACAATACTGTTTCCAATTACCACCCCCGCAAATAAATACGGTAGCGACTTGTGCATGGGGTAGCCGAGAATAAAGGCAATAAGAGAAGCCGAGAAAGCACCATTGACTGGTGAGGGAATACTCAAAAATAATAGGAGGCCGATGAGCCCATATTTTTCGTAGCGGGCGAATTTTTTTTGAGCATGATCAATGGACTTTATCCAACCGCGAGCGAAAAAATGGTCATGGGTGGAAATCCAATTATGAAATTTTTCGGCAAGGAGCGTAATTGCCACCACTGGAACCATATTCCCAAGCACCACCAACAAAAACGCTTCCCAGGCAGGAAGATGGAAACCAGCGATGGCAACTGGTAAAGCGAACCGTTCCACCAAGGGCAACGTAGCCATAAGAAGTGTGCCAATAACAGGCGGGAAAGTTTCCAAAAAATGAATGAGTGCTTGCAACATATTTGGTGTTTCGCACAGTATGATACTCCCTTTTTATTCCCTTGACAAATGGATTTTTTTATGCTAAATTTTTTAGTTGGTTTGCATTAATGTGGGAAAAAAGATGGCGACTTATCGCTTTCTCTTTCCCCACATTAAGCGCCACATAACCGGCGCGATTAGGAGGGGTCCATGGACGCACAACAGCAACTCCGCCGGAAATATGCCGGCAAAACGATCGTCGTAACAGGCGCCACGTCCGGCAACGGGCAGGCACTGGCCAACCTGCTGCTCGCCCTGGGAGCAGTGGTCATCGGCCTCGGACGGAACGTCGCCCGCCTCGCGGAGTTGGAATGCCGCGGAGGCATTCCGTACCAGCTCGACCTCAGCGACTTCGCGGCCATCGACGAATTCGTCACGTGGTTTGATTTGCATTATGAGCGATGCGATGGTCTCTTCCATCTGGCCGGGACGACGCTGGTGGGAGAGGCTGGTGCGGCTGAATTCCAGGCTTTCAAGGCAGCGGACCTGGATGGCCCCGTCCGCCTGGCGGAGGGGTTCTTAAGCACTATGAACCGCGGCGCAACTGTGGCGATGGTTTCGTCAATCGCCGCAGCTGTGCCCGAAGCGCATGGCCTCCGCCAGTATGCGGAGGTGAAAGGCGCTGTCGCGAGCTGGTGCGGGCAAAATCGCGCGCGGTTCACGGCGTCAGGCGCAAACCTGATGCTTATCGCAATGGGGGCGATCGCGACCAACGTTGGCCGCAGTGCCGGGTTGGGCGGCGCCTTTAACCGCGCAGCTGAAATGCTGCTGCCGCCCCCGGAGCGGTACTCGCCGCAAATTCTCAAGGACGCCGCCGCGGGCAAGCCTGCCAGCTTCCCCGGCCGCTTCGCAAGCCTGACCACCTACCAGAACGGCACCTGCCAAGTACGGGTCGGGCGCAAAGCGCTCGTTCTGGCACTCGAAGCAGGCGTTTGGTTCGCGCACCTCGGCAAGTAGGCACCCACTTGCGCAAGCAACAAACCAGCCCACAATGTCCTTAACGCAAGATTAATTAAAAACTCTTGCTCTGAGGACAGGGCTGGTTTTTTGATCTAGATACCAAAATCCCCTCGCAACTACGAGGGGATTTTATTATTGTTTTTATCAGACCACCACAACTCTTGTCACAATCTAACTTGATCATGCTGAGAGTTGTGCGTGGTGGTCTGATTCCAGATTGCTCGCCCCCCGTCACTATTAACGGGGGGCACTGGTGCGGGCCGCCTAGCGGTGCGGCTGCGGGTGGTGGGTGGCGAACAGCCAACCCAACGCCGCCAGCCCGCCTACCGCCAACAGCCCGCCGGCCACGTTGTGGCCGGAAAGCCCCACGATGGGGCCGGACGCGGCGACGACCGCCGCGACCGTAATGCCAACGATGCGCTTCATGGGCACCTCCTCCCCCGCTTGCAAACAGCCTTTTGGCTGTATACCGCATAAGGAGGGGGGATCCCACACGGCAAGCAGAACATCTCTTAAAGATAGGCTACTTGCCGAGAAGGAATTACATTTAAAAAGAACTTATTTTCTTTTATAACTATACAGAATAGCATAAAATTTTATTTTTGTCAAGTATTATTTACTCATTGAGTGATTTGTGTGGATAACTAATACCTTATATTATTGACATAAAATGCGCTTTTACTTATACTTTAGCAAAGGTCGATGTAAAGTAAACTTTACTTTTTACTACCAAACCCTGGCACACAACCGTGCTTGGGTTTAAAAAATCACCTCTATGATGAACAATGCCATGGGCGCTATGCCGATGATGGATGACGCCATGATGGTGGATATGATGAAAAAAAGCGGCATGCCGGCCGACGACAAAATGATGATGGGCATGATGAAGGACATGATGATGGGTATGAACAAGATGACGATGCACATGAAGAAGAACTGCGGGATGAAGGATGAAGAGTGTATGAAGTGCATGAATGCTTGCATGTCCATGATGATGGACCCCAAGATGATGGATGGAATGATGATGGACAAAACCATGTAATATGGCGCGGCGTTTTGAGCCACGTTTTTTAACATCAAAAAATCCCGAGTGTGCTCGGGATTTTTGTTTCTTTGATAATTAATTGCGAGCGCGTTTTTGTGGATCACGAAATATGCCGGGTAACGCTACATCTGACGGGACTATATAATTCAAACGGTCAATAAATGCCTGCCATTGGTCTGGCGCTTGTTCGGCAAAGGCAGTGTTAAAGGCATTCTGTAACGCCGCTTGGACCTCGGGAGCAGTTCGGAATCTCTCCACCCGCTTACGAATCGATGACAAAATTTCAGATCCCTCGATATGATCGAATGGTTTCGATTTAAGTCTAGAAAATGCGCGCGCGTTATCAAACGCAGCCACTTCCCCATTAGGGGCAACGAGAAAATTTGACTCACTACGATCGCAATTTAATGTTACCGCATCAAGTAACGCAATTTTTTGGAGATCTTCTTTCGTAGCTTGCTTTTCCCAATGGATTCGAAGTGCTCGGTCGCCCTCTTTAATCCTGCACGGAACCAAAACCATCTGGCCCATCACGAACAATTGTGGGCGGCACAATGTCGAGCTGTAAGGCTTTATCAATCTGGTAAGTTAGCCATTCGGGAAAAACACTCGCGCCTCGCACATCTTTTTTAAAATCAAAATTTTCCCGTTCACGGCGCGCCGCCTTATATATCCCCGGAATATTTCTCCCCTCAAAAATAAGAAATTGCGGCAGACTCGCGGTTGTTCCTAATGAACCAATTTTTCTTATTGTCCCACGAAGTTCTTGCTCTATCTTTGCCCGTAAACGTTCTCGCGGCACCCGATCTGGCCACGCGCGCTCAGTCGCTAACAATAATTCCTGCTCAATGGTACGCGTTTCGGCAACCAATTCAACCGCACCATCCTGTTCAAAGGCCTCCTCTTGGCCTCTGTGCTCTGCTAACGTTTTACCAATTGTATCGGTGGGGATATCAAATTCCCGAGCAATAAGTGTTTTTTCGGCACCAACGCTTCGCTCAAATATTTCACGGATTGCATCACTCGAAAATTGTAACCCTCTCATTACACGCACCAATATTGCTGGATTGCCTCGAGCAATGTCAAAGGCTAAGGCCTGTTTTTCTTCGTCACAAAAATCAATTTGCGCGTGTTCCTGAAATTTAAAAAATAGCTCCAGATTTTCTCGAGCAATAGAGAGACCGACTGATAATTTTTCTACCGGGGAGAACCCCATCGCTTCCAAGGAGGCCGCAATTGCTGGCATCCGCTCGCACACTGCTTTTACAAGCAACAGTCGTTCCGCATCATATGGTTCTTTTTTGAGCGCGGCTTCGAGTGCGAGCGTAATAAGAGAAGATGGCGGCGTTTTTTGTTCCCTATCTTTTTTGTCTCTTCTAAAAAAACTATCAACCATCCAGGCTACACGTTCTCTAATATTCATACTCGGACTATCCCGTTTCTAAATTAGCTTCGGAGAAGCTACGACGAAATCGTTTACAACCTCTTCTTCCTGTACCGGCGTTGCAAATAGGTACGCATTGTGAAAATGCCGTGATATCGCCTGCAAAAATACTTCACCGTCTTTTGGCAACACAGGAAGAGCGTTATCTTGAGATATTCCTTTTTCTAAAAGATTGACTACCAATTCCTCTCCGGAACAGCGAACGGATCCATTTTCAAAAATACACCGTGCAACCACAGTGCCGCTCCATACAATAGCATTGAAACTAATTATGTCTACCCATTTAGTCATACTTCTTCGTTAAAATTGGTTTGTCCTTTACTACTGATCTAACTGCTTAAAATGTTAACACGTTTCACCTTTGCCAACAAATTCATTTGCATCAAAAACTCTCCGTCATGGAGAGCTTTTGATTACTTGTGTATCTTTTTTCTTAAAATCCAGCGACGCCGAATTGATGCAAAACCGTTGGCCGGTGGGTTTAGGGCCGTCGTCAAACACGTGGCCGAGGTGGCCGCCACACCGGTTGCACATTACTTCGGTCCTTATCATGCCGTAGGTTGTATCGGAATCCATCATCACATTCTCCTTGGCTACTGGAGCATAAAAGCTGGGCCAACCGGTGCCAGAATCAAATTTGGTATCGGAGGAGAATAGCTCATTGTCGCAAGCGGCGCAGACGTACATCCCGGCATCGTGGTTATCCCAGTACTTGCCGGTAAAGGCGGCTTCGGTGCCTTTCTCAAATAGTACGTGCTTTTGTTGTGCGGTGAGAGTAACCATTTTTTGTGAATTGATATTAGGAGATATTTTCATAGGACTATACTAAAACGGCGAGGCTGTTAGGATATTTTGTAGTTTAGTTTGGAATTTTTTTTACATAACCTTTCTTAAAATCCTCGATAAGGAATGACTTGGTTCCTTCGCCTTCATACACAACCCTCATGAGTTCATATGGAGTTTTGCCGAACGTGTTATAATCTAGCATAATAAAATCTTCTACCTCCCCCACTTTTCTTCCGTACTCTGTTTCAATTTCGACCCGATCACCTACTTTAAAACCAAGCTCGTTAAATTTCTGCTCCGCGGCCTTATTCGCTTCTTCGAATGATTTGTAATCTGGCAGCATTTCCCCCGCAAAAACTGCTCCATCATCACCAGGTGGGGGGGCGACTCCTTTTTTACCTTCTTTGAAGAATCCAAACATATACATTTTTATATAATAAATCGAAACTTACATTATGAACGGTTAACGTTTGCGTTTGCTAGCGTTCACCGCATCCGGAATAAAAATAAGGGCGGCGCCGTTCATGCAGTAGCGTTTGCCGGTGGGGAGCGGGCCGTCGTCAAAGACGTGACCAAGGTGACCACCACATTTAGATATTACCTCAACTCTGGTTTCAAAGGCAAGGGAGTGATCTTCTTTTATAACCACTGCGTCTGGTTTAATCGGCGCCCAAAAACTCGGCCAGCCGGTGCCGGAATCATATTTCTGCTCGGAGCGAAATAGTGGTTCACCACAATCGGCGCTCACGTAGGTGCCCGGACGCGTTTCAAAATCCAGGGGGCTACTAAACGGGCGCTCCGTTCCCTTTTGACGAAGAATATAATACTGCTCGGGCGTAAGTTTGCGCCGCCACTCAGCGTCGGTTATGCTGATGGTGGCAATGGGAGTGGAAGAAGCACGCATCTCGAAAGTGCTTTTACGACGAGCATCTAAATTTTGTCCGACACGAAACGCCCAACCAATTTGGCCAATCGCAAGAGCAAAGCTCAGCACTACGGTGATGACGAGGATAATGAGAATGATTTTATACGAATGGGACATGATGTGATGGTTGGAAATTATGTAAAGAGGTCTGGCTTCTTTACACATGACACGTTCCTAACCCGCGTTTGTGCAAATACTGCTGGTGATATTCTTCCGCGCGGTAGAATGGCTCGGCGGGAACAATTTGGGTGACAATTGGATTTTTGAATTTGCCGGACTTATCCATCATTTCTTTAGACGCGCGAGCCACTTGTTCTTGCTCGGGAGTGTAGAAAAAAATGACCGAGCGATATTGACTGCCATAATCTGGTCCCTGGCGATTCATGGTGGTGGGGTTGTGGTTTTCCCAAAAAAGTTTTAATAATTGTTCATAGCTAACCCTGCTAGGATCATATGTAATGTGCACAACTTCAGCATGACCAGTATCATCGCTGCAGACATTTTCATAACTTGGATTTTTCTTGGTACCGCCCATAAAGCCTGCGGCGGTTTCTACCACACCGGGAATGACACGAAATAATTCCTCTACTCCCCAAAAACAGCCGGCGCCAAAGGTGGCTTCTTGTGACTTTATTGAATTTTCCATAAAAAATGTATATACTAGACTAAAGAAGTCAGCAAGGACCGGCTTCTGTTAAAATCAGTATATTATATTTAAAACTATATGTCAAGTATACTTGACATAGATAATTAATTTAAGTTACAATTAGTGGGCTTACACGTTTGGCATAATTGTCCTCCCCTTACGAAGGGGAAGTACGGAGGGGTCAACGCTTTGTGGCGATGCAACGTAGACCACCCCACGCCCCTTCCTTCGGCAAGCTCAGGACAGGCTCTTCTTAAGGAGGGGACAAACACGAAGATCTTCATCAATTTAACTCTCAACAACTTATGCAATTCAACAAGCTCACCCCCGAAGAAGAAGCTATCATTATTCATAAAGGCACCGAACGCCGCGGCAAGGGCGAATATACTGATACATTTGTGGAAGGCACCTATGTATGCCGTCAGTGCAATACGCCGCTCTACACCTCGGACAGCAAATTCCACTCCAATTGCGGCTGGCCAAGCTTTGACCAGGAAATTCCTGGCGCCGTTAAACGCACACTGGATGCGGACGGCTCACGCACCGAGATTACGTGTAACGCCTGTGGCGGCCACTTGGGCCATGTGTTTGTAGGCGAAGAATATACTCCAAAAAATACTCGCCACTGCGTAAACTCACTCTCATTAAAATTTATTCCGAAAAAATGAACACGATTTTAGTTTAAACCCCCAGAGCCTGATCAATTTTTACTTTGTCAAATCCTATAATAATCGTACCGTTGATATCAATAACTGGTACCCCCATCTGGCCGGATTTGTGAACCATCTCCTCAGCTTTTGTCTGATCCTCAGCTACATTATAATCCGTAAAGGCAATATTTTTAGATTTAAGATAATCCTTAACTTTATGACACCACGGACACACCGGCGTGGAATAAATAATCACTGACGAATTTGCCATTGTATTTTGCATACAATACATAATTAATAATGAATTATAAATATAGTATATAATGCAATTTTAAAAAAGTCAAATTGACTTTACTCTTGCTTTAAAATACCTGTTGACAATATGCTCTGGTTCTACTACTATTTAGTAATATGAAAGAAACTATTCGTAATCGCGTCAACGAACTACGAACTGCTAATGCTATTACCCAAGAGGTGCTCGCCGAGTCGGTGGGAGTAACCCGCCAGACTATTATTGCAATTGAAAAAGGTAATTATATCCCTTCAGTTTTATTAGCTTTAAAAATTGCACGTTTTTTTAAGAAATCAACAGAAGATATGTTTTCTATTATTTATGAAAAATAAACGACTGTGGAATGAAGCAACTTTATCGGTTCTGCTTATTGCTCTGGCTTCCCTCTGTTTAAAACCCTTAGAACAAATGTGGATGCCGAGTATGTATTCCTCACTCATACTTATTGCTTTAGCGGTTGTTTTTATTTTCTTAGCTATTTTTATTTGGAAAGAAAATGTACGAGATGAGCGCGAAAATCAACACCGCTTAATGGCCGGCCGATTTGGTTTTTTGGTGGGGGCAGGCACGCTGGTGGCCGGGATTATCATCCAAACCCTCCATGAACAACTAGACTCATGGCTTTTGGTAGCGCTCATCGCCATGATTATTGCTAAAATTGGAGGGCATGTGTATTACCAATCTAAAAATTAAGCGCGGTGATCTTATCCACATTGCAAGGTGTAAAGTTTACTTTACACCTTTTTTAATTGTGATATACTACCATTCAATTAGACTTAACTTCACAACACTATGCGCAAAACATCTCGTTCGCTCGCAGCGCTGGCTGTCGCGTTCATGACGCTGGGCGCTGGCTGTGCCCAGGCTCCGCAAGCCGCAGTCCAACCGGCCGCGGAACAAACCGAAAGCACGGCGATGGAACAAACAGTGCCAGGCTCTACCGAAGGCGTGATGGAAAAAAAAACCGAAGCCACAATGCAGCGGCAGGAACCGGCGATGGCACAATTCACCGGGACGGTGCTGGCTGGAAAATCCGTCCCGCTTTTGGACTTTAACAAAAGCGATTATGACATGGCTATAAAATCGGACAAACTCGTGGTGCTTTATTTTTACGCTTCATGGTGCCCGGAGTGCCAAATCGAGTTCCCTAAAATGCAAGCCGCGTTTAACGGGCTCACCGGCGACAAGGTGGTTGGCTTCCGCGTAAACTTTAATGATTCCGATACCGATGACACTGAACAATCCCTGGCACGCGAATTTGGTGTGGCCTACCAGCATACCAAAGTGTTTGTGAAAAATGGGACGCGTGTCCTTAAGGCACCGGATTCGTGGGATACGGAGCGGTATATGACTGAAATCGCGAAAGCGATACAATAATTTTGTGTCATTGCGAGCGAAACGGAGAGTGAAGCGAAGCAATCTCCCTGTTTAAGTAATTCTCAAATCCAGGGGATTGCCACGTCGTTCGCCGCGAGGCTCACTCCTCGCAATGACACACTACCACCTACAACCTAATTCTTAATTCCTCATTATGTCCCCCACCAACCTCATTTTCTCTTTCACCGCCGGGCTCGTGTCGTTTTTGGCGCCGTGCGTCCTCCCCATTATTCCGGGCTTTTTGGCCTACCTCGCGGGGGCGTCCTTGGCGGACAGCACGGGGTCAAAGCGCAAAGACGTGTTTATCAATAGCGTATTTTTTGTGCTGGGATTTTCGCTGGTATTTGCGGCACTCGGAGTGCTTTTGAATTCGGTACTGGAACGGGTGGCGTATGATGTGCAAATTTGGCTGGGGCGCGTTGGGGGCCTCATTATTATTTTCTTTGGGCTGTATTTGACGGGGCTTATTAAAATTGGATTTTTAGAGAAAGAGTATAAGTTTAAAGTCACCACGAAATTCAAATCAAAATATCTTACGTCGCTTTTGTTTGGCGCGGCGTTTGCAGCCGGGTGGACGCCGTGCGTGGGGGCGGTCTTGGGCGGCATTCTGGCGCTCGCAGCCTCACAGCCCGGCTCGGCTTTTGCTCTCCTGCTTTCGTATTCACTAGGCCTGGGAGTACCCTTTCTGATTGTGGGGTTATTTGCCGCGCCAGCTTCGCGCCTCATCAATCGTTACGCCGGCGCCCTTAAGTACGTTAACTTTATCTTTGGGCTCATCCTCATCGCACTCGGAGTTTTGATTTTTACGAACAGTTTAAGTTTGGTTGCGAACTTTTCTTTGTTGAATAAGTTTTTGTTGAAATAATTAATCTTATAATCTTTCGTCTTATGTTCTCTAGCCGACAAGTTACCTTCATCGTTCTCATTGGCGCTATCATCGCCGCGATTGCCTATCTGCAATTCCGTCAGCCGGTACGTCGCATTACTTCGTCGGCGCCTTCAATCGCGGTTGACCCGTACGCCAACCAACCTCCCCAACACCAACTGAAGAGGTGACTACGACCGCGCCAGAAAATGGCGCGATGATGAAAAAAGAAACTCTCATCGTTAAACCAGCGATTAAACCAGCGGCTCAACCAGTGGCACCAACCCCTCAGGTATTGGTGAATAAAGCTAATAAATATCCAGCTGCCCGTGAGCTCGTGAGCCCAAGCGGATTTATTAATACGCCGCCGTTCACTCTCAAGAACCTGGTGGGCAAGAAAGTAATTCTCGTGGATTTTTGGACCTACAGTTGCATCAACTGTCAACGGACGCTCCCCTACCTTAACGCTTGGTACGATAAGTATAAAAACAAAGGATTGGAGATTGTGAGCATTCACACCCCGGAATTTGATTTTGAGAAAAAATACGACAATGTGCAGGCGGCAGTACAAAAATACGGCATCAAATATCCAGTTGTAATGGATAACGATTATGCCACTTGGGACGCGTATCAAAATCGCTACTGGCCGCGCAAATATCTGGTGGATGTGGACGGCTACATTGTGTATGATCACATCGGCGAGGGCGGTTACGAAGAAACCGAGGCCAAAATTCAGGAGCTCTTGGAAGAAAAAATGGCGCGCGAAGGCAAAAAAGATACGGTGGTGGACGGCTATGTAAAACCCTCCGGCGCCGTGACGATTGAAGCGGGAAGCCCGGAGACCTACTTTGGTTCCGCGCGCAATACCTACCTCGCGAACGGGGACGCGGGCAAGGCTGGCGAACAAAAGCTGACTGAACCATCCAACCTGAATTTAAACGAGCTCAACCTCGCTGGCACCTGGAACTTTGCCCCCGAGTATGCCGAAAACACCACCGCCGGCGCTAAAATTATCTATCGCTACCAAGCAAAGGGCGTGTACTTGGTAGGCAGCGCAGTGAACGGCGTCCGGGCGCGCGTGCTACGCGACGGCAAACCGTTGACGAGTGCTGAAGCCGGCGAAGATGTCATTCTCAAAGACGGCCAAAGCTATGTGACGTTTAAGGAAGATCGCCTCTATAAAATTATCCAAGACAAAAACGGCGCCGGCGAACATACGCTTGAAATTATTATTGAAGCGCCCGGCCTTAAAGCATTCGCGTTTACGTTTGGATGAATGAATTTAGATAGATCCGCCTGCCAGCAGGCAGTGAGTGAAGATCAAAAGTTACCAAAGACGCCCACTGTGGAGGGCGTCTTTTAATTTATTATTGCGATATTTCTACATCCCTTCCGCCGGCGTACACACCCCACCCAGTGCAACTGTTCCCTGTGGGCACACACAAGCGTTGCCATTCCATACAAAGGTGGCGGAACAGCTTTGCGGTGTTTCAGGACTCGCCGCTTTGAACCGGAGAGGTATAAACTCTGATCTAACTAGAAATTCAGACTTGCTGGTATAACCGGAGGCGGCGCGGCCATCATTGGCTTTGGCTTCGATATACCAGGCATAATTACTGTCCCACTTGAGATTACCGGCTGGAACCGTTGCCCAACTACAAACCCAGTGATTGGCGGCATCGGTACAATTTTTATCGACAGTTTCGCCTTTGTCCCAATCGCGTTCCCAAACTTTTTGATTGGAGTCAGTATCGATAACGTACCAACGAAAGTAGGCTTTAATATTTTGGGGATAGGTCCAGATTAAGACTGGGTTCAAGGTATTAACCGTAACGCTGTCGGTTGGGCTCGTAATGGTTGGTTTCGGGGCCTTGGCGGCTTCACAGCGCTGAATGGGCTCGGGTTGGTTTTGTTGGAGAATAATTACCCATTCACAGCCCATGAGATTGGCTTGACAATCAAACTTGTCGGTGAGTCGTTCACACTGCTTGTAGAAGCATTTACCCTCTCGTTTGGGATTATCAATGTCTTTTGGATCAGTCCATTTCCATTCACAGATGGGGGCAACGTTGCAAAAATCTTCCTTGACAATATCTTTACAGTTGGGAAGAGGTTTATCTTTACCCGGGTTCCAAGTGGCGGTGTTATTATTGGTGTTGTTCTCTTGGGTAATGCTTTTGATGGTCATGCCGAGGGAGAAGATGTCGTTTTTCCTGCCCGGTATGCGCCAACTTTGGTAGGTAATTCCCCCAGCTGAGAGCGAGATATTAACAGAACTAGAAACAATCATGCTCTTCGGTGGGGTGGAAAGGTCAGAGCGAATGAGGACGTTTTCAAAACCACCTTTGGCTTCGGCTTTGCCGTTGTTATTAACACTGTAGATAACCAGAGTTTCGTTGGTCATGCGAGGGAGAAGGAAAACATCCCCAAAAGCAAGGTCGGGAGCGGGAGGGGCAATCTCAACGAAAAGAGGTTTGAGTTCTATTGGCTTAAGCATCATAACTTTGGGTTTACCTGGGACGGTGAAACACCCACCAATCAATCTCCAACTACAATCATTCCTGAGAATACAAACATTTTTATCGGAGAGTTTTTCACAGGCCGTATTCTGGGCCACTTCCAAAATAGTGCTGTTGTTATTTTCATCCCTTTCTATCACTTGGTTATTGCTGTCTACCAATATACTCACCTGCTGAACAGTGCCGACACTGTTAACCAATTTTTGAGAAAAAACTGGAGTGTAGAAAACTTCTCTGCCAGCCTCAAAACCATCAACTTCAATTTTACTAATAAATACGGTGTTTTTATCACCCTGTAAAATGGTTTTGAGCGTAAAGGAAGTGGTAGGCAGATTGCCATCATTGCGCGCTTTAAAATTAACTACCATATCACCATTTTTATTGATGAGGAGGCTGACATTTTTGTCTACCAATAAATCGGCTTGAAAGGCGAAAATTTTTTTGGTTTGGAACTGCATTTTTTGTACGGCTCTGGCCGTGTTGGTCATCCCCAATCCGAAAATAACTCCACACAAAACTATCAAGCTAATTCGCCAGACATAATTGTGAATAGTGGTACGCATACAAGAAAAAATGTAAAAAATAATTACTGATTCTGAATATCAATAGTGACTTCGGTCATATTCTGAGCTTCGCTCTTGGAAATTTTAATCTGATAGGTTTTTTCTTGTTGTGCTTTGAGACCAACTTTTTCACTAACCGCATATTGTTTGAGCTGGCCTTGAGGAGAATTGAGAGAAACCGTGGCATTAAAGCCGGCCGTTGGTAATAATAGACTATCGTTCTTTACCGAAAATACTAACCGATACTCAAAACCTTTGCCCTTACCAACAGGGACAACCTTTCTCGCGACATGAGGGGTTTGGTTAATCACCACGCCTCCATCGAGTGAGATCTCAAAAACATTATTATTCTCGTCGCTTTCGAATACCTGATCGACAGAATCAATTTTAACTCTCACTTTAGATACCGTATCACCCGCTTGCTTCAATGCTTCCAGTACATTGCTAACCGGCATATAAAAAATTTCTGGTTGGAGCTGGTTATGCCCGCGCACCTCTTTAGCACAAAATTTTGGCTTCGGATTTCCTAAGTAGTCGGTATAGTCCACCACCTTGCCATCCTTAAGCACAAATTCTACGCTACAGTATACCCTTCCAAGGATGGGAAAAGGAAAGGTGCTCGAAAAACTCACTTCCGATACGGAGGGAGGCCCGGCATGCTTGAACAAATCAACTCCCAGTATTTTAAAGTCTCCTGGCACCGGCACCTCAACCATATTATTCTCCGGGTGCTTATCCTCGGCGTAGGTTTTTACATTAACTGAAAACCGAACGCTTTTTACTTGACCGCGGGTTTTTTGGAGGGCCAGCGGCAAATTAGGCACTTTGATGTACAATGGTTTCTTAAAGGGAAGATTTGGATAATAATTGGTGGGCACATTGCGGTAAATACATTCTTTTTGTTTATCTTTATCTAAGTAGTTTATATAATCAGCGGTTCTACCGTCATTAAACATAAGCTGCGCGTCACATTTTACCCATTCTAATGGGTACGGAAAAGAATTAGTAAAAGCAATCTCCGAAGATGGTTCGGCATCCGGTCCTTTAAATAAATCTACTTCCACTACTTCCAAATCTCCCGTCAGGGGAATTTCAATAACATTATTATTTTCATTGGTTTCACTTACACTGTCCTCTTCAGTTCCATCCGACTGTTTAATTTTTGGATCAATGGTAAATCGCATTTTAGCGGCAACACCGCTCATTACTTTTAACGCCTCGCCAAATCTAGGAACAATCAGCGTTAACCGATCGGGGTTAACAATCATGCCGCTACAAGCGTTATACAAAAATTTATCAACTAGTACCTCCGCGTAATTTCTAATTTTGCCATCAGCATACACAAACTCAGCCTTACAACTGAGGCCTCGAGGAATGGGAAACGTACTCTCTACAGTAATTTTGGCTGATTTCTGAAAAGCTTTGTCAATAATACCCTCAGTCTCCACTTTTACTAATTTAAAATCACCTGTTGTGGATATTTCATACCCATTGTTGGTTTCGTCACTTTCAAATACCATGTTAGTATCATCGATAGTAAACTTAATTTTAGTAGCATGGCCGCCTATATTCCCGCCGAGGAGTAGGTTAGGGAGATAGCGAACGTAAAAATAGATTTCTTTGGGATTACTGCTGTCGACAATACACTTTGCTTCTTTTTTTAATGATAACCCCTCTACCGTGGTCATGCCGCCAAATAAGGAAGCGTAATTAACCACGGTAGTGGTTGTCATACCACCAAGTTTTTGGGAATATTTGTAGACGGACTCAATTTCTACTTTGCAGGTTACATTTTGATTGATAGGCTCCCCAAACGTGCTGGCAACCGTAATTTTTCCGGCGGGAATAGGTTTATTAGTGGTATTATCGGTATTCCACAATTCTACCCGCTTAATTGATAAATCACCGGCGTAGCTTACCGAGCGATTATCGTTTTCATCACTTTCGGTAATGGCGTCCAGGTTGTCGGCTTTTATTTCAATACGGGCCACATCTTTATAGGCAGCGGCTACGTTCCGAGTAACAGCTCGCTGAGCGTTAACCTTAAGACTCCCCACTTTTTCCGTGAAAACAATATTCTTGCCATTCCTTAAAACAACCGTTTCGGCAACCTGAAAAGCGGTAGCATCAAAGTCGGTGCTCGAAAGAATATAACTATAGGTAAATGATGGGTCATTAAGATTTACAACCGCGCTTTTTACTCCTTGAGAGAAGACAATATTAGGAAATTTTTGTTGTTTTTCAGCCACTTCGCCTTTTTTAGGCGCGGCCATGGCTGGTACAACACTTAAAAAAAGAGCCACAATAATAGCCGCGGGAAATGATTTTTTTATAGTGCGCATAAATTTAGTCTAACAACAGAAATATAAACCCTTATTTATAATACCATACACCTGCTAAAATAATGAAGTCACTTGGGGACTTTTTCCAATTTCTTAGCCAAATTGTACGATATAGTATCAGACGTATAAAGAGGCTTTTTCTTACTTCAAAGGGAAATAAAAAAACGCCCCAACTGACTCGGGACGTCTTTTTTTGCTTAGTACTTAGAACTTATTTGCTTAGTACTGGTTTAATACATTCCCCCCATACCGCCGCCCATACCACCCATTCCCCCACCCATACCGCCGCCTCCCATGGCAGGTTCATCTTTCTTTGGGATATCGGTAACAACCGCTTCGGTGGTAAGGAACATACCGGCGATTGACGCGGCATTTTGGAGCGCCGAACGAGTGACTTTGGCTGGGTCTATAATACCGGCTTTGACCATGTCTTCATATTTACCGGTCGCGGCATTGTAGCCCATGTTGCCGGTTTGTTTGCGCACTTCCTCAGCTACCACGGCGCCATCAACACCGGCGTTAGCGGCAATTTGGCGAAGCGGCTCTTCCATGGCGCGACGCATAATGGCGATGGTGACGGCCTCTTCTGGGTCAAGTTTGAGTGATTCAAGACATTTAACGGCACGGAGTAACGCAACGCCACCGCCTGGCACAACACCCTCTTCAACGGCAGCTTTGGTGGCACCAACGGCATCTTCAATGCGTTGTTTTACTTCTTTCATTTCGGTTTCCGTGGCAGCACCAACTTTAATGATGGCAACGCCACCGGCGAGTTTGGCTAAACGCTCTTGGAGTTTCTCTTTATCAAAATCAGAATCAGTCTGATCAATTGCACGTTTGATTTGAGCAACGCGCTCATTGACCGCTTGTTTATCGCCTTTGCCTTCGACGATGGTGGTAAATTCTTTGGTCGCAATCACTTTGTGGGCACGACCAAGATCGTCAAGTTCGGTGGCGTCTAATTTGAGACCAATCTCTTCAGTAATAACTTTACCGCCCGTGAGCACCGCAATATCTTGGAGCATTTCCTTACGGCGATCACCAAAACCAGGAGCTTTGACAGCGAGCACGTTGAACGTGCCACGGAGCTTGTTAACAACGAACGTGGCGAGCGCCTCACCCTCTACTTCATCCGCGATGATGACGAGCTCTTTTTTGCCACTCTGAGCAACTTTCTCGAGGACTGGCAACACGTCATGGATGGAAGAAACTTTTTTATCGGTGATGAGGATGAACGGATCGTTGTATTCTGATTCCATACGTTCCGCGTTCGTAACCATGTAGGGTGAAACGTAACCCTTATCAAAACGCATGCCCTGTACGGTTTCAATCTCCATGCCGAATGATTGCGACTCTTCCACGGTGATAACGCCATCTTTACCTACCACTTTCATGGCATCGGCGATTTTCTTGCCAATCTCTTTGTCATTGGCGGAGATAGCGGCGACATCAGCAATTTCATTTTGTTCAACGGGTTTGGCAATGTTATTTTTGAGTTCATTGACGATTGCTTCCACGCACTTGTCGATGCCGCGCTTGAGGGCGACTGGGTTAGCGCCGGCGGTAACGTTCTTGAGACCTTCAGCGACGATGGCTTGGGCAAGAACAGTCGCAGTGGTTGTGCCATCTCCTACATCATCGTTCGTGCGGCTGGCAACTTCTTTCACTAGTTCTACGCCCGCGTTTTCAAATTTATCTTCTACCTCAATATCCTTGGCAACGGTAACACCATCTTTGGTAATGGTAGGCGCGCCGTAACCTTTTTCTAATACGACGTTGCGACCCTTGGGTCCGAGCGTAACTTTTACAACATTGGCGATGGTATTTACACCCTTCACCAACTTGTGACGGGCGTCATCGCTATAGAGAATTTGTTTGGCCATAGGTTTTGTAGGAATTAAAAATTAGAAATTGTCATTCCGAGGAGCGAGGAACAAGTGACGTGGCGATCTCCCCGACATGAGACATCGACGGGGAGATTGCTTCGTCGTCGTGCGAGCTCCTTCTCGCAATGACAGTTATTTGACGACAGCAAGAATATCCCCTTGCGACACAATCTTATATTCCTCTTTCTCGAGTTCGACCTTATCCCCCCCCCAGCTCTTGAGCAAAACTACATCGCCTGCCTTTACATCCATTGCTTGGCGCTTGCCATCATCCATCATTTTGCCAGGGCCGACTGCTACGACTTCGGCTTCGGGCAACTCTTTTTCATTGGTGAGAATGATGCCGGATTTAGTTTTTTCCTCTTTTTTTTGTTTGACGAGAACGTTATCTCCGAGTGGTTGTATATTCATAAATTTAAAAAATATTTAATTGTTAAAAATGTGCGAACGTACGAATGGTACGAAATTTACGAAAGCTTCGTCTCTTTCGTATTTTTCGTAATTTCGCACATAATTTCGACCTTTATCACTCTTATTATTTGAGTGCTAATGCGTATGCATTTTACTCTAAAATCAAAAACTGTCAAGAGAGCTCTTGAGTAAATTTATCCACAAGAAAATTTCGCTCAAAATATTGTTTTATGAGCCCAAAGCTGCTATGCTGATAATACTTATTTCCTCCATATTTATGGACCGACACCCTGCACTACAACTTGAAAAAACTGAGGCTGAGCACCATTTAGAATATGAAAGATGCTGGCAAAAATTAGTAACTGCTGCCCAAGAAGAGCGTCAGCATAGTGAATCGCATCGTAGCTTTAAGGTTGGTTGTGCAATGCTCGCCTGGAATGGAAAACGATATGAAATTTTTGCTGGGTCCAACTTTAAACCTCATAAAAACGACAAAACTGTCTGCGCAGAAAAAGAAGCGCTGAGGAAAATTCGTGAAAATGGTTTTGAACGGGTGATAGCGATTGTAGTTGTTTCCCAACACTCTCATACTGAGCCAACCCAAGAAGACTCAACCAAAACTCTGTCTCCGTGTGCGGAATGTCAACAGATGTTTCGAGACGCTCAGGAAATTAAACCGACCACAATACTTACTACCATCAACGATTCGAACATGGACACTGCAAATCAGAGTGGTGGTATTATTCAAGAACGGACCGTGGCTGATGTAATAAAGTAGAGCTCAAAGTCATCGCGAGCACAACCGTCCCCATTATATGCCCCACATACATACTCCAGAGCCAGTGGTCAAAAAGACCGAGGATGAAGATTGAAATTAAAATTGGAAGAAAGAAACGGTTATGTTTCCAAAGCGCAGTAGCGCAGTAAGATAGTAGCGCGGTAGCAACGATTAAACCAATGATGCCGAGCTCGGCGAGAATTAGTAGATATATATTATGAATCGGCTGATACTGCCATACGGGCAGTTTTTTGTTTTCTGAATAAAGAGCGTATGTATAGGCACCGGGGCCGACGCCAAGGAGCGGATGCGTTGTAATTATTTTTTTAAAATTATGATATTGCTGGATGCGAGATGCTAGTGACATGTGTTCGAGACGGCCAAGGCTTTCCGTGCGGACGAGAAAGAGGGGTTTGAGAGCAAGAAATAAAACGACGACTACGGCGGCGGAAAATAAGAGTGGACGAACCAACCCCCCCCCTTCATCCCTCCCCTTGTTGGGGAGGGCAACGTTCTCGTGCGGTTCTCCTACCCCTATCCCGCCGCAGCGGGACCCCGCCTCGATGGCGGTGGTAAGGGGGAGGGCGCAGGAGGGGGTTTTGTTGCGCCTCATTACAACTAACAACGTAATGATCCCTACTACTACAGTTATCCACGCCGCCCGAGAGAATGATAACAGCAAGCCTGCTGTGACGAATAACTGGCTGACTATGAGGCCAACGCGTTTCCAGCTAGGCGGAGTTTTAAGATACACGATCAACCCAACGAGAAAAATAATCGCTAAAAATCCTCCCAAAATATTTGGTGATCCAAAACTACCGTAAGCCCGGAGCCAACGTTGATCACCAACCTCAATGACAAACGTGCCGAGTTCTTGCGCGGTGTGCGGGGCGATTCCCGAAAATGGGAGGTGAGAAATTGATTGAGTAAAAAATTGCCAACATGCGAGGAGACCTTGCACGACACCGCCGAGCCAGAATGCGAAGAGAAGCGACGAAACGTTTCCCCTCTCCCCCGGGGAGAGGGACGGAGGGTGAGGGTTCGCCGTTCGCATCAACATAACACACAAACACGCCGCCCCAATTAATCGAAAAACAAAATTAAATGAAACACTTGGACTCAAACTATGAAAAATTTCCAATATCAAATATCCAATAACTAATATCCCAATTGCTACATTTCGCTTATTCCCCTGCCCTGCTTTGACGCGTTGCCAAAATTCTTTTTGTCGGAATAAATCGATCGCCGACAAGATGATAATTATCCAGAGCAGAATTTCTGTCGCGTACCAACTTCCACTTCCATATTCCCAAAATCCACTGTTTAAAAAACGTGGCTCATAGACGAAGCGGGTTTGCCATGGCAAGAGAAACAGAAACAGTATCAATAAATATTGGATTATTTTTTTGAGCATAGATTTGGGCGGGCGCTCCCAACTGTCATTTCGACTGAAAGGAGAAATCTTTCGAAGTGCTGATCTTGAAATTTATAAATAATACTAAAATTGCCTCTCCGAAAGATCTCTCACGTTCGTTCGAGATGACAATTGTTGTATTTTCTCTAACCACTTATTTCTAATCGCAAGCCTTGTGTCATTCTCATGAAATTTTAATACCCCGTCCGCGATGACGACTCCGTGGTCGTTTCGCTTGGCTTTTTCTTTAAGCGAAAATTTCATTTTCGTCAGTTGTAATTTTTTGGCTTCATTTTCAACTACATTACCATAACTCCCCTGCCACATTGCTTCCCAGGCACGTTTCCAGAGGCGACCGAGCCGAGTGTCAGCAACATTATTCTTGTCATTTCGAACACGTTCACTGCGTTCAGTGTAAACTCCGTGAGAAATCTCTGGCTCACTCGACGACGGACAGAGATTTCTCCCGCCAGAGGCGGGTAGGCGTCGCGCTGTGTCCGCCTTTGGCGGAAGGCTCGCTCGGAATGACAAATTGGGTAAATATCGTTCTACCCATCGATTGGCCTGTAGAAATTTTTCATAATAATTTTCCGGATCATACACCGGCGTCATCATATTAAGCCAATAGGCAAAGTGGATGTCATCATCAGCGATTCTCCATGGAGCCAAATTGAGATGATCGATATCCACATAGAATGAGAGACAAATTCGATCAGCTTGATGTGCACCGTATGTCCTAAGACCAAACAGGCGTAAAATGAGATTAGTAAAAAACCGCACAATCCAAATTCGATTTTTATCACTCACTATAAAAAAATCAATATCACTCTCAGCTCGGGCCATAGCCGCACCAACGGAATTACAAACAAAAATTGCTTTGAGAAATGGTACAGAACGAATGAATTTAACAGCGCGGCGGGCAATAATTAATTTTTGGTCGGTAATTTCTGCGGCGCGTTGACGCTCAGCAATTAAATTCTCACGGCCGGGGAGAAAATAGTAACCACAGCCGAGTTTGTAGTTCATAGCTTTTAGTTCATAATTTGTCTCACCACAAGTGCTCATAAATTCTGCATGACCTATTCTGGGCGGCGTCCATAAATAGCAAAACAGCTCCTCGTGCATCAAAGGGAAATTAATAAGATCAAAATAAGTTAACGTTTTTACTATTGATTGATCTAATGGTTTCATAGTTCCTTATCAGTATACTGTACTGAGAAAATTAAAAAAAGCCCTGCAAGGGCTTCTTTAGTTTGAGAGCGATTCAGCACTCTTAACCGCCACATTTGATTCCTTTCCCGTAGTGTCCTTCTTCGGTATGTGTTCGGCAGGTTGAACATTATACAGAAAAGCCATTCTCACCCCACCTAATTCAGTTTGGAATCCTTCGCAAGTTGATAAAGCGATAACGCGATGCTGATTTTCTTTAAATAATTTCTCTATTTCTCCGCCTTTATGGGGCGTGACTACAAAACAATACTCGGTTCCAATATTGGTTGGATCAGTATGAATAGGACTACGATTGAGTTGCTCACCTTTGAGTTCAGTTTGATGACGATTGATAATGTATTTTCCGGCTTGCTGCGGTTCCAATACAAATATTTCCGGCGTTTTGCTTAGAATGCCCGAATAAATGGCATCGTACAGCTTATTTAAGAATTCCAATTCACCCCGAACCGAGAATGACGTCTCAAGCACCGCCTGCCGCGCGGGCTCACCAATATTCTGCACTATCTGCTGTTCACTCGCTCCGCCCTTTGGTAAATTTTCAGCCACTTTGGATTCACGGTGTTCAACAACGAGCTTAACCGCTCCGGCAATCCAAGAAATATCTTTACTTGTTATCGGTCGCACTCCTACCTCGTCAATGACATTCATTGTTCCGCCTTCTTTGCCAATAAAGGCTTTCCAATTTCCAAAGATATCAAGAAAAGCAGCTTCCTGTTCTTCTAATGAAGAACGATGCTCGGCGGTTTCTTTTTCTCCTATTATGTCTTTTTGCCTTTCTAAAGATCGGCTGGCCGAATCAATGCTATGTGCGAGTGACATACGAACAATATACCATAAAGGAATTTACTCCTAGCTGCTCCTTATTTAACTATTTCTCCTTCAATTACTGTGCCACTTGATGGCGGAGTGTGAGTAGATTTTTTAGTAATGATAAGTTGTTGCAGCACCATGAGTGCCGTACTCAAAAACCAATAGAGCGTCAGCCCTGCCGGAAATCTAATACCAATAATAGCGGTCATAACTGGCATCATATACAGCATTTGCTTGTTCATCATGGCCGCCATGCCTTCGTCTTTTCCGCCTTCACCCGCTTCCTTCGGTGGCTGTTTTCGACTTAAGGTCTTAGCTTGGAAGAATTGGGCCACACCAGCGAGTAGTGCCAACACAATGCTGGGTTTAGCTAAATTAATAAATCCGAGTGACATGGCATTAATAGTACCAGGGTTATGCACAAATGAGTATAGGTTCTCGCCTAACTTATTGGAGGCAAGCCCATCTCGGAGAACCCAAAAAAGAGCCAGGAGAATAGGAAGTTGAATAAGCATGGGCAGACAGGAACTCAGTGGGTTAATTTTATGCTTTTTATACAATTCCATTGTGGCTTGGGCCTGCTTTTGTTTATCATTGACGTATTCTTTTTGAATGTGCTGGAGCTTTGGCTGAAGCTCAGCCATGGATTTTTGGGCTCTGATGGAAGAGTTAGTTAGTGGATATAAGACAAGCCGTATCAACACCGTCACCACAAAAATTACTATACCCACATCGTGACCAGGAAGAATGTTGTACAACTCAACAAAAAGATTGAAGATGGGCTTATAGAGAACGAGATGGAAGAGAGAAGAGATCATAACGAAAAAATGACAAATAACAAATTTCAAATGTCAAATAAAATTCAAAATCCAAAAATCAAATTTTGACATTTGAGTTTTGGGCTTGATTTGATATTTGTCATTTGGATTTTTGGAATTAAACTTCAGTTTTAGGTGTTTCCTCGGCTGGCACTGCAACTTCTTCAATAGCTGCCGCTTCTGCCTCCTGGGCAGGCGCTCCCTCTTGCGCCACGTTGAGTTTCCATCCGGTAAGTTCGGAAGCGAGGCGGACATTTTGACCACCCCGGCCAATGGCGAGGGAGTATTGCTCAGGAGCAACCAAGACGCGCGCAGTTTTTTCCGTTTCATTGAGCTCAACCTTCAGTACTTTTGCCGGCGACAGAGCTTTGCTAATATACCCAGCGGCGTCGTCAGTATATTGGATTACATCAATTTTCTCGCCTCCCAGCTCGGTGATGATTGTGGTGATGCGACTACCGCGCTGCCCGATGCATGAGCCAATGGGGTCGATGGATTCATCACTGGTTGCCACCGCCACTTTGGAACGGAAGCCAGCGTCGCGTGCAATACCTTTAATTTCAATACGACCGTCGGCGACCTCGGGAATTTCTTCGGCAAAAATAGCTTTAACCATACCAGGGTGAGCACGGGACAAAATAATTTCTGGACCACGACTGCTCATTTCCACCGACACCACATACATTTTCATTCGTGCGCCCGGGCGATATCGTTCGGTATGAATTTGATGATCAGAGGGCATGATGCCAGTAATTTTACCCAGGTCAACTAAAACTTTCCGTCCTTCTACTCGTTGGATGGTCCCCATGATAACTTGGCCTTCTTGTGCTTTGAAATCACCAAACACCATGTTCCGTTCAGCCTCGCGAATTTTTTGGATAATAACTTGTTTGGCAGTCTGAGCGGCCATACGACCAAACTCGTGGGTAATTTCGAGCGGCATTTCTAAAACATCCCCGAGTTTGGCTTTTTTATTAAACGCAATAGCTCCTGCCAGCATCAACTCCAATTTTGGATTAAATCGTGGCAAATCCGCCGTTTCCTCATCAGTTAGTTCGCGCTCCTCCTCACGCGCTTTTTCTCGACGGACAGCTAATTCTTCCTGGGCTTTCTCCAGTACCTCCGGATCGATATCTGCCACCACGGTCTTAACATCCCAAGCTTGCATATCTCCTGTTTCCGGATCGAATTTAACTTTAATATTCTGCTGCTTGTTGCCAAAATCTTTACGGTATGCAGCCGCGAGCGCTGCTTCGATGGTTTCCATTACAGCCTCATACGATAAATTTTTTTCATCGCAGAGTGCTTGGATAGCTTTGGTGATCTCGGACATAACGTTAAGTGAAAAAATTAAAAATCAAAAAGAAAAATTATGGAGCCTGCCCACTGGCAGACAAATCGCTATGCAACAGTATTATAATCGATTTGCCAAGCAAACACAATTATTTTACATTTTGAATTTTTCTTTTTGATTCTTTATTAAGAAAGAGCACTCTTTTCAAAGTGCTCATGTTGCTTATCAATGATATCATGCATTCATTGTTCTTGTCAAGAACGTTTAACAAGGATGACATACGGGTTATTTTTGAAATTGACGTAGCGGGATTAAGTGGTTTGGGATGTTTCCAAATTCTTTCTATTTATCTGTGTTTGTTCAGGTTCTCTCATAATACCAAGATCGGCTAGATCAATGTGCCGTCGTCCCAGACGTTCTGCTAATTTGTTGCGGCCATGAAATAATCTAGACATAACTGTACCAAGTGGTATATCAAGCTTTTCAGCAATCTCCTTATATGAATTGCCGGCGGCTAATAAGCTTACCACCTCACGGAGAGCAGGTTTTAATGCACTGATTGCTGTAATTATTTCTTGCCGCAATAATAAATCAGAGCGATCCGTAGTTTTTTTATCCAACGTCCCAGCTAATACAAATTCAGGATCGTCAACATTAGAGCGATGCTTTTGCCTACGTAAATAATCTATGATTGCATTCTCAGCTATCCTATATAACCAAGTTTTCACCCCACTTCCTTGTCTAAATGATTCTCGGGCTTCAAGCGCTTTGATGGTGGTTTCCTGCGCGATATCCTTGGAAAACTGGCCGCTGCGATCCTCAATTCTGTATTTATGCACCATTGCCTTGATCCTGCGCAAAAGTTCGGGAAATTCCTGGGCAATGGCCTCTGCGGACAATTGCTCCGGAGCTGAGACAGCAATATCGCTAATGGCTGGTCTTTCTAACATATAATTATTCCTCTTTAAATAGGTAACTAGACTTTCGACCCGGTCAATTATGTAATTATCATCAATACCTCCTAACTTGTCAAGATTACCAACTATAATATAACGCGATACTTTTAAACTTTTAAATTTTACTCAATATCTTTAAAGGCGTTTTTCCAAAAATTTTTACCTTGTCTCCCACATCTAAAAATTTATACAATTTTTCGGCATTTTTGTAGGCAATGTTGACGCAACCATGGCTCATGGGACGCTTACCAAATTGGTTATGCCAATAGGCACCATGAAGATAGAACCCGGGCTTAAACTGAAGATTCCATTTGGTATTGGGTAAATCATACCCTGGGCCAACATAATGAACGATCGGACGTTTCCTTTGAATGGAAAATTCGCCAATCGGAGTTGGGAGCTTGGAGATGCCACTTGAGATTGGAATCGTTCCAATTTTTACATTATTTAAAAAATAACTCATTTGTTGAGTCGCTAAATCAACTGCCACATAACGCGGGAGGCTGCGGTCACGGTTGGCTTTTAGCGGATTGAAACCATTTTTAACTTCAATGCCGTCCGGATAGCCATCGGTGTCAGTATCGGAATTATGGGGGTCAGTGCCAAGCTGGGTTTCAATGGTATCGGAGAGACCGTCGTGATCGGAATCAAGTTCTTGAGCATGAGCAAAGAGAGGGCTTATCATCCAAATGGAAACAAATATATAAATAATGACCTTTTTAAGCTGCATAATAATTTTCAATTTTTAATTTACAATCAAGCACCAATGTTCCAATGATCAATTGAAAATTAAAAATTGTAAATTGAGAATTTCACTGCACTACTATATCACCAATCTGGTCCGTTCGCAAAATATCCGCCCCCGTGCGTTCGAGTCGCTTGAACACGCGGTGTGATGGATGGCCATATTTATTTTTACCAACTGAGACGATGGCAGTTTTTGCCCGCACAATACTTAAAAATTCTTCACTGCTCCCCGAATCACTGCCATGGTGACCGACTTTGAGAGTGTCGGCGTGGAGGGCGGGGCAGGTGCCGACGCGCTCCCGCGCTCCCATTTGCGAGTCCTCCCCCTGCCCCCTCCCCTGCGGTGGAGGGGTGACGTTAGCTCCCCTCCCCACCGCAGGCCGTAGGTCCTCCGAGGAGGGTGGGAGGGTTAGGGAGAGGTCTGGCGTTGTCGTTCCACAATACTTCTCCATCAACACATCCTCCAACGGCACCTCCATATCGCCCGTGAATAAAAATCTTTCATTTCCGTGCGTCAGTTTAAAAACAATGGAGTAGTTATTACTATCGGCCGCGGCAACGTCCAAGTGGAGCGCCGGGTCGGGTGAAATAAATTGGAGTGTATCGCTGGCAATCGTCCAAGTCGTGGGCGACGCCATCGTAATAATCTTAGCCCCCGCTTCCTCATGCATCATTTTATTCCATTCTTGCCAATACGGATCATATTTTTTCTCGTGCCCATTCACAATAATATTTTTTACATTGTAGCGTTGCAGCACATCAACACACCCACCGTAGTGGTCCAGGTCCGGATGGGTGGCAACCACATAATCAATAGTGCGATTGTAAAATGGCAAATGGCGACCGAGTGCACTGAGCACGATTTTATTCGGTCCACAGTCTACCAGCATCTTTTGTCCATTTTCAAACTTGATGAGCGCACTATCCCCTTGGCCGATGTTGAGGAAGTCGACTTCGAAGTGGTGGGGGCGGTGGGAATCAAAATAAACATACAGGAGCATCCCTCCCGCTAATATCAAGCTTAGAATAATAACTACAATAATTTTTTTCATTGTTATTTTTTTGTAAAAAAATTATTGACAAACAAAAATCTTTATAGTACTGTCTACGACAGAGGAGGACCCCCCATGAAAAAGCAGGCTCTTTTTTTCGTGGCCCATGATGACCACTTAACTCGCTCTCTCATCAACGAGGGTCTCAAGCGCGCCTTCCCCGGGTGCGTTGTTCGCGAATTCAAAAGCGAGCGAGAGCTGCGCGAGCGGCTCTTTGAGCCGGGCATCACAGGCGTCATAATGGGCGCCTGCCTGCGCTGGTGCTTCCCCAGCGCGAACATGGCGATCCCGCCTGATCTGGCAGAGACGGGCTACGCCAAGGGAGCTGCTTGGCGCTGCTGGCAGATGCTCCGCGCGAACCCCGCCACGGCGCAAACGCCGTTGCTTGTGTGGGAGTTTTCGACCCTCATGTTCCGGGCAACCCCACCCGAAGACCGCGCGACGACGTACCTCGACTACAGAGTTGAGTGTCTGCTTGAGGCCATCTCGATCTCGTCCGCCCCGCTCTAAAAATTCTCTCCGAATACGTGCTCGTGCGAGGCGTATTCGACAGATAGACACGCAAGCAAGCAACCCCACTCGCACCAATGCAAAAACAGCTTTTTATAAGGCTGTTTTTGTTTTAAACAATTAAAAAAATGAAAAGATAAAAATTACAATTCAAAATTTTATATTTTGCTCTTTTATTTTTTAACTACAAGTATCTGATTCACCTGCACCTCATTCTCTTTTACAAAAATCTCTTCTTCAATTCCAAACGCCAACGACTCTAAAACTTCCCGAATACGCTCTGGCCGATGATAAAATGATTCAATAATAATTTCTCCATCTTTTGTTTTGACGAGCGGCGGGGTTTTTTGATTAATATTGGTGACGACGAATAATCCCCCATCTTTGAGCACACGGTAGACTTCATCAAAAAATTTTGTTGTATCTTTCAAGTGGACGACGAGAAACGCGGCGGCTACGATATCGAACGTTTCTTTTTCAAACGGCAAGTTTTCGGCGTCGCCAATAACTGTTTCGATCCTAATCTCAGTCTTAATCTTAATTTTCTTCAACATCTCTTCAGATATATCCAACGCCGTAACTTTCGCCCCACGTTTCGCCAACGCCAAACTCAACCGTCCCGTCCCGGCACCAATATCCAATATCTTAATATCTCTAATATCTCCGAGTAACGGCAATAATCTCCCCTGCTCAAAACTATTTAAATATTTTTCTTTTTCGTCGTAAAACTCCGCGGCGAGGTTGTAGCCGGCTTCGGAGTTTAGGATTTTTATTTTCTTTTTCATATTGTCATTGCGAGGAGTGAAACGACGAAGCAATCTCCCCTCTCTGGTTCAGCTAACTAAATTGCGATTTCGTTATACAAATCTTTCCATTCGGGATTTGATTGATTAACAAGTTCTAATTTTTGCTTTCTCGAGCCGCCTTTCAATTGTTTTTCTCGCACGATGGCGTCTCTGATATCAGAATATTCCTCAAGATACACTAGTTTATTAATTTTATACTTCTTTGTAAAACTTGTTTGTGTACCGGCTCCATCTTTATGTTCTCTTACACGCCGAGCCAAATTGTTAGTGACACCAATATAAAGGGCATTGTTATATTGATTGCTAAGAATATAAACGTGGTATTTGTATTCCTTGCTCATACGCGATCGTTTGTTTTTCCGCAGAGGGGGGATTGCTTCGTCGTCGCTTTGCTCCTCCTCGCAATGACAATGATGAACCCCACATACATCCCCGCCATCCCCCACCACGGCACTTGGAATTGCACCGCTGACCACGGTTGGTTTCCAAACCATTCTACCACCATTATAACATATCGCAATCCAAAATAAGCGATCCAGGCGACGAGCTGGCCGAGCGGAAAAAAAATGAATCCAAAAATGATGGCGGTGAACCCGATGAGCATGAGCCACGGTACCGTCCATAATATGAGAACGTTGACGAGTGGGGCGACGATGGAGAGGCGGCCGAATTGGTAGAGGATGATGGGGAGGGTGGCGAGGATGGCAGAGAGGGTTTGGAGGAGTGGTTCGCGGATGAAGTTCCATGCCGAATGAAACGCTTGTCCCACGTTGTCATTGCGAGGAGCGAACGAAGTGAGCGACGCGGCAATCTCCCCTTGGTGGTCATGATGGGGGGATTGCTTCGTCGTTTCACTCCTCGCAATGACAGATTCGAGCACCGGCGAAATATAAACGAGCCCCAGTGTCGCCAAAAATGATAATTGGAACCCCGCGTCCCACACCAGCACATACGGATTCGCGATGGTCATTACTGCGGCAGTAAAAACCAGCACGTTGCCAATGCGCGAGAGCCTGCCAAGCTGCTGCGCTGTGAGAACAAGAAAACCCATAATTCCCGCACGCACCACTGAACCAGTAGCGCCCGTAAAAATAATGAATAAGATAATAAACCCAACCACCGCCCAATACGCGTGCTGACGCCAGAGGCCCAGACGGATGAGCATGAACATGAGCGCTGTTACGATGATGGTGATGTTAAAACCGGAGACAGCGATGATGTGCGAGACGCCGGTTTTATTAAAGTCGTCGATAATTTCTTTGGGTAAACCACTTTTGCTTCCATATAATAATCCTTGCATTAAACTACTTTCCGGTTCACTCCAGAGATTTTCGATTTTAGATTGTATGTGAGATTTGAGGAGGAAGATTTTTTTTATAACCCACACCTTAGGCGCCAAACTGTCATTGCGAGGAGGGAGCCTCGCGGCGACCGACGTGGCAATCTCCCCGTTTTGCTCTTGTCGGAGGGATTGCCGCGCTCGTTCCTCGCTCGCAATGACAATTGACTTAGGAAAACTACACACCGCCCAAATCCCCTCTTTCGCCAAATATTTATCATACCTAAAACTACTCCCATCCAAATTCTCCGGCGCACGCAGTTGGCAGTCAAATTTGATCTGGTCGCCGTAATTAAATGTAGGATATAACCGCGAGATGACGAGAACTTTCCCACTCACATCTTTAGCCAACTGCCCTTCTTTGATATTGGAAATTGAAACAACATATTTTGCATTCGTCATACTGGTGTCTGGTTCGGCCGTTATGACACCGGCCGCTTGGACATGTTTACCAACATAATATTCAATTCGGTCTGGTGTGATGTTGGGAATGGTGATGACAAATCGCCAGACGCCGAGGAGAAGGGATAAGGAACAAAGAACAAGAAAACGGATCTTTGGTTTGTGCCAAAATAAAATAGCTGATGATATAAGGATAAAAAATGATATGTAGAGATAAAGAGATATTGATACAGCGAACGAAACCCCTCTCTCTGTCTCTCCCCTTATAGGGGAGAGTAGCGCTGTTGATTGGCTCCCTCCCCCTATAAGGGGGAGGACGGAGGAGGGGGTTTTCGCCACCCAATCACCCAGCGACGCCACACCCGCCCCCGCCATAAAACAAAAACAAAACGCGAGGAACGTTTTGCTTTTTGAGTTTACCACGCGAGACATAAGGTCTTTTACGTGGGTGATAATTTTTTGCAGACCCTCCCCTAGCATAATTTTACACTTCGATACTTTTTCCCTCCTCAATAACCAGCCACTTAATTTCCGGATTCAAAAGTTTTTCTGGCATTAAATAAAATGGACCAGTAATTTTGAGGAAAGCATCGTGCACGGGGAAACAAATTTTTGGCTTAATAGCGTTAGCATAATCAATTGTCTGCGCTACACGCATCCAAGGTGCGACTGCGGGGTAGGCCAGCACTTCACACTCCACAACGTTGTCGAGCGAGTCCCCACCGTAGAAAAACTTTTTGGCAATGCGATAGCCAGTGTTGTGAACGCGCGGGAAGGTAGGATAAATTTCAGCGTGCATTTGGCCAAAGCCTTCGATGAGGACGCCGTTGACCGTGATGCTTTGGCTGTCACCGAGCACGTCGAATACTACATTTGCTTCCACGAGTTTTTGCCCAACGCCAGGGTTGGTAAAAATGTGAGTTTTGGGATTTTTAGCAAGAATAGCTTGGAGAGAATCAAGATCACAATGATCCTGATGTTCGTGCGTGATCAGGATTGCATCGAGATTTTCGACGTTATTCTGCAGAGTCGAATATTTGCCCGGATCGAGAAGGATGCGAGCACTTCCCTCTTCGATGA
Organism: Candidatus Magasanikiibacteriota bacterium; assembly: GCA_023246655.1. Classification (GTDB taxonomy): domain Bacteria; phylum Patescibacteriota; class Patescibacteriia; order Magasanikbacterales; family GWA2-37-8; genus JAHFHX01. Next base: position 66,618 of record JAHFHX010000002.1, read on the forward strand.
GTAAACACGAGTGCCCAAACTTAGTGATACGCATATTATTCAATTTTTATATTTGGATTCCGACTGAATAAATCTGTCAACGCACCTTCTTTATTTTCTATTTTCTGTAACTCATCGAGCGTAACCCATCTAGAATCATCTGCTTCGTCTGGATCTAAAACTACGTCATCCTGCGTCTTCACATGAAAAAACATAAGCAAGCGAGAGGTCTGATAATTTTCTTTAAAGTGGAATTGTTGATCCTGACCCCAGCCAATAAACTTAGGATTATCAAACTGTACCCCGGTTTCTTCCTTCATCTCTCGCAATAATGTATCTTCAATTTTTTCTCCATGTTCAGCGCGCCCACCAGGAACACGCCACACTTTAAAACGTGGGCACAGAACAATTAAAAACTTTCCTTCTTTTTCTATAAAGGCACTGCACACTACTTGATGGCCTCGAATTGGATGATCCATACTACACTACTATACTTATTAATTTCCCCCTCACATAAATCACCTTCTTCGGCTCTTTACCATCCAGCCACTTCTGAATTTTTTCGCTCGCGAGCGCTTGGTTTTTAATTTCGTCTTCGGATATATCAGCTGGCACCTCAAGCTGCTCACGCACTTTGCCATTTACTTGAACAACAATGGTGATCATGGACTCTTTGGCGAGCTCGGGATCAAACTTTGGCCAAGGGGAATACGCTAATATCTCTTTATCTCCATATAACTCCCATAATTCCTCCGCAATATGTGGGGCAAAAGGTGAGAGAAGTTGAATTAATATTTGATATTGGATATTAGATATTTTTTCTTCTTTCATCATTTCATTCGTGAGTTCCATCAGCTTCGCAATGGCAGTATTAAAATGCATTGCTTCGATATCATCGGAGACTTTTTTGATGGTTTGATGAAGAAGGGTCGTTATCTTGTCATTGCGAGGAGCCGAAGGCGACGCGGCAATCTCCCCTTTTGACTCTTGTCGGGGGGATTGCTTCGCTCGTTCCTCGCTCGCAATGACACGTTCTTGAAGTGACCATACCCGATCCAAAAATCTCCGCACGCCAACCAACCCATTCGTATCCCACTTCACCGCCTGATCAAACGGCCCCATGAAACCAATATACGCGCGAAAAGCATCCGTACCAAATTGTTCAATCATTTCATCGGGGTTGATAACATTCCCGCGGCTCTTACTCATTTTCTCACCATCCGGACCCAAAATCATGCCATGACTGGTACGTTTTTTATATGGCTCGCGCGTAGGCACTACGCCAATGTCGTATAAAAATTGATTCCAGAAACGGGAATACAATAAGTGAAGCACCGTGTGTTCCATGCCGCCGTTATACCAATCAACACCACCCCCGCGTTTGTCATCCCGAGCGAGGCTCGCGCCGACGAGGGATCTCTGTCCGTCGGTTGGTGAGTGAGCCAGAGATTCCTCCTTCGTCGTCGGAGTGACAGGATTACCATCCATCCAGTACCGCAGCTTCTCCATTGATGCAAATTCTTTATCGTTATTCGGATCCGCGTATCTTAAGAAATACCAAGAAGAACCGGCCCAATTCGGCATAGTATCAGTTTCCCGTTTCGCTGGTCCGCCACAACGTGGGCAGGTGGTGTTCACCCAATCACTCATCGCCGAGAGCGGACTTTCGCCCGTGTCGGTTGGTTCGTATTTTTCTACTTTGGGGAGTTTGAGTGGGAGTTCGGACTCGGGAAGCGGGATCCAGCCGGTTTGTTCTAATGCTTTGAGAATTTCTGGTTCCTGGCCATCATTGGTAAAATGTTGGGCAACTGGTTCCACGAATTGAGCTGAAGCGTGCATTGCTTTCATCATTTCTCGTGCCTGATTTTCTGGAATTACTGGAAAATTTTTATCAACTACAAGCACAATTTCTTTCGCGTTTTTTTTAATTTTCTCAAAATTAAATTGCCAATTGAAACTTTGCTCAACTTCCGGTCGTGCGCGATCAGCAAATTCGGGACGAATAAAACAATCAACCAAAACAAGTTTCGCGATTGTTTTTTTTAAATGTTCTACCAAATTCATGGCTACAGCTCCACCAAGGCTCGTGGCAACAATAACAGTGTTTTCGTTTATTTCTGTTTTTTCCAATACCGATTTTACTTGTTCCTCAATATTTGGCTGCATCGGGTTTGGGAGGTCTGGTGCAAATACCGTATGACCTTGTTTTTCTAGTTCTTCTTTAAGCCGCGGGAAAAATATTCCTTGAGAGCTGCCTTTGAATCCATGAAGTAAAATATAGTTATATTTTTTCTTTCTGCAATTCTCACATTTTACGAGGGGAATCGGTTCGCCCCAGTAGCGCTGACGAGAGAAAACCCAATCGCGGAGTTTGAAATTAATCTGCCGACGAGCCATTCCTTTTTGCTCTAACCAAGGTAAAATCTTTTCGCGCGCTTCCGCAGAAGTTAAACCATCAAACTGACCGGAGTTAACCAGAGTGCCTTCACTGGGGAAGCACTCTTCTAACTTTTGCACGCGCTCCCACAGCGCATCGTCGGCTGGTCGGATAGAAACTTTGAGCGGCAGGCTATATTTTTTAGCCATAGCAAAATCGCGCTCGTCGTGGGCATCGGCAAATACCGCGCCAGTGCCGTACTGAGCTAACACAAAATCGGCAATCCAAATAGGCATTTTGTCGCCGGTTGCTGGGTTCAGTGCATACGATCCGGTGAAGACCCCCGACTTGTCCTTTTCTTCAGCAGTACGTTCGATGTCAGTTTTTTGCGCAGTCTCCTGAACATATTTTTCAACCGCTTTTTTCTGTTCGGGAGTAGCTAATTGTTTTACGAGCGGGTGTTCAGGTGCAATGACTAAGAATGTACCCGAAAAAATGGTGTCGAGTCGGGTGGTGAAGACTTCGATTGGTTGAGACAGGGATTCCTCGTCGGCGCGAGCCTCGCTCGGAATGACAGTAAAACGGACGACAGCCCCTTCCGAGCGCCCAATCCAATTTTCCTGTTGCACGCGCGCGGGAGTAATATAGTTAACTTCTTTGAGACCGTCGAGGAGTTTATCGGCATATTTGGTAATGGCAAGCATCCACTGCTCTTTATCTCGTTTTTCCACGGGCGTGCCACAACGTTCACAACAGCCGTCCACCACCTCTTCATTAGCGAGGCCAGTCTTATCTTTCGGACACCAATTAACAGGCTGATTTTTTTTGTAAGCTAACCCGTGTTTATATAATTGTAAAAAAATCCACTGCGTCCATTTGTAATATGTGGGATCGGTGGTATCAACAGCGCGCGACCAATCAAAACTATAGCCCAACGCTTTAAGCTGGCGGGTGAAATTGGCAATATTCTCGGCCGTAACTTCCGCGGGTGGGCGACCGGTTTTAATCGCAAAATTTTCGGTGGGGAGTCCGAAGGCATCAAAACCAATTGGATACAAAACATTAAAACCTTCCATTCTTTTTTTGCGTGAAATTACATCCATGGCAGTGAAAGGACGCGGGTGGCCGACGTGCAAGCCGACGCCAGAGGGATATGGGAATTCGATGAGGGAATAAAATTTTTGCTTCTTGGTGTCTTCTTTGACCTCAAAGGTTTTATTTTTCTCCCAATATTTTTGCCATTTTTTTTCAATTGATTTGGGGTCGTATTTTTTCATAACACAGATTACGCTGATTAAATTGGATTACGCAGATTTGTGATAGTAAACTACGCGTTGGAATTCTAGACTTGGATTTCCGAAGTTGAGAATTAAACCAATTTCTAATTCCGATGCCTTTAAATAAGAGACGAGTTGAGCTTGAAATATTTTTGGCATTTTTCCTGAAATAGCTTTAATTTCTATGACTACTTTTTTATCAACAATGAGATCGACTCTAAAATCGCCAATTTTAATCTTTTTCCAGTATACTTTAAAAGGTTGTTCTGTTTCAACTTTATTACCAGCTTCTTCAAGGATTGCAATCATTCCCTTGTGATAAATAATTTCCTTAAAACCTGGACCCAATTCCGTGTGCAGCTTCATTGCCAGACCAATAATTTGTCGAGTTAACGTCTCCTCCTTAAACATACTACACTGATTACGCAGATTATTAAAGATTACGCTGATTTTTTAGTCGTTGGAATCTGCGAAATCCACAAAAATCTGCATAATCTGTGTTTTATTTCAACAAATCTAAAAGTTTAGAATGTAATTCCGGATTAGTAATAACGATATCGCGCCGACCACGTTTCCACGGGGCGCCATCACAGTTGGTTACCAAGGCTCCGGCTTCGGGTGCAATCGTGGCGATGGCAGCGTAATCATGATCAAAGCCGCAATTGCCAACATAAAAATCGGCTCCGCCACTCGCCACATAACAAGAACTTAACATGGTTCCAAAATTGTGCATCCAAACCGTGGTCTCATTGGTTAGATGATCCAAAAAGCGACGGTAACGACTCTCGTGCACGGTGTTAACACCGCGAACGCAAATGCCGAAGCCATGGTCGAGCGACGCTACCTGATTAACGTGGATGGGCAGGCCGTTCAAAGTCGCGCCTTCACCTACTTTGGCAAAAAATAATTCATTCGCCAACGGATTGTAAATGGCGGCGGCGTAGGGTTCGGCGCGCTCATAGAGTGCCACCATGGTGCACCACATTCCGATACCAAAAGCAAAATTACGCGTGCCATCAATGGGGTCAATAATCCACTCGTACTCCGCACCTTCCGTGCCTTCAGGTGGAGCCTCTTCACTGACAATGCGATGAAGCGGGAAACGTTCCTTTATTTTGTTAATCAAAAATGTATTAACGGCCACGTCAGCCTCGGTAACTAAATCACCAAGATGGGCTTTACTTTTAAAGCTTACCCCTTTTAGAAAAAAATCTTTAGCGATGTTGCCGCCCTCAACAATAATTTGTTGTAAAAATTCATGCATAGAGCCCTCTGCATTATAAGCGCCCTGTTGCCCTAAGAAAATCGTCCACAGCAACTTGCGCTTGATCTAAAATTCCGCGAACCGTACCAGGCGCCAACTCACTATGGTCGGGGACAATTGTGGTCGCTATTCTCCCTGGGCTACTACAACGAATTTTAATATGACTGCCTTTTTGCGAAACAAAAAAGAAACCAAAATGTTTCTGGAGGATACGAATAATATCTTGGCCAGAAAAATTTGCCAAGCGTGTCATAGACAATTAGGCTGATTCCAAATCGAGGGTTTTGATGAGCGGATGCTCGGCAAACCGAGTTCGCTCTTCGGCTGGCACGTCTTCCAAATACAACTCCATTGCCTCGCGTAAATTACGTTCGGCAGCTTCCAGCGTTTCACCTTGTGAAGTTACGCCTAACTCGGCACAATGCGCCACAAACCATTTGCCGTCGCGTTGGAATGTGGTAGTAAATTTCATGGTCATATGTTGGTAGTATAGCTATTTTATTGAAAAAAATCAAGCCTTTATAAAGAACGTTGAAACCCCACCCTGCGTCCCTCCCCTTGTTGGGGAGGGGAATCGTCAGCCAACGGCCATTGACTCTCTCCCCTATGAGGGGAGAAACGTAGAGAGGGGTTTGGTCGTTCGCGCTATCATCGCTGACATTTTGGACAATAATGCGTCCCCCGCCCTGCCGCCTTAATTTTCTTAATCACTATCCCACATTGCTTGCACGGCTGCCCGTCACGATCGTAAACTTTAAGGAAATCTGTGTAATTACCTTTTTTACCAGAGCTGTCAAGAAAATTTCGGAAGGTTGTGCCGCGATGTTTGAGGGCTTCCTGAAGAATTACAGGAATAGCGTGGAATAATTTTTTTTGCTCTTCTTTTGTCACGGAACCAACACGACGATTGGGACGAACGCCAGCCCGAAAGCAGGCTTCATCAACATAGATGTTGCCTAAGCCCGCGATGAGTTCTTGATTGAGGAGCAATGCTTTGAGATTAGTATTTTTTCTTTTTTTGAAGAGGGAGGAGAAATAGTCAAAACTAAATTCCTGGGAACGAGCCCTCACCCTGCGTCCCTCTCCCGCAGGGCGAGGAAGCGAAATGGGTTCAGGGCCATATTTTTTAAGCACTCTTTCAACTTCAGTTTGAGAAGCTAATTTCATATACCCAAACAGGCGGAGGTCATTAAAAAATAACTCTCCCCCATCGGCAAACACAAAAACAATTCTGGTCCACTGATTTGGCAAACATTCAATATCTTTTTCCGAAAGTTTATGGCCGCCCGCGACTATCTCGATTTCATTTTTTATTTTCTTCTCATAAATAAGCTGGCCGGTCATTTTGAGGTGGACGAGCAAAGCGCCGACTTTTTTGTCATTTCGAATCCCCCGTCGCAGGGGGTGAGAAATCTCTGGCTCACCGACGACGGACAGAGATTCCTCGTCGCCGCGAGTCTCGCTCGGAATGATAATTGAACGCTTGAGATACCAAATCATCAGTTTGCCACGGCGCTCAATTTTAGTAATAGCGTTACCGGTGAGTGCGTGAACAAATTTTGTACTCATGCCGCCGACACTCTTTTTATTACGTACCTCAACGTGAACAATTTTCTTGTTCAAGATCTTTTTTTCTAAATCGCGGCGGATGGTTTCAACTTCGGGGAGCTCGGGCATAGAAGTACAGTTAGTGGTGAGATTAATTCCATTGCAATGTACGAAATTACGAACTTTACGAAAATACGAAAACAATTTTATTTTATCTCAACTTACTGCTTTAAACAAGATAAGACGCCCTTTGAGGGCGTCTGCTGTTTACTCTTATCTATTTTCTGTTTATTAAATATTCTTCTCCATCATCGCCTTTAATTTCTCTTTCTGTGTGCCGCCAATAAATTGATCGACCATTTGTCCGCCTTTAAAGATAAGGAAGGTTGGAATACTCATCACATTAAATTGTCCGGCGGTATTTGGGTTCTCATCTACATTGAGTTTGCCAATTTTAATATTTTTGCCAGCCATTTCTTTAGCCAGTTCCTCTACAATTGGCCCCATCATGCGGCACGGGCCGCACCAGGGTGCCCAGAAATCGACGAATACAGGTTTGTCAGACTTTAATACTTCTTGGTCAAAATTTTGGTCGGTTAAAATTAGCTCCATATGTTTAATTTTAGGATTACACGAATGGGCCTTGAGGCCCCACGAATAACACGGATACAATTGTATTCGCACGATTCGTGGCGCCGCAGCGCATTCGTGTTATCCCAATATCAACTTCTTCTCTTTTGTTTCTTCCTTATACGCCTCGAGTACATCACCAACTTCTAATTTTAACTTGCCCTCAAATTGTAATCCACATTCGCTGCCGCCTGGCACTTCATTCATAGTTTGTTTGCCAATTTGGAGCTGGCTGATTTTACCGCGACCAATGAGCTCATTCCCGCGTTTTACCCGCACCAAAATATTTTTGTAGAGTTTACCAGATTCCACGCGGCCACCCACTACCATAAGATTTTTTTCGGTTCGGAAAATAGCAACCAATTTAAAGTTACCAAGTTCAGTTGTTATTACCTCGGGCACTAAGAGCTTTTCCATCTCGGCCTTTACCATATCCAGGAGGTTGTAAATGATGTGATATTGTTCAAAATGGGTATGAGCGGTTTGGATCATCTCCTGAGATACCGGAGTAGTAGACACATTAAAACCTACCAAAATAGCATTCGCCGTTTGCGCTAGGGAGACATCGTCTGCCGATATATTGCCAAGACCTTTGCCAACAACTTTGACACCAACTTCTTCATGCTTAAGATTGGCCAACGAACCCAAAATTGCCTCCAGCGAACCAAGCGCATCGGCTTTAATGAGGAGATTCAACCATTTCTTCTTTTCTTCGCCCTCAGTGGTTTCGGCTGGTACGGACACTGTGGATTTTTCGGCACCGGTCTGCTCGGAACGTTTACTGCGGACATCAACTTTTCCGGCCGATTCGGCTTTACCAACATCAAGCACATCACCAACCCGGGGGGCAATTTTAAAACCAAGAATACGAGCCGGGCAGCTTGGTGGTGCTTCGGCAATTGATTCACCGCGATGGTTTTTAAGCGCCTTCACTTTGCCATAAATTTCCCCGTTGATGACCAACGGATCGTTCGTATGAAGAGTCCCTGTTTGCACTAAAATAGTGGCAACTGGTCCGGCTGCTTTATCCACATGTGCTTCAATTACGGTGCCCGCGGCTGCTCGATTGGGGTTGGCTTTAATGCTTTCCCCCCGCACTTCGGCCACCACCAGCAAGGTGTCGAGTAGCTTATCAATATTTTTATTTTCTTTCGCGGAAATTTCTACCACCGGCACATCCCCGCCCCAATCTTCGGAAATAATATCGTGCTGTCCCAAGTCGCTCCTCACACGCTGCACATCAGCGCCGGGTTTATCAATTTTGTTAATAGCAACAACAAACGGAAGCTTAGCAGCTTTAATAATATTTATCGCTTCCACTGTCTGGGGCTTCACACTGTCATCAGCTGCAACAACCAGAATGGCAATATCCGCCACTTTGGCACCGCGACTACGCATAACGGTAAAGGCTTCGTGGCCTGGTGTATCAATAAATGTTAATGGACTATTGGCTTTTGTTTTTGGATTTTTCCAAATTACTTGATAGGCACCAATGTGCTGAGTAATGCCACCGGCTTCACCTTCCATAACGTTGGTGTGGCGAATGGCGTCGAGCAATCGCGTTTTGCCATGATCAACATGGCCCATTACTACAATCACAGGCGGCCGTGCCGATCCACCTTCGGCCGCAAGCGCGGTGGCCAAATCCTGCACGTGTGATGTTGTTTCCACACTCTCCCCACTTGCTTTTTCTTCCTCCACTCCAAAACCTAATTCCTCAGCAATAAGCATGGCGGTGTCATGATCAATATTTTCATTCTGCGCTGCCAAAATACCATTTTTCATTAGTTCCACAATCAGTTTGTTGATCGGAATTTGCAATCGATCGGCCAGCTCGCGTACCGTCAATACCGCGGGAATCATTACTTTGGCACCACTGGCCTTACGCGCTTCTTTTTCTAGTTCTCGCTGTTTAACTTTTTCGGTTTGCTCGCGCTGCTCGAGCACAAATTTAATGCGGCGCCAATCTTTTTGGATTTGTTGCCCTACCCGATCATCAATTTTTACTGCCTTTGCGCCAATATCAAAACCAAACTCAGGCAAAATTTGCAAAAGCTTTACAGGATGGATGCGGAGTTGGCGAGCGAGTTCGGAGACATTCATAAATATAAACAAAATCCAGATATACGGATGCATCCGGATTGCGGATATACGGATATAGTGTTTATCCGGATCGTGATTGGTATCCGTAGATCTGGATAGATCTGTAGATCCGGATTTGATTTCATTAGTATACAAGAAAAAATTAAATTGGTCAATTATTGATTTTTTGATTGACAAAACCTGTTGTATCTGCTAAACTCCGGCTATCTTCCTGGTGGAAGAAAAGAGACAAGGAGACCCAAATGAGCCGTTTCGCCAAGTTTCTCAGCCTTCTCTTCCGCGCCTTTCTCGCCCTCTTCTTGAAGGCAAAAGAAAGGCCGGTCCTCATCATCGGGTCGCGGTGCTGGCGCATGCACCCCCGGTGTTTCGGGATGCGCTTCCTCGCGCCGCTGTGCCGCAGCACCGCGGCTGGGCTCGCCGGCTACAGCGTGCAGGAGCAAGATCTGCCGGCGGGGGCAACGCAGCAACCCATCTTCAGCCTGGCTGGGTTCGCCTGGCAGGGAGACATCAGCGCTGTGCGGACTGTACTCCCGCACCTGCCGGAACAAATCCAGCACGACCTCGCCAAGCTCATGATGCAGCGGCTCGCCGTCGAGGCCTCGCCGATGCAGTAGGCCCCGATTCGTGGGGCAACGCAGACAACCGCACCTACGCGGCTCGTCTCGGACTATGTCCTTGATGGCGAGCCGCTTCCCAAATTCCGTACAACGGATTTTTTTGTTTTTAAGACCCACCTAATCTAAGAGGGTTTATCCACACTGGACAAAATCACAGAAATGATGTAGGGTGATGGGTGGTTCTTTTTTGTTTGTTAAAACAAACCCGAGCGACTATTGTGCTGAGAAACCTATTTATCAGCAGACTGGTCGCCCGGTTTTTGTGGGGCGATACTTGAACGGAGGTCTAAGCGATGCGAAACCCCCAGGCGGGCCCCAAAGGGCCCAACAACAGCAACCTCCAGCAACAGGGCGGCAAACGGCGGTTCGAACCGCCGCCCCGGGACATCTCGGCGCCCGCTCAGCGCCGCTTCGGCAACGGCGACGCCGGCCACCAGGCCTGGCGGACGACCGTTCGGCGGGCCGGCAGCCCGCAGAAGGGGGGCTAGGACCATGGACGCAGAAGAACGACCGAAGAGCTGCTGCCCGACGGACGAGGAGCTCATGGCGCTGATGCCTGCGCTCCTGCTCCAGCGAAAGCTGGACCTCACCCTCAAGAGCGTTCGGCTCCCGCCGCCCGCCCGCTGAACGCGGCCCGGCCAACCTGCTGCAACTCCCCGCCCCCCCCCCGCGATCGCGCCCACTACAACGATCTCGCCTGGCCGAAGTGACCGCTGCACGCGTGTCCACGGCCAGGCCACCCAATTCAGGCTTAGGTCTGTTTTTTTATTTCAATCCCAGCATTCAATTGTTATATTATCTCCGTATTGATACAGTATATTTCATAGCGATCTCACACAACAACAAATGTTGTACTAATCATAAGTGAGACAGAGATTCCTTGCTATGGCTAGGAATGATAATTAAATGCAGCCAATAATATATGTTCTTGTTCATAAATAAACCTACCGGTTGGACTAGTTTTGATGTAGTGGCGTATATACGAAAGAGGGAAGTGGCGAAAATGCGACAACAAGGTGTGGAACGAGCAAAAATTCGCGTTGGCCATGCTGGAACCTTGGACCCGTTTGCTACCGGGCTCCTCATTATTGGGGTGGGGCGTGATACTACAAAACGACTGGACGAATTTAAAAAACTGCCAAAGACGTACGTGGCGACCATTCACCTGGGTGCGGTGAGTGATACGTATGACAAGACTGGAACCATACATGATATATACACATTGTATCGTGATAAACCACCATCGGAGCAACTGGTTTTAGAAATACTTCAAACATTTAAAGGTAAGCAAAGGCAAATCCCTCCAATGTATTCTGCTAAAAAAATAAATGGGCAACGGCTGTATACGCTGGCCCGGCAAGGGATAGAAATTGAACGTAATCCGGTAGCTATTGAAATATATACTATAAAACTGGTAGAATATACATGGCCTTTTTTAAAAATTGAAGTGCAATGCTCAACAGGAACCTACATCCGGAGCCTCGCGCATGATATTGGACAAAAGTTAGGGGTGGGAGCATATTGCGAGGAATTAACACGTACAAAAATTGGCGAGTACGTTTTAAAGGATGCCGCAATACTTAAAAAATTAATTTAAATAAATCTCTATGCCAAGAATATCACCGTCTGAAAGACAGGCTGTTGATCCACAATGGATAATAAATCAAATTCAAGAAAAAGAAAAAAGGGAAAGAGAAGAAGCTGAACGCGATAATGAGCGACCACGTAAGTATATCTATGATGATGAACCACCTGCACCCCCTACTCCAGGGCCTGGGGAGACTTATGATGAACCGGCAGAATCTGATGATTCCACTGATCCTACTCTTCCTTCCGGAAAACGACGTCGGCCTGATCGGAAAAAGCCCGAAGAACCTGGAGGAAGTGGGGTTACTATTATTGAACGCCCTGACAGCCCTTCTGATGAAGATGCATTGCCCCCAACCGAGCCAGAACAACCGTTTGTTATTAAAATAGGACCCCAGGTAGAAGATGGTGTGGTATCTGAAGATACGGGATTTGACAACGGCATAATATCTGATGGTAATGTAAAAATAATAGATGATAAATAATGAATTGGCTTGAATTGAAATCCATATAACATATTTTGTTGACACAAGTCGGTTTTAATGCTACAGTAATCTCAGTGTTAACTATTAATCGATCTTTGAGGCTATTACTCGCAGGAAAGATGCTAAAGTGAGCTTAACTGTTCGTTGTTTTTCACTTTATCTATGTTACCTAAGCACTTCGTGGAAACTTATCTTCAGGCTTCTTTAAGCCTTATTTTAAATTGTTCCCATACCTAAAGTGGCTTAGTTTTTCTTTCTTTTGCAGTGTCACTAGTTTATTGCTATTCTTAAAAATGAGAGTTGCAATGCTGCCCTGGCACATAACAAGTAATGTCCTCAGATCCATGGGGATTTTTTAATTATATGCTTGGAAATCTTAGTTTCATTGCTAAACTATTTATTGTCCTGGCCGCCGTGTTTGGTACCGGTGGCGCCGGAGTAGCCATTGGTTACTTTCTCCGTAAAAAAGTTGCCCAGGCTCAAGTTAATTCGTTGGAGGCAAAAGCGGAGCAAATTTTAATTGAGGCCAAAAATAAACAACAGGGCTTAATTCTTGATGCCCAAGGAAAGGCGGTACGACTTATTGAAAATGCTAAACAAGAAGAAGTGCGCCTGCGCCAAGATGTGCAAAGTGAAAAACAGCGTTTAGAACGACGCGAAAATGTTTTTGATCAAAAATTATTGGAGTTTCAAGATAAACAACAAAAATTCCAAGAAAAGGTGGAGCGAGTCCAACAAGTGAAGCAGGAAATTGAACAGATCCGCGACCAACAAATTACCAAACTCCAAGAGGTTGCCTCCCTTACCCGAGAAGAAGCTAAAGAGCTGCTGTTGAAGCGCGTGGAGGAAAATAATAAAACTGACCTCATGGGCCGTATTATTAAATTGGATAAAGAAGCTACCGAGGTATATGAAGAAAAAGCTCGCGAATTAGTGGTAGGAGCCTTGCACCGCTGCGCTTCTTCACATGCCGCCGAGAATACTTCGACCATGATTACTATCCCCAACGAAGAAATGAAGGGGCGTATTATTGGTAAGGAAGGGCGGAACATTAAGACGATTGAAAAATTAACTGGCTGTGAAATTGTTATTGATGACAGCCCGGATTCCATTGTTATTTCTGGATTCTCCATGATTCGTCGCCAAATTGCCAAGCTGGCACTTGAAAAACTTATTGCCGATGGCCGTATTCAACCGGCGCGGATTGAAGAATTTGTGGACAAAGCTAAACAAGATCTGGCCCTTGATATTAAAAAAGCTGGAGAAGAAGCCTTATATAAAATGGGCATTACGGGCATTGATCCAAAACTCGTCAACATTGTTGGCCGGTTAAAATTCCGCACCAGCTACGGACAGAATGTTATTAACCATTCGATGGAAGTAGGGTACCTGTCTGCCCTCTTGGCCGAAGAACTTGGTCTTAACGCCACGCTCGCCAAAAAATGTGGATTCTTTCATGACATCGGCAAGGCGGTGGACCACGAAACCCAAGGTTCACACCCAGAGATTGGCCATATGATTCTTAAAAAATTCAACATGGATGAGGATATTTGCCAAGCAGCCCTCACCCACCACCATGATAAACCATATAATGTCTACTCCTCGGTGGCCAAGGCAGCCGATGCGATTTCGGCTTCGCGGGTTGGTGCTCGACGCGATACCTATGAACAATATGTGGCTCGCCTGGAAGATTTAGAGCAAACCGCCAGTGGTTTTCCTGGAATTGAAAAAGTCTATGCTATTCAAGCTGGCCGAGAGGTTCGCGTGTTTGTGCGACCAAACGACGTTGACGATTACTCCGCCTTCCAACTTGCTAAAGACATTGCCCATAAAATAGAACAGGAACTAAAATATCCCGGTGAAATTCGTGTTACCTTGATTCGAGAGACCAGAGTGGTGGAGTACGCCAAGTAAAAGTCTGAAAGTTAAAAGTCCTTAAAGTCTATTAAAGTAATTAATTGGCGACTTTACGACTTTTGACTTTCAACTTTATGGACTTCATAAGGGTGTGGATAAGTGGTTTGTGCTAACTGTAGCTAAAAAATATAGAAGTGCTATAATTACTAACGTAAATTAGCCAAAAAAATTACTTTAGACTTTAATTAATTAAGTACGTTCACTATGAACAAAGCTGAATTGGCGCAAGCCTTAGCAGAAAAGTTAAACGTCTCCAAACGAGAGGCAGAAGACATGCTTAACATGTTTGTAGACATGGTTACCGCTGAACTCAAAAAGGGTGGCGAGGTAGTTCTTACTGGTTTTGGCGCTTTCAGCGTCAAGGCTCGGGCCGCTCGCATGGGTGTTAATCCGCAGAATCCTTCCCAGAAAATACAAATTCCAGCTGTTAAGGTTCCAAAATTTAAAGCCGGCAAGGCGCTTAAGGATGCCTTGAAGGCATAGGCGAAGTTCTTAGTTCACAAAAAATTAAAAACGATCCCGACTCAGTCGGGATCGTTTTCTGTCTACTATGAACTAAGAACTTTACAGTACTGCCTCTTTCGCGGCCTTAGCGACACGGAATTTTACCACTGTCTTAGCGGGAATCTGAATTGAGGCGCCAGTTGCCGGGTTACGCCCCATGCGAGCCGCGCGGTGTACTTTTACCAATTTGCCAAGACCTGGCAATACAAACACACCACTCTTTTTTACTTCCTTGTACGCCATTTCGACAACGGCGTCCATGAATCCCCCTACGTCTTTTTTGCTCATGCCAGTTTTTTCTGCGAGCGCAGAAACAACGGCTGATTTAGTCATACCTGCCATACGTTTTGTAGGCTTAAGAATAAAATGTTAATTAACGACCTGTGGATAGTATACACCTTCTACCAAAAACATGCAATAATGGGCTGTTTTTGTTTGTGGAATTTGATATACTGCTATCACGTTTATCCTTATCCTCAAAGCTATAAATTACAGAATACCCGTTTTGTCATCCCGAGGAGCCTTCCGCCAAAGGCGGACACAGCGCGAGGCCTGCCCGCCTCTGGCGGGAGGGATCTCTCTGTCCGTCGTTGGTTGATTGAGACAGAGATTCCTCACCCCCTGTGACGGGGGATTCGGAATGACAATTGATTTTTTTGATTCAAAGCTCTAAGGAGAGAGTATTGCTATAGCATATGTCTGAAAAACTTTCTCAACCACAAATCAACATTTTCCGCCGTACTATCTACTCCTACTACAAAAAATATGGTCGTATTTTGCCGTGGCGCCAGACGCATGACCCCTACAAAATTATAGTCTCGGAAATTATGCTCCAACAAACGCAGGTGGACAGGGTGATTCCAAAATATGAACGCTGGATAAAAATCTTTCCTGATTTTCTTACCCTCGCCAAGGCACCGCTTAAAAAAATACTAAAAGAATGGCGGGGTTTGGGGTATAATCGGCGGGCGATTAATTTAAAAAGGTTGGCGGAAATTATTGTGAGGGCGTATATCAATACGCCCCTACCGAATGACCCAAAAATCCTCGAAACGCTTCCTGGCATTGGACCACACACCGCCGGCTCAATTGCGGCATTTGCGTTTAACCAACCAGTGACGTTTATTGAGACGAATATTCGGACAGTCTTTATCCACTATTTTTTTCAAAGCGGACGAGCAAATTCCCCCCTCGAGGGGGGTAGTGGGGGTGTAAGACTGTTGCGTGGCCGTTTGTCCAACGGTTCGCAACGCAAAGGACTTACACCCCCCGGTGAGCCCCCCTCGAGGGGGGATTTGGTGAGTGACGCTGACATTATGCCCCTCGTGGAGCAAACCCTGGACCGTAAAGATCCCCGCCGTTGGTATAATGCGCTGATGGACTATGGGGTATATCTAAAAAAACTTCATAAAAATCCCAGCCGCCGTAGTGCGCATTATATAAAACAAAGCAAATTTGAAGGGTCGAATCGGCAATTACGGGGGATGATTTTAAAATGTTTAGTTACTCACAGAAAAATGACTATTCGAGAAATAACATCTGAGATATCTGGAGATAAGGAGATGGTGGAAAAAAATCTGCAGCAACTAACTGCAGAAGGATTTTTAAAAATTACTGGAAAAAAATACCAACTAAGCTAGGCGATATGAGTGGTGGCTACATCTAAACCCAAGCGCTCTTCCAAATCATACCGGCCATCGCCACCACCGAACATTTTGCCCTGAACAGCATCAAGGAAAAGTAAATAACGACGGGTCTCATCTTCAATTGAGAGCACTGTTGGACCAGCTAGCCGAAAATAGGGATTATGCAATTCTTTATCAGTTGCCGATAGGCGCCGGGAGTCTTCGTCAAATGCTTTCCAATGAGCCCGCAAGTGTGACGTATCGGGTAGCTGGGAAGGTTCCCACCAAAAAGGAACGAGCAGATTGATATCGGCTTCGGCTTGAACGGCGTCGAGTGCTTCAAGCGTGCCGCGTTCAGCGGCACGTTCTGTCACTTGCTCAGGGAGATCAAGTAATTCATATGCTCGATCAGGCGGTAATGATGGCAAATGTGGCAGAGCTCTCCGGATAGCCGCAACGGCAGGGGCAAGTTCCTCGTAAGGTTTGCCGCGAGCGTCCTCGGCGGACCAGTCATAATAGGTGGAAATAAGCGGGCGCCAGTTAAGCTCGCGGAACTGCTGTCCATGTCGCAGTTCATGCAAAAGATATGCTATCTCGAGCGGAGATTTTAATGGCGGAATAACAATTTCATCCCGGGGAGATTCACCCCATCCGGTTTGCTCTACAAGCGCATCGATAATTATTGAAATGTTATTGTGGTTAAACCTTTGCAAAAGATCATAAGTTTTAAAAGTCTGTGAATGAACCAACACCACAGCATCAAGTTGATGACCTTCATAGTGCCCAAGCGCTGGATCGTTTGATTCTACTGGAGTCGGCTCCTCCCGAATATCAACCATGGCCTGACAAATTGGTTCTCCGGTGTCGCGACGATATTCTCGTAGCTCTCGCCAACAGCGATACTCTTTACCTCGCTCGCCTTTGATTATAAGCTCTTTTTGAATCGGTTCTAAAGAAAAATCTCGTCGACTCGACTCATGGTGAAATAGGGCGGCCTGTTCGGCCATGCGGGAAGACATATGAATAAATAATTTATGCAGCAGCTAAAAGACTTGAACTATTAAATCATAGAAATTATTTTCTGTAAATAAATCAAATCTTTCTTGACGATTGACTTTATTCTTAGATACGGTATACTATGGGCTATCAAATAATTTAAATTTTGGATATTATATTAGACATTAAAAATTAGTATCTTGAATTCTTTAACTATGGCCCCATCGTCTAGTGGCTAGGACACCACGCTTTCAATGTGGTAACACGAGTTCGATTCTCGTTGGGGCTACGAGTATTAAAAAATAGCTAAAGATTAGCTATTTTTTAGATTTTGCGAATTTATTTTAATCAATTAGCTAACTGCGTTTTTTTAATTTATCAAAAAATGGGAAATAATGTTTTTCCAAAATCGTAAATACCCATTCATAAAATTCTTCAATTATATTTTTACCACTTGGCCCATTAATTGCTAAGGCAGGGCAGCCGGTGGTAACGTCATGCTGAAAAGCCGATGCTTTCAAGGCGGCGAGAACATCTTTATTAATATGAAGTGCAAATGTTGGATGACCCTGCCGATCGGTGGTGGTTAAATGAAACTGCCTAAAATCATACTCTTGTCTTTGCTGTTTATCTCGCACCAACATTGTTTCTAACTTTATAAACGTATTAATAAACATTGACGCCATTATAATGATCATCCGTCGGCTTTCCAACATTATCGCCCTGGCTTCAGCTGCACTAATGGTTTGTGGATGAAATGCTTCCCGATATACAGCGGGTATAACCTTGGCAATACCAAGCACTACATTGGTTGCAGTACCAATGCCATTAAATATATGCTCGGCAGGCGAATCAGTTGTACTACCAGCCAAGTTCCGTTCTCTAATAAAATCCATTAAAGCACCGAATTGTTTGTTTCTTAGAACCTCGTTGCCAGGTACATCAGGTTGAACTGATTGAGATAATGATTGCTCACGCTTATGTTGCCAGTTTTGTATTTTCTCTAGCAAAAAATTGTTAATGTCGCCCTCTATTTCTGCTAGAATGTCTTCGGGATACTTTTTATCTTCAAAGTCTGCATCTGTCGCTGCGGTGAATATCAGCCCTTGTCCTTCGACAATTCTGCGTACTGGTAATGCCCCGTTATGTTCTCTTATCCACGGTGCAACTTCTTGCTGCCAGGCTTCGGCTATAAAAATAGCGGTCAAAGCCATAAAGTCGCTTTTATTATCAGCTACCTCAGCACCAGCTGCAAGTTCGTGTACCCGTGTCCGCAAATTTACTTGGGAACCAATTTCTTTTGTATGAAGAAGACTTCTAATTGTGTCCATACTGTTTGAATTCATTGCTCATAGTCTAAAGACAATAGGAATAATTGTCAACTATCTTAAATTTAAAAAAATCAAACCTATGCTTGCTTTAAATCTTGTTTTATTTTACAATACTCTCAATACAAAATTTTTTTAAATTAACCACCCACCACTATGGCTGAAGGACGACCGAGAGTTTTTTCGGACATTCCGCGTTGGGCAACCGATGATGTCGAGGAACAAGAAAAATTTTTTCCCGATGAACCAGCACTTGAAGGCCCGCCAAAAAGTGCCGAGGAATCTTTATTTTTATCGATCCCGGAATTAAGCTATGCTGCTGATATTGTGGTAGCCCTGAATGCCGCCGAGGGAGCCGCAGAAAAAGCAGCTGTTATCCACCGAACCGTTCAGGATTTTCTAGAAGATCCGCGCCGATTAAGCGATTTTTTTGATGCGGTTAAGACCTTGCAGGATAGTAAGAAATATCATGGTGCAAAACGAGCGGCAGGCGATATAAAGAAAGCCCTACCTGATGCTTTGTTCGAAACCTTTCCGCCTTCAACTGCTGCGCTGGAACGCTGGATTACGCTGTATGCCGAGAGTGATGTATACCAAGGGACAGCTGAAAAAATTCTCCATAAGGCAATGGATGCCTGTGGCAATGTGGAGGCAATGGCGACACTGTGTTATGAATTAGCTTTAGCTGGCCTTAGAAGCAGTAATGACAAGGTGGTTAAAAAGACTTTACAAATTTTAGGACAATTAACACCAGCGCTTCCCGCTGCCTCAAAAGCAGCAGTTTTATTTGAGTTGGCTAAATTGTCTCCTCATGAAAGCACGTTCTTAAAATTACGAGAAATTGACGCAGCAGTAGCTGATGTCAGTGCACGCAAAGACCCTAGCATGCGAGGGCGGATAGATGCAGCGGTGGGCAGAACGCAGCGACACCCTGATTATAGAACAGAAGTGCAAAAGTTAACAACAACTAACCCTACGTGGGTAGCGGGTATACGTGCTTTTCAGAAAATGCTCGTACGGGGTCCGGCAGAAATGGCAACAAAAATTCAAGCAATGCACGACACCTTGAGTGCCGGAGAGGCCTCTGCAGAAGTTGCTGCCGCGATGGATTCACCAGCTGCGCCAGTGCTTGAAGCCTTGGCTCGGCGTTCTGGACCTCTTAAACGATGGCATGATGATTTATTAGCTGAGTCGCTCCAGACAGAGGGAGTACAGGTGGTTAGCCTCCACTTACCAAATTTACACGGTATAATTCCGGCAGAACGTAGAACTTGTTGCTGCTACTATTATTGATTCCTTAGAGAGCACACCAGAAGAAGGTGCTGCCCCTTTGCGTGAAGCGGGTTACTGGCGAACACTTGGGCACCTTGTGCCTGAAGCAATGGTAGACCCAGACAAAGCCCGCGAAATACGTGACCAACTCCGTTTGGATAATGAGCGACTCATCCAAGAAATGCGTGATGACTCAATTCATTTTCTGAGTCCGCGTGGTGACCAGATTGATTTTTCTGACCCCATCCTTGCGGACCTGGGATTTAAAGGCATAACTTTTGAAATGGACCCACGGAACCGTCGTGACACCATTGTTAGTTTAAATGTTGGGAATTTTACTTACCAAGCAGTGCTGGATGAATATTTTGCTTTGCGTGAAACTGGCCCCGAAGGACGTAGTGTTGTTTTACCAGATGATGGTGAACTATTGCGAAATATTCTCTTAAGCCATCTACATGCCATCCGTTGCACCGACACAGTTAAAGATACGGAAGCAGCTTTGCCTGGCGAATCAGGGGAACGATCTTTTCGTGGTCGTCGCGCTCATCGACGTATTTTGGCAGAAGGCTATTCCCCTACCCGTGCCCAAATACTTCTCATTTTAAGAGACTACGATATTGATTTAAACCGTTGGAATGAAGAACGTGCTCGACAAGGAAAAGAGAGAAGGGTTACCTATGTTAAAGAATCTGAGGCAGATACTAACCAGGGTGCTCCGGTACGCTCGGTAGCTCCGCAAGCCACTAATAAGCTGCGCGCAATTTTAACAGCAACTTGAATGGGTTCGGAATAATGAAGGCTGCTACCAACAAACACAGAAAAAACAAAACCACCCGTGTCTCCTACATGAGTATCCAAATACTTAGATACTCATGTAGGGTGTGGGTGGTTTTGTTAAACCAGCGCTGCTGACAACGCGGGTGTAGGCAGTTGCTTGCTAAGCTCTCTGGTCCTTTGGACCTCAATTGCCTCCGCCTCCTTCCTGGCGCCACACCTCGTAGCGCTCCCAGCGGGCGGCCGACATCACCTCGGGCTCGTGCTCCGAGGTTTCCGGGAACTCGCCGGCCGTGAGCATCTCGAGGGTGGGCTCGAGCTCCTGCTCGAACCGATAGCGGGTGGCCAGCTCCCGCAGCTGACTGAGCGAAAAGAGGATGCACGCTCCCAGCGGGGCCCGGGTATGGGCCGCACCGACGATGAGCGGCTCTCCGCCTTCCCCGGTTGCCACCACCTGTCCGCTCCACAGGCCGCGGAAGATGGCAACAACTACCTCGGAGCCGTTGATGACTACCCAATCAACGGCGCAGACCGTTTCCCAATGCGACGGGATTTTGCCCTGCATCGTGGTCTCCTTTCTCCCGAACAATGCGGGTATAAGGTAGTAGACCATGTTTTAACTCTCTGGTCAAACTGCTATGACCCAATTTAGGAATCACAATTATCTTGCTTTTTATCGGTAAATTTTGTAGAATGGGATCTTGGAGAAGTTCGTAATACATTATTTGTTTTCACTATGGATTCAGAAGATAAGCGGCGTGCTGCCGAGGCGGCGGCGGAGCAGGAAAATGCCAAACGTTCGGTTGAGTTAAATCGCGCCGCGCTGGTAGCTTTATTTGCCGAACGACCGAGTATATTTATACGAGCAGTTGATACGGCAAATAGTACTCGTGGGCAAGTGCAGTTACTCTCTAACAATTCCTTGGTCTTTATTGCTGAAAATGGCGGCACAACCGACATCGCCAACGCTCCACCTGATCGGTTTATTTTAACCTCTGATTCTTACAAGTTGATCGATCCTAGATTCAGGCAACAAGAAGCAAACCTGGTAGAAGACAAATTTCCAAACCCTCTCCTGCAAAAACGACCAGGACCCGAACTTGTAGAATTATGGGAGGCCGGAGAAGATTTTTCAGTAGCTGGAATTCTTACTGGACCTCCAGCAGCTGAAGGCCGGGAACGAAAACGGCCGCGGGATATCTTTCAGCAGGAGCTTACGGCAGCCTTTAGAGCGGGAATTGGGAGGTGGTCGTCATCGAAAAAATCCTATTCACTTTCTTGCTCCGATCCCCACCATCTTGCCCGATTGGCGGAAAAAGCTAACCTCACTGTTGTTAGAATTCCAATCTCACAATTTGGTGAAATAGAATTCCTTACTGATGGCAATTACTTTATTGGAAATGCTCTTGATAGATCCGGACGCAATGATATTCGGCACATACTTAGCCAACATGATTCTACAAGAATCCGTGGCGGAATTGGTGGTTTAGTTTTTGATTTTCACAACGATCGTCTTATTGTGGTAAATGGTGAAAAAGCTTTAGAATTACAACAGAAGTAGACAATTAAATTGCAGATTGACTTTACTTTTCTTTTTAGATATCATTCTGGCTAACCGAAATACTATACGTCAGGGTAGCTCAGACGGTTAGAGCGTAGCATTCATAACGCTAAGGTCGAGGGTTCAACTCCCTCCCCTGACACACGGACGACGCCCAACTTTCGGCGTTGTGGACAACCAATTTGACCGGAATTTATACATAATATAAAATTAATTTAGTTCTTTCACAGTTTACTATCATGAGCGGTGCGAGGGAATCGGCCCTAAGACCACCCAGCAACCCCAGCTAAGTTTGGGGTGCTAATTCCGACCCTAAAAATAGGATAGGGAAAGATACGTCCCAATGCAGCTGTTGGAAATTGGCTTACATAAAGGCTCGTAACTCTTCCATCATTTTGGGGTTAGGAGCCTTTTTTGTTTTTAGCGAAAGATATAGCACAGTAAATTGGCCGGACGATTGAATGACTTACTATAAGTTATACAACCGTCCGGGCAAAGCTGTTCAACCAAGCCCCGGATAGGATGGAGACCAGCGATGGTCAGGCGTACCCCCGAGGAGATCGATAAGATCTCCGCCCCCAGCCTCAATTACAACCGCTTCACCACGGAGGAGGATGCCCGGCGCAATCGCGCCCGGCTCCCGCCGGACCATCCGCTCTATGAGCCCCTCCCGCCTGATGAGGCGTTGCGGGCTCTCTCCCCCACCCGCCCCCGCGCTTGCGCCTAGCACCCCCAACCCTACTCTTGCGTTCCAAACTCGTAGGAGAGGCCGAGACGAGACCGCATCCCAGCTTATGTATTTAAATTTTTAAATACATAAGCTGCGGTCTCGTTAATTGGGCGCTCTACATCTGCCTACATAAGGCATTTTTTGTTTGCAAAAAAAAGATAAATCATGTAACGTGGAACACATGGCGTGTAAACTTACCGACAGGTTCCACGTTTCACCTTATACGCTACATAATATGCTCGTTCTCGGTATCGAATCCTCTTGTGATGACACTTCCGTTGCCCTCGTCGACTGCTCCGATCGAGGTCATGTTATTATTGCGGAAAAAATGGCGTCACAAATTGATATCCACACAAAATATGGCGGCGTAGTGCCAGAAATTGCCGGCCGGATGCATGCGGAAAAAATTGTGCCGCTCATTGAGGAGGTGATGAACGAGGGAAATAAGGAAATAAAGAAACAAGGAAATAGTGAGACAGTGGATAAACTAATTCATCCCGACGTCATCGCTGTCACCGCCGGGCCGGGGCTCATCACGGGGCTCATTGTTGGGGTGGAGGCAGCGCGGACATTGTCGTATGCTTGGAATATCCCTCTGATTGCAGTGAACCATATTGAAGGACACATCCACAGCGTGGAAATTTCAAATAACAAATTCCAAATATCTTCCTTTCAATCAGGAAATGCAAATAAAATCCAAAATCCAAAATCCAAAAACGATTCGTCTGCTCCCTACTCCCTACTCCCTACTCCCTTAATTGACTTCCCTGCCCTTTGCCTCGTAGTGAGTGGTGGTCACACGGAATTAATTTCGATGAAAGATCATGGCGACTACAAAATTCTGGGGAGCACTAAAGATGATGCAGCAGGAGAATGTTTTGATAAGGTGGCTAAGTTACTAGGTCTCCCCTACCCTGGTGGACCGCAAATTTCACGGCTGGCAATGAGCGGGCGCACTGATGCGATTAATTTTCCGCGACCGATGCTTAAAGAAAAAAATTTTGATTTTAGTTTCGCTGGACTCAAAACTGCTGCCCTTTATTGGCTACGTGATAATGCGCAAACAGATTCTTCCACCTACCACCTACCACCTACCGGCCTAGCAGATTTCTGTGCTAGTTTTGAACAAGCTATTGTCGATGTATTAGTTGGTAAAGCCCTGCGCGCAGCTGAGGAAATTAAACCCAAAACGATTATCCTTGCCGGCGGCGTCGCCGCGAATAAAAAACTTCGCGAAACTCTCGGAGCACATATTCAATATCGTAATTCGGACGAACAGCCGTTTGCCCCTATAATCTACCTCTTACCAACTACCTCCTACGCCATGGACAACGGCGCAATGATTGCGGTGGCTGGATACTATCATGCCATCAAAAAAGAATTTACTGATTGGGATAAAATTACGGTTGATCCAAATTGGAAAATAGAAAAATTATAATTTATAAACTATAACGTATGGATCTCAAAATTTTTTCCGCCTCAAGCCATCCAGAATTTGCCGAGGCAATTTGTCGCCATCTTAACTTATCGCTCGGCCACGCGCATAGCCAGGTATTTAGCAATGATAACCGTTTTGTAACGATTAATGAACCGGTTCGGGGGGCAGATGTATTTATCGTTCAAACAAGCTCGGCTCCGGTTGATAGTAATTTAGTTGAACTTTTAATGTATATTCGAACCCTTCGTGATGCTTCGGCCGGGCGAATTACCGCGGTGCTCCCCTACTTTCCTTATGTCCGTTCCGACAAAAAAGATCAGCCGCGCGTTTGCATTGCAGCGCGCTTAACGGCGGATTTACTACAGACTGCGGGTGCAGATCGGGTGCTTACTATGGACCTCCACTCACCTCAAATTCAAGGTTTCTTTTCTATTCCTTGTGATCATCTGCTCGCGAGTCCCACGATTATTAAATACCTCAAAGCGCATTGGAACTTAGAAAACTATGTACTGGTTGCCGGAGATGCCGGGGCAGCAAAAATGCTTAAAATTTATGCCGATGCTTTAGAACTCCCCGTAGCCATTATGGATAAACGCCGCGAAGGCAATAATGAAAAACCAACTATCAAAGGAGTAATTGGTGACGTGCATGGTAAAAAAGTACTTCTCATTGATGATGAAGCCTCAAGTGGGCGTACGCTTATGCGTGACGTAGAATTTTTACTTGAAAAGGCCGAAGCGGTAAGCGCTGACGCCTGCATTGTGCATGCGGTACTCGGGGATGAAGCCGTGACAGCACTAAATACCTCTGCAATCAACCGTTTTGTTATTACCAACACTTTGCCGACCAATACAAAACCGCTGAAAAATAAAGAAGTAGTGGATGTAAGTCAGCTTTTTGCCGAGTGTATCCGTCGAATCCATGCCAATGAATCAATTAAGAGTTTAAATGATGTGGCGTAATAATACTTCATGCTTTTATTACAGTTTCTGCACATAATGAGAGGGGCGTGGCCGTTATTTGGAATTGGTAAACAATTTAAATCCGCGCACCCAATCATGGTGGTCTAAAAAAGCAAGGAGCACGCGCTGTTGCACACTTTCTAATATATCTTCATCATTGATTCGTATTTGCGCATCAGACATACCAGCGTGTCGCCTTGTTTCCGAATACAGCAACTTTCTTACGCATTCAAGAGTGTTAGCCTCCAACCGACTCCCCCAAATATTTGCTACATACCGTTCAAAATCCAGGTAACTGTTCAAAAACGCGGCCTGGTCGAGTTCTTGCTCGGTAATGTCTGGTTTAATCATTTCAAAAATTTTTTCGGCCAATTGCCTCCGTTCTTCCTGGCGCTTTTCCTCTTCCTGGCGTTTTTGCTTCCCGGCCTGGCTTACTGCGCTTTTTTCTTCAAACATATCCAGTGGGGTACCACGGTATCGTTTCATAATAATGAATTTAAAGCTGCCCTGACTTTGTCGGGGTCATTTATTTTATAGGTGGTTTTAATTCTCTTTTCTCCAACCTTAAGATATACTGTTTTGTCTCCTGGAGAGTTTCTTAAAATTTCTTTAATTGCTTCAGCTTTGGTTTTCATCTGTTCTGGCGACAAATTGATTTCAAAATTATTAGTATTTAATTTTTCTGCCACCTCTGGAGCAACAAAATTGCGCAATGAACTCCCCCCATTATTAATAGCCAGCTGCTGCACCAAAAGCGGTAAGGTGTCTTTGCTTACAGTGTACGCTTTCTCCACAAATAATTTATCATCGCCCTCATCTTCGGAGGTTTTACCTATTACGCAAACTGGTTTGCCTTCCACCCAAACCTCTTTGGTGGCTTCATAGGTGCGGGGAAATACCAAGAGTTCTAAGCTCGCGGTGGTATCCTGGATGGTGACAAACATCATAGGCTGACTGCTGCGAGTAATTTTCTTTTTGGTACTTTCAATGACACCGCCCACTACTACCCACTGACCGCGCCCCTGGGCCCCGAGTTCGGTGATGGGAGTGAGGACAGAATGCAATAACTTTTGATATTCGGCAAACGGGTGGGCCGTGACATAGAGACCAAGCAATTCCTTTTCCCACGCCATTTTCTCTTCAGAAGATGCTGGTGGGGCAGCGGTGAGTCGCACGGCATTGCTAAAGCCAACAGCAGTCCCTGCAAAAAGCGATGCTTGTTTGGTAGTAATTTCCTCGTGGTGACCTTTAATAAACGAAAGCAAATTATCTATATTAAAAAGTAATATTCCCCGATCATACCCCAAGCTATCCATGGCGCCACATTTAATTAAACTCTCCAGTGATTTTTTATTAAGATCTTTATCCTGAACACGACTGAGAAAATTCTCTAAATTTGTATACCGGCCATGTTCTTTGCGCTCACGATACATAACTTCAGCAATATGTTCCCCAAGATTTTTAATGCCATTGAGACCGAAGCGGATGTGGGCGCCGTTGGACGAAATCTCCCTCTGATCTCTTCCTTCACTCCGCTCAGGATGGGCTCTTTGCGAAGGAGAGGCGGCGATGTTCTCCCTCGCCTCCGCAGACCGTAGGCCCTCCGAGGAGGGTGAGAGGGTGGGGGGAGAGGTCTCGCTCGCCACCATCGCAAAATTTTTAAAACTCTCATTGACATCTGGTGGCAGCACTTTAATTCCCATCCGTTCACACTCATGAATAATCGGTGGTACCTTATCCACATCGCCACTTTCGGCAATTAAGACTGCCGTCATGTACTGAATGGGGAAATTAGCTTTCAAATACGCGGTTTGATACGCCACCACGCCATAGCTCGCCGCGTGGGCTTTGTTAAAACCATACGCCGCAAATGGTTCAATGAGCTCCCACAACCGATGGATCTTTAATTCCGAAATTTTACCGTGTTCTTTGCAGCCTTTAAAAAATTTCTCTTTTTGTTTTGCCATCTCAGCCGGAATTTTTTTACCCATGGCTTTGCGAAATTTATCAGCCTCTTCCCAATTATAACCCGCGAGCTGAATGGCAGTAAGGAGCACATCATCTTGGTATACAATAAGTCCAAGCGACTGATCAAGATAGTCTTTCATACGGGGATCCAGATACTCAATGAGCTCAGGATGATTTTTACGGCGAATATATTCGGGGATTTGCTCCATAGGCCCCGGACGAAACAGAGCTACCATGGCCATAATATCAAAAATAGTGGTAGGCTTAAGTTCTTTAAGATAGCGCGTCATGCCTGAGCCAGCTAATTGGAATACCCCTACGGTTTCCCCGCGTGCCAGCATGTCGTATGTTTTTTTGTCATCCCAGGGCTGTAAATTATGAATATCAACTTTCTGCCCCGTAGTTTTTTCCACAATCTCCACCGCATGCCCCAAAATTGAAAGGTTTCTGATGCCTAAAAAATCCATTTTTAATAGCCCGGCTGCTTCCACCGCATGCATTTCATATTGTGTCACAATTTTTTCTCCCCCACTTTCAAACTGTACGGGTGTAAAATCCGTAAAGGCGGTTGGAGCAATCACCACTCCGGCGGCGTGGATGGAGGTATGACGAGCGCACCCTTCTATCTTTTGAGCCAAATCAATGAGGCGCTTCACCTGAGGATTTTTTGTATATAATGCTTTTAGATCAGGTTCCAGATCCAGCGCCTTAGCAATGGTCATTTGAAACCCCTGCGCACCAAACGGAATCATTTTGGAAACCTGGTCACAAAATGAATAACTATACCCCAAGGCCCGGCCCACATCACGGATACTACCCCGGGCAGCCATGGTACCAAAGGTTATAATTTGCGCTACTTTATCGGCACCATATTTTTGTGTCACATACGCAATCATTTCATCACGGCGGTCGTCGGCAAAATCAGCATCAATATCTGGGGGGCTTGGTCGAAATGGATTAAGAAAACGTTCAAAAGGCAACTTAAAGTGAAGCGGATTAACACTCGTGATTCCCATGGCATAGGAGACAATGGAACCAGCCCCAGAACCACGCGTGGTTTCAATAATACTGTGGGTGCGAGCGTAATTTACATAATCCGCCACGACCAAAAAGTACGATGAATAACCTTTTTTGACAATGGTATCAAGTTCGTATTCCACGCGTTTAATTACTTCCTCGGTCATCTCGGTTAAAAGGGGCAGACGGTGGTAAACCTCGTGCCGAAGATACTCATCGGCGGTTTGACCAGCGGGAATTTCAATCGCCGGAAAATGCCATTTATTTAATTTAAGTTTTAAATCAATACGCTCCGCAATTTTTACTGTATTTTCCAGCGCCTCGGGTAGATGTTTAAACCGGGCAGCGATTTCCGCGCCACTCGCCAAAGAATAATCAACTTCTGCCATGGTCGGACGGTTTGGTTCATCTACCGTTCGCCCAGCACTAATACACGTTAAAATATCTTGCGCCTCAGCGTCATCAGGATACAGGTAATGAGCGTCGCGAGTGACCACAAGGGGGATCTTGGTATCTTTGGAAAGTTTAACCAGCTGTGTATTGATCTCAATCTGACCGGAGAGATTTGGTAAATCATTTAATTCCAGATAAAAATTATTTTCCCCAAAGATATTTTTGTATTCAAGGGCAACCTGTGTCGCTTTGCTATAATTGTTCTCTTTTTTAATGAGCGAGGGAATCTCTCCTTCTAAACATCCGGACAAACCGATAAGACCTTCATGGTGGTCCTGGATACTTTGTTTGGTAAGAACCGGCTTATCTTTAAGCCCCTTAAGATGCGCGACCGATACTAACTGCAACAAATTTTTATAACCAGTATAATTCTCTGCCAATACAACCAAGTGGTAATACTTGTGCTCGGTAATATTTTTATCATCCAAATTATAGGGTGTTACATAAATCTCTACACCAATAATCGGTTTAATTCCCGCGTCCTCGCATGCTTCATAAAATTCAATTGCCCCATACATATTAGCGTGGTCAGTTAAGGCGAGCGCTGTCATACCTTGGCGCTTAGCAGCCTTAACCAGCTCATCAATTTTGGGGATGGCATCAAGAAGCGAATAATGCGAGTGAACGTGGAGGTGAACGAAATCCATATTGAAAATGTCTAATTGACCTAATTTCTAATTCACAAGTTATACTAATTAACCTCTTTCATTTTAACCAAAAAACACTTGTCATTCCGAATCCCCGTCGCAGGGGTGAGGAATCTCTGTCTCAATCAACCAACGACGGACAGAGAGATCCCTCCCGCCAGAGGCGGGCAGGCGTCGCGCTGTGTCCGCCTTTGGCGGAAGACTCCTCGGGATGACAAAACGGTATTTGAGCCAAATTTAGGGAAATTAGATATTTCATTGCCCTATCTTACCCCACCTTTTCAATTTAATCAATCATCAAAAAACTCCCAGGCAAGGGAGTTTTATCATATATATTGTTCTCTACTGTAGGCGTACTGAACGCACTAGCTGTTCAAAATCGTGGAGCGTAAGCGTGTTATTGGCCGAAGCAAAAATAGTCAACGGTGATTGCGGCCCCCAGTTTAGACTGGGTTCAATTACTGCCGCATAATGTGGCACTTGCTGCCAATTAATAGCGGGGGTATAGGGAGCTAAAACAGTTGCAAAATAATTTGGCTCAACAGAAAAAATAATCAATTTACCAAGGCTGGTTCTTATAATTTTGTTAACCATCATGGCCGTGCTCGTTGGCTGATTAATAAAAATTTCTATCACCGGCGACCATTGATTACGCACGTTGCCAACCAGTACATAATGGCCGGGTTCTGGATAGCTGGTACACCACTGTGATGATTTTCCATTCAAGCTACAACCTGTAAACCCATCAAGAGCATCACTACTCTTGGGGGCAGGAAGCTGCAACGACAAACCTAATTCTTGGCTATAAAAAGTGTTACCTTGCCCTGCGGGTGCGCGGGTATTGCCATATTGCCCATAGTACTGCACCGCTTGCCCTGGTACTGGCACGGCGGTGTCTATTGCGAGTGTAGATGAGGTAGCAGAAATCGGCGTTTCCGTCTCGGTAGTTGATTGAATAGTACCTGGTATAATGAAAGATATTTTTTCCCGGCTGAACGGACAACTATAGCCACTGAAGAGCACGAGTGGAAATAGTAAGCCAAAAAACGCTTTTGAGTTCATATGACGGATATTTTCTAAGTAGAAAGCGATCTTAGCCTAAAATCATATACTCGTCAAGCCCGGCTACCCTAAACTTCCTAACAAAAAAACTCCCCGTTACGGGAGTTTAATTGAATTTTTATTTTTATTTTTTAACCTTCGTTGTTATTTTTTGCATTTTTTTCGCTGTGGCTTCTACTGCTTTCTCTACCGCTACTTTCGCTGTCTCATCAAATTTCTCTACGCCACGGTGCATCCAAGCCTCAGCTTTCTTCGTAACCACTTTTTTTACCAAACCACCAACTCCTTCCGTTGCGAATGTTAATAAACCGGAAATGTGTTCAACTTTATTACGAATATAGTTAATGGTATCTGTAAGGGCTTGTAAACGCATCCGAAACTCTTCCACAATTTGATTGGTACTACGCAAAATTCGCATTACGTAATAAAACATCCAACATAAAAATACCGTGACCCACAAAACACAGAATGAGATGACGAGATACAGAATATCTTTGGAAGATTCAACGAACATACCGCTCCTTTGTTTAAAAATTAAGAATACGTTTTTTACAAACAGTTTCTTTGTTTATTTTAGTATACCACACTTTCTATCCACAGACAAAATTACTTCCTGATTTCGGCCTTGAATTTCTCTTGCAATATTTTTTCAACCTTACTGTGGGCAGTATCCACTTCACTGTTTGTTAGGGTTCGCTCTGAGCTGACGTAGGTGAGATGATAGGCCAGGCTCTTGTAGCCTTCTCCAATTCCAACTCCCTCGAAGACATCGAAGAGTTCAATTTTGGTAAGAAGCGGATCGATCGATCCGAGAACCTGAAGAATGTCGGCGTGGGCAATTTCTTTTTTTACCAAGAAGGCAATATCGCGCACCGCTTCGGGGAAACTCGATAATGCTGTAGCTATATTTTTGAAGCTGTTAGCCTTATTCATTTCGACCAGTTCCGATAAATTGATAGAACACAACCCCACGCGCTGAGCAATGCCATAGGATTCGGTAGTGCTGGGATGAAGCTCGTACACGCGACCAACTATTCCTCCCGCCATTTTGAGCCAGGTGGTGCGCGCCGGGTGTTGCCATGAGTGGAGGGGGCGAGCGGAAGCCGGGGCATACTCAAAATGCATGCCGAGTTCAAGCGCCAACATTTCGGCAATTCGGCGTACTTCCCAAAATGGAGTAGTGTCTTTTTTGTGCACGTACAGCGCGGTCAGGTACACATCTTGGCGCGGTAAGAGCTCGTCGCCGTTCGTGTCCACGCGCGGCCCAGCTTCATCACCATGGAACACTTTGCCAATCTCAAATAATTTTAGACTCTCAGCGCGGCTCATGTTGCTGGAAATATTTTCCAGAAGATTGGGAAGTAAATTGCGCCGAACGTACGGTTTTTCTTTGGAGATAGGGTTGTCGAGTTCCAGGTAGCGGCTGATATCATCACCAAGTTTGGCAATTTGAGAGGCGCTGACGAACGAATAATTATAGACTTCGGTAAAACCTAATTCGCGAACCATTATTTCGGCCACGCGATGCTCCAACGTACGAAGTTTATTTTCTCCCGGCGGCGTGATGGGGAACGTAGGTAATGTTGCTGGGATATTATCATAGCCATAAATGCGAGCGACCTCTTCCACCAAATCCTCGGGGATGGAGACATCTTTCGTCGCTCGCCAGCTGGGAATTTTGACGGAAAGGGTTTTTTTCTTTTCGGTAACAATAAAACCAAGCCGCTGTAAAATAGTTACGATAGTTTTGACTGGAATTTCAATACCAAGTTTTTTGGCAAAAAATTCTACCGGAATTTCCAAAGGCCCGGTGAACAATCGCGGCTTTCCCTCGTCAATGACTTTGCTCGCGACTTTCGCTTCCGGACATATTTCCAGAATCAACTCCACCGCCCGCTTGAGCGCGACTTCACACATATTCGGATCCAAACTCTTCTCGAACCGAGCAGATGAGTCAGTGCGCAACCCAAGCTTAGTAGAGGTCTTGCGTGTCGTGGCAGCATCAAAATTAGCGGATTCAAAAATTATCGTTGTCGTGTCGTCCGCGATACCGCTCTCGAGCCCCCCCATTACACCCGCCAAGGCCACGGCTTTTTCATCAGTCGCGATCACAACCATGGAAGAATCGAGTCTGTACTTTTTGTGATCGAGTGTGGTAAATTCTTCCCCCTCTTTCGCCCGTCGCACCACTATACTTACATTTGTTAATTGTTCTTTGTTAATTGTTAATTTACGTGCGTCAAATGCATGCATCGGCTGCCCCACATCCAGCATGACATAGTTAGTAATGTCTACAATATTATTGATAGGACGCAGGCCCACTGCCGTTAAACGTTCCTTGAGCCACGCCGGTGATTCCCCCACCTTAATTCCGCTCATCGCGACCGCCATATACCGCGGACACAACTTAGCATCCTCAATCTCAACCTTCAGTTTGATTTCTTGTTTTATTGATTTATTGATTTCTTTCGTTTCGTACGTTTTTACCTCCCGATTAAACAACGCTGCTACCTCACGTGCGATACCATAATGCCCCCACAGGTCGGGGCGGTTGGAGAGGGATTTGTTGTCGATTTCTAAAATATAATCATCAAGCCCAAGAGCTTTGGTAATAGGCATCCCATTTTTCATGGTCTTCTCAAAAAAACGAATACTCACTCCCTCTTTTAATAAACCGAGTTCCTGATCCAAACACAGCATGCCTTCGGTTAATTCGCCACGAATTTCAATGCGATCAATTTTTTTACCACCAGGCAACGCCGTTGGCGCGAGTGCAACAGGAACTTTAAAACCAGGTTCCATTTTAACCATCTGACCGAAGATAACCTGGCGCGGTTTGCCTTCACCAACATCAACGTGGGCGACATGGAGTTTGTCTGCATTGCGGTGCTTTTTGAATTCCAAAATTTCACCCACCACCACGCCTTCAAGATCGGCCCCCTGAAATCTCACGCTCTCTACCTCGACCGTGCTTAATTTTAATTTATTCGCGACTTCATCAGCCGTAGTTGAATCCGGCAAATTAATGTGTTGTTTTAACCAATTGAAAGAAATGAACATACGAGTTAATGCAAAGCTTGGGTCAGCGTCATGCCGGGCGCAGCCTGCGGCAATGCACTTAAATCAATAATTTCTTTATCCGCCTTTTTGGGGAAACGATCATTTAGTTGAATTTCGTCCGGACCACATAACATTCCATCCGAGGCAACACCGCGAATCGTAGTTGGTTTTATCTCCAACAAATCATTCCCCCCACTAATATAAACTTTGACACCAGGCACAGCCACGGCCGTGAGCATGCCCTCACGAACGTTCACACCGCCACAGACGATGGTACGCATCTCGCTACCACAATCAACGGTACAGACTTTGAGACGATCGGCGTTAGGATGCTTTTCGGTTGTCACGATGCGCCCGATAACCAAATTAGTCCATAATGGATTCGCGGGCGGCCTTTTTTTAAAAATTTTTTGTAAGAAAGATATTAACATATGTTAAAAGAGAATTGTGTTATTGCTCACCTTATCCGGTTATTCTAGTTTCTGTATCTTTAGAATTAACTGCTATTGAAAAAGCCAAATAACAAGAAGAGGAATCGTATGTCTTAATTTGGTCTTTAATTCGTTCTAACAACTCCGGCTGGTCTGTAAAATTTGTATTGAGTTGTTGCCAGAGACTGGAATTAAAATCGAACAAATCATTCGTAAAACTTCTAACCGCCTTAAGCCGCATCTCCTTTTGCTCATTCTCGTCGGCTTCACGATAGGCATCGGTAAGGCGTACGGGGCGCAGACGTTGTAGATAATGGACTAAGAATTGAATTGGCAAAATATCTATAAGTATATCGGTCTTCTCGCTTCCCCTAATCACTTTTTTACCTTCTTCGGGATTGGGTGAAATGCGTTGATCTTTGCTCATAAATAATCTGACTCTGCCAGCGCCAATTGTATCATCGGTCGGAAGAAGACTGCTTCTAAAGTTGAAAAAACGGGTGTGGGGCGGCATTTTTACCCCAATTTCAAAGTGTGATCCGCTCTGTTCGCGACCTCCAGCTGCCGCATCTGGACCAGCGCCTGCTGGGCTAGATTCTTCTCTGTCTACAGCATCTTCTGCAACTGGCGTCAACGGTTTATTATCATTGGAATATAAATCAGCAAAATAACGTATGGTCTCGGCCTCGTCTTGAAAACCTTCAAACCGAAGACTGCCAGACTCAGCCAATGTTAAATAGAACATCCGTTTCATTGCGCTGGGGGATACGTTGCGATCAACTACCTCCGTTTGTTGAGGCAATCTCACCGTACCTTCGTCGCTTGCTAATGCTTCCATTTCATTTTTCCTTAACGAGTCAAGAGCCCTCCTTAATTCCTGCCGCCGATTGATATATTCTGCATCTTCGCGCCCTGAACGCGGTGCCATAATATCTTTTCGGGCGTAAAATTTTTCCGGACTGACATAATACCCCCACATCCCCTTGCATACATTTTGTAGCTCTTCATTTTTTATTTGTGGATTCAAAATGAATTCAAGTTGAGCGTTGGCAATGCGTTTTTGTATATCGTCTGGTACATCTGCCGAAAAAAATTTAAAAGAGCTTTCAAAAAGATTTGCCATCTTCATAGCAGACGTTCTTTCTTTTTCCGGTTCAGCCTCTCGTGACGGGTCTATTAAATTCTTTAAAACTTGATCCCAAATCTGTATAAATTTATCTTCACGTGCAGCTGGTTCGTGAATATCGAAAATTGACTCTACAGTTCCTAAAAAACTTTCATACTCCGACCAATTAAAAGCGTCTGTGGCTGCGAATATCTCTGCCTTATTTTTTTGTATCCCACTAATTTCTCTTTCCATACGAGTTATATTTAAAACTGTTCCAAAAATTTCATATTCCCGCTCTCCAAGAGTCGAATATCATCAATGCCATACTTTAACATCACCAAGCGCGTCAAACCAAAGCCAAACGCAAAACCTTGATACTCTTTGGAATCAACGTTGCCTTCTTTTAAAACACTGGGGTGCACCAGGCCGGCGCCAAAAATTTCGAGCCAACCGGTGTTTTTGCACAGGCGACAGCCGCTGCCTTTACACAAATAACAGGTGACTTCGCCGTTCACACCCGGCTCTACGAAGGGGTAAAATTTGGGACGAAGCCGAACCTTGGTGTCTTGCCCGTATAAATGTCGGGCGACCGCTTCGAGTACCCCTTTCATGTGGGCAAATGAAATCCCCTTATCCACAACGAGCCCTTCCATCTGGTAAAAGGTGTGCTCGTGGCGCACATCCGTGGCTTCGTTGCGATAACATTTGCCAGGGACAATGGTGCGCAGGGGCACGCCGTATTTTTGCATGGCGCGGACCTGCATGGGCGAAGTGTGCGTGCGCATCAGCCAGTTGCTGTGACCTTTAATATAAAATGTATCCTGCGAATCGCGCGCTGGATGTGTTTCTGGGATATTCAGGGCGGTAAAATTGTAATAATCGCTTTCCAACTCCGGCCCATCCAGCACCATAAAGCCCATGGAGATAAATAAATTTTCTAAATCTTTTTGAATGATAGTGTTGGGGTGAAAATGTCCGCGTTCTTTTTTAGGAAGTGCTGGCTGAGTTATGTCGAGGCGTTCTTTTTCTATTAAAGTCCCCCACTCAGCCTGGCGGAGTTCACGTCGCTTATTATCAAGCCCGATCTCAATCTCAGTTTTAATTTCGTTCGCTAATTGACCAACGGTTTTCTTTACATCGGCGGATAAATCTTTCAAGCTCTTCATGAGATTCGTAAGCTCGCCATTTTTTCGTCCGAGTAATTTATTTTCCAGCGCGACCAGTTCATCACTATCTTTAATTACTTTAATGGCGAGGAAGGCTTGCGTTTTTAAATCTTCAAATTTATTTTGCATATCAAAATACTTTATGGACGAAATCCACGAACACTCCTTTGAACGCGCCGAGATCTTTCACCGTGACGGCGACGACAAGGACCATGAGAAATACAAATCCAACAGTGTGAATGACTTGTTCGTATTTACTGGCGGTGGTGCGGCGCAGCAATTTGGTTAGAATTACGAACAAGAGGCGACCACCATCCAGTGCTGGGATAGGCAAAATGTTCAATACAGCCAAATTGAGCGAGAGTATGGCCATGAACTGTAAAAGATGAACAAAGCCGAGTCGGGCAACCTGGCCGGTCATAACCGCCACCCCAACCGGCCCGGAAACCATTCTGGCAGCATCCCCACCGGTAAATAAACTTTTTATAATAAAGCCAAAGCCGAATACAATGCCTTTTAGATACGTACCGGTGGTAATAACCCCTTGATACAAAGCGTTTGACAACGGATAACGCACGGTACCAACTTCAATAATACCAACACCGAGACCTCCTTTGCCGGTTTCGGAGTAAATTGCTGGATGGATTTTTTTGATGATAGTTTCTTTGTTCCGTTCGATGGTGACGGAAATTTCTTCATCGCGATGCTGGTCAACATACGCGCGCAATTCGTCAAGACGCGGGCGCTCAAAACTTCCAAGCGCGATAATTTTATCACCAACCGCAACGCCGGCGGCTTGGGCTGGTTTACCCGGGATAACTTGCAAAACTTCAATATGGCGATCCGGTACGCGACTAACATCATTCATGCCCTCGAGTGTTTGTGGCAGGCCAACCACGTAACCAATAACAATAAATACATACGCCACTACCATATTCATGCCGACCCCGGCCACAAGAACAGCTGCCTTTTGCCAGGCCTTTTTGCTTCCAAAACTATCAGCATCTTTATTCTCTCCGTCTTCGCCTTTAATTTTTACAAACCCGCCCAGCGGGAGCCAGTTGAAAGAATAGATGGTGCCACCGGGTAGGTTTGATTCTGCTTCGAGCGCTTTAACTTCCTTATTGCCCCAGACGACTTGCCAGTGTTTGTTGACTCCTTCACCAACACGACGGATTCCACAGAGGCGCGGCGGAAAACCAAACCCAAATTCTTCTACCTTCATCCCATTCTTTCGGGCAACAATAAAATGGCCGAATTCGTGGGAGAGGACGAGGACGGCGAGGACGGCGAGGAAAATAAGGAGAGTGAGCATAAGTACCAAAAAAACAAATTTACAGGTTCCAAATAAATTACAAATTTCAATCACCAAAATTATCTACTTCGAATTTAGTAGGATAGCGGCAAATATTTTTACTAACTCATGAGCTTCTTGCAAGAGCGGTTCGATTCTTTTTGTCATCTCACTATTGGCTTCTACGATCAATTGCAGCCAGTAAACGGTTTCCTTACTTTCGCGTAAACAAATTCTAATTTTAAACTTAAAATCTTTTTTGCTTTCCGTTTCATTGGCCTCACGATAATTAGCACCGGGCGATGTCCCCGAACGAACTACTTGATCGCTTAATCTATTATTCACTATGCTGTGTGGCAAAGCCTTGCACAAATGAATTATTCGTTTCCCAAATTCTAAAGTCCTGCCTTCCAAATCATAGTTGCTGTTTGCGGCTGCACCCATACAGTAAATTTGGAAATTGCTATTTGCGATTTATTTGGAACTTGCGGCTTGATTATTGTAATTTTTACTAACCTATTATATACTACCTACGTAAAAAAGCCAAGCCATTGGCCTAAATTAAGCTAATTAACGCCGCGCTTCAAAGGACGTTGGTCGCGTTTCAAAGGACGTTACGCGACACAATTTCGTTAAATTGCGTGGCATGATTTCGTCAAATCATATGACCCCCACAACCATCGTTCTCATTGTCGTCGGACTCCTTGTTCTCTGGATTATCTTTACCTACAACGGCCTCATCCGCTCCAAAAATCAGGTCGACGAAGCGACCAGCGACATCGACGTCCAACTCAAGCGCCGATATGATCTCATCCCTAACCTCGTCGAGACCGTAAAGGGCTATATGACTCATGAGCGCGAGACGCTCGTCAAACTTACTGAGGCCCGGACGGCGGCCATGGCTGCGCATAATAACCCAAACGCTACGATGGCTCAAAAAGAAGCGGCCGAAAATATGCTCTCCGGAACTTTGAAGACATTATTTGCTGTCACTGAGAATTACCCCGAACTCAAAGCCAGCCAGAATTTTCTTCAGCTCCAAGATGAAATTTCTGATACCGAGAATAAAATTCAAGCTGCTCGCCGCTTCTACAATGGCAATGTGCGGGATTTCAACACCAAGATTCAAGTCTTCCCTACCAACATCTTTGCGGGCATGATGAAGTTTACGAAGTATGAATTTTTCCAGGCAAGTGAAGGAGAGAGACAAAATGTGAAAGTGCAATTTTAGCACGTAACACGTAGCACATATCACGTAACATGCATTATGGAGGGAACGAATTTTCATAAACGGCTTAAAACGTTAATTAACGATTATGTGTTGCTCAGTTATAAAACGAGTGAAAAATTTTCGAAATCGGAAATATACGGAATGACAAGCCAGGTTCGACGAGCGGTATTATCAGTAATGCTCAATTATATAGAAGGTTATGGAAGAACTAAAAAGGGCTTGCTCATACAGTTCTATGAGACTTCTTTCGCTTCTCTGAAGGAATCAATTTACGTCTTCTACTTGGCCGTGCAATTGAAATACATCTCGGCTACTGAATACCAAAAACTATTTACTGTAAAAGAAGAAATTGCTCGCATGCTTTGGAAAACACTAGACGGTTTACGTGATGACAAAAATACCTCCACATGATACGTGTTACGTGCTATGTGATACGTGAAAATATGTACTCCCAAATCACCGCCAACAAACGCAAATCCGTCTTCCTCATGACGATTTTCATCGCCATTATTATTGGTTTGGGCTATGTGTATAGCAAGGCCATGGGTGATACGACATATGGCGGTGTGTGGTTTGCAATTATTATTTCACTCGGGAGCACGATGATTTCGTATTTTGCCGGCGATAAAATTGCCCTGTATACCAGTGGCGCCAAGGCAATTACTAAAGAAGATAACGCCTATGTATATCGGCTGGTAGAGAATCTTTGCATTGCGTCTGGCACGCCGGTACCAAAAATTTATATTATTAATGACCCAGCGATAAATGCTTTCGCGACTGGACGAAAACCAGAATTAGCGTCGGTAGCGGTAACAACGGGGGCAATTGAAAAATTGGAGAACGAAGAATTGGAAGGGGTGCTCGCCCATGAACTGTCCCACGTAAAAAATTATGACATTCGATTTATGACCCTCGTGGCCGTGATGGTGGGGGCCATTTCCATTCTTGCGAACATCTTTTTACGCTCGCGCTTCTTTTTCGGCGGGCGGCGCAGCAATGATCGCGAAGGCGGCGGACAGCTTGCCGCGATTTTTATGATTGTGGGGGTGGTGCTCGCGATTCTCTCCCCTATTGTGGCTGAGCTTATTAAACTGGCAATTTCGCGCCGGCGCGAGTATTTGGCGGATGCATCTGGATCACTTTTGACAAGATATCCTGAAGGCTTGGCTAAAGCCCTTGAGAAAATTCAAGCTGAGAATATGCCGCTCCGCCAAGCCTCCACCGCCACCGCCCATCTCTTTTTGGTTAATCCGTTTCAAGGAAAATCTCTTAAATCACTTTTTTCCACGCACCCGCCGATTGAAGAGAGAATTAAAAAACTGCGGACGATGGGGGCGTAAACTCCTCTTCTTCGCTTGGTTGTCATTCCGAGCGGACTGAAACGGAATCGGGAAATCCCTTGGCCTTTGCGGTCAGGAGATTTCTCCACTGCGCTCTCTTCGATCGCTCCGGTCGAAATGACAGTTGACAGTGTACTTCACAATGATATCTAACAGACTATGGTTCAAAATAAAATCGCCTTCATCTTCGACATGGATGGCGTCGTTATTGACAACATCGCCTGGCACCGCCGGGCCTGGCGGGAATTTTTTAAATGGCACGAGAAAGATTTTGTTGACGAAATGCAAGGTAAAAAATTTACTGACGATTATTTCGATAATCAGATTAATGGACGCCGCGGGGAAGAAGTTATGCAGCGGTTGTTTGGCCGCTCAGTGACGCAGAAACAGATGACACGCTGGGACGGCGAGCGTGAAGCGTGGTACCGCAAAACATACGCGCCGCATATTAAACCGCTCCCTGGCCTCACGAAATTTTTAGAGGAGGCTCGGCTCGCGAAAATTCCAATGGCGCTTGCAACCTCCGCTCCGCCAGAAAATGTGCGTTTCGTGCTTAGCAAAACCAAACTACGAAAATATTTTTCCCGCATCATTGATGCGGCGGGTATTAAACGCGGTAAACCGCACCCAGACATGTTTTTAAAGGCGGCGCGGATGCTAAAAATACCAACGAAACGGTCCGTGGTGTTTGAAGATGCAATTTTGGGCGTGCAGGCTGGCCTCAGCGCCAAGATGCAAGTGGTAGCCATTACGACCACCTACACCAAGAAACTCTTGCCTGGAGCCCAAATATATACAAAAAATTTCTCTGGGTATTCTCTGAAAAAATTACTCCGTCATTTGGACCTGTAAAAATATCTCTACATTTTGTATGGCAGAACAACAACGACATGAACAACCACCCACACCGGCTGAACGAGCAGCATATTTTAAAGAACACCCGGAAGAAATTGATCCAAATGCATTACGGGAACTTCCAACAAAAGATCGAGAAAAACTCATTGGTCGCTTGCTCAACAACTTCTACGAACTTTGCCCTGGGGGAATTGATCGTAAAGTACGGCTTGACCGGCGTCCTGAGGGACGTAAACCCAAGCCAGCAGCGATGAGTGAAAAACGTTACCGCGAAACCAACGGACAATTTTTTGCAGCGATTGATGCCGCGATTGCAAGGTGCGGCTTATCGCTTGATGAAATAACTGAAATCAATCAACGAATTGCGCTACTCACTGAGCAACTTAATAAAACTTTGGAACCGCCTAAAGCACGCGCCGCAATCTATGCAAAACTGGTTCCCTTGCGCCAAAACTTAGAAGAAAAATTGCTAGCTGTATATAAAGAACTTCGTCGTGAGTATACTGACCACGACCTCACAGCGTAGAAAAAAGGTGTGGCTGTAACCACATCTTTTTTTGTACGTCAAAATTATTACGAGCGGTTTTATTTCTTTAGATCAAATACGGTATCAAACAGACTGACTTTTCTCACTGTCCCCCGCTCGTTTTTGAGCGTCACGACGCCGGTATGCTTCTCAATTTTGGTGACTATATAGAGACCAACGTATACATCATCGGCCAATTTTGCTTTTATCGTATCTTTGAGTTTGAGCTGAGTCATTTTTAATCGCTCGGAGACATTGCCAACACCATTGAGCCGGGAAGCCTTCTTTTGACGATCAAAATAATCACTAACAACTTTCTTCTCGCCCTGTTTGTTAGCGACTTCTTCGCGTTTTTTGAGCCAACTAGCATGGACATTACCAGAACTAGCATGATTTTTGATGGACATACATGTAAATATTATTAAGTGCTTAAATTAACGCTTCTAAATTAACATTGATTGTTGAGGTCCAGTCAATCTCATCAAACCGGTGAAGCAAGTTATCGATATATTGTTTCAATTCTTCATAGCGATCTTTTGTTTTGCCTTCAAATTTCACCGTAAGATACGGACCATTTTGGGAATACCGTATCACACACATGCCATCCGCCATTTCCAGGCGTAATCCATCACCCGCGCGTTCGTCTTCAATAACTTCAGCGTTCGGGAAATCGGCTTTAAGGAGTGGACTTAATTTGTCCATGAGAGCGACTTTTTTATCATCGGCACAATATAGTTTAATTTCCGGGCTTGAAACGTAGAGCGGTAGTTCGGCCACTAATCGCGAAAGTGGTTTGCCCGAGCGTGAGACGTAATCGAGCACACGGAGTGTGGAGTAGGCGCCATCATCATGATTATAGAAATCGGCCGAAAAGAAAAAGTGGCCGGAAAGCTCACCAATGAACGCCGCTTTGATCTCCTGATTTTTCTTCTTGAGGAACGAATGCCCGGTGCGCCACATAAATGGTTTACCGCCGTGACGGGTAATCGTCTCCGGCACCACTTTGGAGCAGAGGGTATTATACATAATAGTCGCCCCAGGGTGATGAGCTAACACATCAGCGGCAAATACCGCAATGAGCACATCATTCCAAATAATTCCGCCTTTTTCATCAATCACACCAATTCTGTCACCATCGGCATCGTAGGTAAAACCGATATCGGCGCCGGCAGCGCGTACCGCCCCAGCGGCCCGCTCCGCCACTCGACTCTCGGTGGGGTCAGCCGTGCCCAGCGGAAAACTACTATCGATGCGACAATTTTTCTCTATCACTTCGCAGCCGGCGCGACGTAATAAATCGGGAATGATGGCTGCGGCCGTGCCATGACTGGGATCAACCACTGCTTTAAATTTCTTGGTGATAGTAAAACGACTGATGAGGTTGGAAAAATAAGGCTCGCGAATATCAACATGCTCGATCGTACCAGGGGAATCGCCCGGGGTATAGTCTTCTTGTTCTACTTTTCTTCGTAATTCTTGCATTCCTTCACTTACCAGCGTCTCGGAAAAATTGTCGGCAAATTTAAACCCATTATATTGGGGTGGGTTGTGGGAAGCAGTGACATACACTCCGCCCGGACATTTTAAAAAATATTGCGACCAATAAAATGTTCCTACCAAGGTCATTCCAATATGCATAACATCAACGCCAGTCCAACTTAAACCTTTAGCTATGGCCATGGCGTACTCTGGGCTCGTGGCGCGGCAATCGTAGCCAACCACTGCTTTGGTAATGCCTTTTTGACGTAAAAGTGTGCCGTGGGCCCGCCCTAAATGTTCGGCTATTTCCAGGTTCAAATCTTCACCAACAATCCCTCGTAAATCATAACCACGAAATATATAGGGGTTGATTTTCATAAGCTTAAGTTACTTTGACTAAAAAGCCTACTCATTATATAATAGCCTCATCGTCGAGTCAAAAGTCCGTAAAGTCCATAAAGTCGAAAGTCGCGACAATGACTTTATGGACTTTACGGACTTTATAAACTTTAGACCGATATATGAACATTCTCGACCGATTTTCGACACACTTGCGCGATACGCTCGCCCGCAGTATCCAATTAGCAACCGAACTTAAAAATCCGGAAGTGGAACCCATCCATTTGTTATTTTGTTTGTCCAATCAGAAAGGTTCGGTAGCAGCAGAAATTATTAATCGTTTTAAACTAAATCCTAAAACTTTGGAACAAGCGCTACTCGGTTTGGCAACTGGAACCGAAGTTGCTCCGGCTACCCCAGGCAGCGCCCCGCCACAGGTTTTAACCCCGCTTTCCAATGCCACCAAAGCCTGCTTAGAAAAAGCCATGATTATTGCCCAAGAACATAACCATAATTATATTGGCACCGAACATCTTTTGGCGGCTGTGGTGCACCTAGATAATCATATGGTAAACGACGTATTGAAAGTGAATACCATACGAATTTCAGAGTTGCAGAAACAGTTAGCCACCGTGCTTGCCAATGCCACCCAATTCCCCCGCATTACCGAAGTGGCCGAAGTGGTGGAACGGATCCAAGAAAATCTTGGCGACATGGTAGGGGGCGAACCACCAGCAACGTTTCCGGATACTAAAAAAGGGAAAAAGAAAGAGACCGCGCTGGAATTTTTTGCTA
The DNA here is from genome assembly GCA_023246655.1 of Candidatus Magasanikiibacteriota bacterium. Taxonomy (GTDB): domain Bacteria; phylum Patescibacteriota; class Patescibacteriia; order Magasanikbacterales; family GWA2-37-8; genus JAHFHX01. The sequence goes on from JAHFHX010000002.1 coordinate 110,363, forward strand.
CTAACTTAACCAGCCTGGAAGCGCAAAAAAATATTGATCCGGTGATTGGCCGGGAACAAGAAATTGAACGCGCAATTCAAATTCTGTGTCGACGTACGAAAAATAATCCGCTGCTTTTAGGGGATCCGGGGGTAGGAAAAACTGCCATTGTAGAAGGCCTCGCGAAGCGCATTATGGAAGGAAAAGTCCCGGATCTTCTCCTCAACAAAAAAATTTATGCACTCGACATGGGCATGCTCATTGCGGGAACCATTTATCGTGGTGAATTTGAGGGGCGACTGCGTCACGTTATTGAAGAAGTGGTTCACGACTCAAATATTATTCTCTTTATTGATGAAGTGCATAATATTGTTGGCGCCGGTAGTAACCAAGGTACCATGGATGCAGCGAATATTTTAAAGCCTGCCTTGTCCCGCGGCCTTATTCGTTGCATTGGTGCTACCACCCCCAACGAATATAAAAAATATATCGAAAGTGACCCAGCGTTGGAACGGCGCTTTCAACCGGTAATTACTAAAGAACCAAGTGTGGAAGACACTATACACATTCTAGAAGGGATTAAAAAGAATTATGAGACTTTTCATAACGTCACTATTTCCGCCGCCGCCCTCACTGCTGCCGCCCAACTGGCGGATCGTTATATCACCAGTAAATTCCTACCGGATAAAGCAATTGATCTTTTAGATGAAACCGCTGCGGCCAAACGGCTCACCGCCAAAACATCCTCTATCCAGAGTAAACTAGCTCGCTTACACCGTCATTTAGAACAAACCATTCTTGCAAAGGAACAAGCGGCCAGTGCCGATAAATTCCATGAAGCCGTTGAATTAAAAAAGGAGGAAGAACGACTCCAGAGCGAAATTAAAAAGCACGAGGCACGCGCTGCCACTAAAACCATTAAGCGTTGTGGTGTAATAAATGATCATGATGTCGCCGAGCAACTCGCTAAAATTATTGGCACCAATCCACGTGAACTTTTGTTAGATAACGTGAGCCAACTGATGGCCTTAGAACAAAAGCTTGCGCAGTATATTATTGGTCAAAATAAAGTTGTTACCACGGTGAGTCAGATTGTTCGTCAAGCGCAGCTTGGTTTGTCGCATCCCGATCGCCCTCTGGCTTCCTTTTTATTTGTGGGCCAGAGTGGCGTTGGTAAAACCGAATTAGCAAAAACCTTAGCGCGTGTTCTCTACAGTAACAAAGATGCTCTTATTAAATTGGACATGACTGAATTTAATGAATCATTTAGCGTTTCCAAACTGCTTGGCTCCCCGGCGGGCTATGTAGGCTATAAAGAAAATAACCAATTCACGGATAAAATTAAACTGAACCCGTATTCGGTAATTTTATTTGACGAAATTGATAAGGCGCACAAAGATGTGCGAAAACTGCTGCTCCAAATGCTGGAGAACGGTGAAGTGACCGACTCGGCTGGAAAAAAAGTTTCCCTCCGGCACACTATTATTATTCTTACCACCACCTATGGTGCCGAAGAGTCCGCGAAGGGGGCGTTAGGCTTTGGTCATAATCGCCAGCAGGATATGCCGGAACAGGAACAGCGACTAACCGAAAAACTGAAGGAATATTTTTCTCCGGAAATTATTAACCGTCTTGATGCAATTTGTTTTTTCAATCCACTATCAACAGTTGAACTTATCAAGGTAGCCGAGCTGGAATTACAACGCTTAAATTCACAGCTCAAAAATTATCACACCGCCGTTTCCGCCGCTGAGACTGTTTTACAATGGGTGGTAAATCATCAGGGGAACCCTACCAAACAAGGAGCGCGAGAGATTCGCCAATTTTTACGACATCATGTTGAGCAACTGTTTGCTGATGCCATTCTTGCCAAAAGGCTGAGACGTCATTACCATTTGGCTGTTATTAACGAACACCTGGCAATTAAATAACTAGGTTTTTGCGTTATGCCCTCCTCCGCGGCCGCACCTATTAACGATCCTGGCGATGCCAAGGAAGCGCAGCGCCGATTAGATTATGAAAAATATAAACAAAACCGTGGCCAACAATTAGCACAAGACCGCGTGACTGGACGTGACGGCAATGTTATTAATGTCAATTTTCAACCCAAACCGTCTGCCAACAGTCCTCAGGCCAACGGCGAACCAACCCGCCCTCCAGAGGCAATGCCGCCGCCAACATCCACCCCCCGTGGTGGTCAATCGGCAGAGGTAGAACGAGTAGAGGCCCAAGGATCAGGAGCCAGGGCACAGAAGCACGGTGGAGGCGGAGTAACGGTTGAACTCAAAACTCTTTTAGATAATCCGGAATTAGACAATGCCTGGCAACAGCAACTGCGAGCTCTCGAAGCTGCTCAAGGGGGTAAAGAATTATCGTTTGATGATTGGAATAAAGCGCGCGATTTGCATGAAGAAAATTTACTAACTGGAGCAGCCGCCACCAACGAACCTGCCCCGCCTGCAGCTACGCCGCGTGGAGGCACATCACCAGATGTAAAAAATGGAGGGGTTCCGACCCAAGAAGTTCCGCCACCACTCCCAGAAACTGAAGCTCCGGAAGAAGCGGATTCTTCACTACAACCATCTTCTGAAACACCAGACGATGCTCCTCCCACCCCCCTGCCTGCGGCAAGCGAGGGACCGCCTAATAAAAATGAACCACGTGAAGAATCGTCACGTGAAAAAAAAGATTCTAATCAAAAACCAGAATCCTCACCAGAAGGACAAACGGCTCCTCAATCTCAACTCCCTGGGGCAGTGGATCCAACTGCTAAGCCAGAAGCGGGGGCTGAACCGCCGACCCCAGAAACACTGCCAGGGGCTGCACAACCAACGAGGAACACACCCCCAGTGGCCCCTGGCGAAGCGGCTAATGATCTGGCAGGAACGCAAGCCCGGGCCCGTGGACCAGATCAAGGTGGAGAGGGCACAGACACAACCCAACAGAAACCAGCCGAAGCGGCTGATCCGCGGCTCAACCAACCAACCGAACCATCAGGAGCAGCGCCGGCTCGTGGACCAACTCCTCCTCCACCACCATCAGCAGCACCGTCTGAGGCACCGGGCATCGGCGCATCCTTGCAGAGTCAACGATCACGATTACAAAGAACCCGCAAAGCTCTCCAGAATGAATTGGCTGAGTTAAGTGGTGGGGTTGATAATATTTTTCGTTCTAAAACATTTTCGGTTGTTAGATTTTTTATGCCTGGTTTGGCGGCCACGGTTACTAACGCTATTCAAACTGGCAAAGCAGCGAGTGAAAAAGCAGAAGAATCATCCCTGGAAGCACGGCTGGTTGCCCTTAAAACTGCCCACGGTCTATTGGCTGCTGCCCAAGATGGCGCTTCGTTTATCGATGGCATTGTGACGGTGGTGCGGTGGATTATTTATACGATCGAAACAGTGGTTGTAGCAATTATCATTGCTCTGCTTTCTCCAATCTTAATTTTGGTTGTAGCTAATTTTTACGCTGTCACCGGAACTGGTAAACTTACTAAGGCGATTGGTGATCTTATTAAAAAACTAGAAGAAATTATTAAACCATTGGAAGAACGTTTAGCGAAAGTTAAAAAACGACTTACTATTCGCCGACAAATTAAACAAATTGATACCACCTTAAACAGCGGGCAGGCTTCAGGGGTGGCAATTCCTGGTCAACCGCCACCAACCGCCCCTGGTTCGCCGCAAACCGCTGCCTCATCTACTCCAGCGGCACCGGGCGGGGTACCGGTTACTGCCCCGCGCCAGAGTACCGGTCCAACATCCACGTAGATTCCCCTGTCTTTTTAGCTTGATTTAAATTACATCAATTATTATAATTGATTATATGTCTCCCGCTCTCAAACGTGTTCTCCTAATTGTTCTCCTCCTCAGCGTCGCAATCCTCATTGCGGTTGGTCTTTACTATCTTTTTTTCCGTGCTACTCCCCGCGGTGGGCCATTCGTAACTGAACGACCAACGACTACGGTGGGCCAACTCCCCGCGGCTGGCGAGCGGGCACCACTGGGCCCAGAAGGAGCAGGGCCAGCGGGCCAAGGGGCGTTGCCTATCGCTGTTCCTCGAGCGCTTCCCTCACGGCCATCCTATTATTCGCCAGAACCGATCACCAAAATCACTTCCGACTTTGCCACCTTTCCTTCCCTAGGGCAAAATGGCGCTGTGCGTTATCATAATGTCAATGACGGAAAATTTTATGTTGTTGCTCCGGACGGCTCAAGTAAAGCACTGGCCGATCAAGTGTTTTATAATGTAGAAAAAGTAACCTGGGCCAATACTGCCAATAAAGCCGTGTTGGAATATCCCGATAGTTCAAAGATTATTTATAATTTTGATTCTAAGAAACAAGTAACGCTCCCGAAACATTGGGAAGATTTTTCCTTTTCACCAGACAGTTCCGAAGTAGCTGCTAAAAGTGTAGGGCTCTCGCCGGATAATCGCTGGCTGGTGGTAACCAAAGACGATGGAACCGGGACGCGTTTAATTGAACCCTTGGGGAATAATGCTGACCGGGTAACGGTGGATTGGTCCCCCAGCCGACAAACGGTGGCACTATCGCGCACCGGCCAGCCGCAAGGCGCCGACCGGCAAGAGGTTTTGTTGGTGGGTCTCAATGGCGAAAATTTTAAATCAACTGTGGTAGAAGGTCTTGATTTTGAATCCCACTGGTCTCCAACCGGACAAAAGCTGCTGTATAGTGTGGATAGTGCACGCAGTGATTTTAAACCCGAACTGTGGGTGGTGAATGCGTATGGCGATGAAATTGGTTCGGATCGACGGGCCCTCAAAATTAATACCTGGGCAAATAAATGCACCTTTGGAGATGATACTACCCTATTTTGTGCAGTACCACGGGAACTTCCGGTGGGTGCCGGAATGTCACCAGAGATTGCCAATGGCACGCCCGACGACCTCTATAAGATTGATCTTCACTCCGGGCTTAAAACCCCGATCTCGGTTGGCGAACAAAGCCACACCATGGAATCTTTATCGTTTGATAAAAACAAAAATAAACTGTTTTTTACCGATCATAATCAAAGTGGTATTTTTCAAGTAAACCTTTAATTTGGGTACTCCAATAATTACCTTGGCACGAGCGCTATGAAAACAACATCTTCAGTTGGTAAAAAATTTTTTATCCTCCTGGTGTTCGTTGTGGGGTT
>JAHFHX010000012.1 GCA_023246655.1 Candidatus Magasanikiibacteriota bacterium
GACAATACAACAGCTGCAGCTAGCGGTACGCAAATCATTTAGTTATCGCCAAGTTCTGATTAAGCTGAAACTCCGAGAAACCGGCGGAAATTACGAACAGATTAAAAAATATATTAGCGAAGGCAGTCTCGACACTGCACATTTTAAAGGGCGTGGATGGAACCGCGGCTTGCATAGCACTGGCATTCCACGTATCCCACTCGAGAATATCTTAGTGAGAGGAAGCTCATTTCAGAGTTTTAAGCTCAAAAAACGCCTTTTAGGTGCTCGCCTTAAAAAACCACATTGTGAGCAATGTGGTTGGGCCAAAAAAACAAGTGATGGTTTTCTTCCCCTTGAATTAGACCACATCAATGGCGACCGGCATGATAACCGACTAACAAATTTACGTATTTTATGTCCTAACTGTCATAGTTTGACAGCAACATACCGCAGTCGAAGAAGAAGTTGAAACAAACTGCCCAGGTGGCGGAATTGGTATACGCACAACACTTAAAATGTTGCGCCGCAAGGCATGCGGGTTCGAGCCCCGCCCTGGGCACACAGAAAAACTTGTCAAATTTATAAGAGGGTTGGGATAAAAAATTTTTCCTCTCAATAAACTGTCCAAAAATTCTCCAAAAAACGGACGTTTACAATAATTATTGCTCTACAATTAGCCAAAATATACCGTAAAGCCCTTGACAAAGGCGCTTTTTTGTGCTAAAATAATTTGTTTTATCCTAGGAATGAGAGAGATTTTTGTTACTTTTGATTATCATCTTTATTAGTATAGAGATGAGTGAAAACGTAACAGCTCTTTATAACTGAGAGAAAGGCCTAACGCGCAGACCAATAATTATTGGAATGATTATTAGTCCGCGCGTTGGGTACATACTACTGACAGCGGGTTACGCCCTACCAAGTGGGCAGCGAACAAGGAGAGACCATGCGCGCCATCCTGACCCTCATCGCCACCCTCGCCATCGCCGGCTGCCGCACGCAGCCGCTCGGTCCCAACCAGATCGAGCTGCCGGACATGATCGTGGCGGACCTGAAGTCCACGCCCGACCTCGTGGTCCTGCCCGACCTCACCCCGCTGGCCGATCTGGCCTCGCACCCTGACCTCATCGCCCTGCCCGACCTGATGGCCACGAGCGGCGTCCTGACGGTCAAGGCCAGCTCCGAAACGGCAGCGAGCACCAACTACCTCATGGGGATGCTAGATCAACACCCCGGCGTCTTCACGCTGTGCGCCGACCCGTTCGAGGACATCAGAATCTCCCAGATCGTCCTCAGCTTCTGGCACAACGGCGAAGGGGCAAGCAAGCTGCCGACGAATATCCGGCTCACCGACTGGGATACCGGGAAGCCGATCGGACAGAGTGTGGCGCAACTCGGCACCGTGGTCAACGGAAAAAACACGATGCTGCCGCAGTACGGGCACGCCGTGTTCGAAGGTCTGACCCACTCCATCCCGCGCGGCATCTGCAAGGACGTCGTGATCGAGGTGGACTTCGCGACCTACGAAGCCGGCGGTTTCACCACCACCGGCCAGCAGATCGTGCCGGCCATCCTCGCCTCGTACAGCAATACGCTGGGCAAAGATCTCAGTATCACGGCAGTCGGCTTGACCTCCGGTCGAACCATCACGCCGACCGTGGTCACAAACCCCAACTGGAAGGTGCCCGGAGCCTACGGCAACATGGGCACCCTCTACCGCACCAAGCTCATCACAAGCTGGGCGGCCGACACCCCCGCGGGGAAGGCGTCGCCGAACGGAGGGCAGATCACCGGCAAGCTGGTCGTGACCAACCTGGCCAACTCCGGCACCTACCCATCCACCATCGAGACGCTCAACGTGAATCTGGCGACTAACATCAAGCCGCTAGCCACTCCGCGCGTCCTCACCATCTACAAGGACTCGCTGGCTACGGCGCCGCTCACGATGTATGTCTTCAAGCCCGGGCAGATGTTCGGTGCCACCGCCATCAAGCCAGCCGACTTCAGCGATGTGATGATCGCCTCCGGGACTTCCAAGACATTCTATGTCACGCTCGACACCTCCGAAGCGAAGGGCGGTGATTCGCTCTCCATTCAGGTGAACAGCGGTGGCGTGGAGTGGAGCGACGGCGTGAGCCAGGACCTCAGCGCCATGGGCAGCGACTTGCCACTCGCCTGGAAGACCTTCGTGTACTAATCACCTCCTCCCTAACCCTAACGTTCGGATGGGAGCCCGCTGTCGCCCCTACCCAATCTCTGCGCACACTAACATGGTGCCTAGAGATTGGGGCAACAGCAAAAATCCCCCTGCGTAGGCAGTGGGATTTTTTGTTGCAAAAATTTTTTTAATTATTACAAAAAATTTGACGAGCTCGCAGAAATACTATAAAATATAGAAAATATTATAGTAAATTTTTTGCAAAAATAATTATGAAAATCGCTCTTATCTGTGGCGGCCCATCCCCGGAGCGCGGTATCTCGCTTAACTCCGCCCGCTCGGTAATGGATCATTTAAGTTCGAACAAAATCGAAATCATCCCGTTCTATCTTGACCTTCACCGCCGTCCCTATAAAATTTCTACGGCGCAATTGTACTCCAACACGCCGTCCGATTTTGATTTTAAACTCTCTCAAACCGCCACACCGCTCAACCAGGCCGCTTTTATTCGTGAACTTAAAAAAACCAGCATCGTATTTCCGGCTATTCATGGAACTTACGGCGAGGACGGTGGATTACAACGTTTCCTCGAACGCCACAATATTCCCTACATTGGTTCCAACGCTACGGCCTGCGCTAATATTTTCGATAAATTTCGTGCTCATAAAATTATTCATGATCTTGGTTTTTTTACCATGCCAACGCTCCTGCTTAAAATTTTCCATAACGACCACTCTAAACTCCTTACTCATTTTTTTAAAAAACACCACCTTAAACGCGTTATTGTAAAACCCGCGAGCGGTGGCTCGAGTATCGGTGTTTTCTCGGTTGAGAACATCAAAAACGCGTTAGAAAAAACAGCGCTCATTTTCTCCAAACGCTTAGATACGCGTGTAGTGGTGGAACCATTTGCCAAAGGCCAAGAGTTTACCGTCATTATTCTACAAAATAATTTTGGCTTAACCGTCGCGCTCGTTCCAACCGAAATTGAAACCGATTATACCAACCACCAAATTTTTGATTACCGCAAAAAATATCTCCCCACCCGGCAAGTTACTTATCATTGCCCACCACGGTTTGATAACGCCACCATGCAAAAAATTCAAGTGCAAGCCGAACAAATTTTTACCGCCACCGGTTTACGTGATTTTGCGCGATTTGATGGCTGGGTACTCCCGAACGGGGAAATCTGGTTCTCCGACCTCAACCCCATTAGCGGCATGGAACAAAACAGCTTCCTCTTTCAGCAAGCCGCCCGAGTGGGGTTAACGCACAGCGAGACACTCAATTATGTTTTAAGACGAGCGTGCAGACGGTATGGGCTGGAGTTACCTCGCTATCATTCTGAATCGCGACTCAATCAGAATGACAAGAATAAAAATCGACGTCCCGTTGCCGTCCTTTTTGGTGGAGCGACTTCCGAACGCCAAGTCTCGGTGATGAGCGGCACTAATGTCTGGCTAAAACTCCGTCGGTCAGAAGAGTGCCAGCCAACCCCATATCTCCTAACCCAAAAAAATGAGGCAAGGCCCCGCACCGTGGCCCGAGCAAAAGCGAAGGACTCTGGTGCGTGGGTGTGGAAAGTCCCCTATCCGCTTGCCCTCTACCACACCGCCGAAGAAATTGCCCAAAATTGTGCGGAGTTTAAACAACATGAGGCTCGACTGAGCACGTTGACGCGAGAAGTTCGATTGCGGCTCGGTCTTCCAGAAAAAATTGACAACCCGGCATTCTTCGCCCCGACCAAAATGACGCTCCGCAATTTTATTCGACGTTTTCCGTTTGTTTTTAACGCTCTCCACGGCGGCACCGGGGAAAATGGAACCCTGCAAGGCCAGTTGACTAACGCTCACGTTAAATTTAACGGCTCTGAAAAAAAAATTTCAGCGCTCTGTATGGATAAATGGGCAACTAAAGAGGCGATAAAAAAATTAAAAATTCCTGGCGTGCATACGATTCCGGGAGCAATCGTTGTCATTTCGAATCCCCGTCGCAGGGGTGAGAAATCTCTGTCTCAATCGACGAATGGACAGAGATCCCTCCTTCGTCGTCGGGATGACAAATTGAGCGAGGCCTCGCTCGGGATGACAGTAGAACGACTTTGGAAAAAATTACGCCGCGAACTCGGTGCCCACACGCTTATTGCCAAACCCCGCGCTGACGGTTGTTCATCTGGTGTCGTTCATCTCCATTCGAGCGAGGAACTCCGGCACTACGTGGAACTGCTCCAGTCACAGGCCGCCTGCGTTCCTCCGAATACTTTTAAAGATCAGAATGCTGCCATTGACTTGCCTACCCAAAAAACTTCCGAAATCTTATTGGAGAAAACAGTTGAAACGGACAAGCTGCGTGTCGTTGGTAATCGCCTCAAGTACTCCCGGGTGAGTGGCTGGATAGAAATTACTGTTGGCGTGGTTGAACAGAAGAAAAAACTCCATGCTTTCAATCCCAGTGTCACCGTTGCCGAACGATCCGTTTTGAGTGTGGAAGAAAAATTTCAAGGTGGTACCGGCATTAACATCACACCACCCCCCGCATCAATCGTCAGTCCACATGCGGTGGAACGCGCTAAAAAACTAGTAACGGCAGTGGCTACTGAGCTCAACATTCAGGGGTATGCTCGCCTGGACGCCTTCATGCACGTCAAAACCGGTGACGTTATGATTATTGAAATCAACACACTGCCAGCACTCACACCATCAACGGTACTTTATCAACAAGCATTGGCAGAAAAGACTCCAATTTTTCCACGGGAGTTATTGGAAGAGCTCATTTTCAATAAAGGATATTAACCTGTCCGCTACTCCTTACGCTCTACTCCCAACCGTCGCACAATCTCCCCCACCCGCCGTGTTGCCTCGGCCATAATTTCCTCTGGTGGCCACCCTTTATGTTCTTCGGCGATACTTTTCTCTTCTTCGGCCAAAAGCGCTACTTTCAAATCTGAAATCTCACCAAACAACCCATTGAGTTTTTTCTGTAAACCCTCCAACGTTTTTTTATCACGCTGAACTGAGGGAATATCATCATTCTGAACCAACTGGAGTTGCGCCCGAATTGCCGCCACCGCTTTTACCACAGCCTGCATATTAGCCACAATATTTTGAATTTGCTGTTTGGTGTTTTTTATCTCCTTGGATGTTGCTTCGAGCCGCTCTTTGGCTGCCATTTTTTTCTCGGCCTCCTCCGCCTGTTTCTCTTTTTGCTCAGCACTAAGCTCGCGGCCTTCCGCCGAATTGCGACGACGCTGTTCGCTCTCGCGTTCAAATTGATTCATACTACAGTAAACAATTAACAAGTAACAGCTAAATTGATCATTTTTGATTTTGTTAATTGTTATTTGTTAATTTTTTATCAAACAATTGAACCATCGCACGTTATATGCTATACTACCCGCAAATAAATTCCCTATGATCCTCCCTCATTTTTCTTCTTCTCGCCTCATCGGTTTCATCCTGCTGCTTGGAGCGGGGGTATTGTACTACATTGCGCAACGGAAAAAAAGTGATTCTGATACCAAGCCACCCAACGCTCCCGGTGATGCCCGCACACCATTCTTAAATTCTTACACCACCGATTTTACCACCCTTGCTAAAGCAGGGAAAATTGACCCGGTTATTGGTCGACAAGATGAGGTACGTCGCTTGGTCCAGGTACTCTCACGCCAAAAAAAGAACAATGCCCTGCTGGTTGGCGCACCCGGAGTTGGTAAAACCGCCATTGTGGAGGGGCTGGCCGAACGCATTATTTCCCACGAGGTCCCAGAATCATTGCAAAATAAGCGCGTACTGGCATTGGACGTGGCCACCCTTATGGCCGGCACCAAATATCGCGGTGAATTTGAAAACCGTGCCAAAAAAATTGTGCAAGAAATTTCCGCCTCCAACCGCTCTATTATTTTGTTTATTGATGAAGCCCACGCCATTGTGCAATCGCAAGGTTCAGAGGGGTCAATTAATCTTTCGGACATTTTAAAACCAGCCTTAGCCCGCGGTGATCTGCAAATGGTTGGTGCCACAACCCCCGAAGAATACGAAAAATATATTAAAACCGACTTAAGCCTGGAACGCCGTTTCCAACCGGTAGAGGTTCGTGAACCGTCTCAAGCAGAGACCCTGCAAATGCTTGAGGGTGTAAAAAATAAATACCGCGAGTATCATAAAGTAGAATTCACCGACACTGCATTAGAAACGGCTGTTCGGCTCTCACAACAACTTATTGCCGACCGTAAATTGCCGGACAAAGCCTTTGATGCCCTGGACGAAGCCGCGGCCATGGTGAAAGTCTCTCACTTGCATCCAACCGTCAGTATGGTACTGTACCAAACAGCGGTAACCGCTCATCCCGAAGTGGCTGCCCTCTGGAAAAAAATTCAAGCCGCCGATCGCGCCATTGCGGCGGCGAACGATGAGCTCCAAAAACAACACTTCACGGAGGAACGTGAGTCTGCTGAAAAAGAACTGGAACAAAAAGGGATCGTGACGGTTGATTCGGGCGACGTCGAAAAAGTAGTGCGCGAGTGGGCACAATAACGTAACTTAGTTTATTAGTTTATTTGTTTATTGGTGACACATCATACTAATAAACTAATCAACTGATCATCTAATATATGCCTCTACCAAAATTTCCTCCGGAAACCGCAACCAAAACGTTCACCGTCACGAACACCAAACTCATGGTCGCGACTGCTTGCCTTTTAGCTGCCACCGGCTTGGCTTTTATGGGCGCGCCCGGGGAAGATAATGAAAACACGATATCTTACTTTCAATGTACCGACAGTGATGGCGGCAACAAACCGTTCCAAAAAGGGATACTGGAACTCGTCCCAGAAGTCGGTGGCGCTACCACAACCATTGAAGAACAGTGCTTGTCGAACACGCTCCTGGAAGAACGCGTCTGTAATAATACTTCTCCTCATGGCAACGATGTTGTTGAAACCTCCTGCAGCGATCAAAAGGCCTTCTGCCGAGACGGCGCCTGTGTTCCGCAACTTTATAGTTGTAGCTCGCCTGGCACTGATCAAGCGGTGCCTAAAGGCAATTTCACCATTACTAATAACAGCAACAACGAAACTGCTACCATCGTCGATTCCTGCTTGAATAGCGATACTCTGCTCTTTGGCTATTGTACGAATGATGAAACCGGTTTTGCCACGTCCACCATAACGTGCGGCGAATGGCTGCAAGGCTCAATTTGCCTCGATAACACCTGCAAACAGCCTTTTGTTTCAAATTTCTTTAGTAATGACCCTGAGGCTTTAAAAGTCATGAAAGGCACGGCCTACAATGTTGATGATCCAAACTGGTTGCTGCCTAATAGCCAAGATATTAACAAGAACTCTTACGCTTATAAGATACTCAGCGCTTTCCGGATGCTTAATTATAATACATACTTCGGCCTTGGTTGGAATTCTGGATTCTACAACTACGAACCACATCTAAAACTTTTAAATAAATTCCAAAAAGAAAACGGTTTTCCGGTCTCTTCTAAACTGACCAAAGAAGTTCTTCAAAAAGTTGATGAACGTTTAGCAGAACGTGAGCTGTTCTACGCGGAACGAGGAAAAAAATTCTTGCTCTACGACCACATGATTGCCTTGCACCCCAACGATGTGTCTAAAGATTATGCAGCGATGATTTATGATTTCCCACTTCAGATTCTCCCGCCTCACTTACAAATAAATACTCTTCTGGAACGCCTCAACTGCGTTGGCCAATGTCTTGGTAAAATTGTTGATGCCAACGGCAATAGGCTCTCCGGCAATAACCAAAAAATTGACCCCAATTCAGAGTATTACTTTTATCCCTATCACTTTGGGCCTAATGAAGTTAAATCAAAAATTTCCAGCGGACCAGCGGTGATGGATACTGCCCTTCATGAATATGGGCATTACCTCGATGGTTTCTTATATAATAATAAGGCCGACTTTCCTGACTACCATCTCTTGGGTAGCATTAACACCATCCCTTTTTACGAAATTTCCTATGATATTGCTGGTCGCGACCCCAAAGAACTGCGCAAAAATGATTGCGTAAAACGACTGAGCGATGATCCGAAAGATTGGATTTCCCGTTATGGTTTTCTCGGCAGCGGCAACTGCCCGAATGGAACATATGAAATGTATGAGGACTGGGCAGAATCATTTCAAATTTATGTCCTTTCTGGAAAATATTTCCGGGCCGCTACTCTTCAAAGCCCTCTGCTAGCTAAAAAATATGATTGGCTCAAAAACAATATTTTTAATGGAGTTGAATATGATACTGACCTGATTCAAGACACTTTTCAGGGCTGTACTGACGTCCCCGATTGGAAAGATATAAGCAATAATCCAGGCCATCTCAGCTGCAACTGGGATTACGTCTGGGACGGAGAATTAAGAACAAAATAATTTTTAACTTATTTATTCATTTCTCTTATTTATGCCACAAGCCCCCACCACGGAAACGCTTACCAAAACGTTTACCGTCACCAGCACCAAACTCTTAGTCGCAACCGCTGCCCTTGCAGCCGCAAGCGGCTTGGCACTTATGGCCGCACCCCCAACTGATTTTAATAACTACGATTATTATCAAGCTGACGAATCCACTACTGCAACCGAAAGCACAGCGGCCGGTGAACAAAATGCTGCTTCCACCGAAGAAGCTGGTAATAATGAGGCTGGCAATAACAATGAAAACCCCTGCGAAACAACTAACGCCGAAGGGCCAGGTGCTCCATTAGTATTTGCTGATCAAGATACTACCAAATTACAACTCCAAGTGACGCCTTCACCTAATGCCTTTTCCCCCAACTCCACACCAGACCAAACTTGTTGGACTCGTTATGCAATTCGGGAAGAAACCACCCGTCAATTTGTCCAAGCCAATGGTTCTTTGCTCGCGAGCCCAGACCCACTTATTCCCTACGGAGCCGCGGTTTACCAAACTGCCGAGGAATGGGGTCTCGCTACAATCAAGGACCTTGACCCCAGCACCAAATATACCTTTATCGTTGACGCCAAAAATAAAAATAATACCCACTCCGGCTGGGGCCCGGAAACCAGCCGTTTTACGGCTGCTAATCCACCAAAACGACTCAGCTTCCCTCTTCCACCAACAACCTCAACTATCACCTTTAGCGTCATTCCCTTTACCACTAACGGTAACTCCGCCGAAGCGCGTTATGCCATTAAATTTGAATTTGGAAATAATTACGATGATTATGGCATGGTCCAAGCCAATGGCAGCCTCGCTAAAATTCCAGAATATCGCACCGCTACTGAATGGGGAGACTTTACAGTGCACGGCTTAAAGCCAAGCACTGATTATCGCATTTCCGCGAGCGTCATTAACGGCGACAACCTGTTTGGTGGCTGGGGGACAGAAACTGAACTTACCACCCTCGCTGGACCCTGTACCACGGTGACCGACTACAATTCAAAACAGCCGCTCACCGTCAACGGCGCGCCGGTCTTTGCGCTTGACCCCAACTTCAAAGGTGGCCCAGCCTCTCCGAGCGCCTCCCAAGTAATATTAAAATTCTCAATTAGTGCTCTAGCCGGACCAAACTGTAAAGCCATCGAACTCATGGGCGCGCCGGCCGGAGTTTCCTCTACTTTTGGCTATGGATGGTGGGTAATTTACAAGGGAGATCTCCAACATCTTGTGGGACAGGGCAAAGAGTTTGATAACCGGTTTGCCGGATTCCTTAAACAGCTGACACTCATGCCTGGGGACACGGCAAACTTTATTTTGACCATGGATACCAGTAAAGCCCAGGCTACTAGTAGTCTGTCAGTTGGACTTGGGCCCTATGCCTACTGGAAAGTAAGCGGGGAACCTACCGTCTACCAAGCCAACCCGGGGAACCTCCCTTCACCTTGGGTTACCTTCAATTATTAAAAACAAAACCAACCCGCCCCGATTCAATCGGGGCGGGTTTTTTATTGTAAAAACTACAACTTTACAACTTACCGCTTTATAACTACAATACTGAGGCTATGCCAAATAAAGACCGGAACATCACCACTCGTTTAATTGAACCGCAAATTGACTCAGCTGAGGTTGTTTTAGATATGACTCTTCGGCCCCAACACCTTACGGACTTCGTTGGTCAAGAACAAATTAAACAAAATCTCAACATCTCCATCCAGGCTGCCCAAAAGCGCAGCGAAGCGCTAGAGCACGTGCTCCTCTACGGCAATCCTGGACTCGGAAAAACAACTCTGGCACACATTATTGCTCGTGAAATGGACGCACCAATTAAAATCACCTCGGGTCCAGCCCTAGAAAAAGTTGGTGACCTGGCAGCAATTCTTTCCAACCTTCAAGAAAACGAAATTCTGTTTATTGACGAAATTCACCGCCTTAACAAAACTATTGAAGAGGTATTATACCCGGCGCTCGAGGATTACTCACTTGATATTATTTTAGGCAAAGGTCCAGCTGCCCGCACCATTCGGATGCCACTCAACCGCTTCACGCTCATTGGTGCTACAACCAAACTCAGCTTGCTCTCTGGCCCCTTGCGCGACCGCTTTGGCCACACCTTCCATTTAAATTTTTATGAACAGGGAGATATTGAAAAAATTGTCAACCGCAACGCCAAAATTTTGAATATAACAATTGATTCTGACTCTACCATCCTCATAAGCTCCCGCGCGCGCCGCACGCCTCGCATTGCTAATCGCCTCCTCAAACGTGTTCGTGACGTTGCGGAAGTTGAGGCCCAAGGCACCGTGACGAAAAATGTGACCCAACGAGCGCTCGGTATGCTTGGAATTGATGAGTTCGGACTTGATGAAATCGATCGTCGCCTCCTCTCTACTCTTATTAAAAAATTTTCCGGTGGCCCCGTTGGCCTCAATACCCTGGCTGCAGCCATTGCCGAAGAAATGGACACCATTGAAACTATTTATGAACCATTTTTACTCCAAATTGGATTTTTAGAACGCACCCCCAGAGGGCGCAAGGCAACAGGTATAGCCTACCAACATTTGGGGTTTAACATTCCAAAATCAACTACACTTTTATAACATGTCCCTCCCTTACTATTTTCTAATATATCTCTATGACTGAGAGCCATGATGTTGCAGCTATAGCCGAAAGAATGGAAGCTGAGATAGTGGCTCGTGCCTTAAGAAGTAAACGGGAAGAATTTGATAAGCTCTATCAAAAACATGAAATTATTAACCCTGACCTACTGTGGGTTGATTGGGATAAAGAGATAGCTGTTATTAAAGCACTGCCAGATGCAGTGGCAGTTGCCGGTGAAACAAATGTGGATCGAACAGTTACTCAAGGTGGCAGATTGCCTATCTTTCGGGAAGTACTAATTGGTGATAAGGAACCACAAGTCATAAGCGATGAGACGCAAGTACGAGCCGCCCTCAAGCAGATGGGACGCAACGAAAGATACATTAATGACATTATTACCATTTTGCATGACGCGCAAATCCGCGGCATTCACTTGGCTGGTTGGGAAGCCTTTGATATAAACGGACGATTAATAAAGACGTGCGATGAAATTCGCCCCTTCGACGGTCACGCGGGGCGACATCTTGCCTCACGTGTAATTATTACACGCACCCATAATAGCTCCGGACAAGAAATTGAGTGGCGAGAACATACTTTTTCACAAATACCTAAGTCAATGGGCGTGAGACAAAAAATAAAGACGTACGATAATACCTCTGGTACTGAATTTACCTCTGCCCTGTTAGAATACTTCCTAGAGCATCAACCACTAGCAGCACGGCTGGTTTCCATTACAACCGAGCAATTCGATCAGGAATTTTCAACACATGACAAAGTCACTTTTAATAAAGACCACCGACCAACCAGTCGAAACACCTGGCGTTTTCGTGACGGACGTTATGAAACACTTGATACCAGGTATACAACATTAAAACAAGCTCCCACCATCACTGGCATCGTAGAAGAAACCATTAAGATCAGCCACATGATTAATGGACAAATAGTAGATGCAATTACATTAAATAATCCTTTATTCTAAATTACATTCCTGTATGGAAGGACAATCTTGGGACAACGTTATTATTGGTTCAGAGATAGCCGAGGTAGATGTAGAAAGAAATGACCAACTTGATGCAACAGAACGTAAACACGCAGCACAAATGGTGGAGCGAATGCTTTTCGACAACAGGCGCCGAAGGGTAGGATATACCGCCGAAGGAGAATTGACGGAAAACGATATTAAAGCTGCCTTACCCAACAGGCTTCGCTTAGGGCTTTCGGAATTACTTCCTACAATTGAAGGTATCGAGTGCATAGAAAGACTATACAGTGGCATAAAATTTAAATCCTACAAATTGACAAGGGAACGAATGAGATTTTTAATAAACAGACGGAATGCTGACTTGTAGCTCACAACAAAATCCCGCCTCACTAGGCGGGATTTTTTTCTACCAGTATTTCCCTATTTCACCACTGCCTCCAATTTTTTTTCGCTAGTCTTACCATCTTTGTCGGTAAGCACTCCTCGCAGGGTATAGTTTCCTACCCCTGGGCTATGCTTCCAGGTAAATAGCAATTGATTATTCTGAAGTTTATCTTCAGCATGATTAAAATTATAAATCGCTTTTTCACCATTAGCCATCTTTAAATAAATTTGAATATCTTTGGTATCATCCCAACGCCATGGGCTAAGCGCAAACACCCGCGGAAAATCAACCGCAGTAAGGGTGAGCGGGTTCACGTCCGTCCAATCAAAATCTGGCGGTAAGGGGTCCGTCTGAAGCACGAATTGCACATCACTACTTCCGCTTGTACCAAGGTCATCCTGAGCAACAACCCGAAGTGTATGTATCCCTGGCCGCAACTTTTCGGCTACGTAACTAAGCGTAAACGGATACTGTGTCGCGGCACCAATCGATAAACCATCAAGATAATAGAGAACTTGAGATACTCCCCGCGGCGCCGTGGCTTTCACCTGAATATCAATTTGGCGTGACGTCAAGGTTGAACTCGCGGCCGGGGAAATAATTTCTACCGTCGGTACAAGCTCCGGGGATTGCAGAGCATCATATTCAGTAAGGGGTTCCTCAAGCGTTACCGTCACTCCGGCATCCTGTTGCCGTTGGACCCAATCGTGCAACGCCTGCTCCCAATTAAGATATTGGGGGTCACTCTCCGGATGGTCCGGAATAGGGCCGCGCGGATCGTCTTTATTCACATAATGCAAAATGTCATGGGGCGGGAGATACGTCCGTCGTTCAATTAAATTCTCTGGCGTTGTCGACGGGGCAATCTTACCAGTTAATTTATTGATAGGGAGTACAATGCCGTCATCAGCACCACGGAGCACCGGCTTCTCGGCGTCATTCAACGGTGGCGCTAGGAAATCCTCGGGCGGCACCGCTTGTAAAGCGGCCCGCATAAATTGATTCCAAATGACACCCGCCAACTTATTACCGCCTGCTTTCATCGGAGTATGCTTAGGGGTATTCCCTACCCATACCCCTACTGCCAACGAAGGCACATAGCCCAAAGTCCAAGCGTCAACATTATTATTAGTTGTACCGGTTTTAGCGGCCACTAACCGATCTGGTAAAACCAGGTTGTTGCTGAGACCAAAAATAAAAGCCCGGGCCTGGTTATCTGTTAAAACACTCGTTGTTAAAGCGGCGAGTTCAGGCTTCACGGCTTCGGTACCGTCATTTGGTTGCCACTCAAATAATTTTTCCCCCTGCGGACTGGTAACCGACAAAATACTCACAGGCGCATGATATACGCCACCGTTAGCTAAAGTTGCATACGCATTAGCATGTTCCATCATGCTAACCTCATGACCCCCCAGCACAATGGTCAAATCCGGCTCTCCCGTAAAGGTCGTATACCCAAAACGCTTGGCAAACTCTACCGTTTCTTTGGCCCCAACCAAATACATTGTCTTAACCGCCGGAATATTGAGCGACCCTTGCAGGGCTTTGCGCATGGTCACCAGGCCATGCTCTTTACCATCATAATTTTTAGGAATATAGGTGTCATTCCCGGAGCGTAAATCAAAATCAGTCTTAACATCATAGAGTACGGTATCTGGTGTATACCCCTTTTCAAATGCAGCGGTATATACAAATGGTTTAAACGATGACCCCGGCTGTCGTCGATCATCCACCACTTCGTTAAAGGTGCCACCAATATCTCTGTTGGTGTAATCCCGCGAACCAACCATGGCGAGAATTTGAGCGGTGTGCGGGTCAATTGCCACCAACGCAGCATTATTGGCGTTAGATTCTTTAACAAATTTATCACCATTCTCTCGGACAATTTTTTCCGCCAATTTTTGTTTATCGTAATCCAAAGTTGTTATCACCTTCAATCCACCAGTATCAACGAGCTGGTCGCCAAATTGATCAGTTAACAATCGCTTCACATATTCCACAAAATGCGGGGCATCAAAAATACCAGCCTTGGTGTCGGGGGTAGTGGTAGCATTCTGAGCAGCGTCCTTTTCGTCCTCGGTAATATATCCCTGTTCAAACATAAGGCGAAGTACCGTATCGCGCCGTGTCTTCAGTGCTGTTGGATTATTAAGATAGCGACTCGGCGCCTTGGGTAAAGCAGCCAAAATCGCTGCCTCAGGCAATGTCAAATCCTTGGCGCTCTTATGAAAATAGCTCTGAGCGGCTGATTCAATGCCATAATTCGTTGAACCATAAGGAATCTCATTCAGATATAATTTCAAAATTTGATCCTTAGAGTAGGCCCGCTCAAGACGAATTGCCAGGAGCGCTTCTTTAACCTTGCGATATAAGGTCCGTTCATTCCCGACCAGGGCATTCTTAATAAGTTGTTGGGTTAAGGTCGAACCACCGCCCCCCCCTTCTCGACGCCCAATAAGATTATTAAAACCAGCTCGAAAAATACTTACAATTCGAATGCCTTTATGCTCATAAAAATGTTTATCCTCAACGGCAATGGTGGCTTTTGGCACCCACGGTGAAATCTGATCAAGCTCTACAACCGTCCGTTTCTGGTTCTGGTATACCTCATAAAGGAGGTGTTGCCCGGTATGATCATAAATTTTGGTGCTCTCGGCTATTTGCCGATTGGTTAATTTGTTAGGATCGGGAAGCTCACGGCTGACCCATAACGCCACCACTGTCCCCACCATAAAACAAACCCCCACCCCAACCACCACAATTTTTAAATACAGGCGGAGTGGTAAATCTAATAA
Organism: Candidatus Magasanikiibacteriota bacterium; assembly: GCA_023246655.1. Classification (GTDB taxonomy): domain Bacteria; phylum Patescibacteriota; class Patescibacteriia; order Magasanikbacterales; family GWA2-37-8; genus JAHFHX01. The sequence goes on from JAHFHX010000012.1 coordinate 15,317, forward strand.
GCCTCGTCGCGAGCGACGTGACTCTGGAACCCGCGATACCTTGCTAACCTCACCATAGCTACGAGTTTGACGACGGGATAACTTTGAAATAGGCATAAATTCAGGAGTTCATAAAGTCTGTAAAGTCCAAAGTCTATCAAGTCGTCAATGCCTTCAGGGACTTTATAAACTTTCAACTCATTGCATAGTATACCTCCCTCTCTTACCCTTGACAAATCCAGAGATTTATGCTACACTAATCCGTCATCAAGAGGAGCTGTACCTTACTAGGGTACTTTTTTGTTTAGGCTAATTTTAGACAAGAATAAACAAGATTGACTAGTTTTTCGCTAAATAAAGCGCTTTGCATCCAATTAAGAAGCATAGCCCCTATATTTAACGAAAAAAAATTATGAACCTATTTAAACAAAAAAACAAGCTTGTAGCATTAATAACAACCGTTCAGCTCATTATGGCTACCAGCCTTAGTGTAACTTTTGTTTCGGCGACTCCTGTTCAAGCTCAAATTTTAGGTCAAAGTGCTTTATTCAATCATAATACGATAACGACGACAGCCGAAACAACCACCCGTAATTTCTCCACTATTAGCTCAGCTATACTTTATGATGATACTCCCGATGATATTCCAGCCGCCCCACAGCCAGATAAAACCGTTAAAACCGTTATTACGGTCTATACCTCAACACCCGACCAAACTGACAGCACTCCTTGCATTACTGCCGATGGTACCGATTTATGCAAACGTGGCACCGAAGATGTGGTGGCTGCTAATTGGCTCCCTTTTGGTACCAAAGTAAAAATTCCGAGCCTCTATGGCGATCGCGTGTTTGAAGTACATGACCGCATGAACGCTCGCTACGGCTACGGCCGCATGGATATCTGGTTAAACACCTCTAAAACTGAAGCACGTAAATTCGGTGTAAAACGAGTAGACGTAGAAATCTACTACGTTAAAAAGGATACCGAGCTTGCTCGACGTTAAACCTAAGTAAAAAACATCCCGATTAAACCGGGATGTTTTTTTATATTTCGTTTCTACCTCGCGCTCATCCTACCTTTGCACGAAACTGCAAAGCCTCGGCCACATGTGGCAACTCAATGCAATCACTCCCTCCCAGATCTGCAATGGTCCGGCTCAATTTAAGAATTCTATTATAAGCTCGGGCCGAAAGGTGCATTTGCGTCACTGCCGCGCGCAGCAAATCAATTGACTGATCATCTAATTTACAGAATTCTCGAATTTCAGCATTACGCATTTCGCTGTTAGTTTTCACTGACCGCCCCGCGAAACGTTTCGTTTGTCGCTCTCGAGCGGCTTCCACTCGTTCCCGAACTTTCGCCGATGATTCCGCCAACTCAATTGACGTCAATTTTTCAAATTGTACTCGTGGTACTTCAACATGAAGATCAATGCGATCGAGCAAAGGACCACTCACCTTTTTTTGATACCGCAACAGTTGTAGCGGCGTGCACGCGCAGGAATGATCCGGATCGGTGGCATACCCACATGGGCATGGATTCTGACTAGCCACTAGAATAAATCGAGCAGGAAACGTCAAAGTACCCTGTGAACGTGAAATTGTAATAATGCCATCTTCCAAAGGTTGACGCAAACTCTCAATGACAAATCGTGGAAATTCGGGAAACTCATCCAGAAATAATACACCGCGATGAGCCAACGATATTTCTCCTGGACGCGGCATGCGCCCACCACCAACCAAGGCCGCTCCGGACGCAGTGTGGTGCGGCGAGCGGAAAGGGCGAACTTTAATAAAACTATGTTGCAAAAGTCCTGCCACGGAATAAATTTTAGTAACCTCAAGTGCTTCATCCTGTGTCAATCGTGGTAAAATAGAAGGCAGCGTTCGCGCGAGCAATGTCTTCCCACTCCCAGGCGGCCCGCTCATAAGAATATTATGTGCCCCGCTGGCCGCAATCTCCAGCGCTCTCTTGGCAAACTCCTGGCCCTTAATAAGGGCCATGTCCATTTCATACGCCGGCGCCTCATAATTGTTCCAGCCATCCGGCCGCCGAAATGGCACAATGTCTTCATCACCCTGCAGATAAGCAATTAACTGCTTAAGCGAACTCACCGGATAAATTTCCAAACCGTCGACAAGTGCTGCTTCCAAGGCATCGCTCTCCGGCACAAACAACCGCTTCCACCCACGCTCGCGCGCGTAAAGCGCGAGCGGCAACATTCCGGTTACATGCCGCACACCGCCATCAAGCGCCAATTCACCAACGATGAGAGCATCACCAAGTTGCATTTCAAGCCCACTGCTTATCGCCACAATCCCCAAAGCCATCGGCACATCATACATTGAACCTTCTTTTGGACTGTCGGCCGGCGCCAAGTTCACGAGAATCCGAAAATTAAACGGATAATCAAACCCGGAATTCTTAATCGCCGAATGAATACGATCTTTTGATTCTTTGATGGACGTATCCGCGAGCCCGACAATATTAAAATTCGTCTGCCCCTTGTTGATGTCCACTTCAACCGTCACCGGCACACACTCAAGCCCCATGGTGGCCGCGGAATTGAGTTTGAGAAACATAGATTGATAGTCTAAAGTCTGTAAAGTCCATAAAGTCGAAAGTCGCCAATCGTATACTCAAACTTTACAGACTTTACGACTTTATGGACTTTCGACTACAAAAGAAGTATATCACAAACCCGAATACAATCATCACATCCGCAAGGTTAATGACGCCAGTGAAAATTAAAATATAATCTACCGTATGACCGTAGAGTACACGGTCAATGAGGTTAGAGAGGGCGCCGGCGAAGATGAGCGCATAACGCGTAGCGCATAACGCGTAACGCTCCAATTGTACTGGTTCCACGTTATGCGCTCCACGTTCCGCAAAAGACATGGTTACTAAATACCCCAACAACAGTATAATCGGAATAGTCAAAAGAATAATAAGCCACGCCGGCACCGGTATCCCAAACGCCACTCCTGGATTCAAAAATGGATGCCACCCAAACCATCGGTTGAGCAGTCGATCCGCCGCCCATCCATGAAGCGCTTGCCACTTGAGCCAACGATCAATAATAAAAAAAAACCCGCAGAACAAAATCACATTTATTCTACGGGTTAATAATTTCATAGTCACGATCGTTCTGGGGAACAAAGGGATTGCCACGTCCCGCCAGAGGCGGGCAGGCGTCACGCGAGCTCCTCCTCACAGTGACACCGCAACTTTCATACTTTCGTAGCTTACTTCCTTTCAATCAGGAAATACGTATTTCGTACATTTTTACACTTCCTGTATAATCGCCTTCTTACACTCTACGCACGCACTGGAAGTTGGTCGCGCCAGCAAACGTTTTTCTTGAATAGGTTTTTTGCAATACTTACAAATTCCGTATGTTCCTTTCTTCATTCGATCCAACGCATCGTTTACGTCGCGTAAAATCTTTTCAAAATCCTGCTCAATTGACAAATTTGCCGCATAATCGGCAACTTCAGCGGCATTCTCATCTTCTTTATCACCATAGTCCGGAAACGTACTATCAAAATCTTCCTCAACGGCATGAGGGTTTGGTTTAGCAAATTTGGCTAAATCTCGCTCCAATTGCTCCTTCTCTTTAAGCAAAGATTGCTGTATCATGGCTAAAAAATCATCAGAAAATGGAATCGTGGGTTTCTTCGGAGCCGTCTTAAGAGATGATTGAGGCATAACAAAACATTAAACAAGGCTAAAATAAAGCTTATTTATAATATATAAAACAACTCAGAAAGTCAAGGAAAATAAAAAACGGCGTAGAGCCTAAATTATTTTTATTTCAAGGTTCCCGCCGTTTAGAAACTGCTTAGCGAGACCCGTGTCCGCCGAGGCGGACCCACTTTAATCGCTAAACAGCATGCGATCTCCAACCACTTGAAGGTAGGGCCCCAGGGAAGACGAACGCAAAAGGCTCAATCTACCCAAAAATAGGGGTTACCAGACAAGGAGATGAATTTGCTGCTGCTAAATACTTTTTATGAAGCAACAGTAAATCCGTTAGTACTCCTCGAGATAATTGCAGTATGGAGATTACCCAGGCGAAGTAAACTTCGCTGGAATTGGATTGTAGTGAACAAACTACATAAATAGTATAACATGGTTCTAAATTAGTGTCAAGTATGCTACTTTACGTCAATTTCAACTTAATTTACTCTAATTATAGCTAAAAAATAGCAAATTTTAATAAAAATATTTGTATAGACTAATGTATACAAAAATGTTAATAAATTGAATATTAAAATCTCCGCTAATATAAAATAAAAACCGGTCAATAACTTTAAAATTCTAACTTTAAAATTTCAACTAATCACAGACTTATCCACAGTTTGTATAGATTAGTTTATACAAAAGATAAATTAAATAAATGAAAATCAACTCAATTTACAGATCGTTTGTTGCTATTGACAACTCCTCCCGTCCGTTGCATAATAAAAAATAAATTAATTCAAGTGCTTCTGTAGGTAATATGACTAATGACGAACTAACAAACCAAGATATCATCGAAGCCATTGGTGAATTTTCTAATCGAGTAGATGGGCGTTTTGATAAAATAGAACAGCGACTCAATCGTGTTGAGTCCACTATGGTTACTAAGGAATACCTGGATGAAAAGATGGCTGACCAACGCGGTGATTTAACAATACTCATGCGTAAAGAAGATACCAAAGTCCGCGCTTTAACCGAACTCTTGTGTCAAAAAAAAATTATTACTCCTGAAGAACAAAAAAGGCTGCTCGGAATGGAACCCTTCCCTCAATTAGCTTAACGGGTATGAGGAGGGACGCTTCAATATTACTATTAGTTATAATGGCTAGCAGTTTTTTTATTTCTAAAGCAGTGAACGCTGCCAATTCCGACATTGTCATTAACGAAATTGGCGCCTACCCTACCAGCACTCATGAATGGATCGAAATTTATAATAAAGGAAATGATGCGGTTGATATAACCGGCTGGAAATTTTGGGAAAATGCTACTAATCACGGACTAACTGCCACTGGAACAAATGATAGCATTGTGGCGCCTGGTGAATATGTCACCATCGCGCAGAATGCAGCGGTATTTATGACCGATCACCCCAATTTCCCTGGCTCAATCTTTGCCTCATCCTGGAGCACGCTCAATGAAGCGGGTGAAGAAATTGGACTCAAGGATGCCGCTGGTAACTTTATTGAACAATTTACCTATCTCCCAGCTCCTGATCACTCGCTGGAACGCAAAAACCCTCATGTAAGAGACTACGCCACTACAAATTGGCAAGAACATGTCAACGGCAATACGCTCGGGCTCGTCAATAGCAACTTTGGTGACCCTTCCTCTCCGCTACCATCAAGCGGTATAACTTCGGCAACTCCGTCACCGGCCGCACATAATCCGGCTGGGAGCGTCAACGCCAGTATCTGGGCACAAATAAAAATTAATGAATTCGTGGCTGATCCGGGCAACGGCAATGAGTGGATTGAATTATATAATCCAACCGAAACAACCCTTGATCTCTCCGATGGCACACTGTGTGATAGCCGACTGAACTCAGCCTGTACAATCGCAAATTTGAGCGGTGGACTCGCCGCTAAAAGTTGGGTTGTCATAACGCTCACCAGTGATCATCTCAACAATGGTGGTGACACCGTCATACTCAAAAATCCCAATGGGATTGTTGTGGATCAAGTTACCTATGGTAATTTACTCATCTCCAAAGTCGGCCAAGCGCTGGCACGAAAAGTTGATGGTATGGATAATAATGATACCGGCGATTGGGCCGTAACCACACAACCAACCGCGGGGAGCGCTAACGTCATCATTAGTCCCCCATCACCACCCAGTGTATCTGCAACTAACCGTGACAGCTCCGCCTCAAACCATCCGCGCCACACAGCGAGCCAAACCGCCTCGTCGACCGAAAACATCACCACACCCAATACCAGTGACCCCGTTAAGATTATCTGGAAAATTATGGCGCCAAAATCAGCGACGCCCGGAGAAGTATTGGATTTTTCCGCTGCTGAATCAGCCGATCCACGCGGTGGACGATTGAACTTCCGGTGGGACTTTGGCAATAATGAAATTCACACTGGTGCTGAGACCTCGCGCATCTTTGCAACTTCTGGCGCCTACACTATTACCCTCTCTGCCTCAAGTACAGCGGGAACGGTTGGACAGAAAAAATTGAGTCTGACTATAGCGCCCGGGCTCTCATTTGACAATCGTGGCGTTGTGCTGAGCGAAGTGTTTCCTAATCCCAGTGGACCTGACACCTCGGAATTTATTGAACTGTATAACACCGCCTCGAGCACAGCGGATGTTTCTGGTTGGCAACTCAAATTGAAGTCTGACAAAGCATTTACGCTTCCCGACCACACCACGCTCCCACCGCACGATACCTTGGTGTTTTATCGTCTGGTTACACACCTGGCGCTTGATAATAACGGCAGCATGGTGGAATTAATCTCAGCACAAAACGCAACAGTCGACATGATCGAGTATCCCAAAAGCATTAACGGACAAAGTTACACTCGCACCGAAAAAAGATGGGCCTGGACAACGCCATCACCAGGACACATTAAGACACAATATATTGAATCTCTTGAACCAAAGATCCTAGGAGAACACATCGACGCCGCATCAAAGATCATACCATCCGCTGTCCATGAATATGTGGGGTCAACCATTACTGACATCCGCAGTCTCGCCAAAGGCGCCTATGTTAAACTCACCGGGCTGGTCACGGCTATCCCTGGAACATTTTCCAAACACTATTTTTATATCACTGATGGCTCCAGTGGTATTCAAATTTACGCCGCCAAGAAAATTTTTCCGGAATTGGCCATCGGAGATCAGGTTGCAATTGCCGGCACGGTGTCAAACCTCCACGGTGTCCCGCGCATCAACATAAAGCAGGCCGATACTGTTGACATTCTGGCAACCAACGGACAGTTTGCTCCAGAACCACTGACGCTTGATGAGTTAGACGATACCAATGCTGGTGGACTCGTCGTCATTACTGGTGAAATCACCAAACTCACCAAAAATCTCATGTATGTAGACGATGGGCGCGGTGAGATTCCCCTATACTTTAAATCCGGAACACACATTGATAAACAGGTCTTCAGCATCGGCGATCAAGTCAAAGTTACAGGCATCCTAGAACATCCTCAATCAGGCCCACAACTCTGGCCGCGCAATCAAAGTGATATTGAAATTATCTCTTCAACCACAATTAATCAAGCACCTTCTTCTCCAACAACTGCCAAGACGTATGGCTTTATAACCGCTGGCGGCCTAGCCCTTATAACGCTGGCGTGGATAATAAAAGAAGCCTATAGTTAAAAATTATCCCGATTGAGTGGGGGTGGTTTTGACTTGATTTTTCTTCGATGTTCTGATAATCTTACCCTGTTTTCGCAATTTCGTAGCTTGTTCCTTCCAATTAGAAAATACGTATTTCGTACATCATTGGAGAGGTGGCCGAGTGGTTTAAGGCAACAGTCTTGAAAACTGTCGACCATGAAAGTGGTCCGTGAGTTCGAATCTCACCCTCTCCGCCAAAACATGTCCCACACTATCACCAAAAATACCCTCATGCAAATTGGCCTCACGTTTTTTACCATGTTGGGGTTTTTGCTTACCGCAATGAAACTCCCCCAGTATGGCCTGATCGCTTCACTGGTCTCGGAAATATTTTGGATCTACAGCGCCTATAAATCCTGGAAAAAAGCCGACCAAATTGGCATCTTCATAACCGCCATTTTTATCACTTTAATTGTAATCTACGGCGTAATAAACTACTGGTTTTTGGGAAAATAATATAACGCCAATTCGGTTCAGATGCCATTAAGGACACACCACACAAAACTACCTTGCTCCACCAAGGTAGTTTTGTTATAGTAACGGCCTATGTCTCTCAAAACAATTTTCGCAATCATTTCGCTTCTCTTTGGCACCGCCATTTTTATCCCCTACTACATCGGCCTCATCCAGAAAAAAACCAAACCGCATCTTTTCTCCTGGCTCACCTGGTCACTGCTCATTGGATTAGGTTTTGTATTATCATACAAAGGTGGCGGTGGCGCTGGTTCTCTCCCCTTTCTAGTCGATGGACTCCTTTGCTTCACCATCGCAGTATATGCCCTGGTAAAAGGCGAAAAGAATATCACGCGTCTGGATTGGATAGCCTTCATCAGCGCACTCATCATAATGATTTTTTACGTCCTAACTAAAAATGCTGTGGTATCGGTTATTTTAACTGCCACCATCGATTTTCTCGGCTATGTCCCTACCTATCGTAAATCATACCTTCAGCCCTACCAAGAACCGGCTCTTACCTACTTTTTTGCCCTCGTGAGCTGGGTATTTTCACTCGGGGCTTTGGGAACATACACGTTTGTAACCATGTTCTACCCTCTATCACTCATTGCAACGAATGGCGCGTTTATACTATTTTTGCTGATGCGGAGAAAAGTTATTATGGCTAAATAATATGAAACTCATAACCCTTAACCTGTGGGGTGGAAGAATCCGAGAACCATTATTTGATTTTATAAAAAGATACCACGATACGGATATATTTTGCTTTCAAGAAATTTATCATCATTCGCCAGACAAGATGTCTGACAATCGGCTGCCACCCGACCTGAATGTATATACCCACTTACAAGAATTGCTTCCCAATCACCAATCATTTTTTAGACCAGTTATAAAAAATATTTATGGCATTGGCATTTTTATAAAAAAAGAAATAACGGTTGCAGAAGAAGGGGCCTTCTGGATTTACGAAGTCGCCAACTATCCCGGCAGTGGTGGCGACCATTCCCGAAACTTGCAATGGATACAATGTAATATCCGAGGCAGCATGTATACTATTCTAAATGTACACGGTCTGTGGACTGGCAAAGATAAAAATGATACTCCGACTAGAATCATTCAATCAGAAAAAATTAAAACTTTTATGGACACCGTTTCTTCCCCCAAAATACTCTGCGGTGATTTTAATTTGAATCCGGACACAACCAGTATCGCGATGTTGGAAACGGACATGAAGAACCTTATTAAAAGGTACAATATCACTTCTACCCGCAGCGCTTTTTATACCAAAGAAGGAAAGTTTGCCGATTATATTTTCGTGTCGCCCGATGTAGCAGTAAAAAATTTTAAAGTCTTGCCCGACGAGGTGTCTGACCATTCGGCGTTACTGTTGGATTTTTAAAATCGACGAGACACGAATAACCTCCTCCGTCCTCCCCCTAAAAGGGGGAGGGAATCATTGAACGACACTAATTGTTCTCTCCCTGTTTAAGAGAGAGGCGCAGAAATCGCCGCTTGCCATAATTCACAATAATTTTTAACCCCCACTCATATGTCGAAAAAAGGATTCAAGACAGGGATAACTATTCATCACGTTTCTCTTTTCTTCATCCTCGTAGTTTGTTTATTGCTCCGTATGTCCCCGAGCCACGCGGCTGTCTCGTCTGCCGCACGATTATTTGTCCCCCCCACCAACCAGATAACTGTCTCTCCATCCGACACCGCCGACAAAAGCCAAGAAATTAACCGTGCCATCAAACGGGTCCGCGCCATGGGCGGTGGCACGGTCTATCTTCCTCCGGGCGTGTATCAAGTTGGCTCGCCCTTGATTATTGGCACTGATATAAATGAAAACAACATGCAGCAAAACGCCAAGCACGTGCGTCTGTTGGGAGCCATGCCGGTTAATTCTTTTAGTCCTGGCAAAACTACATTAGTCTGGACAGGTAGCCGCAATGACCAAGCGGTGATTGATGTTACGCACGCCCAAAACACTACCATCGAAAATCTTACCATCAGTGGAGCAAAAAATACACGATTTCGCTACGGCATCTTTTTCCATCGTACCGACTCAGCAGCCAATGGCGTTGGGCATCTGCTAGCGCCGAGCGCCCTTAATGTTATCAACACCGGCATTTCCCCTGGCCAGGGAGCTTTTACCGTTGGTATCAGACTGAATAATAGCAGTGACGACCTCACCGCCAGTGGCTCTATCGACCAGAACGTGGACCATAATTACCTGGAAAACGTCTATATCTCTGGAGCGACCGACGACAATGGGGGCACACCAGACAATCTGCTTGATGGCCTCAACTCGGCGGGGATCATGATTGATGGCTCCCAAGTGCAGGGGCAATATTTTCATGATCTCCATATCCGTAATTCCGGCACCGGTATCTTTGTCCGTGACGGACAGCTACAACTTTTTAGTGGTGAATTTAGAGACAATATACAGCCTGGTCCTGGTCCCGAGCAGAGCCTCGCCGATGATAATCAGGCTTCGAATGGCGATCCAGCGGGCCGTGGCGGCGGAGACATTGTGTTGCGTAGCGGATATGGAGCGGGCCATGTCATTCAGGACGTAACGAGTAACGGATCGTATCGCTTTCTGTCTAGTTTTTTAGAGGATCAAGATTCCTCCCCCCACAGTGGTGTCAACAATGTCTGGCAGGGCGACTTTCCCCTTGCTCTGGCGATCATGGGTTGCCATATAGAAACCAACGCACATCCGGCTGGAGAAGCCGTATTTATTCAGGGCAACGGTGGGCCGGTATCATTTGTGGGCTGTGAATTTGGAGTCCCCAGTGAACCAAAACCGCTCGTGATCGCCGCCGGGCGCGGTACCTATGCCGCCATAACCGTGGTCAAAAGCCGTTTTAATCATACAACCGAGCCTTTTTTCAAAACCATTACTCCAACTGGTTTCGAGACCACCATTGGTCCACCACAATTTACACTGTTGGCTTCGACTGGTTGGGATGGAACGACCAACGCTCCCCTGACTGATATTTTTTCCGACCCAGCCGCACGCCGACCAGAAGCACTGGATATTATCTGGCCACGGGCCAGGTCCCTGCGGGAAAAACCGCAACCGTTGGGTGATTTTAAAGTAGATCTGAGCAAACCGTTTGTATTTCGCAAAGTTACCTACAAAGCCCGTTACGGTGCCAAGGATTACTTATTCGACAACGCACCGGTTATCCAGGCCGCGATTAATAAAATTAGCCAAGAGTCACCAAAACAGGGCGGCACCATCTGGTTCCCAAATGGTATCTTTACCGTCCGTTCTACCATACGCCTCTCAAAAACCCATCATATTCGACTGCAAGGCATCGGTGGACGGAGCGGGGCCGGAGCGATCAATGACGAATTGCCCGTGGTCGGTACTGCCCTGGCATGGAACGGTAGCGAGAAAAAAGGCTCGACAATGCTCATAATTGATGGTAGCCACCACATCGCCATAGGGGGCATATTTTTCAGCACGCTCGCAAAACCAGGCGAGCCGGGCGGCGCGATGACGGTGGATACCATGATTCATATTTCCGAAAAAAACGGCCAGACGTCCGATGTCTGGATTGAAGACGTTGGCGCCGGTTGGATGGGCGGCGTTTCCAATGTCCGCAACCGAGGAGTGTGCAATAGTTTTGTACGCATCGGTGACGGTACAGCACTCGACGGGCCAGAACGCATCACCCTTACCCGTTTCAGCACTCAGTACATCGCTGGCCAAGGGATACTGGTTGATGGACGCACGCGCGACGTGCAAATTTTATTGTATACCAACACCCAATCAAAACACGCCATCAAAACCAGCGCCGCGGGTGGAGAATTTACCTGGCTCGGTGGAGGCGGTGGGAACAATTTGGTTGCCTTCGATAATCCGGATATTCCCGACGACAAAGCCGAAGCATCTTTCGAGGATCCCACGGCCGTGTATCTGGAAGGTGCTAGTGGTCCCATTGCTATTGCCGGTCTTGAATTTCAAGATATCTACCCCACGCGCGGCCTCCGCACCTCGCGCCAAAGCCTGATTGCCCCCACTCCTGATGCTGGCCGTGTAACCGTCTATGGTACCGATTGGCTATTTAACGCGCCACCGGGAGACCGGCAATTGATTAATTTCTCCTGGAGAAAATCGCCAAAAATTACTCCCACACTCTATCTCATCGGTTCGCAGCTGGGCACACGTTCCGACAACGGCGCCGAAGGTTTTTACGCCTTCACCCGCTTCATGCCACAGGTTTCCGCCACCGAGAGCTCGGTCGTATCAATCGGTAACTCATTCTATCACCCTGCCGGAGAGCCAACTCCATGGAATGGCCCAGCTATCGAAGACATCGGCAGCCGCAGTATCAATAACGCTCCGGGCACCACCTGGCCGAATGCCTGGCAGGTAGAACCGTATTTCCATGCCCCGGCTTCTTAACAAATTATAAACAAAACCCAGCACGAAAGCGGGTTTCACCTCGCCATATCTGCTATATGTCCCTGACATTACCTCCTGACGTCGTTCATCTTCCAACCCGCTGGGGAAATCTGATAGTGTTTATTGTCCCCGAGGCTTATGCCGAAGCACCGCACATTGTTGCCATAAATCAAACCGTACCAAAAAATAATAAACCAACTCTGGTGCGCATCCATTCAGAATGTGTAACCGGGGATATTTTAGGGTCGCTCCGCTGTGACTGCCACGATCAACTTGCACTCGCACAAGAACGAATTGCCACTGAAGGCGGCGTTCTCATTTATTTACGCCAAGAAGGCCGCGGGGTT
>JAHFHX010000013.1 GCA_023246655.1 Candidatus Magasanikiibacteriota bacterium
AACCGTCACGGTGCAATCGGCTTTCCGCTATGATTACCCCACCACGCGTGTTAAACAAGCTATTCGCCGTCTCAATAAAACCGTTGGTGCCCGTGCCGCCGCAGTCATTAAGGAGGATGAACAAAAAATACTCCGAGATATTATTCGTCGGAGCGCTAATTTTTATCAAGAATCCCTCCATAGGCTCATTAAAGAAATGGGCGATATGTTTGCCGCGGTGCCCAGGCGTCGGGAACGCCGATTGCACATTGGGTTTTTGTCCTACGGCCGAAGTTTGGGCAAACAAAAACTACCGCGGGCGATCAACTTTACCGCCGGTTTTTATTCACTCGGCATTCCACCAGAATTTATTGGCGTTGGGCGATTACTGGCATCACTCTCACAGCTTGAGCTTGCACTCGTGAAAAAATATTATATCAATCTCAGAAGTGACTTAGAACGGGCTGGCCGGTTTCTCAATCGAAATAATCTTAATCATCTCGCCAGGAAGAGCCGAGCCTGGAGCACTGTTGCCAAAGATGTCGCGGCCGTTGAGAAAGTTTTACAACTCAAACTTGGCCCCCGAACTACCGCCGAGCGCCTGCATGCTAATCTGGCCGAACAATTGTTGATTTTACGAAAAAATAAAATTAAAGCCGGTCAGTTAATTGCTGATGGGGGAAAATTACGAAAGAGTTTGGGATAGGTGTGTTACTTTTTGGTCGCAAAAAGTAACCAAAAACGATTGGGGGCCCAGAACTCGCCTTGCTAATAATTTGTACCATGGGGAATCGGAGCTCAAACAGCTGGACCCCCAAACCCCTGGGTACCATTTGAAAAACTGAAAAAATAAAACCACCGACGATACGTTGGTGGTTTTTAATTTTTCAACTTCCTAATTTCCGTTCACTACCTCCACATTGCCAAAATGCCACCCATGAGGCAGAGACCAACGAGGTAATAACTTACATTTAGAGCGTACAATTTCCATGATTTACCTTCCCAGAGAACGCTCCCCAGCATCGTGGTAGCCAAAAATCCAAGCCAAATCCAAAAACCAGTTTGTATACCGTTGAAAAACATCGTAGCACCGGTATAAAATACAAAATGGGCGAGTACATACGCCATCACTAAGGTAGAGAGTGTCATGAGGGCATAATTTTTACCCATTCCACCCTTGGCCTTGGCTTCGTTCATTTTTTCCGGACTCATGCCCATGAGGCCCATCCACATTTTGCCAAAGACTGGCCCATACCAGAGGAACCCCAAAACCACTTGCACCGCCGCCGCAACAAGGACGGCGAGGTAATTAACGGTTGGTTGCATACGTTTAATAACGGCGAGGTTAACTCACCTCAGTTAAAAATAATAGTGGTAGTATAGCAAAATACACGACCAAGATACAGAAGAAGTCAATAATGTTGCAGAAAGGCACTGGTGCAGGTATGATAGAAGTAATTTTTAATAAGCGATTTCCTTTTGAAAGTTATTGTATGTCTTTTTCTTCCTTCACCATCACACCCATTACCACTATTTTTACAGAGCTCGGCTCTGCCCAAACTGGCTTCACAGCAAAAGAAGCGGAGGCGCGGCTTAAAAAAGATGGCCCCAACCAAATCGCCGCCCAAGCAATCCGTTGGTGGCACATTTTGTTTCGCCAGTTCAATACCCCGTTTATTTTTCTTCTCCTCGGCGCCGCGCTACTGTCTTTTATTATGCGCGAAATTACGGACGGTCTCATGATAGCAGTTTTTATTATTATCAACAGTGTGCTCGGTTTTACCCAAGAATATCATTCCGCAAAATCATTAGAACTCCTTAAAAAATATGTCGTGCCTCAAGCTCGCATCCGCCGTGGCAACAAAGATCAGTTAGTTCCAGCCGTCCATGTTGTCCTGGGTGATATTGTTATTGTTGAGGCCGGGGATATCATCCCCGCCGATGTACGCTTTTTTGAATGTAATGACTTAATGGTTAACGAAAGCGTTTTGACCGGCGAGTCTGTGCCCGTAGAAAAAGTTGGTACCAAACTTGTCAGTGAAGCCAAAGAATATCACCAAGCTACAAACATTGGATTCTCTGGTACCACCGTTGTGAGCGGCAAAGGTATCGGTATCGTTATTGCCACCGGAAAAAAGACTGCGTTTGGAGAAATTGCCAAGCTTACGGTTGAGACACATCATGCCAGCGCTTTTGAAAAAGGCATTGCTAAGTTTAGTAAGTTTATTTTACGGATGATTTTAATAATTCTAGCGCTCCTTTTTGGGGTCAATGTACTCATGAAGGGTGGTGCGGGGAATATTTTTGAACTCGCCTTATTCTCAATTGCCTTGGCCGTGAGCGTTGTACCGGAAGCTCTGCCCGTTGTTACCACGATTGCTCTTTCCAAAGGCGCCATCAAGATGGCTCAACATCATGTGGTAGTAAAGCGTCTCTCCGCGGTCGAAGACCTCGGCAGCATCGAAATTCTCTGTACCGACAAAACGGGCACGCTCACCGAGAACAAACTCACCGTGGCAGAAATCAATGCGGCTGATCCGGCAGCATGTCTCTTTCGTGCTGCCCTAGCCTCGCCCTTTTTGGGTGAGCGCGTCCGT
Source organism: Candidatus Magasanikiibacteriota bacterium (assembly GCA_023246655.1). GTDB lineage: Bacteria > Patescibacteriota > Patescibacteriia > Magasanikbacterales > GWA2-37-8 > JAHFHX01. The sequence goes on from JAHFHX010000013.1 coordinate 2,577, forward strand.
GAGCCCAACAACGCGTTTGATATTGCGTTGTGGAACAAGCTTGCTTCTGACCAGAAAAAAGAATTCGAAAAGTACACCAAAATATCAGAAATTCCTTTTGATCCGGAGCGACGGAGGAATAGTCTTTTGGTAAAAAGTAATGGAGGGCAACAGCTCATTGTCCGCGGTGCTCCGGAGGTATTGTTTAATTTATGTAATGTATCAGCATCCGAGCGACAACCGCTTGAGTTATGGATGGCGCGTGAAGGAGCATTGGGGCGTCGCGTCATTGCGCTCGGGGTTAAAGAATGCGCCAGCGGAAGTTACACAACGTCCGATGAACACAATCTCACCTGGATCGGTATTATCTCATTTGTTGATCCAATTAAACCAACCGCGCATCAGGCGCTCGGGAGAGCCGGGCAGCTTGGTCTTCATATTAAAATTCTCACCGGTGACAGTAAAGAAGTGGCGGCGGCCGTTGGTATGCAGGTGGGGCTCGTCAAGGGAATATCTGAGGTTGCCACCGGTGAAGAATTAGAAAAAATTCATGATGTTGATGGACAAATTGCCCTGGCGGAGAGAGTGGCAGTTTTTGCCCGAGTTTCACCAGAACAAAAATATCGCATTATTCAGCTTCTCCAAACTAAACATGAAGTCGGTTTTCTGGGAGAAGGCATTAACGATGCCCCGGCGCTTAAAATGGCAGATGTTGGCATTGTGGTGAGTGACGCTTCGGACATTGCTCGCGACGCCGCCGATATTGTGCTGCTTAAAAAGAGTTTGACCGTCATCGTGGAAGGTATTCATGAAGGTCGGGAAATTTTTGCTAACACAGTTAAGTATATTAAAACCACGCTTATCTCTAACTTTGGAAATTTTTACGCTATCGCCATTGCTTCGCTACTCATTCCATACCTTCCTATGTTGCCGATTCAGATTTTGTTGCTCAATCTGCTCTCGGATTTCCCCATGATTGCAATTGCAACTGATACGGTTGATAAAGAAGAACTACGTCGCCCACGCGCTTATAATGTAAAAGAAATTGTTCTGGTGGCTATTACTTTTGGTGCGGTTAGCACCGTGTTTGATTTTATTTTTTTCGCGGTTTTCCGACCCTATGGCCCTTCCGCACTCCAGACCAATTGGTTTATTGGGAGTGTCTTAACAGAGCTCGTGCTCATATTTTCTATCCGGACTAATCGTTTCTTCCTGTTTGGTCGGCGACCGGCAATAATATTGATGCTTCTTGCCGCTACCGCATTTCTCGTGGCCATTATCCTGCCATTTATTGGCACCGCGCAACACATCTTTAGCTTTATTCGACCAGATATTTACCACCTAAGACTCCTGCTTCTTATTGTTGGTGTATATTTTATAATTAATGAAATATTGAAGGTGTTTTATTACCGTCATTTTCAAGGTGTGAATAAGCGATAGAAATAAAAACATCCCGACTGGGTCGGGATGTTTTAAATGACTAATGCACGTGCATTAATTATTTCGCGGCCTTCTCTGTTTCCATCGCAGCTTTTTTCGCGGCACGATATGTTTGTTGGGCTGCTTCCCGCGCTGCCGCATAAGCCTTGCGAGCGGCCATAGCTTCATTTTTGGATTTATCAGCTTTGGCTTTCTCCATCGCCGCTTTGAAATCAGCCCGAGCTTTCTCCATCGCCGCTGCACGATCTGCGGCGGCCTTACTCCGCACTTCCATCGCAGTTTTCTTGGCGACCATCCGAGCATCTTTATTGGCCACTCGAGCCTCTTTTACCTTGACCATGTCTTGTTTCACTTGTTCGCGTGCTACTTTAACCTGAGCACGATCTTCTTTAGCTTTCATTTTTGCCTCCTGCACCGTTGCTTTAGGCGCCGGTGCTGCTTCTTGGGCTAGGGTGGCCACAGGCAAAACCAACGAACTAATAAGTGCTGCGGAAGAAAAGAGGGAAACAAATTTTTTCATAGTTAATATTTTTTTAATTTGGAATTAAACTTTAACTCTTTCTTCGACCTTTAATACTCCTTATTAAGGAGGATACACATATACTAGCTAAAAGTTACAATCCACTTGCTGGTGGTAGGAAAGCGATGTATAATTTTTACTAAGGAGGCCCCATGCGCAAAAGCAAGGAATCAATATTGCTGCCCCTCATGGGGCATTTGCAGGATGCACGGGATGGAGCGCATTATGTCCTGTGCACGGTCTTTTATGCCACTGAAACAAGCCAACGGCTTGTTGAAGGGGCACTGAAGCTGGCTGCCAACCTATTTTTTCCAAAACCGCGGCGTTCGTCCGCGAGACGTCGCTGAGCGCAGGGGGGGGGTACATTCTCTTCTCGCGGTCCTATCAAAGCATCCCGACTCAGTCGGGATATTTGATTACAAAATATTGACAATAAGCGCAAATAGAGTATAATGTATGAAGCATGTGCGGTATGCGGTAGTAGTTCAGTTGGCTAGAACGTCTCCTTGCCAAGGAGAAGGTCGCCGGTTCGAATCCGGTCTACCGCTCACGAAAGTCCTAAAGTCCATCAAGTCGAAAGTCTCTAAAGTCGTGACTTTGGACTTTAAAGACTTTATGGACTTTCGACAGTTATATAGCGGGGTAGAGCAGCCCGGCAGCTCGGCGGGCCCATAACCCGCAGGTCGTGGGTTCAAATCCCACCCCCGCAACAAGGTGGAAAATAACGGCTTTTTAGCCGTTATTTTTGTAACCTCTGGGCGGGGTTGGAATTATGTGTTAATGTAATAATATTCATCAAAAGTATGTTTCTTGATATTGGTGTAGGAATTTTGACAGCAATTTTTGTGAGCAAATTGTTTACGCTTTCAATTACTACGCTTTTTATTATTGGCGGCATCGTCTTTTCTTTGTTAGTGGATATAGATTATTTTTTTCATCTCGGTAGAGGCGGCACTACAAAAAATGCTCATAAACATCGTAGTATATTGCATCGGCCGTTCCTATATATCCCTATTGGAATTTCTATAATTTTATTTCTCAATCAAGCTTGGGCGGTGTTATTTGGGCTCTGTTCCTTAGCCCATTTTTTACACGATAGCATCGGGATTGGATGGGGCATACAATGGCTGTACCCTTTTACGAAAAATCAATATACATTTTTCTATCGATATCATCCGCCTCGTAAAGAAAAATTACCCAAAAAATTTTTATACGTCTGGAAATACGGAGAAATTGATATGCTAGCAGAGAAGCACGGTGACGAAAAATGGGTTGAAAATATTTACTTGCGTTGGCATCCGTATGCAATTGTTGAGTTTTTATTTTTCGTACTTGCCACTCTAATTCTATATTTTTACCTTCACAACCGGTAGATTTAAAATCCGGAGTGGTTTATTTTGATGTGGGAAGCTGTGAGGCAATTTTTCCTGAAACAGCAGTCCGCTAGCGCCAGCCGCTGCCCCATTCGCAAAGATTCTAAAACTGTCTCGCCAGGCCAACAAAACAAAACTCTCCCTTTGGAATGGGGAGAATTTTGTTTTGTGTCGAGGTAAGGGGCTACAGCTTAATTATGGCTGAGTTCGTTCCGGTAGTATTCCTCATACATTTCCCAGAATGCCAAAAAGAGGGCGGCCATAATGGGGCCAATCATAAACCCGGAAATGCCAAATAGAATAATACCACCTAGGGTTGAAAACAAAATGAACAGTGGGTGCATTTCCAAACGCTTACCCACTAACAGTGGCCGGAGCAGATTGTCAACAGTGCTAATAATGAGCGTACCGACAACAAGAATCATAGTACCCTGCCAAATTCGACCGGTCAGAAACATCATGAGAGCCGCTGGCAACCAAATAATAGAAGAACCAACACCAGGAATGACTGAAAATAATGTCATAATTATGCCCCAAATGAGTGCTCCTTGAATGCCGGAGAGAGCAAAAACAACTCCACCAATCATGCCCTGAAGTCCGCCGATGATAATAGTGCCTTTAATAATAGCGCTGGCGGCGGCGGTAAATTTTTTGTAAAGCATTATTTCATAACGATCGCCCAGAGGACTTAAGTAGAGGAGTTTTTTAAGCATTTTTTCTCCATCGCGAATAAAGAAAAACAGCGTATAGAGCATGACCACAAACAGTACAATAAAAGTGAGTGAATTCTGAGTAAAATCTTTAAGAAAGGTAAAAATATAGTTCAAGACCGTCTGGCCGATTTCCGAAAATTTTTGTACCCAAAAATCCTCGTCAATACGGAGTTGTTTGTTATAGGAATTATGTTTTATAAAATTAGTAATTTGGTGAATGGTATTGCCTAATTGATCACTATTATTGCTAATGGTGCCATAGAGTATCAGTGATTCTTTAATGAGGAGCGTTACAATAATAGCTAGTGGTACGATAATAATTACTATTACTGCAGACAAAGTAATGATGGCACTAAGGTTTTCGTGTTTGAACCAAGCGTTAAGTCGCCGGTAGAGTGGGTAAAAAAGCCCTGCAATCACTGCCGCCCAAAATAGGGGGTAGGCAAAGGGTTTAAGTAATAATAAGAAAATAATAGTAACAATAAATAAAAGACCCAAGAAAAGGTAGTTACGAATTTTAGAGAAGTCCATATAATAAATTGCTAAACTATTATAAGCATCTAACCATTTGTTACTTACATTCTATCAAAGTCACTCGGCTTGTGCAACTCTCGTGAAGGTGAGAATTTCACGCAGAGTTGTTGCTGAAATAACTCGAAACAATATAATGAAGAGGCCATATATAACAATACCAAGCAGAATCGAAAGAAAAACTGGTAACGGCTGAAAGTACCAAATGATTGCCCCCATGAGAATGCTTGCCAACATGATTTTTCCAAATGTCTGAAGTTTGGGCCAAACGCCCGAATAGAAGCCAGCTAAGAGAAAGAGCCCTGCCCCAGCGTACAGTTCGGAAAAAATAGTTACCCCAATCGCGCCTGGAATGCCGTAGTGAGGTATAAAGAGGAAATAGCCCACGACACTAAAAACAGCATCAGAGGCAAAAATCCAGAGTGATTTTTTTTGATGATCAATAGCCAACATAATGTGGCCAAACACCATACCAAAACAAATTCCAAAAATAGCGACGCTCAAACCTTGCAGTATCGATCCGGCATGAGCAAACTCTTTACCAGCCACCAGGTACATGATAGGAGTGGCAAGCACAATGGTTCCCGCTAACATGGGTAACAAAAGTAGTGCTAACATATCAAAACCCAATTGGTATCGTTCGGTAAATTCTTGGCGCAGATTTCGTGACCACGCATAGGTAATGAGTGGCATAATGAGCCCCATGATCATGGCTGCGATTTGAATAACCACTTCCAGAACTCGGTAGGCAGCACCGTACAAACCAACGGAAGCTTGCGAAACGTAGAGGGGTAAAAGCACTCGGTCGCCCTGCCAGTAAAAAGCATTAAAAATAACTGCCAGCGCGGTAGGCCACATTTTATGGAACATGACGCGAGAGATATCACCATGGAGGCGCAAACGTACACCCCCACTTTTTATCCAAAGATAGACCAAAGAAATTACCGAGGTCACAGCAATAACCACCATCATGGGTAGAAATGTATTGTGGCCAACCGCCACCGCGGCGATGCCTATAACTAATGCCGCGCGCCCCACCACTTCGCTAACACTTGCCACCATCATACTCAGTTCAGTTCGATAATAAGCAATAAAAACACTACTTAATGTGGTAGCAAGAAAAGATACCGCCGTGATAACAACCGCCAGCTTTACTGCAGGGGGGTAAGGAAAGTAAAAGACGATAAAGGGAGTTAGACCATAAAAAAATAGTGCGGTCAAAAGTCGCCAGGTAAAGGTGGTATTCAACACCTCCTGCTTATTAAATTGTGGTTCCGCCAATAGGTTAGAAGTAGTAACAGTAAATCCAAAATCAGAAAATATTCCAACAAATTGTAGGAGCCCAGTGGCCGTTGCATACCATCCAAATTGCTCCGTACCCAGCGTCCGAGTCATAATCGCGACTGCCATAAGTCCGAGCACGGTACTGATAACTTTGCCAATAAGTTGCAGGGCGGTATTGTGGGCAATAGCTCGAGTTAAGGACATAGTAAATGAATTTCTAATGTATTTTTAGAGTTTAGGATTTGACCTAGTATATCACGCTTCGCATCTTTTCGCGAGGCCATTTTTATGGTATAATCTATCGGTTCTATACTATAGTATGTACTATTATTTTCAACTCATCATCTTGGCATTTACAAGCATTGTAGTGGCTTTAAACCCCGTTACAATCGTCTCGGCGGCTACCACTTCGTCGGATGAGATGACAGCTGCAACGGGTGCGGATGGAATTTTAGTGCCGAGCGTCAGCGCTCGTCCCACCACAGAAGTTGTTACCTCCACCCGTGCTCTTATTGCCGAGCCAACCATTCGGGTTGGACTTTATAAAACAGCTGAACCAGTTATGTTTCAGTCCGATTTTCTTTACGAAATATTTTCGGGGCAAGAGTCTATGGGTTTTCTGGAGGCCGGCGAAGAGGCCCAGCTCAGCTATACGAATGGCGTCTATCATTTCCAGAGTGAAAACACTGCTTTTGATTCACCGCATTATTTCCGGTTGGTTCCAGAGAATAAAACTAATTATTTTACATTAAAAAATTACCCACGTTTTGTAAAAGGTCGGGGAGATACTAATTTCAATGTCTATCGCGGCGCCTGTGAATACCATTATTCACCACGGAGCAAACTTCCCTATATTATTAATGAGCTGCCACTTGAAAGTTATATAGCTGGTATTGCTGAATCCAGTAACGAGGTGCCAATGGAATATGCCAAAGCATTACTAACGGCGGCACGTTCCTATGCCTACGCGCATATTCGTTTCGCCCCACCAAGCGATAATTGGTTATTTGACGTGTATGCTACCACGCAGGATCAAATTTATCTTGGGTATAATTCCGAACTACGCATGCCACGCATTGCCGCTGCCGCCGTTACAACCACGGGTGAAATGGTAACGTATCAAGGAGCTCCGGTGATTACACCTTATTTTGGACACTCCAACGGCAAAACCAAAAGTTGGCAATCAAAGGGAAAAAATAACGTCCGTCCGTGGCTGGTGAGTGTTACCGCGCCCTATGACAAAGGGAAAAAACTATGGGGCCATGGTATTGGTATGAGTACCTATGATGCCATGATGCGTGCTCAAAAAGATGGTTGGACGTATGAGCACATTCTGAAATATTACTATACTGGAGTGAAGATTGAAAAAATATATTGAAGATACAGAATATTAAGAAAGCATTCTTTTTTCCAGGAGTTGCCAATTAAATAAGAAAAATTGCCGAAATAAGCTGGCTACCGTTGCTGAATCTATAATAATAGAGATCGTTTTTTTCTCGAATGAGAACAGGGCAACTTTATGAGCATAAATATTGAGGCTGCATTCATGGGCCATTGTTGGTGGTAAAAAACGCACTTCACGGAGTGCTTTTTTATTCGCGTCAGCCGTGTAGTGTTGGTTATGCTGTTCACGAGCTGGTAAAATAAGTTTAGCTAGAATGCCATAAGTAACTCGTTTTTTAACCCAATAGGGAAAATAGCGTGGGAGCACCGAATACAGGGCATCATTCGCAATAGCCAGTAACTCTGGGTGTTTGGTGTGGCGGAGTGTTTCCAAGATTTCTTCTTTTACGAGTTTGACACCATGTAGACCCTCATACACTTTAATAATCGGGCGCACGGGCGAGGCAGCTATAATTGCTTGCATCTCCGGAAGAATCTCAGTCAGGAGATTCTTTTTTTCATCCAATTGATGCAAAAAGTTTTGTGGTGACTCCGGAGTGTAATACAATACATTATTTTTTTTGAGTCGCATCACCAACCCTTGCGCTCGCAAAGAATCCAGTACGGCATAGGTGGTGGTACGCGGTAGCGCCGCTTCTTGGGCAATGTCGTACACTGGGGCTTCAAGCAGAGTAAGAAGCGCTACATATACTGTTGCCTCAGCTTCAGAGAGGCCGTATTTTTTTAAGGCGGTTTCTATTTTCATACTCTATTTTTTAATTTCCCCTCTCCCGCGGGGAGAGGGGCGCAGGGTGAGGGATCGCTCGTAGAACGAGAGAATCTCTTAAAATATCTACTGTCTCAAATTAAGACAACAATAGATATATTAAATATCTTTTATTTTAGCATAAAAAAAGCAATTTGTCAATTGTATAATCTATTTTTGGGACAATAAAAATAATTTTACGTATGCTTTAAGTTAGCCGTTCACAACAATTGGGAGAAAGAAACCATGGACAAACACAAGATCGTTTCCCGCTACCTCGACCGGCGCCTGGGTGGCAACCCGGGGATCAACAATTATGAGTTTCCGGCAGACGGGTTTCACGTGTCAGCGGACGAGGACAAGATCAGTCAGATCATTGCGTCCTGGCGAAAAGTGGAACAGGCCGATCTCACGGCCCTGTACGTGCATGTCCCTTTCTGCCCGGCGCAATGCACGTTCTGTGGTTTCGCCACGACCTACGGTAAGGGGCGGTTCGAAGTCGAGGCTTATCTCAACGCCGTGCGCGATGAGATTGTCCTCTGGGCTCAGCGTGTTCCGCTCAAGCAGCTCAACATCGGTGCGGTCTGCATCGGCGGTGGGACGCCCAACTACTTGAACGCTAGTGAGTTCAAGAGTCTGGCGGAGATGCTGCGGGAAGCGTTCACGATTCCGAGTGGGATCGAGTGGACGGTGGAAATTTACCCCTCCAATCGCCTGTGCGATACGGAGGTGCTCCAGGCGATGGTTGCCTGCGGCGCCAACCGATTTTCGTTGGCGGTGCAGGACTTCAACGATGACGTTCTGGCTGGTTCGAACCGCCTCTATACCGCCGCCGAAGCAACGCAGATTGGTTGGAGACTCCGGGAGCTCGGGATCAGCGATTTGAACATCGATCTCATGCTCGGCATTCCCGGCCAGGGCGCCGACAACGCTGCGGCCAACTTCGCTGGACTCAGAGCACTGAACCCCGAAACGGTGTCGTTGCATCCGTACTCGGATGTGTCGCGCCGGATCACCCTGCGGAGGAACTTCGCTCCGGTGATGACCGAGCAGCGCCAGCTCTACAACACCTACCGCGATTGGCTTGTTAGCAGCGGATGGTGCGCAGAAAACAAGACTGATTTTCTGAGGACGGGTTGCAAAACGTTTGAGTACGAGAAACTCGTCACCCAGTCGAAGCCGCGCCTGGGCCTGGGCGTCAACGCTCTCTCGAACTTGAGCGATTGGAGCTACCGCAACCACGGATCGCTCAAGGATTACGAGAAGTCGGTCAAAGATGGTCAGCTCCCGATCCAACGAGTCTATTGCCTGGATAAGGAATTCCAGGTGCGACGCACCATGTTCTACAACCTCCTCCAAGGGAACGTGCGTCTCTCCGGGCTCGATTCGTTCGCCGCTGGCATCATCGCGCCTGTCGTTGAAGCATGGATCGAGCACGGTCTGGCGCGACGCGAAGGAGACACGCTCCGCTTCACCGAGGAAGGGGCCTGGAATATCGGTCTCTTGCAGAAGTCCATGCATCCCTCGGAGATGCTCGCCGCGATGATGAAGCGGCGATAAAACTATCCTCAGCCCTACCGATCAATTCTGTCGGCCACGGGCAACCTCGATGGGAGCCCCAGTCGCCCCACCACCCTTTGTTGGCAAGAGTTGTCGACAAAGGGTGGGCGATTGTGATAGCCTTCACCCTCCGGCCCTCTCCCACGGGGCGAGGGAGGAACGAGAGAGGTCGGGAGAAAAAAATAAATAAAAATTCCAGCTACGTAACTGGAATTTTTTAATAGTCATTGGAATTTGGAAATATAATTCGTCATTCGAATTTCATCATCCATCATTTCATTAGTTATTAGATATCAGGATTTAGACATTTCGTTGTGGTATTTTCGGTTCTCTTCTGCTAAATCCAAAATTTCTTGTCGCACTGTTTCTGGATGGGGAATATGGTGAAAAATAAATTGTTCTACTGCTCCGGCGGTTTGAACAGAAAGTGTGCCATAATTAAATAAGGAGCCACACGCCCCTTTGATTTCAGAGGTCATATCCTGAATAGCAGACAAATCTACCTCTGCAATTCGTCGGGCCATCAGACCAAGTTGATTAATATCAATTATTCGATGATTCGTAATTATCAAAAGGTCTAAGTAAAAATCCAAAAAGTAAGAATAACCAAATAAAAGCACCGATAAATAATAGACACTCGTTGCAATGATGATAAGAGAGGGAAAGAGTGGTGGCAGAGACTGCAGTGTGGTTGGGAACAGTGTAAGGAGCAAGAGACGTACGGTGGGCGGCATCGCAAAAAGTAATACAAAAACAACGAGTGCTGGAACCAATGTCACTGGGTGGCGGCGCACTTTGCGAACAATGCGTTCGGACGATTTTTGGTGAATAAAAGTGGATAGGCGCACAAGGGGATTAGTTAACGGTAAAAATAGTACCCAGCAGTTGATTGATCCAGAGATTATTCCATACGGTGATTGTTTGTTGCCAATCAGTTTCTTGCAGAAAATACCAGGTCGCCCACACAATAAGGACGCTGCCACTTAAAAATAAAAAAGTAGCAAAGAAACTTGGTAAAGTAAAAGTGCCGGTGCGAATTAAGTTGCTGATATTCATGATAAAAAACCCCACATCGAGGAGCGCAAAGAAGGCATAGATGAACAGTAGAGTAGAAAGTGGTAGTATAAGCATGGTTATAGTATATCAAATTTTTTCGTGGATATACACCGACACGGTTCCCCACCCCATAACACATTTTTGTGTTTTAAGCACCCGGAGGTGCGGGACAATGAGTGATTGTGATACGGTGATAATAAGACTCCCTAATTTTTGGTGTAACAATTTTTGGGCCAGCTCATGCATGAGTGCCGCATCGTAGCAAGTTGATTGAATAAAAATAACATCGCCATCAGAAAAATTATAATCACGAAAATCGCCGTGATGAAATTCTAGAACAATCTGTCGGTGATTTCTCGCCTGCGGTGGGAACCGCGGGGGCAGTCGTTGGGCCAGCTGGCGGGCGGTAGCGGCCAATTCTTCAACCAGTTCAATACCAACAACGCGTTCAAAAGAACCAAGGAGCGCTGCTCCCACCACCGCTTTACCGGTACCTGATCCTAAATCATAAAAAATTCGGTGCTGCGCTTGAATCGGCAGGTCATGGAGAATGGCGGCCAAGGCTGTTAAGGTTACTTCACCATAAATGAGCGCTTTATTATTATTTTTTAAACGATTTTTTCCTTGTCGCGAGAGGGCATAACCATCAATATCCTGGTATACAGAGTTAAAAATGTGTTCCACATCTTTTAAAGCAAAGGACGTAGAGTGCATAGGAATCTTGAGTTGGTGATGGTAACAATGTTAGAATGGTAACACGTTATTTTTTATTCAGCAATATTGGATTTGCTTGTGTCCTGTTCATCGCCGTAGGGTCATGCAAAGGTAATACGGTCGTGAGAGTAACATTAAAGCACAAATATGATACATAAGTATAAAATGGTATACCACAGTCAGGGCATAGCCTATACTATTCGTCGCCATCGTCGTGCCCGGCATCTTCGGCTCACCGTAACACGGGCAGCAGAAGTTGTTCTTACTGTGCCTCGGGGGGTGAACCAAGCCGTTGCCAATGATTTTCTACAACACCATATACCGTGGGTTCAGAAAAAAATTGCAGTCGCTCAAACACACCAACCGCTGCTAGGCCGCCTGCTTGGTAAGCACGAGGTGCGCCATTACCAAACCGAAGCACGAGCCCTTATTGCAAAAACAGTGCACCAGCTGAACAAGCATTATAGCTTCCACGTTGGAAAAATTACCATTCGTAACCAAAGTAGTCGTTGGGGGAGTTGCTCTAAAAAAGGTAATTTAAATTTTAATTTTCGTCTGCTATTTCTTGAAGAGAAATTACTTCACTATGTTGTCGTTCATGAACTCTGTCATCTTAAAGAGCTGAACCATTCGGGGCGGTTTTGGCAGTTAGTGACCGAGACGATTCCAGATTACAAAGAGCGCCGTCAGGCGCTCCGTAAAATTCATTGGTAAGAAGAGAAACGATTCTTTAATCGTTGCCACCAGCTAGTTGGTGGACCGGCGAGAATGAAGGTACCAATTACAAAGAGTAAGGTGGAGGTGGTGGCTGACCCAATACAGTAGAGGCACCACGCTCTAATAATTACCGCTTGGAGATAGATAAACCAGAGTGAAGCTAGGAACCCAAGTGGGGTGAAAAAAGCAGCCTGCCGGAGCCAGCGATCGTTTTGAGTATCCAGATAGGCAATTGAGAATAATAGGATAATAAGATAATAGAGTGCGCCAAGGAGTGCTACCGGTATTCCAAAAATCATCGAGTACCCACTGGTGGTTACCTGTTCACACCCTTGCACCACCGAGCAGGGTGGCACGACGCCCCGGTAATGTTCAAGAGTCAAATAGGCGGCATCAAGAAAACCAAGCAGACTCAAAACGAGAAAGAGATAAGGAGATAATTTTTGAGACATATGCAAAGAAATAGAGAAATAGCGAAATTACTGTAACAAAAAAATTTCCTTATTTCCAAATTTCATTATTTCTGAATAGTTTTTTCCACCGCCGCTCCCACCATATCGACCAAATCACCAAAATTTTGCAGGTTAACCCCCTTGCCGTTCAGAAAGAATGTTGGTGTCGCAGTTATCTTCGCACGGTCGCCGCCAGCCTGCTGGGCTGTAATTTTTTGACGAATTTCAGTTGCATCAAAGTCACTCAGGAATTTATTGGTATCAAGGGCTAGTTGTTGCGCGTAGGTAACAAATAACGTTTCCGGGTTGTTCTCCGCCGCCCAACGGGCCTGATTCTCAAACAGCATATCATGCATCTCCCAGAATTTGCCCTGGCGGCCAGCTGCCTCCGCTGCTCGGGCCGCTTCCTCGGCATGGGCATGAAGCGCGTTCAAAGGGTAATGTCGATACACCACGCGGATGGTATCACCATACTTTTGCACCAGCTCTGCTACCACTGGCTCAGCAGCACGACAAGCAGGGCACTGGAAATCACTATATTCAACCAGTGTTACCGTGCCATTCTTATTCCCTCGGATCCAATCCTCCCCCGTTACGGGCTCAGCGAGGGTTGTGTTGTTAATAGTCCCCGCTCCACTTGATCCCAGTTTGGCGAGCCCCCATACCAAAATTCCTAGTCCACATATTGCCGCTGACCATAAACCAATACGCCTAAGCAGTTCTTTTTGTCGCTCGCGTTGTTCACGCTTTATTCGTTCCTGCTGTTCCTGCTCACGCCGCTCGCGTTTGGATAATTGTTCATTGGTTACAGTATCCATAAAAACTTAGTTAAGCCGTTTCTTTATTGATTTTATCGCAGTTGAGCCTCTATTGCTGCTTTAACCTGTTCATAAGGGAGCGCCCCGGACAAAAGTTGAGCTTTACCATCTTTGCCAATTAAGAATGATCCCGGTGTACCATTTACCCCAGCACCTTGACCGCCCGCTTCATCTTGCTGTACATGTGCGGCGTATTTCCCGCTATCAAGACAATTTTTGAATTTAGTTTCATTAAGGCCAATTTCTTTGGCGAGTGGTACAAGGGCATCCAATGCAAAACCAGTTCCATTCGCCGTGGTGCGTTCAAAAATCAAATCGGTATATTTCCAGAAAGCTTTAGTACCACCCAGCTCATTGGCACACTCAGACGCCTCTGCTTCTTTCTGTGCATTTTGATGGAACGAAAGCGGAAAATGTCGATACACAAACTTTATTTTACCTGCATATTCTTCCAACATCCGGAGCATAGTAGGGTGAAACCGCTTACAGAAGGGGCACTCAAAGTCTGAATATTCAATCCATATTAATGGTGCCCGAATGTCGCCGCGTATATGGTCGGCTTTTGTGATTGGCGGCGCTACTCCAGTCGGCGTTTCCGCAGCTGGTTGGTTGGGTTGTGCCGCAGGTGGTGTTGGTCGAGGTGCCTGTACCACCGGGATACCATCGGTGGCTGAACCAGTGACACCGCTTAGTTTGCCACCGTTAATATAAAGGATAAGAAGAATAATAAATCCAATAGTGCACAAGGTCATTAGTCCACCAATTAAGCCAACTATGAGAGCGCTTTTGGAAGATAATTGTTCAAAAAATGATTTGGTTCTCCGCTCTGCAGAAGCAGATACTGATTGATCGAAATCTGGATCGTTGAGTTGAATGTTTGCCATAAGTTTATGTTTAAGATTAAAGATTAAATTTATAGGTGTATGCTGATCCGCGCAAACGCGATAAAAATAAAAGTAAATAACACAGTCATGAGAATAGGTGCCAAGTCAGACCAAAAGTTCCGCGTGTCCGGTTTAAATCCTTTGAGGAGCAAAGAATTGCTGACGACTGATACGGAACTGAAAGCCATCGCGAGACCAGCCAGCTCTGGACGAAGTACAATGCCAAAACCAATTAATACCCGCGCCGCAATGGGGATGCCAACAATGTTATAGAATAAAGCAAAAAACATGTTCTGTCGAATCTTACTCATAGTTGCTCGGCTTAGTGTAAGCGCGTGAACAACATCGCGCAGATCATTTTTCACAAGCACCACGTCGCCGGTTTCCATGGCCACGTCTGTGCCGCCGCCCATCGCAATGCCAACGTCCGCTTGGGCTAAGGCCGGGCTATCATTAATGCCGTCACCAACCATCGCTACTGTGCGTCCCTGTGCCTGCAGCTTCTGGACTTCTTTAGCTTTGTCCTGAGGCAAAACTTCCGCGAGGACATGCGTAATGCCCACATGTTGTGCAATCGCTTCCGCCGTCCGCTGGTTATCGCCGGTGATCATATAGAGCGTAATTTTCATCGCTTTCAATTTTTCGATTGCTTCAAGTGTTGTTTCTTTAGTCGTATCAGCCGCTGCGATTATGCCCAGCAATTTTTCCTTCGTCGCGAGCAGCATCGCAGTTTTGCCTGCCTCCTCTAATTGCTGTAATTGCACCTCAGCCTTGGTGCTATCATTTCCGAGTTCTACCATGAGCTTACGATTGCCGAGGTAATAGGTAACGCCAACGATGTCGCCCATCACCCCGTGGCCGGGGATGGCTTTAAAATTCGTTACTTCCTGAAGTGTTACATTTTTCTCTTTCGCTTTATTCGCAATCGCCTCTGCCAGCGGATGTTCGGATAGTATTTCAAGCGACGCCGCCACGCGCAGAATCTCGTTTTCGTCATTCATCATTCTTAATTCATCATTCTTAATTCTTATAATATCTGTCACTTCCGGTTTCCCTTTAGTAAGTGTCCCCGTCTTATCAAAGACAATGGCATTAATTTTCGACATCGCCTCAAGCGGCTCACCACCTTTAATGAGGATTCCGTATTCGGCTCCTTTACCCGTGCCAACCATCACCGCGGTCGGTGTCCCGAGTCCTAGCGCGCACGGGCACGCAATCACAATCACCGAGACAAACGCAAGGAGCGCAAAAGTCAACGATGCTCCTAGCACAAAGTACCAAATGGCAAATGTCGCGACAGCAATACCAATGACTGTTGGCACAAACCACGCTGAGATGCGATCCGCGTAGGCTTGGATCGGCGCTTTCGAACCCTGGGCGTCTTCAATCAACCGGATAATGTGCGCGAGCACTGTTTCCAATCCGACTTTGGTCGTTTTGAACTCGAAACTGCCATTTTTATTGATCGTCGCTCCAACCACACTGTCGCCTGCTTTTTTCTCAACCGGAATACTTTCACCCGTGAGCATCGATTCGTCCACGCTCGAAAAACCTTTTACCACAATACCGTCTACCGGCACTTTTTCACCGGGGCGTACCACCACAACATCCCCCACGACCACTTGTTCAACCGGAATATCCACCAAATTTTCTCCGCGCCGCACTCGTGCCTGTTTCGCTTGGAGCCCCATGAGTTTGCGAATGGCATCGCTAGTTTTGCCCTTGGCGCGCGCTTCCAGCCACTTGCCCAAGAGCACAAAGGTAATCAGGAAGACGCCAATCTCAAAATAGAGATTAGGAATCTTAGCTCCCATCGTCGCCCAGACAGAATCGGTACTCACGACATGGTGAATAAATTCATAGAGACTGTAGAAAAAAGCCGTGCTCGTACCAATCGCAATTAAGCTATCCATGTTAAAGGTTTTCAGTTTCAAGTTTGACCACATGCCTCTGTAGAATCCAGCGCCGAGAATGAACTGGACGGGCAAGGCCAAGAGGAACGAAACAAAACCCGTACGTGGCATGAGGACGTCTTTAAAAGGAATGCTGGGAATAAAATCCAGCAGCATGAAATACAAAAGCGGCAAGCTTAAAATAGCCCCCGTCAAAAATTTATTCCGATACGTTCGGATCTCCGCCGCCCGGCGTTTACGTTCAAATTCCCGATTTTGCTCATTGACAACCTCAGCTCGATAACCAGCTGCTTTGACCGCGGCTTTAATTTTTTCTTCGTCGGCAATAGCAGGATCAAACAGAACCCGTGCCTTTTCAGCTCCATAATTCACGTTTGCTTCTTTCACCCCCAGAACTTTTTTTACTTTACGTTCAATGAGCGCGGCGCAGCTCGCGCAGTGCATGCCGAAGATATTAAAATTGGTTCTGGTGTCGCTCATATTTTTTGTACTGCGTACTTATCGAGCGCTTTGATTTCATTCGCCAAAGCAGTAAAATCAAACGTTTCGTCATGTTCAATCACGCCGTTCCCGGTAGCCGGGTCAACGGTGCACGATTGGACGCCCGGCACGTCGCTCGCCACATCCTCAATCAGAATTTTACACGAAGCACAGTGCATGCCGGTTACTCTAATTTTGGTTTGCATAGAAGTATGTACTTAAATCATTTAGATATCGAGTGTTTGATAATTTCGATATTGCAGCCGTGATACTTTGTACACCACGCCAGGCATTTCTCTGCCCACGCTTTATTTTCGTACTCGAGGAGACATTCTGGGCAGCTAAACGTACGTTGCTTATTGCTTGTTGTAATCAGTGATCTAATGATTGCTCTCCAACTAAGACAATCAGATAATTTCATAGGAAAGCTTTTTAAGTCGGCGGTAACACGGTGAAACTGCCGCGAATCATCCCCATCGAACAATTAAAAGCAACCGTCCCTGGCTCTTTGGGAATAAATTCAATAATATTTTTACCGGGAGTAAGAAATTTTTGAATACCGAGCTGTCGGGAAGCAAGGATGCTGGTACAGCCACTAGCATTGGTGCCGTCAACTTCCCAACGCACCGGTTTACCAGCACGTATAGTTATGTGACTCGGCTCATAGCCGCCATTTACGCGCATCTTCACTACTTGCGTGTTTCCTTCCATAACGACATTCGGATCACTAAGGTTACCAACATTAGCTGCTTGGACGGAACCACTTGCAAAAGAAGGCAGCGAAATTGGATAGCCGAGGATGGTTAAACCATTCTGGATATTCCACAGACCGAGTACTATGACAAGTGCTCCAGAAAATTGAAAGAAGAATCGACCCACCGTGCCCTTAAGCGAACTTGATGCCCAGCCTAAAGCCAAGAGTGCCGGAGCTGTGCCAAGCGCAAATGCTAGCAGCGTCAACGCACCGGTAGCAAAACTACCCGTGGTTAAAGCGTACAACTGAAGTGCTTGTGTGAAGCCGCAAGGCAAAAAAAATGTAGCCGCTCCCAATCCGATCGGCGCGAGTGGGTGTTCTTTGTCCTCGGCATCCATAATTCTGTGTGATAAACTCTTGGGCATCCGGGGCATTAATCCTTTTAGCCAGGCTGGTGCGATGTGGAGCATGTCGAGCCCCATTATGATCATATACACCGCGGCGATTATTGCAATAAGTGCGGTTACCGTTGGAGAAGGGCTTAAAGCAGCGCCGACAACGCCGAGTAGTCCGCCGAGAATGGCATAGCTCGCGATGCGTCCAGCCACAAACAGAAACACGGGGCGCATCCGCGCTAACGGTTTAGCTGCGGCGTAACGTTCATTGAATTTAGCCGCTGCCGAAAGTAACAATCCGCCCGTGACGGCAATGCACGATGAACTCGCGGCCACCAGGCCGACAACAAAGATCGCGCCAAAGCTCAAACCGCTCCCGACGCTGAAATTTGTTTTGAGAAGTCCTAAACTAGAAAAGATATAGCCCACGAGCACGACGAGCGCGAACAGTCCAACCAATCGCCAGAAGGAAGGACGTTTGCGCTTGATTGTAGGTTCGGACCGCTGCTTTTTAGAACCTTGGTATACGGTATATTTGTCATCACTTAGTGCTTGCTGTAGCTGGCTGAGAGAAGGCGCCACCCCCTCAACGCTCATTTTAGCCTGGCCGGTCGCGGCGTTGACATCAACGTGCTTAACACCAGGCAGTTTTTTCCATTTCCGCTCGACGGTTAATTCACAGCTGCGGCATGTCATGCCGCTGATACCGACAGTCAGCGTATTCACTCCAGAGCCAGTGGGAACGGTTGTTGAAGCGACCGTCGGCAGGTCGGCGGGCTCAAGCTGGAAGCCCTGCAGCGACAGGGTAGATTTTAATTGATTCAAATCTATTTTTATTGAACTAACGATTCGCATGAGTTGTTTCTCTAAATTAATATCCACCCGTTCAACGTCGGCAAATTTTTTAACTAGGTCTATTAATTGGTCGGCTCGCGCTTGATTCGTGAGAGCATCAACCAAGAATTTATAAATGTGTGATTGTGTCATAGAAATAAAAAAACCTATATCTTAAATCTAACGAAATATTCTTCTGCATCAATCCGTGTAAATATCTACGTTTCCGCCTCTATAATACAGGCAGATAAACGCAGATAGTAAGGCGGAAGAACGCGGGGTACTATCTCGTTAAAAGATATAGGCAAACAGTTTCGGTTGCACAATACCAGATGCAAAAATGCGCAGCCAAAAATTGTAGAGTCGAAAAGCAGTATGAGTTTTTTGGTACAGTCGCCACCAACTAAAATCTGATGGCGGGCTTTCGTCATTGCGGTGTGGGCGCAAAATCAGAAAACCAACCATCACCGCAAGCGTTAAAAGCAGGAGCAACGTATTAGTACTGGGAATGGCGGTAAACAAGCGTTGCCAGATGGTAATATGATCCAAAATTTTCATAGGGCACATCGCTGTCGACGCCCCCATGAGTGGGCAGTCGCCCATACTCATTCCCATTTCCATATTCATCCCAACGCATAGCAGACCTACCACACCCACGAATACAAAAATAACAGCAGTTAATGCGGCCACGATTCGCACGGTGGTAAGCGAGGCAAATTTCATAGGTTTGTACTATACACGAGAATCAAGAGTTCAGCAAGACATGAAATTAAGAGTGAATTTAGTGAGTGGAAAGATTCTTTTCCATCCGCACAAAAGCAACACATGTTACGAAGTACCATAGGAACGCGCCAAATCCAATCACTCGTAAATCGGTATCTAAATTTGGTGTTGCAAAGAATCGTCCGTAACCGCCAATGGCGGCAATATAATTGGCGTTAATCATGGATAATAGTATCCCAAGCATGGCGAGCATCCACAGATGACGATATTTAAATGGATTCGTTGCAATAAGGATTAAAAGCGCTGCATACGTCAAAGCAAAAATTGCGATGTAGCGATCATGCGTCGGGAGAAAAATTTTATCATGTTCTAAAATTGGCAAGCCAAAGAAATGGAGAATAAATTCTGCAAAATAAAACAGCGCACCGATGATGAGTAGAGTTTGTAAAATTTTTTTAGACATACTTACACAGTCATCGGCAGCACGCGCACTTCTTTTTGCAAGCGGTGCCCCAATGTATTGGATTCAACCGTTAATTCATAATGAGACTGCAAGTTTAACCAAAACTCAGCCGACACGCCAAAATACCGGCCAAGGCGCAGCGCCGTATCAGCCGAAATTGCCCGGTCACCATGGACAATCTCATTAATGCGCCGTGGGGGCACCGAAATATCCTTAGCTAAGCGATACTCGCTGAGGTTAAATGGGTCTAAAAATTCTGCTTTGAGAATTTCACCGGGGTGAATAGGAGTAATTTTTCTTTTGGACATATATGTTAATGATAATCTATAATTTCCACGTCGTATGCAGCGCCATCCTTCCACGCAAAGCAGATGCGCCATTGGTCGTTGATACGAATACTGTGCTGATCGCGGCGACTACCGCGCAATGGCTCCAAGCGGTTGGCAGGCGGAATGCGCAGATCCGTCAAATTCGTAGCGGCATGGAGCATCAACAATTTGCGCAACGCCACGCGTTGAATATCGTGCGGCAACTGCCGTACAAATTCTCGCTGGAAAATACGAAAGGTAAATGGCGACGCAAAACTTTTAATCATACCTATAATAACGCAAAGCGTTAATATTGTCAAGTGTTATTATATAGTTAGTGTAAGGTATACAAAGAATGTCGTCAAGGCATTTGTGGACGGTGCACGGTAGCCTTAAAATTTTTGTTATAGTTGAACTCTAATGTAAACAAAAAAAGCCTTCCTCAAGAAGGCTTTTTTTGTTGAGCCCCGAAGTTGCGTCGGGGATGCGCGGTCTGCAAGGGCTGCAGACGTGCTGCTGCATTGAGGAGGGGTCAGATCCTGAGCGGCGTCAGAATCCGCGCACCAAGCTGCCCGGCCCAGCGATCCACGCGGCGGCTTCTGGGGCGGTTGAAGCGCCACATGAGCCGAGCATGGTGCCACGCGACGGCGCGAGCGTGGTTTACAAACCACATCGCGATCCAGCGGTCGAGCGGGTTCACGCGTTCGCTCACCCACTGGATGGCGCCAGTGGCGAGTTGCTGCATCGCGCGGGTCTCTACCTGGTTGAGGATATGGTTAATGCGGACGTAATCCGCTTCCTCGGCGCTGCCCGGGCAGGGAGCGCACCCCGTGAGGGCGCATGCTCGAACTACCGCAACGGGCAGATCCACGTTGATGTGGGCGTTCATGCCCGCAAGCGCGAACTGCACTCGGGTGACGCCCGGGTTGAACCGAGCAGCCAACAGAGCCGCCCAGGCTGCCGGAGTTGCCGCCGGGTTCGTCAGCCAGTTGGCTACGGCTTCAAAGTAGAGTTTAGCAAACTCCACCACGAGGCGCTCCAGCCACTCCGGCGACTGCCAGTGCACTGCTTTAGATTCCATTTGCACCGCCTCAGTGACGAGGAGGTACAGGCAGTTGAACCACTTCAAGCCATCCTCCTCACGGAGGAGAGCGTCAATCGCCCGCATCACGCGGACGACGTCCGGAATAGTCACCACGTTCGTGGTAACCACTCCGAGCAGCTGCGCCTCGTCCCTTGCGCGATAGATCATGATCGGTCTCCTTGAGAGAAGTTGAGAAATGTATAACAAAAAAGCAGTTGAGTGTCAATAATAAAAACCGCTCTCGGGTGAGAGCGGTTTTTTGTGGAGCCTCATTTAACCATACCGCTCATGGAGTAAGGCAAAAATTTTTTGATATTCCTCAGGGTGAGCGCAAAATTTCTCTTTTATAGAGAGAATTAGTTTTTCAAGTTCTGTGTAATGTACGAGCCTAACCTCAGAAACCTCTTCGGCCTGTAGAACAATATCTTTGATCTCTATATCCGCCTGAACCAAAAATACATCATGAAAATCATTTATTAATAAACCGCTCTCCAGCACCTTTGACTTTTTAGTTGGGAACAGGTATTCAAATTGCTCTGGCTTCAGCGTGATGCCAAGCTCCTCGGCACTTTCTTCAACCGCCGTCTCAAGACTGGTTTTTCCAGCCGAGATATGACCGGCGCATGACATATCCCATTTATTCGCATTAATGTCTCTGGTAGCCGATCGTTTTTGGATGAGTAGTTCTCCCTTAGAATTCAAAATCCACACATGCACGGTGCGATGCCAATCGCCATCGCGGTGCACGTCCGCGCGTGATTTTATTTGTCCAGTGAAATTTCCTTGTGCATCAAGCACATCGATCATTTCCATATGTTTATACTTTATTCCACTCGTCAAAACCAATTTCCGCTTGCCGCAATATCTCGGCCAGTAAATGTT
>JAHFHX010000031.1 GCA_023246655.1 Candidatus Magasanikiibacteriota bacterium
GTTTACTCGTAATATGTTTATCTGCCACTACCGCTTGTTCCCACGCCGCGCGGCAGCGTTCCCCTACTAAACCTTTACCAATAATGAGAATTTTCATATGAATTTCTTTTTACAAAGAAATTCACTTCGCAGCGAGCGGGTCGCGAGCGGAGAAGATTCCTTTGAAAATTTAAACGAAAAATTACACTGATTTAAGGTGGGCTACACGGATTTTAAAAATAATTTTTCTGCGCCACACGATCCACCACTGGTCTACCTTGTTTTAACGGTCGCCACCACCATTCATTTTCTTGATACCATTGCACTGTTTTTTGAATCCATTCATCAAACGAATGCTCTGGTTTCCAACCGAGCCTTTGAATTTTACTACTATCAAGTGCATAACGAAAATCATGACCCAGGCGATGACCGACATATTCAATCATTGATTCGCCTTTACCAAGCAACTCTAAAATTTTTAGAGTCACCGTATGGTTAGTGTGCTCGGTGCCGCTTACGCAATACGTTTCACCAATAATACCACGCTCAAGCACTAACTCAATCGCACGACAGTGATCCTTTACATAGAGCCAGGGTCTGATGTTTTCTCCCTGGCCCATGAGCGGAACTTTTTTATTATCAATAAGATTAGTAATAAATCGAGGAATTAGTTTTTCCGGATCGCAGAAAGGGCCAAAATTATTAGCACAATTCGTAATCGTTACCGGGAGTTGATAGGTTTCAAAAAAACTCCGGACCAACATATCCGCTGCTGCTTTGGAAGCTGCATACGGCGTACGCGGGCGATAATTACTTGCTTCTGTAAATGGTGCGTCATGCGCCCCAAGATGACCGAATACTTCATCGGTAGAAATATGATGAAAGCGCTTAATTTTGTACTTCAGTGCAGCGTTGAGTAGAACACTCGTACCCACGACATTAGTCTTTATAAAAATCTGCGGATCGATAATTGAACGATCAACATGACTTTCCGCTGCGAAATGAACAACAGTATCAACCTGTGCCATTACTGCATTTACAGCTTCTTCATTGGTAATATCGCCCTGGATAAATTGATATTGTGGATGATGCTGTATATCCTGTAGACTCTCTAAATGGCCGGCATATGTCAAAACATCAAAATTAACCACTCTATCTGTGGGATGATGAGAGAGCCAATAATGAATAAAATTAGAACCAATGAATCCAGCGCCACCAGTAACTAATAATTTCATATATTATTTTTAAAAAATCTTAACTTGTCTTAGTACTTTTACTAATATTTACCACTATTCCCATGGCTACCAAGACGGCAATGAGAGCAGTTCCGCCGTGGCTAATAAATGGCAGTGGCACACCAGTTAACGGTAACACCCCAACCATGGCACCAATATTTAAAAATGATTGCCATACAATCCATACAACAATTCCGGTTACGGTAAAACGAGCAAAATCACTGGGAGCATATTTGGCAATCTTAAGCCCACGCCAACCAACCAATAATATCAGCACCACCAGTCCAGCGGCTATTAAAAAACCATTCTCTTCGGCTACCACGGCGTAGATAGAATCGGCGCTGACCTCTGGTAAATATTGAAATTTTTGTCGGGAGTGCCCATATCCTAACCCCCAAAAACCACCGGAACCAACTGCTAAAAATGCTTGGTTAATATGATACCCAACGCCTTGAGGATCAAGCTCGGGATGTAAAAAAGTAGTTAGACGTTGCGTGCGATAAGGCGCGGCGGCAACGAGCGCAATAAAAACCATCACTCCAATACCGCCAAGAAGTGCTAGATATTGCCAGGGCACTTCTGCTACTATAAGTATCATAAAAATAATCATTACCATAATTGATAAAGTTCCAACATCCGGTTGCGCTACAATGAGCAATAATGATGGTGCTGCTACCGCTACGACTGGCAAGAGACTCTCTTGCCAATGCTCCCACGTGGAACGCCGTTCACTAAGAATCCGTGCCGCTATAATAATGAGTCCTAATTTAGCAAATTCTGCTGGTTGAATATTAAAATTTCCAAGTGACAACCAACTGTGGGAACCATTGAGGCTAGTGCCAATGCCTGGAATAAAAACTAAAACCAATAAAAGTAAGGTGACACCGTAGACTAACCAAGCGGAGCGTTCCCACCACTCATATCGCATTTTGGCAATAAATATAAAAAAAATAATCCCCGGCACTACGCCGAATAGTAATTGTCGTTTAACAAAAAAATAGGCGTCATGAAATTTAGTATAGCCTACGGGAGTACTGGCCGAAATAAGAGCGAGCATTCCAAATACAACAAGACTGGCTATATAGAACACTAGCAAACGATCGGCCTGACCTATTCCACGCGAAACCATAGCAAAATTAAATATTTAACCGTATAATAAACCAGAGACCTACCAAGAGAACTGTTTGAACTACAAAATAAGCTGCTAATAATAGACGACTTAATAATCGTTCGAGGCGATATATTCCACACGACAAAATAATTGTTGCTAATCCCATTGCTAAACCGAACAATGGAATATAGAGAATTTGCCGGGCCGCCCCTACTAAATCAACACCGAAAACAGTTGTGTAATGAAGAAAGATTTGCTCCGTGGAATTGGGCAGATGAGTAGCACTATACCACCACATGAGTGCTTGCAAAACAATACTTCCGACCCCAGGAATTAAGACCCATGGATCTTTGAAATACAATTTTAGAAAATACATACAAATATCTTAATATTCTTAATCTTAGCAAGAAATGCTCAGCTTGACAATATTGTGATACTATGCTAATCTTCTTTATGTTCTAAATATTATTTTCATATTACCAATCCAATTGTATGTCACATAAAAAAGCTGGTGGCGCAACAAAAAATAACCGCGATTCCAATGCTCAACGTCTGGGGACTAAGCTCCATGACGGGCAGGTAGTGAAGAGCGGAATGATTATTATTCGCCAACGCGGCACAAAAATTCACCCGGGTAAAAATGTTAAGCGCGCTGGAGACGATACCTTATTTGCCGCTACTCCCGGTGTGGTTAAATTTAGCGAACGCAAGCGTAAACGATTTGACGGAAACATGATCATGACAAAATTTGTGAATGTGGTGGCTTAATTTTAGAACTATCCAGTACTTAAAAACCGGCTTTGATAGCCGGTTTTCATTTTTTACAGTATCCCCCATTCTTGTTTGAGTTGCTTAATTCCTTCTTCTAAACTAATCGTTGGTTGCCAATTAAGCAATCGAACAGCCAAACTATTATCGGCTTCACTGCGCCGAGCATCGCCAGGGCGAGGTGGAATTGGTGCAACTGGGCCACCAATAAGACGAGCTAGTTCGTTTACTGAGTGGGCGTGACCAAAACCAATGTTGATGGCTTCTCCTTTACCGACGTGCTGGGATGTCATAGCCAGGATATTAGCACGAACCACGTCAGAAACATGGGTATAATCTCGAAAATATTCACCATCACCACAAATGGTTAATGGTTGGTTTTCGGAGCGTTGCTTTAAAAATTTTCCAACCACCAACGCATAAGCACCCTGTGGGTCAAGATAAGGTCCATACACATTAAAATACCGCAGGGCTATTGTCTCTAATCTATATAATTCATTAAATAATCGACAATAATGTTCGCCAGTTAATTTTTGTAAAGCATAAGGACTGAGTGGCCGAGGGCATAACGTCTCCATTAGCTTCCCGCTATCATCAGAACCCCCATAGATGGATGAAGACGAACTAAATACCACTCGCCGCACACCCGCATCACGAGCCGCTAATAAAACATTAAGTGTACCGGTAATATTATGTTCGTTCGTTTCATCAGGGTGTTCAACTGAATAGGGAACTCGCGGTACCGCCGCGGTATGAAACACTCCAGTAGTTCCTTCCATGACTTTAGCTGTGCTACGGCGATCACGAATATCACCTTCCACATATTCGGCTCCAGCGTGGAGACGATTGGGAAATCGGCCCGCACTAAAATTATCAAATACGCGGACCTGATGTCCGTCTTTTAGGAGCTGTTGTACTAAATTGCTGCCAATAAATCCGGCGCCGCCGGTTACTACATACTGAGCCATATTATACTTTCATTTTACCCTTTAAAAAAGGAGACCCGACTGCGATAATATCATAGCCATCGGCTTGGAGAGAATTGTACTGACTTTGCAAAATACGGCGTCCATCCATAATAAGATATGGTGGTTGAACAATAGAACGTACGGTATCGGCCAGCGTTTTAAATTGAATCCAATCGGTACAAATAATACAAGCGGTGGTTTGATCTAAGACTTCAGTCTCGTTTGTGGCATACACAATCCGCTTGTATAATTCGTTTTTTTCTATTGCAAAATATTTTTTACATTCCTCCAGTGCCGCCGGATCGTATACTTTAATTTGTTTAACCCCAGCGGCTATAAGGTGTTCAATAATACCAATGGCACCGGAATTACGCATATCATTGGTTCCATATTTAAAAGCTAATCCTACCACCGCAACGGTTGTATTAAGCCAATTGAATTGCGCTTCAGTTTGGGCGCGATTAAAAAAATGATCACGTTGAAACGTATTAGCCTCTAATGTACCACGTACGAGGGCAGCACGCGTACCAGCTTGTTCTAATTGATGAGCGAGCGACCCCGCATCTTTAATAAAACAACTGCCACCCGCATATACACTGTCATAGAGCCCCCAGGTTCCAATACGAGGGTCAGACACTAGAATTTTACGGACTTGTTCATAACTCACATGAGGAAAGTACTCGCACGTTCGCCCCACCACATCATAGGCCGCAACCACTTTATTAAATAACAAAAAATTGGCTAAGAGTTTTCCGCAGGCAGCTTCATACGGATTCACCTCAATATATTGAATACCACTGGCATCATAGAAACGCTGATAAATACGGCGCAATATTATAAAATCTTCGGCACTCTCGGCGCCAATTACCATCCGATCGGGATGAATAGAATTTTCAATTGCTTTTCCTTCTACCAAGAATTCCGGGTTAGATACAATGCCGAAATTTTTTATTCCTTGCTGTTCAAATAACTCTCGCGTATAATGAATCATTTTAATTGGAACTGTACTCTTGTTAATAATTACTAAACGACGCTCTTGGCGACCGTCCTGTCTCCCTGCTATAAATGGCCCCAATACTGTAACCGCTTTTTCATAAAATGATAAATCTGACTCTCCGGTTGCATTGCCTTTCTCGGGTGTTGGCAGGCACATGAAGATAGCTTCAACATCATTAATAAATGCAGCGAGTTGATTAATATCAGCGGTAAAAGTAATCCGTGACCGATTACGAATTAAAAGATCGGCAAGCCCTTCTTCGTGAATGGTTGATTGAATAACATCACGATCATCCTGAGACAGCCGACGCATTTTCTCTACGTCAACATCATACACTAAAACCCGGTGACCGGAATCTGCCGAAATTGCTGCTGAACAAGCCCCAACAAAACCGCCACCGATATACAAAATCTGCATAAAAAATTACTATCTTATTTATAAGCTCCAATAGTTAATCTCATTTTTCTTCATCTCCTCAGAGGAGCATATATG
>JAHFHX010000014.1:0-3437 GCA_023246655.1 Candidatus Magasanikiibacteriota bacterium
CATTGATACGCCGACCCCCGAGCTTGGTGTGTGGCTTAAAAAGTCGGCGCATGGTAACCATTATGGTCGCGAAGCGATGCGCGCGCTGAAAAAATGGGCGGATGAGCATTTGGAGTATGATTATATTCATTATCCCGTAGCAGCGGCTAATAGTGCGAGTCGAAAAATTCCAGAATCACTTGGTGGTATGGTAGTAAAAGAATATCAACACACCGTTGGGAGTGGTAAAACCTGGCTGTATGTGGATTATCAGATTTATAAAAAATAATATTATGATCTATTTCATCGGTGGCCCACCCAGATGTGGCAAAACCACTTTCGCCAAAACCATGTCAAAAAAATGTGGTATTCCTTGGATTTCTACCGACATGCTCCAAGTAGTGAGCGGGGAATATATGTCGGAGCAGGAGTGGAACAAAAGTCACCCGTACTCATTGCTCCGTCGTAAGCTGAAAACCAACGATGCATTTTATAACAAACTGACTCCACAGAAAATTGTCAGCGTGTTACGAAGACAAGCTCGGCAGACGTTTCGTGCTATTGATATGGCAGCAATTTGTGAAATTAATGACGGTAATAGCTATATTATTGAGGGTTACCACATTGAACCGAGCTTAGCTTTTAAGCTCACCAAAAAATATGGGCAGAAAAATATTAAAGCTATTTTTTTGGTAAAATATAATGCTGAAAAATTCGCCGTGGATGTACATAAAAGTACTACTCCAAATGATTGGTTGATTGTCGGAACTAAAAAGAAAGAAACGTTCCTCAAGGTCGGTAGAATGGTTTCCTTGTATAGTGGTTGGCTTAAAAAAGAGGCGGGGAAATACGGCTACAAAGTTTTAAGCATGGACGATAATTTTAAGAAGCGTTTAGATGCAGCCAAACAATATTTGTGCCTTTAACTAATTACTATGGGGAGTAAGGGGTGGCCAGAAAGGTATTCCCTAATTTAAAGTTATAGTGTATAGTATCCTTTACCCATTTTATTTATTAAGTTTAGACATCATAAATATGAACGATAAGAAAAATTTTTTTGATCAACTTGATCCAAAAAGTGCCTTGATAGTAGGATTAGTCGGAGGTTTATTAACGCTCGGTACACTTGGGTTTATTGTGCTTGGCGTGTTAGTTGTTAAAAATGGAAGCATTGGTTCTGCGACTGTCGCAGTTACTCAACCTTCTCCAGCTGCGCCGGCGGGAGCGGTGGTGGATAATAATCAGCCTAGTCAACAGCCAGCACCGAGTAACGTTGAGGTGGGTGTTGGTCATCTTCCGGCGAAAGGAAACGCTGGAGCCAAAGTAACCATAATTGAATTTGCTGATTTCCGTTGTCCGTTTTGCGAACGATTCTATAATGATGCGGTGAAGGGGGTTATGAAAGATTATGTTGCGACTGGCAAAGTGAAATATTATTTCCGTCATTACGCTTTTCTAGGGCCAGAATCTACCTGGGCATCCGAGGCAGCTGAGTGCGCTAACGCCCAAGGAAAGTTTTGGGCAATGCATGATTGGCTGTACGAAAATCAAGCATCAGAGTCCGATACCGCCTACTATACAAAAGAAAACTTAATTAAATACGCCACTCAACTTGGTCTCAATAAAGCACAATTTGCCTCTTGTCTTAATTCCGATACCTATGCGTCAGCGGTGAGTAAAGATTTGAGCGACGGCCAGGCGGCGGGCGTGAACGGCACCCCTACAATCTTTATTAACGGGCGGCCGCTTGTTGGGGCGCAACCATATAGTGCGGTGAAGGCAGTAATTGAGCAAGCACTCAATTAATAATTCGTCGTTACTTGCAAGAAAACCAAAGCAGCCTTCTTAAAACGGAAGGCTGCTTTTAAATAAGTTGGGGCAGCAATTGCGTGTAAGGCGCAGTATCAGTGGGTACGCTGCCTAGTCGTCAGGAGTTTTTTGTAGTATAATAAAAATATGGTTAAATCTTCTAAGAATTAAGAAAAACCTATTTTTGTATTAACAAGTTTTGGAACTATTCCTCTTTAAGTATTAAAGAGGAATTAGTTCATGATTTTCTGGTGTGAGGGAAACATTATGGCAGGTACCTTTAAAATTCTCGTCGTGGAGGATGAGCGACCAATGGCGCGGGCGCTTGAATTAAAATTAACTAATTCTGGTTTTACCGTGAGTTTGGCATCAGACGGCGAGGAGGCTATAAATAAAATTGAGCATGAAAAATTTAATGTGATATTGTTAGATTTAATTTTACCAAAGGTTGATGGTTTTGTGGTGCTCGAAGCGCTCAAAAAAAAGGGTATTAAAATTCCAGTGATTGTTACATCCAATCTCGGCCAGGATGAAGATAAAGCACGAGCCAAAGAACTGGGGGCACAAGGATATTTTGTGAAGTCGAATACCTCAATTAGTCAATTAGTGGAAGAAGTGAAAAAAGTAGTTGTCTAGAAATTATGTATGTACGAAATATGAAAACTACGAAAGTACAAAAAAAACAATTGGCTTCGTTATTTCGTAGTTTTCATATTTCGTACATATTAGGTAACGTTGGCTTATAATGTATTTTGTATATGCTTGATGACAAAACTCTTCAGGAAATTCTTCTCAAGGGAAGCTATATCACTTCCGATGATGCTGCTCGCGCGGCGAAAGCGGTAATGAGCGGTCGTATGTCGCTGCGGGATTGGTTTTTGGCAGAAGGGCTGGTAACAAAAGATATTATTGGACAAGCGACCGCTGAATCACTTGGGATAAACTATGCCGATTTGAATACGAACATTCCAACACCGGAGCAGATTTTAAAAATTCCTGAGGAGATTGCAAAAAAGTTTCGTATCGTCCTCTTTAAAGAGGACGAACAGGAAAATATTATTGCCACTGATATTCCTCAACAGGATGGGCTTAAGGAGGCACTTGAGAAGATTTTTCCGAGTAAGAAATTAGTTATTGCTTATTCCCTTCCCGAGGATATCGATAATAGCTTTATTGCTTATCGACGGGAATTAGCCACTCGCTTCCAAGAGATTATTAGAGAGAGTCGCCGGGTAGCTCCTGAAATTATTGATGCCATTGTTGAGGATGCTTTGGCGTATAAGACATCAGATATTCATTTTGAACCACAGAGTAGTGAAGTTATCGTTCGTTTTCGTGTTGATGGCGTACTTCATGAGGCTGGGCGCATTCCTAAGGAGTATTATGAGAATATTTTAAATCGCATTAAGGTTCAGGCACACCTTCGAATTGATGATCATTTTTCATCCCAAGATGGCGCTATTCGCTATGCTGATAAAGGTGGCAGCATGGTTGATTTTCGCGTTTCTATTGTGCCAACGCTTGATGGCGAAAAGGTAGTGATGCGGGTTTTATCCCATTATGTACAGGGGTTAGCGTTGAGTGATCTTGGTTTTTCCCCGCAGGATCAAGAAACTTTTTCTAAGGCTTCTAAAAAACCCTTCGGGATG
>JAHFHX010000014.1:3447-22721 GCA_023246655.1 Candidatus Magasanikiibacteriota bacterium
GATTTTAGTGGTAGGGCCAACCGGTTCTGGAAAAACAACCACGTTGTATGCCCTTCTGAAGACCCTGAATCGGCCGGAAGTAAATATCACCACCATCGAGGATCCAGTTGAGTATCGCATTCCGAGTATCAATCAAATTCAAATTAATACTCAAACTAACCTGACATTTGCCAAAGGACTCCGTTCTATTGCCCGTCAAGATCCAGATATTATTTTAGTAGGTGAAATTCGTGATCTTGAGACTGCAGAAATTGCTGTTAACGCAGCCTTAACCGGGCATCTATTACTCTCTACGTTCCATGCGAATGATGCTGCCACCGCGATTCCACGCCTGCTTGATATGGGAATTGAACCTTTTTTATTAGCCTCCACTTTGGAGATTGTGATTGCGCAAAGATTAGTCCGTCGTATTTGCGAATTCTGTCGTTATAGTGTTACAAAAAAGCGTGAGGAATTTAAAGATATTTTATCAGACATAGAACATTACTTTCCTAAAATTACCGCGACTCTCTACCAAGGCAAGGGTTGTTCAACGTGTGGAGGGACCGGTTATAAGGGCCGGATCGCTATTTTCGAATTTATTGTGATGACCCCAGAAATGCAAGATCTATTTTTAAAGAATCCTTCTACGAAACAAGTTTGGGAATTGGCCCGTGCGCAAGGTGCCCACTCTTTATTTGAGGACGGATTTACTAAAGTGAAGCAGGGGGTAACAACCCTCGAAGAGCTGTTGCGCATAGCAGCTCCACCACATCTTCAAGCAACTTATGTTCAAGAAAAGCCACCCCGGCGTCGAAGTGTCAAAACAGTTAATACCGAGCGTTAGTTGGCAGCGGCGTCTAGCCCTTTTTGGCCAAGGTAAACAGAAAGATTATTTTGTAGAAAATTTTGCCATGCTGGTTGCGGCCGGCATGGATTTAGTGTCGGCGCTCGACGCCCTTGAGAAGGGTGTTTCATCACGCACAATCAAAAAACTCATTATTGAAATGAAAGCGGATATTGAGGCCGGAGCGACTCTTTCGGCAACCTTGGCAGGCACAGGGTGGTTTGCTCCGCATATTATTGCTCTGGTTAGAACGGGTGAGGAGGCCGGTACACTGGTAAACAATCTAGCAGTCATTGTTGAAGAGCAACGCAAGGATAGCTCTTTTAAATCTAAACTTCGTTCCGCTTCGATGTATCCACTGTTTGTCCTTGGCCTCGCGTTTGTCCTTGGTCTTGGTATTGCGTGGTTTATTCTGCCACGATTATCGTCGGTGTTTGTGGGGCTGAATGTTAAACTCCCACTCATTACTCGACTTTTGATACAGGTTGGAGAGTTTATGCGCATCTATGGCGCGACTGCAGTTCCACTTATTATCTTGGCGGTAATGGTAATGGGTTACGTGATTTTTGTTTGGACGAAAACTAATTTTATTGGTCATTGGCTGTTATTTCATTTTCCAGGAGTTAGTCGGCTGCTTCAGGAAGTGGAATTAGCTCGTTTTGGCTATATTTTAGGCACGCTTTTACAAGCTGGATTGCCAGCAACGGTAGCATTAACAACGTTGGCTGATGCGAGCACGTTTCGACGTTATCAACGTTTCTATCGCCATCTTAAAGAGCGGGTTGAAGAAGGCGACTCGCTGCAGGAAGCATTCGTTCGTTTTCGTCATTCTGGGAAGCTTATTCCAGTACCGATTCAGCAAATGATTATTGCTGGGCAACAGTCTGGACGGCTCGCCAAGACTATTCTAGATATTGGCGCCATCTTTGAAGATAAAACCGAAACAACGACAAAAAATATTGCCGTCGTTTTAGAGCCAATTCTTTTGGTTATTGTCTGGCTGGGGGTGGTGGCAGTGGCCTTATCAGTTATTTTACCCATTTATAGCCTCATTGGTGGGTTAGGCCGGAGCAATGTTGATGTTGCGCCTACTCAGCAGTCGGTAACTTCACCAGAGTTACCCCTCGCCGGGGCGGCGCCTTTATCTCAGACCGTTACTTCTTCAGTATCGTCGACATCCGTGCAACCGAGCGCACTCATACATTCGGAGGCTTTAGGACGGCTCGAAGTTACCCCTTTTGGAGCGCCCGAAGCTAACATTCGTAAACAACCGTCACTTCAAGCGCCCCTTCTTACTAAAGTACTAGCCGGTGGAAAATATTTTTATACCGAGGTGCAGCAGAAATGGTATCATGTCGTTCTTTCAAGCACTTCCACCGGGTGGATTTATTTTAAAAATATTAAGGAAATAAAATGAAATATTACTGGTAGATTGTAGGTACCCATTTGGTGGCCGACAGGAATATATGCTATGCAGCCATTCCAATTTACAAAGTTAGTCATCAGACAGGGTTTTACATTAATCGAACTCCTACTTTCAATTGCTTTTATTGCATTTTTGGCAGGCGTTAGTATTCCGCTTTGGCAACAACTTCAAGTGCGCAACGATATTGACGTGACGCAACAAGCGTTGGTTGCGAGTATCCGGCGTAGTCAGTTATTAGCCCAGGCCAATGTTGGCGATAATCCGTGGGGCATAAAAATTCAGCCAGGGACGGTTACCATATTTCAAGGAAGTTCTTATGCTAATCGCCTGCCGACGCAGGATGAGAGCTTTGGTTTTTCTTCGAGCATAACTGCCTCAGGGTTGTCCGAGGTAGTATTTTCAAAAGTTTTTGCGGAGCCATCGGTGACTGGAGGAATGATTTTTACTACCGTTACTAATGAAGCCAGAACTACGACGATTGGGGCGAAGGGGATGGTAAATTACTAGTTTTTAAATGGTATGTTCATAACGAGATGCAATGATGTAAAGAATTCATCATCACGGAATGGTTTTAGCTTGGTCGAAGTCGTCCTCTCCGTCGCTTTGTTTGCTTTGTTTGTTTCGGTGTTTGTTGGGGCAGTAGTATATGGGCAAGAAAGCGCGGTACTTGCTGGAGAACGCGGGCGAGCAATTCTTTTAGTTGAGGAAGGACTTGAGGTGACGCAAAATGTGCGGGATGAAAATTTTGCCAACCTCGTTGATGGAAATTATGGTTTGGCGGTGGTAAATAATCAGTGGGTATTTTCTGGTGCTAATGATGTGAACGGTATTTTTACTCGCCAGATCACCATTGCTTCCGTTGCTACCGATCGTAAACAAGTGACCGCTACGGTGACCTGGCAACAAACACCGCAACGTAGTGGTACAGTTACAGCAGTTACTCGTTTAACTAATTGGCGTCCGATTTGATAGCTTTGGCCAGCCTGATAATTTACCTTGAGTATGGAGCGCCCAAGAATAACAGTTACATTTCGGCAGAGCGAGTTGGGGTTTACCCTTATTGAATTGTTGTTATACGTGAGTATTGCCGCAGTAGTATTATTGGCAATAGCTTTTTTTACGTCGCTTCTTTTAGAAGCTCGGATCCATAATCAGGTTATTGGTGAGGTCGAGGAGCAAGGGCGTCAAACTATGCTATTCATTACTCAGATTGTCCGCAATGCTACCACCGTTACTCTTCCAGCGGTGGGGGGAAGTGGCACACAGCTTTCCGTAACTGTTTTTAACGCTGCCAAGAATCCAACGGTGGTTGACGTAGTTGGTGGCACGCTTCGCCTTACTGAGGGAGGGGCAGCGGCGGTGCCACTTATTAACAACCGCATTATGGTGACGAATTTTACCGTTCGCAATTTATCGCGGATAGGGACACCCGGTACTGTCCAAATTACATTGACACTCAGTCATGTTAACACTACGGGGCGCCGGGAATATTCCTATCAGCAGACCTTTATTGCTTCAGCTAGTTTTCATTAAAATATATAAGCGTCGCTGCATATGAAAGTAGGTAGCAGTCAATTACGAGGGTTCGCCACACTCCTGGCAGTACTTATTGTGGGTGCAGTTGGCACAGCAATTGCTTTATCGCTTTTAGCTTTAGGCACTAATTCCGCGCGGAGTATGTTGGTGGCGCAGCAATCTCTACAAGCGCGAGCACTAGCGAAGGCGTGTGGGGAAGAAGCTTTAGAGCAAATCCATATATCGTCTACCTACAGCGGTTTCGGCAACCTTCAAATTCCTGGAGGGAACTGTGGTTACTTGGTGGTAGACGGTGGTGGCCAAAATAGAATAATAACTGTTTCGAGCAGTGTTGCTTTAGCAATACGTAAGATTGTTATAACTCTTGATATGGCGACACCTACCTTACATGTAGCTGCTTGGCAAGAGGTGCCGGATTAGTATAGCTTGTGATTGGGGTTATCCACATTCAAAGTTTTTTTGATTGTTTATTTTTGAGCAAATATGCTATACTAATTAAGACATCGTGGTTTTTAATTTTTTACTTATGGATAAGACTCATTTAGAAAAACGTGGTTTTACTCTTTTAGAAATCCTTTTGGTAGTGGCTGCAATTGCCATTTTAGCTGGTATCGTCATTGTCGCTATTAATCCTAGTAAACAACTAGCGGAAACCCGGAATGCCCAGCGGCGGGTGGATGTGGAGACCGTTTTAAGTGGGGTTTATCAATATGCTATTGATAATAGCGGCAGTTTGCCTGGAACAATCATAACCTCAGCCACCTGTACCTCTACAGCAGGAACAGGAATATGTAAAGGGGGTGCTTGCGTGGGCGGAACAGATTTGTCGGCTTTGACACTTAATCAGAAATATTTGACCGCTCTGCCAACTGATCCCACTACCATTGGTACTGCAACTGGTACTGGATATTTTATTAGTAAATCCAACTTTGGTCGTATTACCGTGTGTGCACCGCAAGCGGAGCAAGCAGCATATATCTCTGCTACTCGTTAATTTTGTTTTATAGAATCAAATTATTATTCATTAATTCATAGTTATGTTTTCAAATCGAAAACAGTCACAAGGTTTTACTCTCATTGAAATTTTGCTCGTAGTGGCTGCAATTGCCATTCTCGCTAGTATTGTCATTATTGCTATTAACCCTACTAAACAATTAGGAGATACTCGGAATGCAACACGGCGGATTGATGCGAAGACAATTCTTGATGCAACTTATCAGTATTCACTTGATAATAACGGCGCTTTACCTGGCCCTGGTACAATTCCTACCGGAAACTGTACATCCACCGCCGGCAATGAAATTTGTCGAACAGGTGCAGCCTGCGCTGGGGGAATTGATCTAGGCGCGTTGACAACTAACGAGAAGTATATAACCGCTTTTCCTGTTGACCCGTCATCGAATAATGCTACGGGCACCGGATACAAGATTTCTAAAACAGCCAATAATCGCGTTTCTGTTTGTGCGCCTCTTGCCGAACAAGGAGTGTCAATCTATTTCACCAGATAGCGAGATATTTAAGGCACCGTTATTCTCCTTCTCTAAATATAGAGAGAAAGTTAATCTCATGAAAAAAAGAGTTTTCCACCAGCTGGGATTAGGCGCCGGAGGCCTCCTCGTGGTGGGACTCTTTTTTTTGATTACTGCAAAAGAACTGACGATTGGGCGCGGTAATTGGGAAACTGAGATTGCAATTGGATTATTACTTATAGCGGCTTTTTTGTTTGGGTTTGCGGTGGAACGTTTGGTGGTAGCGGCGACGATAAGGAAAATGGTAAGTATTTTAGTGAAAGGGAATGTGGCCGAAGCCCGACAATTTGTGAGGAATTCTGATTTTCGTGAATTGGCACCAACTTGGGAAGAACTGCTTGAACGTACACAACAATTATCAAGAAATGCTGAAAGAGAGGAATCAACTGATAAAGCGCTATTAGCGAGTATTGGCGAGGAGTAATTGCGACTGATACTGATGGTATTGTTATTGCAGTTAATGAAGCAGCGGCTGATATGTTAGGGTGTGCGAGTAGAGAATTCTTAGGACACCGGACAGTGGAGGTAATACCCATGGAAGATTCGGATGGCCGTTCGGTGCCACCCAATAAACGTACAATCCAATTAGCGTTAGCAGCTGGAGAAAAAGTAGTAGTTAATCATTATTATTTTATTCGTAAGGATCGCACAAAGTTTCCGGTTGCAATTACCGCAACGCCGGTTAAACTTCACGAAAAAATTATTGGCGGTATTGTAGTATTCCGTGATATTACGAAAGAGAAGGAAGTTGATCAAGCGAAAACTGAGTTCGTATCACTTGCGTCGCATCAACTCCGAACGCCATTGACGGCAATTAATTGGTATATTGAGATGCTTCTCTCTGGTGATGCCGGGCCTTTGACGGATGATCAAAAATCGTTTCTTCATGAAGTTTATAAAGGGAGTAAGCGGATGATTCAGATTGTCAATGAATTTCTCAATGTCGCTCGCTTGGAGAGTGGTCGCCTCAAAATTGATCCCAAACCATTGCAGCTCATTGATTTTGTTCAAGATATTATTGATGAGGTAATGCCACTCGCCAGTGCTCGTAATTGTGAAATTATTTTTAAGAAGCCGACTATACCACCACCGCTTATTCCTTTGGACGGATTACTGATGCGTCAAGTAATTCATAATTTATTAACTAATGCCTTACGTTATTCCCCTCAGGGTAAGTGTGCAATTTATGTCTCTATAGAACGAGGGGAAACTGATAATTATGTAATTAGTGTTAAAGATAATGGTATCGGCATCCCTAAAGGGTTGCAATCACGGATTTTTGAAAAATTCTTTCGTACCGAAAATGCTATTCAAGCTGTTACCGAAGGATCGGGTATCGGACTCTATATTTCTAAAATGATTGTCGGAGCTTCCAATGCTCAGATTTGGTTTGATTCGGAAGAAGGGCACGGCACGACGTTTTATGTTAGTATTCCAATTACTGGCTCGAGTAAGCGAGAAGGAGGGCGAGAATTAATACCAGTCTAGACAAACATCCCGAAAGGTGTTAGCTTGGTTGCATAAATAAAGAAAAAATTTTTTAAATTAGGTAAAATAATTAGTTTATGAACAAGACAGTTTTGATTGTTGAAGACGAGTTCCCTCTTCTGAGGGTTATGGAACAAAAGTTTAAACAGGAAGGGTTTAATGTTGTGTTAGCCAAAGATGGAGAGGAAGGTTTAATGAAGTTTCGCGAGACTACTCCTGATATCGTGTTGATTGATATTATTCTTCCACGGATGGATGGGATGACAATGCTTGGTAAAATTCGACAAGAGCCAACAGGACAGCATGTGCCAATAATTTTGTTGACTAACTTGAGTGATGCGGAAAAAGTTAAGGAGGGAATACAGCAAGGAGTATATGATTATTTAGTTAAGGCTGATTGGAAGCTGGAGGATGTGGTGCAGAAAGTGCGGGAACGTCTTGAAATGTAAAATTTTCTATTCTATTAAATAAAAGGAATCAAAGATAATGGAAAAATCAATCACCGTGATGTCGTAACATGTCTCAAAAACACTCTAAACTAAGTCAGTTTTTTGCCACGGCAATTTGTGGTAATGATATTTTAAGTTCAGCTTTGTATGTGTCGGGCATCGCGGCCCTTTTTGCTGGCATATATGCGCCGGTAGTGCTCTTGTTAGTAGGTTTTGTCCTTCTCTTATATCGGCAAGTTTATCGCGAAGTGGTGGAAGCGTTACCTGTAAACGGGGGCGCATATAACGCGCTTCTTAATTCTACCAGTAAAATTGCTGCATCGGTTGCGGGTACCATGACGGTTTTGTCTTATATTGCGACGGTGGTAATTTCGGCGAAGACAGCAGTTGAGTATTTACTATATTTTATTGCGAAGTTGCTGGAAAATTTAAAGGTGGGATTGCAGGCAACAACACTTGGCCACTGGGTTATCCCAGTAACAGTTGTGGTAATGTTTGCATTTGCACTTCTCGTGATTGGCGGCGTGAAAGATTCTGCAAAAGTGGCGGCTGGCATTTTTAGTTTTCACATTGGGACACTAACACTTTTGGTTCTCTCCGGTGCATTCTACATTTTGTTGATTGGAAAATTTAATGTCGGGATAGCTAATTGGGAAGCCACTCGACAATTGGTAATAACAAGTGGCGGCATTTGGCATGTCTTATTTTTTGGTTTTTCGGTATCGCTTCTCGGGGTCTCTGGTTTTGAGAGTTCCGCGAACTTTGTGGAAGAACAGGCGCCCGGTGTATTTAGGAAGACATTGCGCAACATGACGGCTGGCGTCATGATTTTTAATCCGCTCCTCGCTGCCGTGGCGCTCTTCATTTTGCCACTTGTCCAGATTATTGCCGAGAAAGATTTTGTGCTGGGAGCAGTCGGATATCATTATGGGGGATTATTGCTTCTCGGTATCATCGGCATTGATGCGTTCTTAGTTTTATGTGGCGCAGTTTTAACCGGGTATGTGGGCGTGGCGGGGCTTATGAATCGCATGGCGCTGGATAATGTATTGCCACTATTTTTGGCGCGTAAAAATAAACGCGGCTCATTTCCACGAATTATTTTAATTTTTTTTGCGCTTTGTGCCTCAATTTTACTCTTAACGAGAGGAAATTTGCTTTCGCTCGCGGGTGTATATACAATTAGTTTTTTAAGCGTCATGACACTCTTTGCCATTGGCAATTTGGTTTTGCGTTTAACCCGTCCGGAATTAAAACGGCCCTACCGCGCCTCTATTCTGGTGGTTATGTTTGCTGCAGCATCAACCATCATCGGGCTCATTGGTAATATTGAAGCTGATACGCATAACGTGGTGTACTTTTTGGTTTATTTTATCCCGGCGATTTTTATTGTTCTCGCTATGATTTTCAAGCGTGATTTTTATAGCAATCTCCGTTGGATTTTTACGTTTATTCCACTGCGTTCCCCTCAGCGTTATTTTGAAAAGCTACAACAGTCTATTGAACGCGCCGAGTATTATGTATTTATTCATCACACCGCAAATTTGTTTCGGGCCTTGGAATATATTAATAATAATGAAGACAGTCACAGCGTCACTTTTGTCCACTGTGGGCAGGGGGACCCAGGGCAGCGCGTAGCAATCGAAGCGGCGATTCCGGTGCTTACAAAGGCCGGTGTTTTTCCATACGTGAAGGTTCAATTTATGTATTTAAACAAAGCCTTTAGTCCCGAGACGGTACGTCATTTTGCCACTGAGAATAAGATTCCACTTAGTCGCATTTTTATTGGTTCCATTCATCAATCCCATGAGTTTGATTATCGGGAATTTGGGGGAGTACGAATCATTTTGGAGTAGATCCAATGTCTATTAAAATACTTGTAACACTTATTTTCTGATTCGTTGCGGTGAGCGAAGAGAACTACAAAATATACGAAAATAAAAAATTCTCGATACTGTAATCGGGATTTTTTTGTACTTGCAAGAGAGTAGACAGAATTTTTGGTTTGTGATATGCTTTTTTTG
Source organism: Candidatus Magasanikiibacteriota bacterium (assembly GCA_023246655.1). Lineage (GTDB taxonomy): Bacteria > Patescibacteriota > Patescibacteriia > Magasanikbacterales > GWA2-37-8 > JAHFHX01. The sequence continues at coordinate 12,726 of JAHFHX010000014.1, forward strand.
TTGTTTAAACGAATTCTCACGGGTTCGTCATTTTCGTCATTTTTGTATTTCGTCTATTCATTATGTCTTTTCTGAACAAATTATTTGGCGATCCGAATGCCAAGGTAATCAAGGGGATTCAACCGCTTATAGAAAAAATTAATTTATTTGAGCCGATGCTCCAAAGCCTTACCGACCAGGAACTTAAGGCGAAGACAATTGAATTTAAAGATCGCCTGGGCAAAGGTGTGACTCTCGAGGACATTCTCCCTGAAGCGTTTGCCGTGGTCCGCGAAGCTTCGCGTCGTGTCACCGGAATGAGGCATTTTGATGTTCAGCTCATTGGAGGCATTGTGCTCCATCGTGGACAGATTGGGGAAATGCGTACCGGTGAAGGCAAAACGTTGGTTGCGACGTTAACGGCGTATCTTAATGCTTTGGGCGGTAAAGGAGTGCATGTGGTTACGGTGAATGATTATTTAGCTAAACGCGATGCGGTGTGGATGGGACAGATATACGATTACCTCGGATTATCTGTTGGTATAATTCAAAATCTTCTTGTTTCGTATAAATATAGTAGCGCGCCAAGAAATGAAGAATCAAATGTGATTAACGGAACGGATACTGAAGAGGAAAAGGCGGGGATGTATAAGGTGGAGTATGATCACTTGGAAAAATGTTCCCGTCAAGACGCTTACAAGTGCGACATTGTGTACGGTACCAATAATGAATTTGGGTTTGATTATCTGCGCGACAACATGGTCCAGGATTTACAGGAGATGAGTCAGCGCAGCCTTCATTATGCGATCGTGGATGAAGTGGACTCAATTTTGATTGATGAAGCCCGCACGCCTCTTATTATTTCAGCGCCGGCGGAAAAAGCCACCGAGATGTATTACAAATTTGCTCAGCTTGTGGAGCGTCTTATTGAGAATGAAGATTATAATATTGATGAAAAGATGCGGGCAGCGACTTTAACCGACGGAGGTATTAAACGAATGGAAGAGTGGCTTGGTATTAGCAATATCTATGCCGAAGGCGGCATGAGCACCGTCCATCATGTGGAACAAGCTCTGCGAGCGAAGGCTTTATTTAAGCGTGACCGTGATTATGTGATTGAACAGGGCGAGGTAATCATCGTCGATGAATTTACTGGTCGTAAGATGCCCGGTCGGCGTTATTCCGAAGGTCTTCATCAGGCAATTGAGGCTAAAGAAGGAGTAGAGATTCAGCGCGAAAGCCAGACAATGGCTACGATTACGTTCCAGAATTATTTTCGCATGTATGAGAAGCTTGCCGGCATGACCGGAACGGCAGTGACCGAGGCCGAGGAATTTGGGAAAATTTATAAACTTGAAGTGGTAGTCATTCCAACTCATCGGGGTAATCGCCGAAATGATTTACCCGATCGAATCTATAAAACTGAGGATGCTAAATATCGGGCGATTGCTCAGGAAGTGCGAGCGTTTCAAAAAAAAGGGCAACCTGTTTTGATTGGTACAATTTCGGTAGAAAAAAATGAACGATTGAGTACCTATTTGGAACAAGAAGGTGTTCAACATGAAATTTTGAATGCCAAGAACCACGAACGAGAAGGTGAAATTATTGCACAAGCGGGGCGGCTAGGGGCGGTAACGCTTGCTACCAACGTAGCCGGTCGTGGTGTCGATATTATTTTAGGCGGTAACCCACCGGTATCGGCCGAGGCGGAGAAGGTCCGGGCACTGGGTGGGTTGTTTGTTCTCGGTACCGAACGGCACGAATCGCGGCGAATTGATAATCAGCTCCGTGGTCGTGCTGGTCGCCAAGGTGACCCAGGCGAGACGCAATTTTATCTCTCTACTGAAGATGACTTGATGCGTATTTTTGCTGGTGAACGAATCAAATCGGTTATGAATACTATGAAGGTGCCGGATGATATGCCAATTGAAAATCGTACGATCAGCAAGCTCATTGAGTCAGCTCAAAAGAAAGTCGAAGGATTTCATTTTGATACTCGGAAACACCTCCTTGAGTATGACGACGTCATTAATCGGCATCGGCAAGTGATTTACGAAAAGCGACGAAAGATTTTGGAAAATTTTGCACGGGAGCAGACGGCGCTCGCTCCCACCACCCCGGTCCCGAATCCTGTCGGGATCACCCCTCCTCAGGTCCCGACGGCGGTCGAGGATCCTCGATTCTCGGGAATCGGGACAGGAGGGGACAACGTGACCTCCTCTTACGAAGGGGAGGTGTCCCAAAGGGACGGAGAGGTTAATGCGCCGGTTACGACGCTCCGTCAGATGATTCTCGATACGATTGAACAAGAAATTGAACAGGTAGTCTCGTTCCACACTAATGCGGAGGAGCAAACTGAGTGGAATATGCAAGAGATTGCTGAGACCATGGTAACGATTTACCCCATGAGTGATGAGGAAAAAAACCATCTAATGAGCCTTGGAAATAAAGGAGAATTCAAACTTGAAGCCGTGGAGGCGCGCACTAAAATTATTGAGTATTTGACGAGTCTGGCAATGACAAAATATCAAATCCTCCTTGTGAGCAAGGTGCCGCATCCTCACCTTATGCTCGAGATTGAAAAACAGCTGTTACTCCGCGCTATTGACAGTCTGTGGGTAGAACATTTGGTGGCAATTGATTATCTTCGGACCGGTATTGGCCTCCGAGGTTATGGCCAGCGCGATCCGTTGGTTGAATATAAAAAAGAGACTTATCGAATGTTTAATGAACTCTTAAGTTTAATTCAGAAAGAGGTTGTGTATAGTATTTATAAGATGAGCGCTGGCATTCAACTTGCGCCGAGCATGATGCAACAGGGCAACCTTATTTTACAAGGGGCCGATGATGCGGCTGCACCGTCGTTTGGTCCGGGAGGTGAGAATCAGGGTGCCAAAATAATTTATAATAGCAACAAACCAAAGGATGCGGTTGGAAAAGAAGTAGGGCGGAATGATCCGTGTTATTGCGGAGCGAAACATCCCGATGGGCGTCCGAAAAAGTATAAGAAGTGTCATGGTGCCTAAATAGTATGAAAAAACAGACAGAGAAAGACGAATATTTTGTGGCTGTCAAGATTTTTTTAGAAGATAACCAGGGCCGACTATTTATTTTTAAAGATCGATTTGGCGATTGGGATTTACCAGGAGGGCGGTTGCGGCAGAATGATTTTAACGTTTCTTTGAATCAAGTGGTTAGACGTAAAATAAAGGAAGAGCTTGGTTCAGTGGTGCGCTATCGACTCAAGTCTCAGCCGATTCTTTTTATGCGTCATGAACGCAATGAAATACTCGCCGATGGCACCCGAGAGAAGCGACGCATCTTCGCGTTGGGGTATCAAGCGAAGTATGTGGGCGGCAAAATTAAACTTGGCAAGCACCATCTCAAGAATGAGTGGGTGATGCCTCGGAAATTTAGTCCAGAAAAATATTTTATAGGCGGATGGCTCAAGGGAGTAAAGGATTATGTGCATTTGATCAAGAAATAGTATATGTTGATCCGCCGCGCCACGCTCAACGATTTTAAAAAGTTGTACGCTCTGGGCAAAAAGACACCGGAATTACAAGTGAGTGCTACGGAAGTTTTTATGGATGAGGATGAATTTCGGTGGGCGATTAAGAATCGTCGTGGTGTATTTCTACTTGCTGAAAATGATCGTGAACTCCAGGGATTTATTTATGCCAGTTCCCATGATGTGGAACGGACCGCGCTCCCCCACAAGTGGTCTTGTCTCGTATACTTGGCAGTTGCTAAGAACTTCAGGGGAAGAGGTGTGGCTACGGTGCTGTATGAAGAATGCTTGAAACGACTGCGTCGCCGAGGGATAACGCATCTCTATGCCTGGGTGCGCACGGAGCACCATAACGGGGTTGAAAATTTTATGAAAAAACAGGGGTTTTCTGAGGGCCATAGATATATGTGGATGGATAGAAAGATTGCCTAGTTGTCCCCTTGCCAAAAAATTAGAAATGCGATAAAATCTGACCACTATATTTGTGTTTACTTTATGCCAGCTCCTCTTAAAAAGAAGATAAAAATCTATTCACATTCTCAAGTTAGGTGGCGTGCGGCAGGGTGTGTTGCCCTTTTAGCAGTGTCTTTGGTTGTTGCAATGCCAGCTTGGGCCAATCGAGGGATAAATTGGCTTAATATCAAAACTAATCTTGGAGTTCCCAAATTTCCTGAGCACGGATTTAATTTGGGTCTTGATTTACAAGGCGGAGCGCATTTAATTTATCAGACAAATACCACTCAGGTTATACCAGCTGATCGGGCAAGCGCAGTCGAGGGCGTTCGAGACGTAATTGAGCGCCGGGTACGTGGTGGCCTTGGCGTGGCTGAACCACTGGTGCAGACCACGCGAGTAGGCAATGATTATCGTATCATTGTGGAGTTGCCTGGGGTTACCGATGTTAATCAAGCAATTAAAATGATCGGTGAAACTCCGGTTTTAGAATTTAAGGAAGAAAACAATGAGCCAGAGCGTGAATTAACGCTTGAAGAAAAAAAACAATTCGATGATTTTAATATGGCGGCTGGAAAAAAAGCTCAAGAGGCTTTAGTAGCTGTGAGGAAAGGTATGAATTTTGCGGTCGCAGCGACGAAATATTCAGAAGATGAAAAGAGTAAAAATAACAGTGGTGATATTGGATTTATTACTCAGGATTTTTATCCAGAAATTTATACGTGGGCCAAGGAACATAAGGACGGTGAAATTTCTACGGCTGCTATTAAGAGTTTTGATGGGGTAAATATTGTAAAGCGATTAGCAGAGCGTGTTGGTGAAAAGCGTGTTTCCGCTGCGCATTTATTGATTTGTTATCAAGGGGCACCAGGGTGCACATCACCGCTGAGCAAGCAAGAGGCGCGTGCTAAAATTGAAGATCTTAAGAAGCAAGCTACTCTACAGAATTTTGTTGATCTTGTTAAGGTTCACTCGACTGAGCCGGGGGCAGCGGAACGCGGAGGCAATCTTGGCACCTTTAAGAAAGGTGCCATGGTTCCGGCTTTTGAGGCTGCGGTTTGGGATGCTGCTTCAGGGACTATTATAGGACCGGTGGAGACCCAATTTGGTTTTCATCTTATCTATAAGAAAGGCGAGGAGACGACTAAAGAATATCAGGTAGCGCGTATTTACTTTAAAACTAAGCAAAAGAGCGATATTGTTGGTCCTCAATCACAATGGAAAACAACGGGGCTGTCAGGGAAGCAGTTGAAGCGTGCTGAAGTCACCGAGGATAATCGTACCGGACAAGTTCAGGTAAGTCTTCAGTTTAACGATGAAGGCACTCGATTATTTGCTGATATCACTGGCCGAAACACCGGTAAGCCCGTAGCGATTTTTTTGGATGGAGCGCCAATTAGTATCCCTCGTGTCAACGAACCTATTTTGAGTGGGAGCGCAGTTATAACCGGTGGTTTTTCTTTCCAAGAGGCCAAACTCTTAGCGCAGCGTCTTAATTCTGGAGCTTTGCCAGTGCCGGTGGAATTACTAAGTCAACGACAGGTTGATGCCACGCTCGGTGCTGATTCTTTGGCGAAAAGCTTTAAAGCAGGAATCGTTGGCCTTATATTGGTTATGATTTTTATGGTGCTTTATTACCGATTACCTGGTTTGTTATCGGTGTTTTCACTTGCGGTCTATGCTGCTTTGAACTTAGCAATTTTTAAATTGATTGGGGTAACATTAACCTTGGCCGGTATTGCTGGTTTTATTCTTTCAATCGGTATGGCAGTGGATGCCAACGTATTGGTCTTTGAACGTTTAAAAGAAGAACTCAGGGCTGGAAAAATCCTGCGTTTAGCGATGGAAGAATCCTTCAGTCGCGCTTGGCCATCAATTCGAGATGGCCATGTCACTGGCTTAATTAGCTGCGTGCTTCTTATTTGGTTTGGGAGTGGCTTCATTCAAGGGTTTGCGGTGGTGCTTGCTATTGGTACTCTCGTAAGTCTTTTCACGAATGTGACCGTAACTAGAGTGATAATGCGATTTGTTTTTAGATATTGTGGCGAACGCGGCAGTCGATTATTTTTGGGATATCGGCCAGCACCGACGGTGGCGTCGGTGATTACTAAATAGTGTGAAATTATGAATATTCCTTTTATCAAATACTCTAAGCTGTGGTTAACAATTGGTAGTTTAACCGTGATAATTTGTTTAGTGATATTAGTTCTGTGGCGGCTAAAACCCGGCATTGATTTTACGGGTGGATCGCTTTTGGAGATTTCTTTTAGCACCACAGCACCAACGGTTCAAGCAATCGAACAGCAATTGGGACATAAAGAGGCGATAATTCAGCGTACCGGTGATAAAGGAATGATAATTAGGACGCGATTTTTGACTGAAGAAGAGCATCAAGCAATGCTCCAGAAATTACGTTCTAGTTTTTCTAGTACGGATTCTTCCGTGCGGGAAGAACGATTTGAAACTATTGGCGGGGCGGTCAGTAATCAGCTCCGACAGCGTGCGTTCTGGTCAGTTATTATGGTCAGTCTTGGAATCATTCTCTACTTAACATACGCATTTCGTAAAGTGTCACGTCCGGTGGTGAGTTGGAAATATGGTTTAATGGCCGTCATCGCCATGATTCATGATATTATTTTAGTACTAGGGGTATTTGCAGTCCTGGGCCATTTTTGGGGAGTAGAAGTTGATATTGCGTTTGTGGTAGCGCTCCTCACTGTACTGGGCTATTCGGTGAACGATACCATTGTGGTGTATGACCGCATCCGCGAGAATCTGCTTCATCGATCAGCGAATGATTTTGCTGGGGTCGTTAATAATGGTCTTAATGAGACTTTAACACGCTCTTTGAACACCACACTCACCGTGCTTTTACCACTTTTTGCTCTTTATTTTGTGGGCGGTTCAACAGTCCATTATTTTGCTTTAGCACTTCTCATTGGCATGGCCAGTGGGGCTTATTCTTCAATCTTTATTGCCAGCCCGCTTTTGGTTATGGCTGAACGCTGGCAGCGTCGGGCGTGATCTAGAGAAAATTAAGAGATATATAAACTCCCTGGTTGGGGGGAGTTTTTTATTGTACCATTTTATGCTATACTATTATTGAGGAGTTTATAGCAGCCCATTGGCCGTAATTTTAGAATCTTTTAATTTTAGGATTTTCAATCTTCCTTATAACTATGACTGATACAATTTTGCGTCACCTCGTGTCAGCGATTGTTAGCCTCATTTGTCTCATGGCTTTTTATAGTGGTTATGTGGCAGGGGGGCACGGATGGTGGTGGTTTGCGTTTGGGTGCCTTGTTATCTACGGCGCGGTATATAAGATACTCGATACCGGGCATTAATGTGCAAGTTCGTAAAGTTGAAAGTTTATAAAGTTTGTAAAGTCCCGTTTTGTCTACTTTATTGACTTTATTAACTTTAAGACTTTTAATTGGGGTATGGGTTTTGATTTATTTCCTAGTCTTACAATTGATGCTTCTTTTTGGGAATCGTTTTTCTTGTTGCCTATACCCACAATGGCGAGTATTATTTTTGCTGGAGTGGGGTGGATAGTCCTCACGCTTTTCTTTTTAAAAGCCGGTGTAGGATTTTTGAAGGAATACCATCAGAATACGAAAGGCACCAAGGATTGGAAATGGGTGGTGTTAGCGGTAGATATCCCAGCACTTTTTATTCAAACTCCCAAGGCGGTTGAACAGATTTTTGCTCATCTCAGTGGTGCTTTGGCTCACCATACAGTTGCTGATACGTTTTGGCATGGTAAAGTACAGAAATGGTTCAGCTTCGAGATAATTAGTATTGAAGGGTACATTCAATTTTTAGTACGTACTGAGGTAGAATATCGTGACTTGGTTGAGGCTGCAATCTACGCTCAGTACACTGAGGCAGAGATTACTGAAGTTGAAGATTATGTTGATAATATTCCTAATAGATATCCTGCAACTGATTATGATGTTTTGGGTGTTGAATTAAAGCTATCTGAGGAGGACGCCTTTCCGATTAGAACATATAAAAATTTTGAATATAATCTGAGCAAAGACGCAGTTTTTAGTGACCCGATGGCGGCGATTTTAGAAAACTTTACTCGCATTGGGCACGGCGAAAACTTGTGGTTTCAAATCGTAATTGAACCCGTGAGTAGTCATTGGAAGGAGAAAGGTATTGAGCTAGTGAAAAAACTTATTGGTGTTGAAGCACATCATTCAGAATCGTTGCTAGGAAAATTCTCTGGCATACCCTTAGCGTTGCTTAAAGAACTCCAGCATATTTGGCATTGGAATTTTGAAGTTGAAGAAGCTCATGAGGCTAGCCATGGTGATCCAACCAAATTATCCCCCGGGGGTAAAGCAACAGTGGAAGCCATTGAGGAAAAGATTTCTAAAATTGGGCTTAGATCTAAGGTGCGTTTTGTATACTCGGCACGTAAAGAGGTGTATAACCCGAGTCGCTGTATTAATGGCATGGTTGGGGCTATGAACCAATTTCATGTTCAGGATCGTAACGGTCTGGTTCCCTATATGTCTACCCACGCTCATTATGATCGTCATCATAAAAAAAGTAATCGATTAAAGAATACCTTTATTAAGATGTTTAAAAAGCGTAAAATGAAGTGGAAAAGATGCCCAGGATATGTTTTAAACATTGAAGAACTGGCGACTATTTGGCATTTCCCATTGCCGTTTGTTAAGACACCTCTTCTGCAGAAGGCTGGCGCCAAACGCGCCGAACCCCCGGCTGGATTACCAATTGAGTGGAGTGAAGTCCCATTAAAGCGGAAAGGAGTAGAATTTGTAGGGGCTTCCTCTGCAACTGCTCCGGAATTAGTTGAGCCATTGCCACCAGAGAATTTGCCTTATGCGTAGGATATCACGAAACAAAATCTAAGACTATTTTTTCTACTGCTGCAGCATTCTTAGCTTCTTTCATCAATCTCACCCTCAGTTCCTTCGCACCCTCAAATCCATTCACATACGCCTTGTAATGCTTCTTCATAATGTCGAAGCTTTTTTCTTTTCCGAGCAGTTTTTCAAAAAGATACGTATGTTCGACCATGACGCGGAGGCGTTCGTCGATACTTACTGTCATCCAGAGCGAGGCCTCGCGGCCGACGAGGAATCTCTGTCCGTCGTCGTTTGGTGAGACAGAGATTCCTCCTGCGACGTCGGAATGACAGTTGTGAAATAACCACGGATTCCCAAAAATTCCTCTTCCAATCATCACCCCGTCACAACCAGTCTCGGCAATTTTTTGTTTGGCTTGCACAAGATTTTCCACATCGCCATTTCCTAAAATAAGCGTGTGGTTTAGGCTTGAGTCATATTTGTCGCGGATTGAAACCGCGCGCGCTACTTCTTCCCACCGTGCTGGCACTTTGGACATTTCTTTTCTCGTTCGACAGTGAACGGTAATGGCGGCGAGGCCAGTCTCGAGCAAAGCGGGAAGCCAGGTATCGAGCTCGTTTTTGTTAAAGCCGATTCTGGTTTTCACGGAAACAGGGAGCGAGCCAGCTCCTTTTTTGGTTGCGGCAATACATTCTTGGGCGAGCTTGGGGTTTTTCATCATCGCGGCGCCAGCACATTGTTTTTCTACGTTTCGGTCCGGGCAGCCCATGTTGATGTCGATGCCGTCAAACCCAAGCTCTTGGCAGAGCAAAGCAGTTTTATAAAAATTATCGGGTTTAGAACCAAAAATTTGGGCGACTATCGGGCGCTCGGCTTCGGAATATTTTAAATCAATTAGAAGTTTATCTCGTCCGGGAGATTGGAGCCCGTCGCACGAGGTGAACTCGGTAAACATGACGTCCGGCTTACCGTATTTGGCAATAATGATGCGAAACGCGCAGTCGGTAACGTTGGCCATGGGGGCCAGGGCGAAGAGAGGTTTGGGGAGGGTTTTCCAAAAGCCAGAAATCATAAAGTTGTCATTCAGAGCGCAGCGAAGAATCTTCCTCGTTCTTCGTAGTGGCTCATTATCTCTTACTTTAGGCAAAAAGTCAACCGGCGTTATCGTCAATCGATCAATCTCAATCGATCAATTTATTATTGACA
>JAHFHX010000015.1 GCA_023246655.1 Candidatus Magasanikiibacteriota bacterium
CCTCGCGGCGACGAGGGATCTCTGTCCGTCGTTGGTTGATTGAGACAGAGATTCCTCACCCCTGCGACGGGGATTCGGAATGACAAGTGTTTTTTGGCTAAAATGAAAGAGGTTAATTAGCACAACTCGTGACTTAGAAATTTATGGCTGCGATAAAATACATATTAAAAAAAATTGCAGGACGCCTTCCTGCGTTAGACGCAGAGCTCCTCCTTGCCCACTCTCTCAACCGCTCTCGCGAATTCCTCTACACCCACCCCGAATACAAATTAAGTTTACTCGAACGCCTCCGCCTGGCGTATTTTTTATTTTTATACAAACGCGGCTACTCAGTAGCGGCAATTACCCATCACAAAGAATTTTATGGACTAGATTTTTATGTGAACAAACACACACTAATTCCGCGGCCGGAAACGGAAGTGCTGGTGGAAGAAACGCTTCAAGAAATCAATAAAACAATAAAACAAAAAATCACTTTGATCGATGTGGGAACAGGGAGTGGTTGCATACCAATCGCCATCGCAAAACACTTCAATTGTCATCCTGAGCGGAGCGAAGGATCCCTGTCCGCTGGCCAATTGGACAGAGATTCTTCAGTCGCTGCGACGCTTCCTCAGAATGACAATTTGAAAATCTTCGCCACCGACATCTCCCGCCCCGCGCTTCGTGTGGCCCAAAAAAATGCCGAGCGCCATAATGTCAATATCACCTTCCTCCATGGCAACCTTTTCAAACCTTTCGTCTCAACCTACTCCCTACTCCCTACTCCCTACAACCTAATCATCACCGCCAACCTCCCTTATCTCACGCAAGCGCAATTTGATTCAGAGTATTCCATCCACCGCGAACCTCGCTCCGCCCTCATCGCGAATAACGGCGGCCTCGCCCTCTACGAACAATTACTCAAACAGGTTCAATCACTATTGGTCATTGGTCATTGGTCATTGGTCATCTTTTTGGAAATTGATCCTTCCCAAGCCTCCCGCGTTACTAATCTCATCAAAAAATATGTACCCACCGCCGTCATCGAAATAAAACCCGACCTCGCCAGCAGAGACCGAATAATAAAAATTGTTATCCCCACATAACATTTGACGATAGCAACTGATATGATACAGTAAAAATATGCAACCAATATACCAGCAACTTAACTCGAGCTCATCCGCCGCCCCTTCGGCCGGTTGAGCTTTGTTTTGTTCTTAAGGAACAAATTAAAACGCAGCTGGCCATAGGCCAGTTTTTTTGTGGAAAAAAGGAGAAACGACCATGCCAGACGAGACCCACATCTGCCTGTCGGTTAGGGAAATCCAAAACCTCATCAATGGCCACGAACCGGAAAAACACGCCGCTTGGCAGAAACATTTGGCAAATTGCCGAGCTTGCCGGGAACGGTGCGATCGGCTTGCCCAAGGCCGCGTGAGCATCCTCGAAGACGTGTTCGATTGGATTGACGGAACGAAACGAATTCTCCACTAACTGCTGCTGGCCAGCTGCTTGGTTTGTCGGAACCAACCAAAATCCGACCCTCACCAACGCGCGTGTTGGAAACAAAACATCCCGACTCAATCGGGATGTTTGTATTTAAAAGGTCTAAGGTTTATTGTGTTATTTGCGGCATTAAAACCGCTGGCACCACCTCTACCCATGTTTTCCCTGGTAAAAGCAGCGCTTCTTTCCCGTCTTTTGTATAAAACCGTGTCCGACCTGCCAACTCTTTTTTATTCCAAGTTCCCACCAGCATCTGACCTTTTTTAAGTATTCGGGCGTCCCCTTTGCCAATCGTCGTGAGTTGTAATCGACCTTCATCATCCAGCACTTTGGTTATGACGAATTGAATAAGCACATTGAATGCTCGAATTTCCTTGCCATTGCTATCAAACTGCTGTTCACCGTTTAAATAACGCACATAATCCAACTTCTTGGAATCAAACTTCCAGGTAACAATATAATCGGCCGCATAGGGCAAGCTTACTTCTTTGGTGATAGTACTCCTAAAAGGTTGGCCAACCACCTGAGCAAACTTCCAACTATTATTTGGATCCCACGTTTTGGTAATGCCAAACTTTGTAAGGAGGGCTTGCCACAAATTACTACTGGTATACAAATTATGCGGAGCAACCTGAGCGTCATTACGCCAATAATATTGCCCATTAGTAAATTCATCAGCATCTAAAATTTTTCGCTGCTTGATTTGCTGCAATGCTTCTGGTGATCCGCCGGAATGCATATAAAGTGGTTGCCCATATTCCTGTACCCAATCTAAAAAATATAATCGCGCGCTTCTCACCGGCCCAGCTTGCGCCACCTTCTGGTCGCTATCAAACAAAGCCATGTAGCGAGTAAAGTTGCCTTCAACTGGTGCTTCGTACACAATTTTCGCTTGGCTCAAAGCTGACTCAGGCCGCGCATCCGGGTGATTGTCAATCATAATCGCCACCACCTGTCGCATCCGATCAGGTTTATTTTTTACTCGCCCCCATCCAGTGGACTAAAATACGCCGACGATGCGGCTTCAGCAACAAAATCTCCTACCTCAGCATTTCGCCACCAGCGCCATCCAGCCCCCCCAGTTAGATACCAGATGAGCGGAGTCGCTGCAACAAATAAGGCTACTAATCCTAATAGATTTTTTACACGAACAGACATAGTCGTTATTATTTCTGTAGTCTACTATAAAAATAAAACCCCGACAAGTGCCGGAGTTTCAATTTTATAATCCGTGTAATCCTCAATTCACAATCTGAGTAATCTATGTTATTTCTTTTCCTCTTTTTTCTCTTCTTTTTTAGCTTCTGGTTTTCCTTCCGCTTCCTTGGCTGCTGCTGCCTCTGCTTTTTCTTTCTCACCAACCACCTCAATCTTCGCCAGGTCAGCCGGAGTCTTCGAAGCCTCTTCCATCGCTTTAATCTGTTCTTCCGTCAAAGCCGCGGCCGCTTTCACAATCAAATCTTCAGCGTTCGGACTCACAATTTTAATTCCGGCTGGCAAAATAAGATCTTTTACCTTAATAACCACGTCATAGGTACTCAGCGAGGCAATGGAAACATCGATATGTGAGACTAGATCCTGGGGTAAGCATTCCACTTCCACAGTATGCAAACTGGTAACAAGCGTTCCGCCCTGTGCCTTAATAACGGGTGCCTCGCCAACAAACTTCAGTTCCACCGGTGCCTGCATCTTTTTATTCATGTCGATGCGTTTTAAATCAACGTGAATAACTTTGTCGCTCACCGGATCATGCTGCACTGCTTGAATAATTACTTTACCCCCAACAGCACCGTCAAGCATTAAGTCAACGAGTGTTGATTCACCCGCCTGACGATACAATTTAATAAAATCAGCGTGACCAAGCGTGAGTGGTTCGGATGTACCGCCAGCACCATAGACAACCGCCGGCAACTGCCCTGCTTCCCTCACGCGCGCTCCTTTGGCAGCACGCTTAACTGCTTGTAATTGATAATTCATATCTCGAAAAACAAACTTAGAAAAATCAAATAAAATTCATTGTTGCACCGCTTCTTTTATAAATTCTGCCTGGGACATGAATTGATACCCTTCAATTATTTCGTCTGTAGTAAGTGGTACTACCTTATGAAGCCGCTCAACATCAGCAAAATTCAAATCTGTAACCATTCCCACCGAACTCAATCCCTGGCCAAGCATGACGATCATAGCGACAAAAGAACTTTGGCATTTATGACAAGTGATATGTACCAAACTGGCGGTTTCGTTCTTGGCAAAAAGTTTCGCCTCGTCCGTATGATAATTTTCACTACAGATAGGACAACGGCTAATAATTTTTAAAGCCTCTCGCCAATTGTCGAAATGCGGTTTTGAAGGCAACATACGGGACATGTAAAGACCCATTAGTAGGGCTAATAATAGAATAATGCATGATTCTTGTCAAGGCCCCAGGCAAGCTGTCCTGTTACCTCGTCCTGTTCTTTATAATATTAGGAATCTGATGTGATCGTCGTTGGCGCAAAAATGTAATTGCAAACCGATGCGCTTCATCACGCACGTGGATTAATAATTTCTGATGCTTATTAACCCAAGCAATAAGCTCGGCCTTCTTTCGTCTCGAATCTGCGTAATCCTTACCAAAATCTGTGTAATCTGTGTTTAAAATAAAATCGTTTCGTTTTCGTTCTTTGCCTTTAGCGATACCAACAATGGATAACTGTGGAATTCTAAGGTTTTTCACCCCGCTGAGTACCCGCCGCACTCGATTTACCTGTGGCCGTCCACCATCGATAAGCATCAGGTCGGGAACTCCCCACTCCAAATGCTTCAATCGGCGTTCAATCACCTCAGCTAAACAATCTACATCACTTTGCCCAGGTACAGTTTTAATAATAAATTTTCGATATTCAGATTTTATTGGTCCTTCCTCATTAAATACTACCATACTCCCCACTTTCTCGCTAGCACCTAGGTTAGAGATATCATAGCCTTCGATGCGTATGTCATTGCGAGAAAGCCGATTCGCATCGGCTGACGTGGCAATCCCCCCGGTTGAGGAATCGTCAAAATGGGGAGATTGGCCTCCCGAGGCATCGCGAGACTTCGTCAGTCGTTCCTCCTTCCTCGCAATGACACCCTGGTCAAAAAAATTCTTATTCAAAAGCGCAATATCTTGAATCCGTTGCAAAGACTTGAGCTGATCTCGCAGCCGCCCCGCATCCTCATACCGTTCATCACGCACCGCCCGCTTCATTTCCATTTCAAATATTTTAATGACTTGTTTTTTTCGACCCAACAAAAATGTCACCAGCGGCCGAATCACTTGCCGTTTATACTCAGTTGCACTAATTTCACCTGTGCATACCCCCGGGCACCAGCCCATCTGGCGATAAAGACATGGCCGACCCAAATCCTCCTCCTGCCTCCTCCCCTGCGGTGGAGGAAGTGTGGTCGCCCCCCTCCCCACCGCAGGCCGTAGGCCCTCCGAGGAGGGTGGGAGGGTCGGGGAGAGGTGTCGCTGTCTCGTCGGCTCACAATTACTAAACCGAAACATCCGCCTAAGCAATTTAATCGCCGCCTTCGTGTTCAACCCCGGATACGGCCCAAAAATATATTTGTCATTGCGAGAAAGCCGATTCGCATCGGCTGACGTGGCAATCCCCCCGGTTGAGGAATCATCAAAACGGGGAGATTGGCCTCCCGAGGCATCGCGAGACTTCGTCGGTCGTTCCTCCCTCCTCGCAATGACAGCGTATTCCCTCTCCCGCATCGTCTCAACTTTCGGATACACATCTTTGCTAATCGTAATATAATTCCAACTCTTATCATCCTTCCCCTCCACATTATATTTTGGCTGAAATTTTTTAATGTACTCCGCTTCCAAAATAATGGCTTCCAAAACTGAATCCGTCTTTCTCCATTTTATATCAACAACTTCATGCATCATCTGCTCAATCGGCCTGGACCCCACCTCGCCTCCCCTTACGAAGGGGAGGTCAATTGTCCCCTCCTTACGAAGGAGGGGCTCACGGGGGGGTCTAAAATAACTTCGCACCCGGCTCCTAAGCGACGTGGCCTTGCCAACGTAAATAAGTTCTTTTGTTGCAGAATAAAAAAGATAGATACCGGGGGAATCGGGTAATTTTTGTAAAGTAGAAATAATTTTTTTACCATATTCTACCATAGCACAACCCTTGACAAATTATCTCTCTAAGACGCAACGGCATCTCCTATTTTAAATTATTTTTTCGATATTTTTTATTTCAATACCCTCTTCAAATACTGCCCCGTAAACGACCCTGCTTTCTTAGCCACTTCTTCTGGCGTCCCCGTCGCGACCACTTCCCCACCCTTATCCCCGCCTTCCGGCCCCAAATCAATAATCCAATCCGCCGATTTAATCACGTCAAGATTATGCTCAATTACCATCACCGTATTCCCCTGCCCAACGAGACGTTGCAATACATCAAGCAATTTCCGCACATCATCATAATGCAAACCGGTCGTCGGCTCATCGAGTAAATATAATGTCTTCGTGGTTCCGTGTTTAGATAATTCGCGACTGAGTTTAATTCTCTGAGCTTCGCCGCCAGACAACGTCGTCGCAGACTGGCCGAGCGTCAGATAATCCAACCCAACCTGATTCAACATTTTTAATTTATCCTCAATCAAGGGAATATCTTTAAAAAATTCTTCCGCGTCCTCAATCGTCATGTTCAACACATCCGAAATATTTTTTTCTTTATAGTGCACCTGCAAAATTTCGTTAGTGAAACGTTTGCCTCGGCACACATCACACACAATCTCCACGCTCGGCAAAAAATGCATTTCGATTTCCAATGTCCCGCGCCCTTCACAATTCTCACACCGTCCGCCCGGCACATTAAAACTAAACTTACCAGATTTGTATCCCCGAATCTTTGCCTCCGGAGTCGATGCAAACAATTCGCGAATAAAATCAAAAGCTTTCGTGTACGTCGCTGGGTTACTGCGTGGGGTACGACCGATAGGGCTTTGATCAATCGTAATCATCCGGTCAATATACTCAGTGCCAGTAACACCAGCATTCTTACCTACTGTTTTATTCAACCGAAACATTCGATTATTAATTTCGCGATGCAAAATATCGTGCATCAAAGTAGATTTACCCGACCCCGAAACACCCGTGAGACACACGAACCGGCGCAGAGGAATTTCCACGGTAATATTTTTTAAATTGTGCTCGGCTGCTTTTTTAATTTTAATCTTGGGTGTGGTATTGTCGACCTTGCGGCGTTTTTCTGGCACAGGAATTTTTAATTCACCACGGAGATACTTACCGGTAAGAGAGATCGCTGGATCACCTTGGTTGGCGGGAGGCACGAACTGCCCCCTCGAGGGGGCCTCACGGGGGTGTAAGACCGATGCGTGGCGGTCCTCGATTGAACGACGCAAATGTCTCACACCCCCCCGACCGCCCTGCGGGGCGCCCCCCTCGAGGGGGGATTTAGTGAGCATTACATCAAGCGGCCCCGAAAACACCACCTCACCACCGTGTTTCCCCGCCCCTGGCCCAATATCCACAATCCAATCACTCACCAGAATAGTATCTTCATCATGTTCAACAACGATGATGGTGTTGCCGACATCACACAAATTCCGCAAGGTCTTAACCAATCGGTCATTATCTTTTTGATGCAGCCCAATCGTCGGCTCGTCCAACACATACAAAGCACCCACTAACCGAGTACCAACTTGTGACGCCAATCGAATGCGCTGAGCTTCACCACCCGAGAGCGTCCCGGCCTTACGGTTCAACGTGAGGTAATGGAGTCCAACATCAAACATAAATTGCAACCGATTGCTAATCTCTTTTAAAACTGCCCCCGCAATCTCACGTTGGGTTTCCGGCAATTCCATATCCACGCTCGCAAAAAATTCCCGCGCCTCAGCAATGGACAAATTCGTCACATTCCAAATATTTTTATTCGCCACCTTCACGCTCAGGGAGGTTTCATTTAACCGTTTGCCCTTGCATTTAGGACACTCCTCTTCACTAAATAACTCTTTGGTGCCCAAACCAGTACACGCTTGGCAGTAGCCATAGGGGCTATTAAAACTAAAAAGCCTAGGCTCAATTTCCGGAAAACTAAAACCGTCTTTGGGGCAGGAGTATTCGGTGCTGTAAATATGCTCATCGCCACTAGGATAAATAACCGTGCACAATCCATTGGAAAGCTCCACTGCGTTCTCCACGGCTTCGGCCAGGCGTTGTTTCTCCGCATCTGTCATCGCGAGGAGCGATCCCGAGTTACTCGGGAGAGCGACGTGGCGATCTCCCCGTTTTGAGGATTCCTCAAGCGGGGGGATTGCGTCGTCGTTCCTCCTCGCAATGACAAGACGGTCCACCACCACCTCAATCGTATGTTTATCATTCTTTTCCAGAGTCACCCGTTCCCGCAAACTCTTTATCTTCCCATCTACCCTAACTTCCAAGTAGCCAGAATTATAAATATCATAGAGCATCTGATAATATTCCCCCTTTCGTCCTCGCACTATGGGCGAGAGGATCGTCACTTCTCCCGTCATCGCGAGGAGCGATCCCGAGTTACTCGGGAGAGCGACGTGGCGATCTCCCCGTTTTGAGGATTTTGCGTGTTTGGGAGATTGCTTCGTCGTCGCGCGAGCTCCTTCTCGCAATGACAACGTGATCCGCTCAATCATCTCATCCGTTGTCATCTTTTTAATCAGCATACCGCACAACGGGCAATGTGGTTCACCCACGCGCGCAAAAAGTACACGCAGATAATCATAAATCTCGGTAATCGTTGCCACCGTGGAACGTGGGTTGGCGCTGTGTGCTTTTTGATCAATCGAAATTGCTGGAGACAAACCTTCGATTTCATCTACATCGGGCTTCTGCATCCCGCCGAGGAACTGCCGCGCATACGCCGATAGACTCTCGATATAGCGCCGCTGGCCTTCCGCAAAAATGGTATCAAAAGCCAAACTCGACTTCCCTGAGCCAGATAACCCCGTAAACACAATCATTTTATTGCGCGGAAGCTCAAGATTAATATTCTTCAGATTGTGCTCCCTTGCTCCCTTAATTATAATTTTATCCTGCATATTAATATTTGGTACCACGAAGTTTAGCAGCCTCCATCTCATATTGGAGTTGTAACTGATTGATATTGTTTTCTGCCATAAATAAGCACTAAAAGACCCTCAACGGGCCTTAATATCAATTTGTATATTACAAAACGAACTAAACCTATACTACGAATTTTTCGAGGCATTGTCAATAACGGCTCCCTCTTGCTAAAAAGTTAATCACTGCTTATACTACACGCTAGATTCTAAACTATTTTAGTTTTAATAATATGCATATATCTATGTCTAAATCTGTAACTTTGTTGGCTCTAGTACCACTGGCATTGGTATTACTGGGTGGTGGTTGCCAACAAATATATTCACCAACGCCCGGGGCCACACCACCTGAAAGCCAAGAATCCGCTTCCACTACTGCCAACAACCCAACAACGCCAGGCGATGAATTTAATCTGGTAGTACAAGTTTTAAATCCTGGCATCGTCAAGTTCACCTGGGAAGCACCCAAAGATATGGATCCTAAAACTGAAACATTCTTTTTGCTCCATAGTGTTAAACCGGAGCCACTCTATCCGGATGCGTTCTGGTATCGCCGGAGCGGTGTAGATCGCGAGGGTGTCTGGGGAAATATTCCTGCGGGGAAACGTTACTTCCGTATCTGTGAATTTAAAGACAACCAATGTATACGATACTCAAAAGTTGTCCAGAGTGAAGTTCAATAAATTCTCCTGGTTTGCCCAAGTTACTATTCGGTGCGCGTTTCCACGATACACTTATCTCTGCAACCAAAATGATATGAACTTCAATGTACTGCTATTTCAAAAAATAAACAGACTGGTTGGCAAGTATCGTTGGGTAGATGCTGTAGGACGGGCTGGTGCCGAATGGATCGTAATCGCCATGGTGGGATGGTTTGTTATGAGTGAAGTAGCCGCTTATGGAACAAACAAACCAGCTCTGCTCTGGCCGCTCTTATTTCTTGGCACGGCTTGGACGCTCGGTTGGTTTATAAACATTGTGATTGGCATTATTGTGCAGGAACCACGACCACATATAACACACCCCGAAAGCAAGCTGCTGTTTACCCCGCTCATGAATTGGAAATCTTTTCCTTCGGACCACGCTATGTCAGCCTGGCTTATTTTTTTTATGGCACTGGTGTTTCATTTACCCTGGAGTTGGGGTCTCTGCCCGCTTGCCCTCTGGGTTAGTTGGGGGCGGATCTATGCCGGGGTCCACTATCCGTTTGATATTGTAGGTGGCGCAGCAGTAGCGGGGCTCGTGGCCATGCTCAGTTTTTATGTGTTGGTAGTGTTGTCGTAATCTTTAATTGTTACATTATTTATTATGTTAAAAAAATGGAAGTTACTAAAGAAAAAAATTGTTTTTAATCAGCCCCATGCCGTCGTTGAAGATTGGTTGTTTCGTTTGCCAAACGGCAACACGAAGCACTTTAACATGAAGGGTGGTAAAGACTTTGTTATGGTTGTGGGCATAACAGCTCAACATCACGTGGTGCTTATTCAACAATTTTATGTAAATGTAGAAAAAAAATTGCGAACGCTCGTAGCGGGGTATTGTGATTCGGGTGAACAACCAGCCGCAGCCGCAGGGCGAGAGCTTCTAGAAGAAACTGGTTATCGTGCCAAACGCTTGGTTTCACTCGGCACGAGCATTAAAGGAAAATACACCACCGGCACCGTACATCATTTTTTGGCCTTGGGAGTGAAACGCATTGCTAAGCAACAACTCGAGGAAGCCGAAGATATTACCGTTACAACCATGTCGCTCGCTGCCTTTAAAAAGCTTATTGTTCACCATAAAATAGCTGATGTCTTTGCAGAGACGTGTGCACGCCGGGCGCTCGATTATATTGATTATCATGGTATATGAATGCAATAATTGTCTGCGGTGGCTTGTCGACGCGGCTAGGCGAAATTACCAAAAATATACCCAAAGTTTTACTCAAAATAAAGGACAAAACCGTATTGGAGTGGCAGATAGAGAAGCTCCGATCTTTGGGAATCAGCGAAGTGGTGTTGGCAGCCGGCCATTTGGCCCAGGTATTGTACAAGCAAATCGGGTTACATCTAAATGGGGTAAATTTTATTTATGCCATAGAGTCGGAGCCACTAGGGACGGGCGGGGCAATTAAAAATGCTTGGCACTATTTAACGCGTGTGCGCGATCCAGTTTTAATTTTGAATGGCGATATTTTAACCACCATTGATTTGGCCGACATGGCTGGGTGTCTGCGTCCCATGACCGATGGCATAATTTTAGGGGCCAAGGTCCCTGATACCGCAAGCTATGGTACATTGGAATACGACAACCGTTTTCATCTACGTTCCTTCCGCGAAAAAGAAGGCAAGCACACACCCGGATTTATCAACGGCAGCGTATATTTGTTTAATCAGCAAGTCCAAAAATATTTTCCCACGCAAGCAACATTTAGTATGGAGTATGATATTTTTCCCCGAATGACTAATTTGTTTGTTTATCAATCGGATCGTCCGTGGGTAGATATTGGATCCCCCGAACGGTTGGCGTGGGCAAGAGAGAATTGGAACGAAAATGTCAAATAACAAAAAGAGATAGGGAAATAGTGGCTGGCGGATTGGACATTGGGATTTTTATTTGGAATTAGGATTTAGGATTTTGTCATTTATACCATGTTTTTGAACACCAAATTTGTTCTTCTATTGTTACTAGTTTTAGGAGCTGGTTTTTTTGGTTATCGTGAATATCGTCACCGGCATCCGCACTATGTGCCGCCGCCACCGCGTGAAGAGGTAACACTCACGATTATTCCAGGGTGGAATTTACGGCAGGTGGCAGAGTATTTAATTATTAAAGGGTTGGCAAGCAGCACGCAAGATGTATACAAAATTACTGGTGAGCCGGCGGTTGATTATCGCCCGGTTGGTAACCGCGGACCATATATTGATTTGGCTTTAACCATCTTTCAAGAAAAGAAAACTACTGCGCCATTGGTGAGTTATGAAGGATATATAGCGCCCGAGACAATTCGCGCATATAAAGACGCCTCTCTTTTGGAGGTGTTAAAAAAAATTTTCGTTGAGCGAGAACAGCAGCTTGTATCAGATGATGTGTATCCAAATATAATAAGAGCTGGTCATAGTGTTCACGAGCTGCTTACGATGGCGAGTATTATCGAAAAAGAAGTAAAGCACAATGAGGATCGCGCCAAGGTGGCTGATATTTTATGGCGTCGTCTTAAAAAAGGCTGGGCGCTTCAAGTTGATTCGAGCGTGCATTATGCTATAGATAAAACCGGCACCGTATTTACCACCGAGCGGGAGCGAGATATTGATTCTCCTTGGAATACCTACAAATATCCTGGCCTGCCTCCAGGCCCCATTTGCAATCCAAGCTTGGAGTCAATCAAAGCAGCATTATATCCAGAAAAAAATGAATACTGGTATTTTTTGAGTGATAAAAGTGGGACGATGCATTATGGGCGGACTTTGGATGAGCATAATCAGAATGTATGGAAATACTTGCGTTCATAGAACACGGATTAAACTAATTTAACGGATTGGAACGAATCCGTGTGTATCCGTTGAATCCGTTAGATCGGTGTTCCATTCGGTCTATATATGTTAACCAAAGATTTTGATTACGATTTACCACAAAATTTGATTGCTCAAACCCCCGTCACCCCGCGGGATTCTTCGCGTTTAATGGTAGCGGACAAACGAACCCATGACATTCAGCATCAGCATTTTTATGATATCGTAAATTATTTGAGCGAGGGGGATTTATTAGTGTGGAATAATACCAAAGTTTTTAAAGCACGGCTCAAAGGTGATATCCTTCTTGATATCCCCAGTGATGATATTGATGATGCGCAGGAAGCCAAACTGCATCCGACCGGAAAAATTTTGAACGCACGAGAGGTGGAAATTTTTTTGGTGCGGCCGATGGAAAATAAATTTGTATGGAAGGTGCTGGCGAAGCCGGGGCGCAAGTTGCGGTTGGGGATGAAAGTGCGATTTGCGCCGGGTTTTGAAGCCGAGGTGATGTTGAAAGAAAAAGATGGAACGATACTAATGCAGTTTGCGGAAGATGATATGAGTGTGCGGGCGAAGGCTAATTTGTATGGGGAAGTACCGGTACCACCGTACATTGGTAATGAACAATTAACAATGAACAATGAACAATTGAATGAACGATACCAGACGGTGTACGCAAAGCATGAAGGGTCGGTAGCGGCGCCGACGGCGGGGTTTCATTTTACGCCGGAGTTGATTGAGAAATTAGAAAAAAAAGGTGTGCAATTTGCGGAGGTGACACTCCACGTGGGGTTGGGGACATTTTTGCCAGTGAAGTCGGAGCAAATTGAAGAGCACCACATGCATAGCGAATGGGTAGAGATAACCGCAAAGAATGCGGATATAATCAATCAGGCAAAACAAGAAGGCAGACGCGTGGTCGCGGTGGGGACGACGACCGTGCGAACGCTTGAGGGTGTTGCGAGACTACAGACCACAGACTACGGACTACAGCACGAACGAGCCGTAGTCAGTAGTCCGTCGACCGTAGTCCATCCGTACACCGGCGACATTAATATCTTCATCACCCCCGGCTTTAAATTCCAAATCGTTGATGCCTTGATTACCAATTTTCATCTTCCCAAATCAACACTTTTGATGCTCGTGTGCGCTTTTGCCGACGACCGACAATTTATGTTACAGTGTTATAAGGAGGCGGTAGAACAGCATTATAGATTTTACAGTTTCGGGGATGCTATGCTTATAAAGTGAATTAAGATCCTTCGGTCGCTGCGGCGACTTCAGGATGATTGAGGTCGCGATAACCTCAATCAGTTTCGGGGATGCGATGTTAATAAAGTGATTAGAGAATTGATAGTAACGAAGGAAGGCGAGGAAGACAGCGAAATGAAACGGCATCAATAAATCAGCAAAAAAAACCCGAGTTCATCGCTCGGATTTTTACTTTATAACTTTACAAACTTTTTACTCAACGGTTACCCCCATCTGCTTCGCCGTCCCTTCTACCATCCGCATGGCCGCCTCCACATCATTCGCATTCAAATCTGGCATTTTCTTTTCAGCAATTTCGCGGACTTGGGCTTTGGTGATTTTGCCTACTTTCTCTTGGAGTGGTTTGCCGGAACCCTTGGTAATGCCGGCCGCTTTTTTAATAAGTTCCGGAACCGGGGCGATTTTCATGATAAAGGTGAAACTACGATCTTCGTAAATAGAAATCACGACCGGGACGATTTCACCTTTTTTATCTTTGGTTTTGTCGTTAAATTCCTTGCAGAAGCCAGCGATGTTCACGCCATGCTGACCGAGCGCCGGACCAATGGGGGGCGCGGGGTTGGCAGCGCCGCCGGGGATTTGGAGTTTGACTTGGGTAAGTAGTTTTTTGGCCATAATTTTAAGGCTTAGAATGCTTGGGAGGCTTAGAATGCTTGGGAGGCTAGAAGCGGAGAGTACCAAGCCTCCCCAGCTTCCCAAGCTTTCCTAGCCTTTTGGGCTTTAAATCTTTTTTACTTGTAAGGCATCCAATTCTACTGGGGTCTCGCGACCAAACATGGACACTAGCACTTTAATACGTCCACGTTCATGGTCAACCGCGCTCACTTTGCCTTCAAAGTTTTTGAATGGACCGTCGGTAATTTTCACCACATCATTAACTTCAAAATCAATTTTGTGTGACGGTTCCGCAGCGCCGCTGGTGCGTTTGAGAAGCCCTTCCATTTCTTTTTCATCGATTGGTGTTGGGGTAGTACCTGAGCCCACAAAGCCAGTGACATTAGGGGTGTTTCTCACCATATACCAAGAATCATCGGTTACTACCATCTCAACCAGAATATAACCGGGAAATATTTTTTCTTCTACCGTGGTGCGTTTACCGTTTTTAATCTTAATCTTTTTTTCTTTTGGCACTAAGACATTAAAAATTTTATCGTGCATATCAAACGACTCGATACGCTGCTCGATATTGTGCTTTACGTTTTCTTCATAGCCGCTATAAGTATGGAGGACATACCAACGACGACCAAGATTGAGGGTTTGTTTAGCCATAAATTTGGACTACGGACTACGGTCTACTGACTACGGCCGGCATTTTGGTTGTGCTGTAGTCCGTAGTCTGTTGACTATAGTCCTGTTTGTTTCAGTTTAACGAGAAATAAGGGTGGTGATTCCTAAATTAAAAATATAATCTAAAACAGCGAAGAACACCGCCATTCCAATGCTTAGACCGATAACTAACAAGCTGTAGTTGATGGTTTGTTGTTTAGTGGGCCAGGTGACTTTCTTCATCTCAGCGTACGAGCCGACAAAGTAGTTTTTTACTGGAGTTACGATATTCATACAATTGAGTGTTTGTTAAAAAGACTACGGACTACGCTACCGACTACGACTAAACGGTGCTGAAGTCTGTAGTCCGCGGTCTGTAGACCAAATTGCGGTTTTAAAAACAGCCCCTGGTGGGCTGAAGTACTATACTAGTATAGTATAAGGGTGGGAAAATGTCAAGAAGCAGGTGTGGAAACTTTATTTTGAAGTAAGATGCACGAGGCCAAGAGCAAACAAAAAACATAATAGATAAGCGGCGGCAAAATTAAGCCAATGAGTTTTAATAAAATGAGCATTTAACAAGAGGAGAACTACACTAAAGAAAATTCCGGCCATGGCTCCATAGATTCCCCCGACGAGAAAATCCCTAGAGAAATTTTTGTTGGAAGCAGTTACTAAAACATAGGTAACCGCAAAGATGATGGGGATGCCACCCAAAGCCCCAGCTAGTTTTGGACCAGAAAATTTTGCCAATAGTAAAATGAGCACAGTGACGACAGCTGACGCGAGACTTTTTAGGAAGATTTCCATATTTTAGATATCCAAATTCTGTACCTGTTTCGCGTGGGTTTGAATAAACTTTTTTCTCGGTTCTACTTCGTCTCCCATCAAAATTTCAAATGTCTCGTTGGCCGCTTCGGCATCCTCTACCGTGACAATTTTCATGAGGCGATTGACTGGGTTCATGGTGGTTTCCCACAGCTGTTCCGGATTCATTTCTCCTAAACCTTTATAGCGTTGAATATTGACTTTGAACCCAGCGATGACGAGGGATTGAAGTTCTGATCCTTCATCCTTTGATTCGGATATCTTATTCTCAATCTCAGTCTCAATCTCAGTCTTAGTTTTTTTAGATTGAGATTTCTCAGCTTTGGTTTGTTCGAGCTCTTTTAAAATTTTTGCCTTCTCGTCATCATTATAGGCGTAATGCATTTCTTTGCCATATTTAATACTGTAAAGTGGCGGTTGGGCAATGTAGATGTGTGACTGTTTGATGAGTTCAGGGAAATGACGATAAAAGAAGGTGAGTAAGAGCGTACGAATGTGGGCGCCGTCAACGTCCGCATCAGTCATGATGACGACGCGATGGTAGCGGAGTTTGGTAATGTCAAATGCTTCGCCAATGTTAGTTCCCATGGCAATGATGAGAGATTTCAGTTCGTTGTTGCTAAGAATTTTATCGAGACGTGCGCGCTCTACGTTGAGCACTTTACCACGCAACGGAAGAATGGCTTGATGTTCACGGTCCCGACCTTGTTTGGCGCTGCCGCCGGCGGAGTCACCTTCCACAATAAATAATTCTGACTCTTCGGCATGGCGGCTGGAGCAATCGGCTAATTTTCCTGGCAAAGTAAAACCCTCTAATGCCCCTTTACGCAGAATTGTATCGCGAGCAATTTTGGCAGCCGCCCTCGCTTTAGCAGCTAGTACACATTTACCAATAATAGCTTCAGCATCTTTAGGATGTTCTTCCAAAAAAATCAAAAAGGCGTCGCCCAGCACCGCCTCAACAGCGGTTTTAGCTTCCATATTGCCGAGTTTGCCTTTGGTTTGACCTTCAAATTGCGGTTCACGAATTTTAATAGAAATGACGGTCGTCAAACCTTCGCGCACATCGTCGCCGCTTAAATTACCATCTTTCTCCTTTAAATATCCTTTATTGCGAGCATAGGCATTAATACTTCTCGTGAGTGCGGTTCGAAACCCGGCCACATGCGTGCCGCCATCGGGATTAAAAATGTTGTTGGTAAAGGCATAGAGTGACTCGGAGAATTCATCGTTGTATTGAAGAGCGGTTTCCACACGTACGCCTTCGGCTTCTTTATCGATGTAAAAAATGTTTTCGTGTTTGACTTCTTTATTGTGATTAAGAAAACGTACATACGACGCTACGCCACCTTCAAAATAAAATTGATAAATGGGGTTGGGGAAATTGAGCGCAGTTGCATCTTTGGCTTTTTCTTCAGCACTGCGCATGTCTTTAATAATCATATGCACACCCTTGGTAAGGTAGGTGTGCTGGCGCAAGTGGTCGATGATGGTTTTCCACTCAAAATCAATGGATTCAAAAATAGAATTGTCGGCGCGGAAGGTAATAATGGTACCGGTATCTTTGGCTTTGCCAATTTCCTTTACCTTTTTAAGAGGGTTGCCGATGTTATATTCTTGCATATAAGCTTTGCCGTCCCGGTGCACCTCCGCTTTCATGTAGGTGGAAAGCGCGTTAACAACGGAAACACCCACGCCATGGAGACCGCCAGAAATTTTATAGCCCTCGCCACCAAATTTACCACCGGCGTGAAGTTTAGTAAGAACAACCTCAAGTCCACTAACTTTTTCTTGCGGATGAATGTCCACCGGTATACCACGACCGTTGTCACGTACCTCTACTAAGTGATCCGGGAGGAGTGTAACGGTAATGTGTGTGCAGTAACCTGCCATGGCTTCATCAATGGAGTTATCAACTACTTCCCAAATAAGATGATGAAGGCCGGTGGGGCCGGTTGACCCAATGTACATGCCTGGACGGCGACGTACTGCTTCCAAGCCTTCGAGGACAGTAATAGAGGCAGCGCTGTAGCCAGTGCTCGATTTAGGATTTAAGGTCTTAGGTTTAAGATTTGATTTAGCAATGGTCGATGGGGTTGAAGCTTTGACTACAGTTGACGGACTACGGACTACGGTCGATTGATTCTGTTTTGTGGGAGTCTGTAGTCTGTGGTCTGTAGTCCGTTTCGCTTCGATTCTTCCTTTTTGTACTTTGCGAATAGGCATAAAGGTAAAAATTTTAAATCCTAATTCTAAATTCCGCGCGCGAGCGGAATTTCGTTTCGGCTCGATCTAAAAAAATTGTGCAGATATTTTACCACATTATAGCAGAGAGGGCAAGGACTGAAAGCATTTGATTTTTTGGCAAAAAGAGTAGATTAGGGTATAATGGATGTACGAAATACGAAAGCGATTATATATTTTCGTACTTTCGTAATTTGCCTCCCTTCGGTCAGGAAATGTGTATTTCGCACATAACGCTATGCTCAACATCTACAACCAAAACAACCACACTGATGCCGAGCCAACAATAAACAATGGTAAAAAAATAACCGGTAAAAAACCTAATTATTTAAGTTATGTGGATGCATTGAACGAATTTAATAATAAACAGCTTAAGCGCGGTCTCTGGCTTGTACATAACAAGGTATTATTATATCGCCTCTTGGTGGGTGGGCTCATCGGCGCGGTTATCATTTTATGGGGGTTTAGTTTGTGGCGCTGGGGAGATTATATTATATTTGGTATTACTAACGATCAATCTCTATATAATAGTTTGCGCAACTTTCCTAACTACACCAATTTTCACCCCCATTTTGCTCCCGAACCATTAACTATTCTAGGAACACAACTATTCCAAAGCGGCGTTGATAAATATGATGCAGTTGCCGAAGTGGCGAATCCCAACGAACGTTTTTTTGTTGAATTTGATTATATTTTTGTTATTAATGGTGGAGCTGGTAAACGACACCATGCATTTTTATTACCTGGGGAAACGCGACCGCTTGCCGAATTCGGAACCGACCAAGGAAGTTCATCGGGGAATATTGTGGTAACATTAGAAAATGTGCGCTGGCGACGAATTTCAAATAAGACCGTCGTGAATACCAAAAATTGGCAAGAAGAACGATTAAATTTTGAGATAAAAAATTTTGTCTTTAACCCCCCGAATCCGGCGGCTGGGGTTGGTGCCTATTCTATCCAATTTAACCTTATAAATCGAAGTCCTTACGGATATGTTGAACCAGAGCTATATGTGGGTCTTCTGTCCGGAGGAGAATTGGTTGGCGTCATACCGCTGCGACTGCGGCAACTTCCGGCGTTATCAGAATATGCAGTAGACCTGCGGAGCTTTGCTCTGAATTTGAATGTGAGTGAAATAAAAATTTTCCCCCTCATCAACCTCTACAACAACCGAGTATACTTGCCACCCCCAACGTGATAATCCCGTCGACACAGTCCTTAAAGTCATGGAGGTTGATTTTGATGTTATGAATTATTTACGCAAATTCTCTCCTCGTAGCTTTGATTGGCTTTTGACAGTAGCAGCACTCTTATTAGTTGTCATGGGGCTAGCGGCAATATATAGTGTTGATCTCTCCCGCACGGAACAACTTATCTATTTTAAAAAACAACTCTTAGCCAGTGGTATTGGACTCGCCTTTTTGATAACGGGAGGCTTGTTCCACTATACGTTTTTTCGTTCCTATGCAAAATTATTCTATAGCGCCACCCTCCTCTTACTCCTTGGTGTATTATTCTTTGGCAGCACAATCC
This sequence comes from Candidatus Magasanikiibacteriota bacterium, assembly GCA_023246655.1. Classification (GTDB taxonomy): domain Bacteria; phylum Patescibacteriota; class Patescibacteriia; order Magasanikbacterales; family GWA2-37-8; genus JAHFHX01. The sequence continues at coordinate 19,233 of JAHFHX010000015.1, forward strand.
GTGGTACCCGGGGCTGGTTTAGCTTGGCGGGGTTTTCATTCCAACCAGTGGAAGTTGCTAAAGTAGGCGTTATCTTTATATTGGCCTACATCGTCTATCATTTTGGGAGGCGCTTTGAACGTCCGCTCTTTTTTTTTGGTACTGGTATTATGACGCTCCTGCCTATACTACTCGTTATGTTACAACCAGACTTAGGTTCGGCGGTACTGCTCGGGCTTATCTGGTTTAGTATTATGCTTTTAGTAGGGGCCCGCCCTCGTTATATTATAGGGCTTACCAGCGCCGTAGTTATTGGGGCCATTGTGGCCTGGTTTGTACTGCTGCATCCGTATCAAAAAGCGCGCATCCTCACATTCATTAATCCCGAACGTGATGCTCTGGGAGCAGGATATAATAGTACCCAAGCAATTATTGCGGTGGGGGCCGGAAAATTCTTTGGACGTGGCCTAGGGTTTGGATCCCAATCACAGCTTAAATTCTTGCCGGAAGCTCAAACTGACTTTATTTTTTCCGTTATTGCAGAGGAACTTGGACTCGCGGGCGTGACTGTGCTATTAATTTTATTTGGCGTCCTCCTGTGGCGACTGATAACACTAGTGAAACGCACGACCGATGATTTTGCTGCCGTGACAGTAAGCGGTATCATTGTGCTCTTTTTTGGTCAATTATTTATTAATATTGGGGCTAATATCGGCCTTCTGCCAATCACCGGAGTAACCTTGCCCTTTGTAAGTTACGGTGGCTCATCACTGATTATTAATTTATTTTTAATCGGGGTAGCAGAAAGTATGGTAGAAAAGAAATATTAAATTAGTCCATAAAGTCCATAGAGTCTGTAAAGTTCATAAAGTAAATAGATAAGGAGATGAAGCTCATATGTCAAAAATTGAGCAAGTAGTGAAAGATTTACAAAGAGGTAAGATGGTGATTGTGGTGGATGATCGAACGCGAGAGAATGAAGGTGATCTTACTATGGCGGCGCAGCGAGTAACGCCAACGGCGATTAATTTTATGATTACGCAAGGACGCGGGTTGGTGTGTTTGGCGCTTACTAGAGAACGCGCGAAAGTTCTCAAACTTCCGTTGATGGTGCAACAAAATACGGCTACCTTTCATACTCAATTTACAATTTCGGTTGATGCAGTGAAAGGTACGACGACGGGAATATCAGCTTCTGATCGAGCACAGACAATACTAACGGCGATTGATCCAAAAACTCGCCCCAAGGATTTACGCCGACCGGGGCATATGTTTCCACTTGTTGCAGCGCGTGACGGAGTAATTGAACGCGCCGGACATACTGAGGCGGCGGTAGATTTGGCGCGACTTGCTGGGTGTACACCGGCGGGTGTTTTGTGTGAGGTGTTGGATCGAAATGGACGATCCGCTCGGTTGCCGTATTTGCAATTATTTGCTCAGCGACACGACCTGCACATTATTAGTGTTCAAGAGTTGATTAAGTATCGACGGAGTTTATGAAGTTTAAAATTAAATCAAAATATCAACCCGCCGGCGACCAGCCTAAAGCTATACAACGGCTTGTCTTAGGTTTGGAACAAGGGATGCGGAAACAAACCCTGCTCGGGGTGACCGGATCAGGTAAAACTTTTACGATAGCGAATGTGATTCAAGCGGTGCAGATGCCAACACTCGTTATCGCTCACAACAAAACTTTGGCAGCACAGTTGTGTAATGAATTTAGAGAATTTTTTCCGGAGAACGCGGTAGAATATTTTGTCAGCTACTACGATTACTATCAGCCCGAGGCGTACATGCCAAACAGTGACACGTATATTGAAAAGGAAGCACAAGTGAATGACGAGATCGATCGCTTGCGGCATGCGTGCACGCAGGCCCTGCTTTCTCGGCGGGATGTGATTATTGTCGCCTCAGTTTCTGCGATTTATGGTTTGGGCTCTCCCAAGGAATATGAAAAAATCGTGTTACACTTGCGGCGTGGGGATGAACTAGATAGGCGAGCGATGCTAGAACAACTTGTGGCAATGCAATTTGAGCGGACGAACAGCGAGTTGAAACGCGGATCGTTTCGGTTGCACGGACAAGTGTTTGAAATCATGCCGGTGAATGAGGATACGATTTATCGTCTAGAGATTGGGACACGGATTACACGGATCGAGTTAATTGATAGGATTACACGGATGGTGAAACGGGAGCAGGAAGATGTGTGGTTTTTTCCAGCGAAGCATTATGTAGTGAGTGAGACATCTCGATCACAGGCGTTTACTAGAATAAAAAATGAACTCGAGGAACAGCTGGCTCTATTTGAACGGCAAGGAAAATTTTTAGAGTACGAACGATTAAAACGGCGGGTGGCCTATGATTTGGAAATGATAAAAAATATTGGGTATTGCAATGGTATTGAGAATTATTCACGCCATTTTGAAGGGCGGGGCGAGGGTGAGCCATCGTTTACATTGTTGGATTATTTTGGACATTCAGCAACTGTCATTGCGAGTGAAATGAAGCAATCTCCCCGGGGAGATCGCCACGGCCCTTCGGGCCTCGCGATGACAGCTGGTTTCCTTACTATCATCGACGAATCTCACGTGACGGTTCCTCAAATCAGGGGAATGTATAACGGCGACCGGGCGCGGAAAGATACGCTCGTTGAACATGGATTCCGCCTCCCGAGCGCGCGCGATAATCGACCACTCCAGTATAAAGAGTTTGAGAAACGAATTAACCAATTAGTGTACGTCTCGGCGACGCCGACTGAGTATGAATTGAAAGAGAGTGAACAGGTCGTTGAGCAAGTCGTACGTCCAACGGGGCTGGTTGACCCGGAGGTCATCGTTTGCCCTATTACTCCGCAAGGACCGAAATTCTCCTCCCCTTTAGAAGGGGAGGTGGCCCGCCCTAGGGACAGAGGGGTCCAAGATGCGATAATTTCGCAACCGACGACCTCCCCCTACCCCCTCCTTCGTAAGGAGGGGACAATGAGCGGCCTGTCCCAAGTTGAGGACCTAATTATTCGCATTGATGAACGAGTAAAACAAAAAGAACGCGTGCTCGTAACTACCTTAACGAAGAAAATGGCGGAGGATTTGAGTGAATATCTTAAGGAGAAAAAAATGAAAGTTGCCTATCTCCACAGCGATATTGATACCCTGGAACGGATTGAGGTGATTACGGATTTGCGATTGGGGAAATACGATGTGCTGGTGGGTGTTAATTTGTTACGTGAGGGTTTGGATATGCCCGAAGTCTCACTTGTGGCAATTTTA
>JAHFHX010000003.1 GCA_023246655.1 Candidatus Magasanikiibacteriota bacterium
AAGGAGAAAAAAATGAAAGTTGCCTATCTCCACAGCGATATTGATACCCTGGAACGGATTGAGGTGATTACGGATTTGCGATTGGGGAAATACGATGTGCTGGTGGGTGTTAATTTGTTGCGGGAAGGTTTGGATATGCCCGAAGTCTCACTTGTGGCAATTTTAGATGCCGATAAAGAAGGGTTTTTACGGAGCGAGACGTCGCTGGTTCAGACGATTGGTCGCGCGGCGCGCAATGTGAATGGGCAGGTGGTGTTGTATGCGGATGAGATGACTGGATCAATGCAACGAGCGATTGCTGAAACGGAACGGCGGCGAAAAATTCAACTCCAATATAATAAGGAACATGGGATTACGCCGAAGACAATTGAGAAAACGATTAGAAATATTTTGGAGGAGTTTGGCATCACATCAACACAGCAACAGCGCAACACATCAACACGTAAACGAACCAGTGCGATTGTGGAACTTGATATGAAGGGTGATGCACGGCCGCTCCCGGAAATTATTAAAGATAAAGAGGAACAAATGCGGGAAGCGGCAAAAAAATTGGAGTTTGAATTAGCCGCCATTTTACGAGATGAAATTCGGGAATTGGGGGCACGGATAAAAGTCACAAACTCCGATACAAAAAATTCCAAGCACAAAATCCGTACCATTGAAAAGATTTAGCTCGTCTGCTAAAATTGAACTGCTCCAAATACAATTAATACCTACGCCTGTTGTATGTTTAATGTGTCTATAGCTTAGGGGTTAAGGCGCTAACCTTATAATTATAAGCGAAGGATAAAATAGACATGTGCGGGTGGGCCTGTAACTCAGCGGTTAGAGTGCCACCCTTATAAGGTGGAAGTCGATGGTTCGATTCCATCCAGGCCCACAAGCACATGGATATTTTTCCAGAACGACGTAAATATCTACGGGTAAAATAATATATAGGACTTTGACGTTTGACCTTAAATGGTCATCCTGAGCGCAGCGAAGGATCTTCCGCTTAGCTACAATCACCCTGCCCAAAAGGAGGATCCTTCGCTGCGCTCAGGATGACAGTGAAACGCGAAAGTCCTAATATAAACAAAATAAATAATTAAACTATGTCTACACTCTCCCCCCTACCACCCAGCCTCAAAAACATCTCTAACTTGGTTGGTAATATTAGTACTGGAATTTCTAAAGCCTACGGAGCTAAAAGTATTGAAAAAGCTGCCGAACGCATTGCGCTTCATACCGACAGCCCGCTCAAAAGTCTCCATGGGCAAGTTGGTACTATTATGCAACACTTAAAAGGTGCTGATCCTAAAGTTGAACACCACGTTCGCAGTGGCGGCCTCACCGAAATGAAACAGCGCCAACTGCTTAATCACCTCATTGAAAAAAAAGCGGTTCAAACAACCACTCAAAAAAAAGCGGCTAAACTTCTTCTGTCCGCACTCGGATCACAGAATGCTGCCAGTAACCCACAGGTGGCTGCCAAACGAGCCGCCACTGTCCGCAACTGGCAAGCAGCCCGTCGCATGGAGGAGAGCAGTGAACCAAAAGCGATGACCAGCATCTACGATAAAACAAAAACCACCACGTTCCAAACCCGCGGCGACCAGGTCGTACGCGGTAACGCTGGACAGCCGACGAAGAGCGCGGCGGGCAGTATTAAAGACCTTCTCAATCGTCGACCGAGTGTTACTCCGAGTATTTCAAAACCATTAGGCGGAGGGATGAACCCTAATTTTCGTCCTCGAGTTTAATTTTTTGTTCACGACAAATCCATGACGAACGAAACCATCATTGATAAAATTGATTACTCGTTGTCGCTGTCTCAACTCATAAAGATACTGTGGCACTACGTACGCCCCAACGCTTGGGCTTTTTTTGCGAGCTCGTTTTTTCGCCTTATTGGCGAACTGGCCTTTACGACTAACCCCTACCTCTACGCCATCATGATTACGCAAATTAGCCGTGGCGCCCCTTTGTCTTCGATCTATATTTATTTTGGCCTATGGGGAGTAAGCTCAATAGTCCGACTCGGGGGACAGCGTTCCGGTCGCTTGATCGGCAATCGCTTACGGGAGCGTGCCGCTATTAATGCCGAACTCGATGGGCTCGATCAATTAACCAAGTGGCCCCTCGTCGCGCATGAGGCCGAAGACACCGGCAATAAAATAAAACGTGTACAAAGAGGCGCTGAAGGCGTTAAGAGTATACTTGGTTTATGGCAAGATCATTGGATTGCTGTTGTAAGCCATACCATTAGCATGCTCGCGGTGATTATGTTCACGAGCCGAGCAATTGGGTTGCTGTTATTCTTGTTCCTCGTGAGTTATTATTTTATTTCACGCCCACTGCTGACACGAGCCGGCCGCTTAGCGCGCCACGTTAACCGCCAAGAAGAGGAAGTGGGTGGTTTTATTTTTGAGATTATTAACAACATCCGCACCACTAAAGTAATGCAACTGTACCCATGGCTGCGTAACCGCTTACATCTGTTAGCGGACGAACTCTATCGTCGAATTGAACGACGAGTTGCCGCTTTCCAAGGTACGGGAATGATTAATGGAACCTACGGGCATATTGTCCGATTGTTATTTGTCGCCTATATTATCTACGGCGTGGCGCACGACCACTATACGGTTGGGTTCGTCATCATGTTTATATCCTATTTTACCAACCTGCGCGACACCACCGAACAATTTAGCGAAAGCCTTGAAGAATTTGCTATTGCGCGCCACAATGTCGCTCGCTTTGCCGATATACAAACGCACGCCACTACTACCGCCGAGAGCGGCGGGATACAATTCCCAGCAGAGTGGCAAACTCTTTCTATTAAAAACCTCTCCTTCGCGTATGGGAGTAATCAGGTGCTCTCAGGCTTGAATCTGACAATCAAGCGGGGCGAACGGGTCGGCATCGTTGGTCTTTCGGGTGCCGGCAAATCAACTCTGTTTAAACTACTTCTTAAAGAACACCGAAATTTCACCGGTGATATTCTGTTCGATACCACGTCTATCCAAGCGGTTGATGCCCGCTCGTTTGCCGCCCACGCCGCGGTAGTATTGCAAGATACCGAAGTATTTAATCTCTCGCTACGCGACAACATCGTGCTCGGCGTACCGGTTGCATCGCAAAATACCGAACGTCTGGAAAAAGCACTCATGGTTTCGCACGTCCGGGAATTTTTAGAAAAACTTCCGAGCGGTGTCGATACCCTCATCGGCGAGAAAGGCGTTAAACTCTCTGGTGGCGAACGCCAACGGGTAGGTATTGCCCGGGCGGTATTTAAAGAACCACAAATTTTATTCCTCGATGAAGCCACTTCGCACTTGGATGTTGAGTCCGAAGAAAAAATCCAAGATTCCCTGCACCAATTTTTTCAAGCGGTTACTGCCATTGTTATCGCGCACCGCCTTACCACCATTAAAGAGATGGATCGCATTGTGGTAATTGATGATGGCCGAATTATTGAGGAAGGATCATTTGAAAAGTTATATCGTGAACAGGGGAAATTTTACGATCTATGGGAAAAACAAAAACTGTAAGCAAAGCTTGTAAATTGCTTCCCTCCGGTCAGGAAATGCGTCGGGCTTCACAAAAACAAAATTCCATTTTGTTTTTGATTCATCCCTAAAAATTATGAAAAAAAATGTACTAACCGCTACAGTCCTTGAAACCGCCCGCCTCGACAAAGCACTCGTGGAACTTTTTTCGTTAACCCGCTCCCAAGGCCAAAAATTAATTGCAGACAACCAAGTAACGATTAACGGGGAATTGCCAAAAAAAGTAGGGGGAGTTGTACGAGGAGGCGACGTCATTGTCATTGCGAGGAGCGACGAAGGAGCGACGCGGCAATCCCCCAACCGGAGTGCCGCTCGTGCTAATGAGGCTGATTCTAAAAACAGGGAGATTGCTTCGCTATCGCTCGCAATGACACTAATCGTCATCGCCGAAACCACCGACTATATCGTCGTGAATAAACCCACTGGCCTCCTTGTTCACCCCACCCAAGCCAATGAGACAAATACACTTGTCAATTTTCTCATCAAAAAATATCCAGAAATTAGCAAAGTAGGCGATGATCCAAAAATCCGTCCCGGCATTGTCCATCGCCTGGACAAAGAAGCTTCTGGTCTTCTCGTTGTCGCTCGAACACAAAAGATGTTCAATCATCTCAAAGATCAATTTAAAAATCGAACGATCGAAAAAGAATACTGGGCGCTAGTCCACGGCAAAGTAGCCAAAGATTGGGACATTTTAACCTTCCCGATTGCGCGTTCGGAGACGTATGACAGAATGGCAGCGCGACCGCTCCTGGCAACGACCGCGACGGTAGACCCCTCCGCGCCCCTCCTTCGTAAGGGGAGGACAACGATAACCCCTCCTTACGAAGGAGGGGCCCACGGGGTGGTTGCCGAGGTGAACGACGCCAAATCCGCCAAAACCGAATTCCTTGTCGAGCGTCGTTTCGTCAACTTCACACTCCTACGAGTTATTCTCCATACCGGCCGCATGCACCAAATCCGCGTACACATGTTGGCTTATAATCATCCCCTGGTCGGCGACCCACTCTACATACAAAAAAAACGTAAACGAAATTGGGACGAAAAACTGGGCCGACTGTTTTTGCATGCGACTAAACTATCGTTTAACGACCTGGAAGGGCAAAGGCAAACGTTTGAATCACCGCTACCGGTTAAACTTGACTCTTTCTTAAAACAACTCATTTAATTCTTCACCTACTATGCCTGGTCTTCTCGTCATTATCTCCTCCCCCTCTGGGGGTGGCAAAGATGCGGTTATTAATGCACTTCTAAATATATTTCCAAATTCTTCCCGCTTTGTCACCACCACCTCTCGCCCTCCCCGCCCAGGAAACCAAGAAGGGGTTGATTACCATTTTATCAGCCCCGAAAAATTTGTAACCAAAATTGAACAAGGTGATTTTATTGAATATAATTTTTACGCGGGAAATTATTACGGAACCGAACGGCAACGCCTTAATGAAGCTCTCACGCGTTACTCCCTTGTTCTCACTCAAGTCGAAGTCAATGGCAAACATAATTTTGACAAAACTGGTATCTCACACCTGTCCATCTTCCTCCTTCCCGAAAGTCTCGATGTTCTGCGAAAACGCATTGAGGAACGTGGTGGTGTGCCCGCAACTAATCTTAAAGAACGCCTTGCCATCGCCGAAAAAGAAATTGCGCAGTCTGGCGACTACGACTTCCGCATCGTCAACGCCGAAGGCAAACTTGGCGAAACGATTGAAAAGATAGCTGAAATTATTAAGCCGTATCTCAATGGGGAAAAAATGCTTGACAAAAAAGCTTAGTTCGGCTAAAATAGGCCCACTTCTAATAAATTAACAAGTAACAACTAACAAATCACGACTGTTACTTGTTACTTGTTACTTGTTACTTGTTACTTGTTACTTGTTACTTGTTACTTGTTACTTGTTACTTGTTACTTGTTACTTGTTACTTGTTACTTGTTCATTATAATATGACTGAAACTTCTCAATTGACTACCACCCTTGTTTACAAACCCGGCATGGTCGTCAAAATCCACCAAAAAATTAAAGAGTTCAACGCCAAAGGCGAAGAAAAAGAACGTATCCAAATTTTTGAAGGCACTATCATTGCTGCCAAACATGGTGCTGAAACCGGCGCCACCATTACGGTACGCAAAGAATCCGATGGTATTGGTGTAGAAAAAATCTTTCCAATCTACTCACCAGTAATTGATAAAATTGAAGTAGTTCGTACTTTCCAAGTTCGTCGCGCCAAGTTGAATTATCTTCGCGGAACAGACTTTAAACGCAAAATGCAGGAAAAGAAAGCGTAACACAGATTAAAAAATCCGAGAGTTAACTCTCGGATTTTTATTTTACAGAGATCTCCTCCGAAGTGGCCTCTTTGGAAGTCGTCATTCCGACGAGTAAATCGGGATTCACTTGGGACAACCTTGACTTTCGACTTTATAAACTTTATGGACTTTACAGACTATAGGTATCGTCCCGTCCAACTCTTATTATTCTTCTTAATATCTGCCGGGGTCCCGGCTACCACGATTTCACCACCCTTAGCACCGCCTTCCGGTCCAAGATCAATCACCCAATCGCTACAGCGAATCACATCCAAGTTATGTTCAATAATTACTACCGAATTTCCTTTGCTCACTAATTGCATCAGAACTTTAAGCAATCGCTTAGTATCATCAAAATGTAACCCCGTGGTTGGCTCATCTAAAATATATAACGTCTTTCCGGTTGAGGTTCGCGATAGCTCCTGAGCTAGTTTAATCCGTTGTGCCTCACCACCAGAAATGGTAGTCGCTGGTTGGCCCAGTGCTACATACCCTAAACCAACCTCTCGTAAAATATTGAGTTTATCTGCAATGGCAGGGAACTCACTAAAAAAACGATGAGCTTCTTCAACCGTCATTTTTAAAACGTCCGCAATATTTTTGTTATGATAGTGAATCTCCAAGGCTTCCTGACTATACCGCGACCCAGCACATTCCGTACACTCTACATAGACATCGGCCAAAAACTGCATCGGTATCCGTACATACCCCTCACCGGCACAAGCTTCACAACGACCACCTTTTACATTGAAACTAAACTTTCCTGCATCATAAGCACGCATGCGCGCTTCGGGGAGTGAGGCAAATAAATCACGAATAAGGGTAAATACACCAGTGTAGGTGGCCGGATTACTTCGCGGCGTTCGCCCGATTGGCGACTGGTCGATAGCAATAACTTTGTCGATATTGGATAAACCTTTGATACTTTTGTGCGCCCCTGGTTCATCTTTAGCCCGATAGAAATATTTGGAAAGTGCCTTCCCTAAGATATCAATTACTAAGGTGGATTTCCCCGAACCAGAAACACCAGTAACACTCACTAACTTTCCCAGCGGTATTTCAACATCAATATTTTTTAAATTATGCGCACTCGCGCCCATAATAACAAGCGACGTACCAATATCTTTTTTAGTCACCTTCTTTGTGCATAACTCATGCATGTCTAGGCGGCCAAACAAATAATCGGCAGTTGCTGAATTTTTTATCTTTTTAAATTCTGCTAAAGTTCCAACCGCTACAATTTCTCCGCCATACACTCCGGCCCCAGGACCAACATCAATTATATAATCAGCAGAGAGCATCATCGCCGGATCATGTTCTACAACTAACACACTATTCCCTAAATTCCTCAAGTAGTGCAGTGTCTCAATAAGTTTTTGGTTATCACACGGATGCAAGCCTACCGATGGTTCATCCAACACATAGATAACGCCCGTGAGGCCAGCTGAGAGTTGCGATGCAAGTCGTACGCGGGTGATTTCGCCACCCGACAGGGTATTCATTGCGCGACTCAAACTTACATATCCCAAACCGACACGAGTTAAATTCTCTAAACGTGGAACGATTTCTTTAATAATTGATTCGGCAACTTTTGATCCCGCAACTTTACTCAGGATATTTTTTTGGCTTTCTACTTTTGATTTACTGAATAATGCTCGGCATTCTTCTACACTCATGGCAGAAAATTCTGCAATCGTAAAATCCCCTACCCTCACCGCCAAAGATTCAGAGCGCAAACGTTTTCCCTGACAAATAGGGCAAATACGCTCCCGCATGTACTGTTCAATCTCTTTTCGAACATAATCAGAAGTAGTGTCCAAATGTTTCTGCATTAAATCCGGAATCACTCCAGAGAAGGTAATTCGTTTTCCCTCAATTTGATACAACTGTTCACCTGTCCCGTACAAAATTAAATCGACTGTTTTAGATGGCAATTCCGCGAGTGGCGTGTGCACCGAAAAATCGTGAGCAGCTGCTACCGCTGCTAAAACTTTTTGATACCAACTTTGATTTCCGGTAATCCTAGTCCAAGGCTGAATAGCCCCTTCGGCTAAGGTTAAACGGGTATTGGGTACTACTAAATTTGGGTCAACCTCCATAGTGACTCCGAGTCCGGTACAACGCTGACACGCCCCATAAGGACTATTAAAACTAAAACTTCGCATGTCAAGCGGCGGAATAAGCTTTCCACACCGCGAACACAAACCAACGATTGAAAACAGATAATCTTTCTCCTCGGTCCCAACGACCACCAGCCCATTTCCCAAATCAAGCGCTGTCTCCACAAACCGCGTTGGATCCTCTTTTTTAATATTCGTAATAGTGCCAATAAGCAATTCAATTGTATAGGTTGCGTGTGGATCAAAGTGGTACGTCGCGACTTCGTTAATTTTACATTTCTCCCCATCGATCCGTATCCATTCATAGCCAGATTTCTCAATGGTATCAAGCAGTGCCCGTGGCTCAACCCTGGCATTCCGTACTAACGGAGCATAGATGCTCACCGGCCCACCCTGCCGGGCGTATTTTCGTACTTTTTCGGTTATCCCCCCTGGCGTACACGATTCCACTGCCACTCGACACTCTGGACAATATTGCACGCCTGAGCGAGCAAAGAGTAATCTAAGATAATCATAAATTTCCGTAACCGTGCCAACTGTTGAACGGGGGTTTTGCGTTGACACTTTCTGATCAATCGCGATAGTTGGAGACAATCCTTCAATGGCATCAACATCTGGTTTGTCACGCACATCCATAAACTGCCGCGCATAACTCGACAGCGATTCAGCGTAACGTCGCTGCCCCTCTGCATAAATAGTATCAAATGCTAAACTCGATTTTCCGGAACCAGATAACCCTGTCACCACCACCAATTTGTTCTTAGGGATGCTAACGGTAACGTTTTTTAAATTATGAGCTCGGGCTCCTTTGATAATAAGATTTCCTTGCATAAAAATAATTTCAATTCTTCACTTGCTTCCTAAGGTTTCTCCCTTAGTCGGCTCAGTCCCAGTGTTCTCTTCTAATTTTTTAAGAATTTCCGTCTTCAGGCCAACTTCTAAATATACACCTTTTCGAACTAATTCCTCGTAAGAAATATAATTTGTGATTCCCACATCAGGCCAAATTCCTGCAATTGCCGCCGAACCAGATCCACCGCGCTGACCGATATACAAGTTAGCATCCGTCCAACTCCAATTTCTGCCAACTTCACTTTTAAAAGCAAACCCAACCAAATCGCTCCCACTGGGGCAATTCCAATGAGAAAGAGGGTGAACTGTATCAAAACCACCCAAAAAAACATAATATTCATAAAAACCAGTGGAAGAGTTTTTAACCTTTTTAACATCTAATATCTCCGATCCCCCACCCCATTCTTCCCACTTATCTCCAATACTTATTTTTTGAGGATTTTCACTCTTACAAACCCCCCAAAAAACAAAAGTATCATCATCAAGCCAATCAGTCCCTTCAAGGGTTTTACCACCAAATAATTGTGCAAAGCTCTCTTTTGTTGAATCAACGTAATAATGGATAACCAACTGACCAGGAAAACACGAGAATACCTTTCCCGCTTTGTCAACTTCTCCCTGTTGATTCAGAGCAAAAGGGAAACAACCTTCACCAGCTCTACAACGATCACCGGTACAAGTTGCTGAACCACCATTTTGCATATAAAAACGTTTACCACAATAAAACGTCAAATCTGCTCGATCGCTTTTATAAGGATACCCCTGTTTCTCAAAATTAAAATCAGTCGGGAGAGATTGTGGCAGAGCTTCTTGATCCTCTGGCCTGGAATCAGCTGCTTGATAAAATAAAGTTGTCGAAGGAGCAAAAGAGCAGAATTGGGGCGATAATCGCTGCGGACGCAACATCCATACCTGTGGCAAACGCAAGTTAACTAACGCCGGGTTGATTGCGCTTAAGATAAAATAAGACATGTAGGCCAGAAATAGCCCCATCAGTGCCCCGCCGATACGTTTTTTTGCGCTGGTAATTGCTTCGCTGTTCCCACCAGAGGTAACCCATTGAAACCCAGCCACCATAATCATAATCACTGCTACAATAGCGGCGATAGTTACGGCATAGCGATATATCACCTGAATAAATTCACCCACATGAGCAAATTGTGTTTTGCCACCAAATCTAATCTGCGTTACAGTTTTACCGGCCGGTAAACACTTGCCCCAACCCTTATCGGCACACGGTTCCTCACCTGTCACCCAACCACTGGTACGATCTGCCGAGGGGAGATCTTCACATTTCTTGCCGATTGCTGCCGCGCGCACCTCGCAACAATCTTTTTCCTTCCAACAAAGTGGATTAAATTCAGGGATAGTCTTAGCCTGCTCCGCGGGGTAAGCCGGGAGAGGAAAAAGTAATGATGCTAATAATATGATAAGCAAGGAATAGCGGTAAAACATAATTTACTGAGATGAATTCGAGAGTATTTTTTCCCACGTCTCAAATGGTACTACCCCTTCTACCTTATGTCCATTAATAAAAAAAGTTGGTGTGCCTTGTACGCCAAAGTGAAGCGCGTCCAAATAATCCTGCTGCACCTCACGTTGCGGCATAGCAGAACTAAAACAATTCCGAAGTGCGGTTACATTAAGATCAGCGCGGATCGCCAGACGTTCAATATCCTCACTGGCCAATGGTACGGGCAATATTTCTTGCTCGGCATATAATATTTCATAGAGAGGCCAAAACCGCTCCTGGGATAGGGCACAAGAAGCCAGTTCAGCCAGTTCAGTCGCTCCAGGATGCGCTGATTCAACTGGCAAATCACGCACAATAAATCGGATCTTGTCGCCATATTTTTGAAGTACCTGTCGCATTATAGGAAGCGCTCGCTTACAATTAGGACACTTAAAATCAATAAATTCTACTATCACAATTGGTGCCGACTGACGACCGAGCCAAGGATCATCAGCGGTTTCGAGAGCTGCCCGATTGATGATACCGTTCCCCGGACGATTGCCAGGAAGCGAAGCGGTAAAATTTCCTGTAAATTGTTTTGCCAATTCCGTCCCTTTTCCCTGCTTGAGCTGCCACCAATACCGACCGGTTAAGACGCCAACCACACTCACCAATAACAAAACAACAATTCCGAAACTAAGGAGCACAACTCCCCACCAATGCTGATACCACCGCCCGGTTCTCCCATTAATTTCCATAGTATATTCTAACTGTACGGACTTTATAAACTTGATGAACTTTTTCCGCCCGAGGCGGCCCCGCCTCTAGCGGGGACTTTATAAACTATCACATAGTATACCATATAATCAAAATTATCAATATTGTTTGGCAATAAAGTTACTTAGTTGACAGATCTCACAAGCTTTGTTATAGTATAGGTCATTCTATGAAAGAAATTATCTATAATATTATTCAATTAAGTTTGGCGCTTTTTATTGCCATTCTCATCCTCTTGCAACAAAAGGGCTCAGGATTAGGGCAAGTATTTGGGGGTACGGGCAACGTGTATGCTACGCGTCGTGGACTCGATAAAATATTTCATTACGCTACTATTATTCTCACCTTTCTTTTCTTCAGCTTCTCTCTCCTTCGCCTTGTCATCTAGTATAACAGCGACGACCTTAATTACGATTCTCAAATAATTCTTAGGCACGCCCTGGTCTGTCGTTGCGTTCTCTTGCTGTCACCCTCATACCTCTCATTGCTGTATTTAATTGCCTGGTTATTTTATGAAATGGAACAGACTCGTTGTTTGGCTCCAGCGCAAAATCCAAAATAAATCCTCTTCACTGGCCCTTGATCAACGATTGGTTACTCGCTTACAAAACCACCGCCTTCCCCGTTGGTCACAACTAAAGTACCTTCCCTCATTTCTGAGCCCAATGGAAAAAAAACTCGTGAGCCTTTGTATAGGAATAATAATGAGCGCTACCCTCCTGACCAGCGCGCTCTATGTAATTCACCACTCCACAATTGGACCAAAAGAAGGTGGTGAATATAGCGAAGCCTTGATTGGTCAACCCAAATATATTAACCCGCTGTTTGCAAATGCAAATGATATTGATAGCGATCTCGTAACACTTATCTACGCCGGCTTATTTACCACTACCGAACATGGGCTCGTGCCTGAATTGGCCGAAAATGTTACGGTAAGCCCAGACGGAAAAACGTATACCATTAAACTGAAACAAAATATTTATTGGTCTGACGGTGAGCCTTTTTCCGCTGATGATGTAACTTTCACCCTCGAGAGCG
Organism: Candidatus Magasanikiibacteriota bacterium; assembly: GCA_023246655.1. Taxonomy (GTDB): domain Bacteria; phylum Patescibacteriota; class Patescibacteriia; order Magasanikbacterales; family GWA2-37-8; genus JAHFHX01. The sequence goes on from JAHFHX010000003.1 coordinate 12,094, forward strand.
CTCAAAACCCTGAGGTAGGCAGTACGCTCTTACCAGCCTTCCAAGGAGTGCGGGTTGAAAAAATTGATGATACTGTCGTACGTTGTACTCTCAAAGAGCCTTTTGCCCCCTTTCTTCATAGTCTCACGGTAGGCATTCTACCATCTCACATTTGGTCAGAAATTCCACCTTCTAATCTAAAACTTGCTACCATTAACCTGCAACCAGTGGGCACCGGACCGTGGATGTTTAGTAAACTCACCAAGGACTCGAACGGAACAATTCAAACCTATTCTCTTAACCAAAATCCTTTATACTTTGGAAAAAAACCCTTCCTTAAAAATCTTACATTTAAATTCTTTACCGATTACAGCACAGCGATTGAAGCGCTCAAAAGCCAAAATGTTAGCGCCATCAGTTTTGTCCCTCATGAACTGTCGGGAAAACTCCCAATTAAAAGCATTGATCTGCATACCTTAGAATTCCCTCAATACACCGCTCTATTCTTTAATCAAGGGAGACAGCCGCTCCTCAAAAATGACCGCATGCGCCAGGCTTTGATGCTCGGCCTTGACAAAGAGAATATTGTAGAGAAGGGGCTAGAAGGCGCTGGTAACGTTATCGATTCGGCATTTTTCGGCGCAGAGGGAAAAAAGGTTTCTCCGGTGGCCATAACCTTTGACAAACCAAAAGCGCTGTCGCTTCTAGATGCGGAATGGACACGGGTCGAGCCAGAAGAATATTTTAAAATCCGTTCTGAAGAATTGCTTAAAAGCAGTGTGGTTACCAGTAGTCAAAATAATATTACTTCCTCCACTCCCGCCCAAGAAGAATTGCTTAAAAAAATTGCCACCACCGTTCGCCAAGAAATGAACCCCGACCAACCGTTCTATCGCCATGACAAAAATAATAATTTTTTAAGCCTAACCATTACCACCGCTGATACTCCCGAATACCGACGAGTTGGTGAACTCATTACAAATATGTGGCGACTGTTGGGTATTAGAGCTTCACTGCAATTGATCGCTCCCCGGCAGATTGCCCGAGAAATTATTAAACCCCGCGCCTATGATATACTACTCTATGGTGAAATAATCGGTAGCGACCCTGATCCATTTCCATTCTGGCATTCTTCGCAAGTGGAATACCCAGGATTAAATTTAAGTCTCTATACAAACCGAACCGCTGATAAGCTCCTCGAAGATGGACGCACTACGTTGGATGAAACAAAACGAATGGGGCTCTATACAAAATTTCAAGACATTATCCGAAACGATCTTCCAGCCATTTTTCTCTATAGCCCCCTCCACACCTTTGCGGTTAACAAAAATATTAAAGGTATTAATCTCCACCAACTCGCCGCGCCGCCCGATCGCCTTAAAAACGCCTCGTCGTGGTATATGAAAACAAGTCTGATTTGGAAAAAATAACGTAGTTTATAAAGTTCGTAAAATTATAAAGTTTATAAAGTACCTCGATCTTCGTTCGCACTGCATGAACTTTTTCCGCCATAGACGGACCTGCCTATTATGGTGGAATTTTACTCAACTATCAACGCGGACGTGGCGGAATTGGTATACGCGTACGTCTCAGAAGCGTATGGCTTCGGCCTTGGGAGTTCGAGTCTCCCCGTCCGCACTTAAAATTTTTGTCTTTTAATCTTTCTCTTCTTTTTATTCATTAATTTTCATACTTCAGGTATGTCAAACACAACGACAACAGTTCCAACACTGGAACGCGCATCGCAATCGGTAATGCCCAACGTGCCGCGCGGGAGTCACGCAGTAACGAGACCACCATCTCGTCAACGTAAAATCTATCACACCGGTCGGCGCTACGACAACACAAAACGTCCGCCGCTCCAGCACAGCAGGCCTTTTTCACAACCTTTCCCCCTCGCGCCTACCTCCGGAAATGGCGAGCCGAAACTGCGCGTTGCCGTCCTTGGCGGTCTTGAGGAAGTTGGCCGTAATTGCACCTTATTTGAATACGGGAACGACATTATTATCATTGATATGGGGCTCCAATTCCCGGAGGAAGATATGCCCGGAATTGATTACATTATCCCCAACATGAACTACCTCAAAGGCAAGGAAAAAAATATCCGGGGAGTCTTAATTACCCACGGCCACTACGATCATATCGGCGGCATCCCCCATATTATTCCGAATCTGGGCTACCCGCCAATTTACGCCCTCCCGATTACGAATGCCATCATCAAAAAACGCCAGGATGATTACAAGGAACTTCGCCCCCTCAATATCAACAACGTCAAAATTGATGACAAACTACAATTAGGAAAATTTTCGATTGAATTTTTCCACGTTAACCACAACATTCCCGACTCCATGGGAATTGTGGTGCACACCCCTGAAGGTGTTATTATTCACACGGGCGATTGGAAATTTGACTACCAACCCATTGGCGAGCCACCAGCTGATTTGCAAAAATTGGCAAAAATTGGCAGTGAGGGCGTGCTTGCACTGATGTCAGATTCCACGAATGCCGCCCAAACCGGCCACCAGATGTCGGAAACCGAAATTGGCGTGAACCTGGAAGAGCTCATTGCGAAAGCGCCCGGCCGCATCATTATCGGCGCTTTTTCGTCCCTTTTTTCACGTATTAAACAACTCATTGAATTTTCGGAAAAACTGGGCAAGGTGGTTGCCATCGGTGGTTACAGTATGAAAACCAATGTGGAAATCGCCAAAGAACTGGGCTACATGAAATTCAACCCCAAAACAATTATCGACATGCGGAACCTGGACAAATACCCGCCCAATAAAATTGTCATCATCTGCAGCGGCGCCCAGGGTGAAAAAAACGCGACCCTTATGCGCATCGCGAGCGGCGAACACCGCGATATAAAAATGATCGCGAGCGACACCGTGGTGTTCTCCTCATCGGTTATTCCCGGCAACGAACGCACCATTCAACGACTCAAAGATACCCTCTTCCGTAAAGTCGCTGAGGTCATCCATAATGAAATGATGGACGTGCATGCCGGCGGACACGCCAAAGCCGACGACATTAAATTAATGATTCGTCTCCTCAACCCAAAATATTTCATCCCCCAACATGGCAATCACTTTATGTTGCGCTACAATGGGCGCATCGCCACCTCCATGGGCATGGCCAAAGAAAACGTATTTATCGCTGATAATGGCCAAGTGATGGAATTCCAAAAGGGCAACGGCATCCTCACCAAAGAAAAACTCCCTTCCGACTATGTATTCGTTGACGGTCTCGGCGTCAGCGACGAAACCAACGTTGTTCTGCGCGATCGCCAAGTACTCGCCGAAGACGGCATGGTGGTAATTATCGCAACGGTTGATTCTAAAACCGGCAAACTCATCCAGAACCCTGACATTATCTCGCGTGGTTTTGTCTTCCTTAAATCCAACAAAGAACTCATCGAAGACCTCCGCCACCGCATCAAAAAAATGGTCATCGAATCCGACCCGCTGAATTGGGCCGACACCAACTACATTAGGAACAAAATCCGCGATTATGTGGGACAATTCTTGTTTACAAAAACAGAAAAACGACCGATGATTTTACCGGTGGTGATTGAAGTTTAGTGTCATTGCGAGGAATGAGCCTCGCGACGAATGACGCGGCACCCCCCCCCAGCTTTCAGTAATAAAAAAATTCGAGCAATTAAGCTCGAATTTTTATTCTCAAAGCCTCAAATCTCATTCAATGCTAAACTAATTTGAATCGCCACCAGGTGCACGATCAAAATTCAACTTGATATCACTTGTTGCCAAGCGAAACTGTTCTAGTTCTTTAAGAAAACCTGCTTTGGCCTCGTCTTTCGTCATTTTTCCCTCATCCATCATTTTCTTATACTTTGTTGCTAATTTAGTCATCTCATCCAATCTTAAAGTATCCTTTAACCTTCCCATATCGATTGATGCTTTCTTTGCCGGAGCCTTCGCCACCGACGCAGACCTGTCCACTCCTGTGTTGTTCGTTCTAAGACTGTCTAACATAGGAATACCCAAAGCGGCTAGCAGGGCGCCCATTTGCACATATTGTTCCCACTCTCCACTTCTTCCTGTCTCTCTCATAAAATTAAAAGTTTAATGAATAAATTTAATGGTATCACAACAAAGACAAAAAGTCAATTGCATGTTGACAAAACCTTTAGAGTACAGTATATTTAAGTTGTTCATTACAGGTAATCGTCCCGCCTGTCCGCCTCTGGCGGAAATTAGTCGGGAAGGAAAGTCCGAACACCCTCAGTTTTTCTTTCGCTACCTGCTGAGAAAAGGATAGTGGGTAACACCCACCATTGTCATGGCAACATGGCAATCGGGAAAGTGGCACAGAGACAATACTAGCGAACTTCGTAAGAAGTGGGCAACCCCGTCATTCGACGGGGTGACTCAGCGCCACGAAGCGCTTCGTCAAAGGTGAAAAGTGTATAGGAGTTGTGGTTCTCGAGATCACAGCTACGATACTCCACCCTGGAGCAATCCTTGGTGTGTGCTAAACCCTATCTGGTGCAAGAGCAGCGTCTCTCAGAGTTATTCTGAGATTCGAAAAGTTCGCTCGCTTTGCCACGCCGTAGCTTTATGCGAAGGCAGGCATGATTTCACTAGCAATAGTGGAACTAGAGAAATGATTACCGACCACGGATCTTTGCACAGATCAACACCGATATATCCGTGTTAATCCGTGCTGGAGATCCGTGGTTACAAAATTCGGCTTATCGTAATGAACAAAAAATACCATCCGCAAGGATGGTATTTTGATTTTAAAATATCTTCTTAATATTTTTTCAATATCTTCTCAATCTCTTCTCGTTCATTTACTTTTATGCCTTTTATCGTCCTCGCCGTTTGGAGCGCCGCCTCCACTGCCTCACCCCCAACGTGGAATCGAACTAGCGCCTGTTCTTTATTTTCCATGGTCAAAACTCCAAACCCCACGGGAACACCATAGTCCATCATTACACGCAAGATGCCTTCAGAAACAATCTTGCACACATAATCAAAATGCGCCGTGTCGCCGCGAATTACTGCCCCAAGCGCGACCAGACAATCATACTTCCCCGTCTCTGCAAACGCCTTCAAAACCACTGGCATCTCTACACTTCCCGCGACCGGGCAAATGGTAATATTTTTTTTCGGAACGCGGTACTCGGCCAGTTTCTTCTCAACACTTTTGAGCAATCCTTCGGTCACATCACGATTAAACTGGGCAACAACGATCCCAACGCGGTACTTTTTAGCATCGAATGATTTAAAATTAGCTTTGAGAACTTTTTGCATATGAATTTCTTTTCACAAAGAAATTCACTTCGTAGCGAGCGCGGCGCGAGCGAAGAAGATTCCTTTGTTAAATTAATTTATTTTTCAAAATATATTTTGCTATCACATCAAATTCCAAATTCACGAAATCCCACACTCGCTTCAAACCAATCGTCGTCTCTTTCAACGTATACGGAATCAAGGCCACCGAAAACCAATCCGTACCCACATCAACAACCGTCAAACTAATCCCATCCACTGTAATTGATCCTTTTTCAACAATTAAACGACTATATTTTTTTGGAAAATGAATGGTGAAAACCCCCTCCTGCGTCCTCCCCCTTGTTGGGGGAGGCAACCGTTCCCCCTCCCCTATAAGGGGAGGGACGGAGAGCCTGTCCTGAGCTTGTCGAAGGGGTGAGATTTTGGCTAGCGTAATCTGCTTTATCTCTCCGACCGCGTCCACATGCCCCTGCACAATATGCCCATCCAAAAAATCAGTGGGACGCAGCGGCCGCTCTAGATTTACTTTTACAGGAATTAATTTCCCAAACGTCGTCCGCTGTAACGTTTCCTCCACCAACTCCGTTTGATAAAACCCTTTACCAACTTTTGTCACCGTTAAACACACCCCGTCCGTTGCAATCGAATCCCCCGGCTCTAATTTCCATTTCGCCGGCGTCGCGATCGTCAAAACCAATGAACCATTTTTGTATTCATGCTTTTTTATACTAGCGATGGATTGAATGATGCCGGTGAACATGTAACAAAATAATAAATCAAACAATCAAAAAAGTAATAAATCAATCGCCAATCTGTCTGTTTTCTTGTTTTATTGTTTTATTGATTTCTTGTTTTATTCTCTCCATTTCCTTCTCCACCACTGGCCCATCATAATCTCCAGAATGAGCGGTGACACCAACATAAATCGGGGCTCGCTGGTCCAAATGCAAATTCAAAGAATAATGGTCCCCTTTCTCCTCTACATACAAATGAAGTCGTGGAAACAAATCCCGGCCAAACCGCCGCGCATAACTCTTCTCATGCGTGCGGCGGTCGATATGAAGCGCATAACCAAGCCGACGAATGGCATGATCTGAATCAGGTAGAGCAGACTTTGGAATAAGCAATTGCATACGCCAAAACTATAGCATTTTTGCTAGAAAAAAGCAATCAAACAAGCATTGACCAGAGGAACAAAAAGAGATAAAATAAAGCCTAGAAAGGCGTAAACAACTAATTATAGGGGTAACCTCGTAAGCCTTTCTAGCCTCATAAGCTTTTTAAGCCTTTCTAAAATGAAACGTTTTGAACTCCTCTTTACCTTTCTTCAACTTCCAATGGATTACGCGATGTTGTTGCTCGCTGGATTCGGCGCCTATGCCATTCGTTTTTCGTCAACGGTGACACACCTGAGACCAGTGCTCTTCGCTGCCAAACTCAGCTGGCCACGGTATTGGCCAATTGTTGCCGTGGTCGCGTTTGGCTGGATCATCATTTTTGCTTTATCCGGACTGTACTCTACGAATCCAAATCGTAAAATCGCTCGTGATCTTACGCGAATTATCATGGCCGGTTCCACCGGGTTTGCTGCCATAACAATTTATGTCTTTTTTACATTACAAAAATTTGATTCGCGCTTTCTCGTTTTAGTTGGATGGGGGTTAGCAATCGTCTCGGTAACCAGTGGAAGGCTCCTCCTGCGCGGTATTAAAGGTATCTGTTTCCGTTCTGGTGTAGGCCTCCGTCGCACAATCATTATTGGCAATCATAGTATTGCCGAAATTATTAGCCAAACGTTCACTACCGAACCACGCCTCGGCTATACAGTGGTTGGTCGGTTTGATCATTTTAACCCAACACGCATTTCGCAACTCTTGGATACTGAGCCCGATGAAATCATCTTTACTAACTCCAAAGCCAACGAAGAAGAAACGCTCGCCGCTGTCGATTTTGCCAACGATCATCATCTGGTCTTTAAATATTCAGCTGATCTTCTCTCTACGATTGCTACCAATATGGCGGTCTCTACCATCGCTGGCATTCCCATTATTGAACTACGCCGCACCCGGCTCACCGGCTGGGGACGGATTATGAAACGTTTATTTGATATGGTTGGAGCAAGCCTATTATTGGTGGTTTGTTTACCATTTTATTTAATTATTTCTCTTGGTATTTTTTTTGAAACTGGTCGTCCTATTATTTATAAAAATGAACGCCTAGGGCAGTTTGGTAAAAAATTTTTTACTCTTAAATTCCGAACAATGTATCAAAATTATTGCACCGGTCCCCAATTTGGCTCCCAGGGGGAGGCCGCCCTCGAAACTGAAGCAGGCCTCATTAAAACGAATAACAGCAAGACAGGCCCTGTCTACAAAATTAAAAACGATCCGCGGGTTACGCCGTTCGGTCGTTTCCTACGGCAGTGGAGCGTGGATGAATTGCCGCAGTTTTGGAATGTGGTGTGTGGAGATATGAGTTTAGTTGGCCCACGCCCCCATCAGCCACGCGAAGTCGCCAACTACGCAAAGCACCACAAAATTGTCTTTGCTATCAAGCCAGGCATTACCGGATTAGCCCAAATTTCCGGACGGAGCGCACTTACATTTGAGGAAGAAGTTAAACTAGATGCATTTTATATTGAGAATTGGAACCTGTATCTTGATTTAATTATTTTGGTAAAGACACCATTTATTATCTTGAAGAGGACGGGGAGCATAGTGTAAAACTTCAACACAACAGCACTGCAACAAATCAGCACTTAGACAAAACAATAGGGTGATATGACGAAATTTCAGGATAGCCTCAAAAACAAAATGCATCAGTATGTTAAATTAGTTTACCATGTTACAAAAAAATTTCCACGCGACGAATTATACGGTGTCACGTCACAATTACGTCGGTCAGAAATTGAATTATTCCAAAAACAAGTACTGCGGCGCTGTCGTGTTGATGTGTTGCAGTGTTGATGTATTACCATAATATGCGTCTTGCTCTCGTCCACGATTACCTCTCCCAAGATGGCGGCGCCGAGCGCGTCCTTAAAGCCTTCCATGAGCTCTGGCCAGAAGCGCCCATTTTTGTTTTGTTTCATGATGAGGAAAAATTGCAACATTTCAAAAATGCTGATATCCGTGAATCATTTCTAGCTCGTTTGCCATTCGGACGGAGTCAATACCAATGGTATCTTTCCTGGATGCCACTCGCCACCGAAAGCCATAATCTGAAAAATTTTGACGTGGTGATTTCCACTTCGAGCGTGTTTGCCAAAGGCGTTATTACCGGGCCTGACACTCTTCACATTTCCTACTGCCATACCCCGCCCCGCTTCCTCTGGGCCGATAATTATAAATACGTCGAAGACTTGCCCCACAATGCCCTCATCAAAGCCTTCCTCCCACGTCTCCTCCACAAACTCCGCCTCTGGGACAACATGAGCACTGATCGTGTTGATCATTTTCTGGCTAATTCTCGAACGGTGCAAAACCGTATCGCCAAATATTACCGCCGCGAATCCGACGTGGTGCACCCACCAATTGACACAGCGCTCTTTTCACCAGGAACCAACATAGCGAATTATTACGTTGCCGGTGGCCGCCTCGTCCCATACAAACGCCTCGACCTGGTAGTGCATGCTTTTAATCGTCTCAAATACCCCCTCAAAATTTTCGGTACCGGTCCGGAACTTAAACGGCTGCGTGATATGGCTCAATCCAATGTTGAATTCCTCGGTCGCATTACGGATGAAGAGAAAGCCGAGCTCCTCCGCCATGCCCGCGCCTTTATTCATCCCCAACTCGAAGATTTTGGTATCACCCCGCTAGAATCAATGGCAAGTGGCCGACCAGTAATTGCCTACGGAGAAGGTGGTGCGACAGAAACAATCGTACCCAACGAAACCGGCACCTTTTTCCCCAACCAATCTTGGGAATCGCTGCTCGACGCCGTCCTTAATTTTAATCACCATGCCTGGGACAGTACTAAAATTCATGGACATGCTCAAAAATTTAACCTCGAAAACTTCAAGAATAATATCAAACAATATGTGGAACACCGCTATGAAGAATTTAAAAAAGGAGCTCGACAAGAACCCCTTCCCTATCTTTTTATAAATACGACCACTCAACAACCCAACAGATAACTTTAATTATATCCAAACACACTCGTCGCTACCAACGCCACACTGGCTAAAATGATACTGATAATAGTGACCCAGCCAACAAGATTACTCCATATTTTATTGGTAAATTCTTTCATGACCGTCCGATCATTAACAAGTTTCATCACAAAAATAAGGATGATTGGTAACAAAATTCCATTCAAATCCTGGGACCAAATAAGAATCTTGATAAGAGAAATTTTAGGAATAAGCACGATGAGCGCTGGCACAATAATTACAAACAGAATGAGACTATAAAAAGTTTTTCCTTTCGCCCAGGTAGTATCAAAACCCGCCTCCCAGCCAAAGGCTTCACACAATGCATAGCTAGTTGCGACCGGCAAAATAAACGCCCCTAGCATCGAGGCACTAAACAAACCAAAAGCAAACAAAAATTGCGCCAATTGGCCAGCCAGTGGACGCAGAGCCAAGGCGGCATCACGAGCATCCGTAATGTGAATACCTTGCTTGTAGAGGATGGTGGCTGTGCTCACAATAATAAAAAAACTAACCACGTTGGTAAGTACTGCTCCGGCATACACTTCGATCTTACTCGTTTTATAATGTTGTACATCTAACCCTTTGTCTACCGCATACGATTGAATAAAAAATTGTCCCCAGGGAGTAATGGTGGTACCGATAAGAGCAACGAGTGTTAAAAGAAACGGGGCACTCCATTCTAAACTCGGCCGAAAGATATCACTAATCGCCCCTTTAAAATCTGGATGGATAAAAAAACCATTAATCAGATACACAATATAAAATGCCGAAAAAATTAAAAAAATTTTCTGCGTCGTTTTAAACGAACCTTTATAGAGTACCAACCAAACAATTGCCGCCGTAAAGGGTATGACCAAATATTTACTGGCGCCAAAAATAGAAAACGATGCTGCGACGCCAGCAAACTCAGCAGTAATGGTCCCCATATTGGCCACCAGCATAATTGCCATCGCAAATACTGTCCAACCAATAGGGAATCGCTCACGAATTACTCCCGCCAATCCCTGACGTGTCACTAAACCAATCCGAACGCCCATCTCCTGGGTAATAGCCAGAGCAAATGTAAGTAAAAAAAGCACCCACAGCATTTTGGTGCCAAAATGCGCCCCCACCACTGAATACGTGGTAATACCGCCAGCATCATTATCGGCATTCGCTGTAATAATACCTGGCCCAATGATTCCCGCCATAATGACGAGCTTTGGCCACAACCGTTTAAGCTTTCTGAACATAAGACAGAAACGATACACGTCATAACGATACAACTGCATCGTATTACATGTCTCGTGAATCATTTTACGTGTATCTTGTCTACGCGTTGGGCACCAGGTGCCGCATAACATCATCAATGGTCACCACCCCAACCAATTTGTGGTCTTTGTCGAGTACGGCTGCCGTATACAAATCGTACTTAGTCATTATCATAATAACTTCTTTAATCGATTGGTCGATCGTAAGTACAGTCCGTTTATGGAGACGCTTCATAATATTTTTGAGCATTTCACCAGGGTTCCCAAGCAACAATTGTCGAACTGAAACCGACCCTTTAAAGATACCTTCCTCATCGGTAATATACAAATACATAATGGATCGAAGTTTAGGTGAAAGTTGCCGCACTTCGGCTGTAGCTTGTTCTACCGTCCAGTCTGGACGAGCTTGCAGGTACTCGGTTGTCATCAACCCACCAGCGGTATCATCCGGATAGCTAATTAATTTCTCAACTTTTTTTAACTTGCTCCCCTGGAGATATGATAAAAACTTGCTTGCCTCAACGCGCGGCAATAATTTTAAAAGATCTACTGTCTCATCAATAGACATTTCCTGCATAATACCAGCCGCACGCTCTGGCCCCAAATAATTAATAAGGGTTTTTTGAATATGCGGGTCCAGCTCTTCGAGCACGTGAGCGGCCGCTTCCGGTCCAAGCGAGCGCACTAACCGACTGCCGTGTTTTACTGTTAAATCCTCAATAATATTAGCTAAGTCTGCTGGATGTAATTTGGTAAGATCTTTAGAAATCGTATCCAATTTAAGCACTCGTCCCACCACTTGGGCTTTACGCCAATCAATAAGCGTCACCTTAAATAGCCCAAAAATATCAAGAACGGCCACGCCGAGTCGTCGCAGTATTCCCTTAAAACTAATGTCGATTCCTAAAACCGACATCTCATCCTCAAAAGTACCGAGTTTTAAATCATTAACCCGAACCACTCGGGCTCCTTCTACGTCCACAATTTGCTGATCGAGCACGTCACGCTGCAACCAGATATCATTATCGGCGGGCGTGCCCCCAACCACGTTTTTCAATAATGTCTTCAGCGTCACAAAACCACGGCTCACATTAGCAACATATTCATACGGAATATAAAAATCCGCTCCACGAGCCTGGTGATGTACCACTAAAAGTTGCGGGGCTGGATATGGTCGAGTGGTTGGGTGGATAATAATATCTTTGAGCCTACCAACCACCACATCTGAGGTGTCGCTCACCCGACCACCAAGGACTTCACTTAAATAGATCATAGAAATTTCAATAATCAGTATCGTACGCCACTTGCAATTAAAAAGCAACATGGTTGCCCACTTGGGAATTAATTAAAAATGCTGTATACTATAGATATTACTGTTAAACTTTCAAACAGCAATTTAGCATACATTCTTCTCTCATGTCTCGTGAACTTGCTAAAAAAAACTTGCGGCGCTGTCGTACCTGTGGAAAAGCCGGGCATAATCGTGCTCGCTGTCAACTACTCGTATCGGCTCCCGTCTCTAGACCCAAAGCAGCCACCATACCCGTGGTATGTCTTGAAGAACGTGCACATCAAAAAATTAATTCCCCCCACCTGGTTGACCTTAAACGATCACACCACGATGTTTGGTCAACGGTTACGAGCGTTGCGCCGACAACTTCATCAACCCCACTATATCATTATTACCACCAATTATCCTCACCACCACGGCCAACGACAGAAAAAAATCCCTATCTTTTACCAAACCACACGAAATTCGTGGTTCCACTCCTTACCCCAGTTCGGCTCAAGAAAATCGCCCAGTGGTGGAAAACCCTACCACAATACCTCAGGGCTCTCATAAAAAATGCTACCTATCTTCTACTACATCCTAAAAAAAATAAACAACGCGCTCAACTACCTCCACAACCAAAACAAATTTCACTGCCTCACACCACACTATCTCCCCGTGCCCACTCCAAACGATTCCCAATCTTTCTTGCTATCAACCTACATCGCATCCTAGTCACTGGGGTAATTCTACTAGCGCTCTTCATTTCCCCGCTCTCCGCTAAAAGTTATTATAATAATGTAAAATCCAGCGCCGAAGAGGTTGCGGAACACAGTATCAACGGTTTACAGTCCTTAGTAGCAATCTCTACTGCCCTTAAAACGAGCGACCTCACCGAAGCGCGCAATGCTAATATCAAAGCTTTACATCATTTTACACTCGCCAGCGCTACGTTGGGTGCCAAACACCAGCTCCTTCAAGGAGTGCTCGGAAACCTCCCCGTCGTTGGAACTAATGTCAAAAGTGCCACGCAATTAGTACTCGCTGGTGAAGAACTTTCTTTAGCCAATTCTTACCTACTTAAAGCCGCCGAGCAGGTTTCTGAGGCAACGACGACGCCGCTTGGTGCGCGCCTGGCAGCAATTCTTACCGGAGTTTCCACTGCACTCCCAAATTATCGGGAGGCTTTACAAAATCTGCGAGCCGTTGACCCCGAAATTTTACCAATAAAATATCAGGCACCCTTTGCTGGGTTTGTGGAAATTTTTGGGCAAGTCCTCCACGACATGCAACGTGTAACCGATCTGGAACGGCCGCTGTTGGAAATGTTTGGTGGCACCGGCCGACGACGTTATCTATTGATATTTCAAAACCACCACGAATTACGTGCTACTGGTGGATTTATGGGTAGTTTTGCCGTGCTCGACATAAAAGACGGAAAAATTGAAAAACTCGAAATTCCACCCGGGGGCACCTACGATGTCCAGGGTCAACTCAATGCCTATATCGAACCACCAACACCGCTTTTGCTCACGAATAAACGGTGGGAGTTTCAAGATGCCAATTGGTTCGCTGATTTTCCAACGACCGCTGAAAAAATTCTTTGGTTTTATCGCCACAGTCGCAACCTCACCGCCGATGGTGTCATTGCCATTAATGCAACGGTCTTAGAACGCTTGCTTACTATTGTCGGGCCGATCACCGATTCCAATCGTAACCTTACCTTAACTGCCGCCACCGCACTGCCCGATCTTCAAGAAATTATTGAACGTGGCCCCGAAAAACAGGATCACCGACCAAAACAAGTGGTAGCTGATTTAGCACCACAATTTCTCAACATGATAACGGCTCTCCCCCCACGCGGAATGATTCCACTGGCCACTGGGTTAGCCGAAGCCTTAGAACAGAAAGAGGTGCAGATCTATTTAACTGACGCCACAGCCCAGCAGGCGCTGGAACGTATGGGATGGGCCGGACGTCTCCTTCCGATTCATCCTCCAGAGGATTATCTACTGGTTGTCAACTCTAATATTCAAGGGGGTAAAAGTGATGCTGCCATTACCCAAAAAATAAGTCATCAAGCAGTGGTGGCGGAAGATGGCACCATTACCGACACGGTCACGGTAACCCGCGAACATCGTGGCCATAACGATGGCGGCCTCTACGGACAAACCAATATTGATTACCTCAGAATCTATGTTCCTGAAGGCAGCACGTTTATAAGTGGAGCTGGATTCACCTGGCCATCAGAACAAGCCTTCCGCCCCCCAGAAGCCTGGTATTCCAAAGATACTCTGCTCCAGCAGGTTGAAAAAGAAATTGGTGTGGATCAAACGACCGGCACAAGAATTACTCATGAATTTGGTAAATATGTCTTTGGTAACTGGGTGATTACCGAACCAGGAACGGTTAGTCAAATCCAATTTACCTACCGGTTACCTTTTAAAGCCTTTACCCTCACCGGGCCACCGGGCGGAAATGATACGAATAATGAACAGAATGTATTGAATAGTTCCAAAACAATGAGTCGGTATCAATTAATTGTGCAACGACAATCCGGTGCCGTAACTACCTTCGAAAGTCAAATCATCTTTCCCGCCCCCTGGCACTCAATTTGGACTGATGGCCCCTCTCGCCAAACCGCCACTAATGGTCTGCGCATTGAGGAACATTCACTTAAAAAAGACACCGCTTGGAGTCTTCTCATGGAGAAAAAATGATAAGCATATATTTTTTATGAGACTTGCATTGAAATTAATATGAGTTCATTATGAATCCTATGATCGAGGAACGCCCCCACTTCTCCGAGCATGTCTTGGGAGAAAAAAAACCTAAAAAAATTACTCCCCGACAACGACGTCGCATCAAAACTCCTGCGAACCAATTGGCAGTTGCTAACCCAAAAATTGATGAATGCCTCACGAGCATTTACCAGGATGAACGCGGGGCAATTCCCGATATGCGCACCATTGCCGTTAAAAAAGAACACCGCATTGGTAACTTTTTTCTTCGTCTGATATGTATCAGTGTAGTCTGCTCCGCCCTCGGCTGGATACTTTGGTATTATTGGCCTCAATTACTGCGCCACTCAGAAAACCAAGCAACCTTAACTATTGTGGGGCCAGATCACCCACCCATTGGGCAAAGCAGCACCTATACGTTAAGCTATGAAAATAGAGAAAAAATTGACTTACACGATGTGCTATTACAACTCCATCCTGCGGCTGGTTTTATAATTGACTATAGTTCTCTTACCGCAAATAATGATAAAAAAACTGAATGGACCATTGGAATTCTTCCGGCCAAAGGTAGCGGCACGCTCACCATCACTGGCCGGCAATTTGGCACTCCTCATCAAGCTGCTTCATGGCGCGCCGCCCTCAAATATCAATCAGAAAAAATAACTTCCTTTCTTGAAGAAGAAACCTCACTGCCAATCACCCTCGGCCCCGCCCCGGTTACTCTCACCATCTCCGGCCCCGCCCAAAATACCCTAGGTTCAGCAGTTACCTACACCTTCCAAGTAGCTGCCAAGGGTGGGTGGCCGCGTGAACCACTGGAAATAGTCCCTGAGTTTCCGGTTAATTTTTCCCTCTCATCGAGCTCACCGGCTCTTACTAAAAATCACTGGATTATTCCTACCCCCTCGTCCACTACTCCTTTCAACGTAGTCATTACCGGGCAATGGCACGACAGCACCACAACCGAACCCATTATCCGAGCGGGGCTCTTTTGGAGTGTGCCGAGTACAACAAAAAATTTCTTAGTAGAAAAGTCTGAATTTAAAAGTGAAGTAATTAAAAATGATATTAATCTATCAATTGCGATTAATGGAACCACCACTGATTTTGATAGCAAGCCAGGTGACCTGATTAATACTACTTTTCAACTCCAAAACAACAGTGGTCACGAAATTAAAAATGCCATCCTCGGACTGAGTTTTGAAGCTCCCGCCCTTAAACGCCAAAGTCTTCTTAACTGGCCGGAAATCACCAACCCCGCTGATGCTGATATTCAAGGTGAACAATTGAGCGATACGCGACGTCGCGGCACACTTACCTGGTCTTCCAAACATCTCCCTGCCTTAGCGCAACTACCTTCGGGGAAGGAGGCAAGCCTTGATATACGTTTACCAATTCGTGATAGTAAAAATTTCGCTCTTGAATCGGTTCGTGATACAACTATTACTGTTCGGGGCACAGCTACCTTTAGTGACCAAACGGGAACTCACACTATTCTCAGTAACCCCATTACCATCACGGTTAATTCCGATCTTACCTTTGAACAACGCTCGGCTGTTTCCGTCACTCCGGAAGGTAAAAAACGATTCGCGATAAGCTGGATACTAAACAACACCTTCCACGCGCTTAAAAATATTGATCTCTCGGCCACGCTCTACGGAGACATCAACTGGGAAGCAAACGGCGACGTTTCTTCAGGAGTTCTTACTTATGACGCTGCCGCAAAAAAGCTCACCTGGCATATTGCCGAATTGCCCACCACCGTGGATGTTGCCAGCGCCCCGTTTACGGTAAGTCTAAACAGCAACAACCCTACCCAGAGCTTACTCATCTCAAAAATTCGAATCCAGGCGGACGATACCGTCACAGGTAAAAAAATAGAACTTCTGGGGGACGAAGTTCCTTTGAATAAATAATGAATAGCACTAATTAATTCGTTTTCAACGAAGTCGCACTCATTGTCATTCCGAGCGAGGCCTCGCGGCCGACGAGGAATCTCTGTCCAACCAACGATCGTGTGAGCCAGAGATCCCTCACAGCGGTTCGGGATGACAAAGTATTATTTGAGGGGAGGTAAGAGAAATTAATTAGCACTATTCATAAAATAATAAATCATTTTTCCTGCAAAAATTTCTCTATTAAACCAACGGCGGTTACAATATCATCTCCCTCAATCCAATTGATTCGCTTGTCCCGTTTAAACCAGGTTATTTGACGTTTGGCATACTGCCGGGTGGCAACTTGTATGGCGCGCACTGCTTCTGCCTTGGTACATTCCCCGCGCACATAGCTCCCCATCTGCTGGTATCCAATACTACTCATACTCGGAAGATCCCAACCATATTGTTCTTGCACTAATCGTTTTGTTTCCTCATCCAACCCTTGTGCTATTTGTTCCTCAACCCGGCGATTAATTCGCGCCAAGAGTTTTTCCCAAGGCCAATGAATACCAATTTGGAGTGTATTAAATAACGGTGCCCCTACTCGCCGCTGCTCTATAAAGGATTTCCCCGTTATCATAGCTACTTCCAACGCCCGCAATACCCGTCGAGGATTATGGCGGTCAATTGCCTGGTAACTCTCTGGATCACAGTGCTGCAGCAATTGTTGCAATTCAGCTAACGATTTCTGCTCCAAACTCGCCCGCAGCGCCTGGCTGGGAGCGACGGCCGGAATAATAAGATTATCTATAAGCGCCCACAGATACTGCCCCGTTCCTCCCACCACAATCGGCAATTTTCCGCGCGCTTGAATAGCATAGAGGCACCCAACAGCTAGCTCCTTAAACTGGGCCACACTCATTTGCTCCTTTGGATCAATGATATCCATAAGGTAATGCGGTATACCCTTAACTACATATACCTTACTGCCACCCACCAATTGCCACTCACCAAAAGGCTTAGCCGTTCCAATATTCATTTTTGTATACACCTGCCGCGAATCAGCCGATACCACTTCACCATTAAACCGCTGGGCAAGCTTAATGCCCAATTCAGTCTTTCCCGAGGCAGTAGGGCCAAGGAGAATGATAATTTTTGACTTTTTAAAATTTTCCATAAAACTTATATACCAAAAACAAATCCTATTGTAGATACCCTCATGCTATCAGTCAACTCAACAACAATGATAAAAATACTAGGGGGGATTGACAAAAGGGTAAAAGTATGCTATACTATTAATATAATTTAGCTAATGTTAGCTAAATTTGCTGTTGAGTATCTACCCTACAGCACGCGGTCCCTGCCGCACGTAAATATTAATTTTACTACTATGTCAAAAGAACAAACTATTTCCGATCCAAATAAAGGAATAAAAGAATTTATTTCAATTGAAGGCAGACCGATTCCTGGGGTTGATTTTGTTCCTGATGATTTGATAGATACGAATGCAATGGGTAATGAACTTGTTAAGGAGATTGAAGAAGAAGAGCGGGCTAAAGCTGCAAAGGAAGGGCAAGCACAAGACCATGCCGCCTAAAACTACCTCACCTCTTAAGGTAAATCTCTAACTTTAATCTTAAAAAATAATTTTATGCCAGAAGAACTACCACGGATTTATGATCTTCCCAATGCGGAAGAAGCTTCTTTCCAAGACATCTCTGAAACAATTACTTCGGTAGAAGACCTAGAAACTCGTGTAGGAATTTCTAAAACTGAAGTAACACCAGAACTAGGTAATTTGCTTCAAGGACTGATCGTCCTAGCCAATAAACGAAATAAGCTTACAGCTAAAGCGAAGGGTTCCCGAGAAGTAGCAAGCGAGTTCGTAGACAAACGGAATGCGGCTTTTGTCGAACTCAGTAAATTAGTGGGATACGAAAGAGCCGGCAAAATTGATAAGGCTCTTTTCTCCGCCAAACAGAAAGAATAAGTTAAATTTATTTATAATATAAAAACTCTTTCTATATGTCCTCCAAAGAATTTTCAGGAACTTTCCCACCACCAAAAGATCCGGTTGTTGACAATCTTTTCCGTCCTGGTCGGATTCGTGAAGAATGGGCAAAGGAAGCAGCAGACGAAGAGGCTGAGAGCGCGGCTGCAGCGGCAGCAATGGGAGAAAAACAAAAAAAACTTGCCGAAAGTGCAGGGAAAAAATCAATTCAACCTCCACTTGGTGAACTCCCTGGAATCAAAGTATAACTCAATTAGCCCTTCCAACAGGGCTAATTTTAATTTTGTAATCGTTGTTACTTTCGAGTGGCGATTTCGGTACGTACTTTGGCAATAAACTCCTCTTTTGTTATCTTCAACTGCTCCTCCTGCCCCCGCACCCGAATGGTCCAGTCTCCGCCGTCGAGTTCTCTATCCCCTATTACTACAATATAGGGGATTTTTTGTTTAGCAGCGTTCCTCACTTTTTTGCCAATGGACTCATCAGCATCATCCACCGCCACCCGAATTCCAGCGGCCTCAAATTGTTTGGCAAGGGTGTGAGTTTGGGCAGCGTGTTTCTCGGAGACTGCCGCGAGCAGAACGTGAACCGGAGATAACCATACCGGAAGGTTGCCGGCTGTGTGTTCAATCAAAACGCCCATAAATCGTTCTACGGAACCAAGCACCGCCACATGAATCATAACCGGGCGTTCATCTACCCCTGCTGCATTCGTAAAATTCAATTTAAAACGCTCGGGTTGGTTCATATCAAGCTGAATAGTAGCGAGCTGCCATTCCCGACCAAGGGAATCCACACCCATAAAATCAAGCTTAGGACCATAAAAAGCGGCTTCGCCCACGCCCACGGAATAATCTTGGCCAGCCTGTTTTACAATATCAGCCAAATTCTGCTCGGCCTCATTCCACATTTCTGGCGTCCCTAAATATTTTTGCATATTGGCAGGGTCGTGCGTGGATAAACGCACTCTCAATTCCATCCCAATAGTTTTATACAATGTTGTAATAATCTCGTAAGCAACTCCAACCTCTTGTTTAATCTGATCACGCCGACAAAACACATGGGAATCGTCTTGGGTAATGGAACGCACGCGCGTCAACCCCTGGAGCTGGCCTGTGTTTTCGTCACGATAAATGGTGGTGGTTTCAAAATATCTAACCGGCATCTCCCGATAACTCCGGCCGCGCGCAGCAAATAACTGAATATGATGTGGGCAATTCATGGGTTTAAGCACAAATTGCGTCTCGGTCTTTTTGCTTTTTACATGAAATAGGTCGTCTTCAAATTTATCCCAATGACCAGACGTTTTATATAAATCATTCTTGGCAATATGTGGTATCCATACCCGCTCAAATTTTTTCGCCAAACGAAGTTCAGCAATAAAATTTTCAAGTTCACGCCGCACCATGGTACCCTTGGGGGTAAAGAGTGGGAGCCCGGAACCAACGAGCTCAGAAAATACAAATAAATCTAATTCCGCTCCAATCTTACGATGGTCCCGCTTCTTAGCTTCCTCCAGCATATGCAAGTAATCCTTAAGTTCTTGCTGAGAGGGGAAACAGGTCCCGTAAATTCGGGTGAGCATTTTATTTTTTTCATTCCCTCGCCAATAGGCGCCCGCAACGGAAAGAAGCTTAAAATGTTTAATTTCGTCTTTCGGGTGTGCTAAATGACCACCTTTGCACAAATCGAGAAATGATCCCTGTTTGGTCTCGGTAATCGTTTTCCCCTGCACCGCGAATTCATCAATCAGCTCTAGCTTGTAAGGATTCCATGAAAAATCTTTTTTGGCTTGCTCTACCGGAACCTCTTGAATAGTAAAATTATCCCACGTTTTTAAAATTTCGCGCATTTTGTTTTCTATTCTTTCAAAATCGGCTTCAGAAATTTTTACGTCCCCCATGTCAAAATCCTGATAAAAACCACTTTCGATGGAGGGGCCAATAGCGTTTTGTGCATTGGGCCAGATGCTTCTAACCGCAGCAGCAAGAAGATGCGCGCAGGAATGACGTAAGTTATCGAGATATTGTTGATCCATATAGAAATAATTAACAATTATCAAATAACAATTAACAAGTGTGGCTTGCTCGTTGTTATTTGTTCATTGTTAATTTATTTAAAAAAATACCCCGACACCGCAAAATCTGCGATATCGGGGTCTGTGATAAAATCACGGACGGTTCCACCCGACGTTTCACTTTTTTTCACCAATTGTCATCCCGAGCGGAGAACCGAGGGATGACACAATTGAGATATTATAGATACTCTGAGAGTGGTACCATATCGGTCCCGACTAGGTCGGGATAAACTGGGCTGGTTCTCATACTAACGTATCTTAACAATACTGTACTCAATCGCTTCAAGTCTGTCAAGATCGTCGAGACTTTACGAACTTTACAGACTTTATGGACTTTACAAACTCTCACTCCACATTCTTCACTACTACTTTAATCCGATCCGGTACAGTTGGTGCCGAAAACATCCAAGAGGGAGTAAAAATAATTTCGGCCGAAGCAACGTGATCGAGCCCCAAGATATATCATTCAATTTCATCTTTTCTCTTTCCCACAAAATGTTGGGGCGAGAGTGTCTCCACGTTGGCATCAAGTGTCACGAGCAGATTGTGCTCTACAGTAAGTTCCGCTGTACCAGTTTTGGCATCATATGAAGCTAATGCAATATGTGGTTCGGCATCGCTTGAGACTACCTTTTCGATGGTTGGATCAATTTTATCTGTTATTGTTCGATCTAACAACTGGGTCAGCTGTTCAGCATCATAGGTCACCGCTATTATGGTACTGGTACCATTTAAAACAAATTCACTTACCTCTTCACCTATCTGATGGTTTGAAACAACATTCTGGTTACTCAAAGCCATAATCAGATGCTTACCGGGAACAGTTGAAGGAAGTGTCTTGGCAAAAGCGGCTTGAGCCTTTTGTGCATAGATTTGCTGTGCGGCCTTAAGATCGGAATCACTCAGAACGCCAATGGTGGCTACCCCCCCCCGCATGGGTTCCGTACTTTGCGCGTATACCTGTTTCTGACGATCGGGTGATAAACCAGGAATAGTAAATTGAGTTGGGTCAATATCCGAAGTGCTCCCTGGTTGATCGGCATACACTGGTACCGTTACTTGCCCATTGGCAGGCACTATTGCCCGCTCCGCCAAACGAAATAGTATTCCTTGGGCAGTGAGGAGACGCGTTGTGGCGACTAATGTTTGTGAACTGTTGCTTTTATTATAAATTACAGCTGTGCCCTTGGCGACACCAGTGGTTGTCTTATTGCCCGTTGGCTGAAAATGTTCTGACCAGGTAAATACAGTTGAACTCGCCAAACCCGTAATGGTATCTTTCCCGTCCGGCTGTTTGGCAACCTTCGCTACCAAGCTCACAATTCGTTGATCAGCTTTCGCTACCACCGTAATGGTGGCTTTTTTTGACGTCATAAAAACGACCACCGCAAATAATACCACCGTCAACACCAAAAAAGAAAGCGCGATTATTTTATACAAGCGAACGGGTGGCTCTGGTGGTGGTTTGGTTGACATGCGATAGGTGATCATACAAAAGTATGGACTAAAAATGTATGGATATAGTATAGCATAAAAAAAAATTCGTGTAACGTGGAACGCGTAACCCCTCTAAGGGAGGCGTTACACGTTGTGCGTTATGCGCTTATTCCGCCACTCGAAATATTTCCTCCACGGTTGTAATCTTATCAAGAGCCTTAAGGAGCCCATCCTGTGCCATCGTTACCATCCCGTCCTTTACGGCTAATTCCTGAATGATATATTCCGAAACGTTGCTACTTAAAATAACCTGTTCAATCTCTTTGGTCATAATAAAAATTTCATAAATACTTATTCGCCCTTTGTACCCAAGACCGCTACATACCGAGCACCCAGCACCGCGATAAAAATGTAAATCATTAAAATTAAGTTTGGTTTTCTCTTCCGTTGGTAGAGCCTGTAAAATATTCACAACGCGCTCTAATTGTTCCGTTGGCAACACGGCTTCTTCGCGGCACGCCTCACAAATGCGACGCACCAACCGCTGACCAATAACGGAATTTAACGCCGGTGCAAGCAAAAATGATTTAACTCCCATCGACAAAAACCGCGGAATGGCACCGGCCGCACTATTGGTATGAATAGTGGACAACATTAAATGCCCAGTAAGCGCCGCCTGAATAGAAATTTCGGCGGTCTCTAAATCACGAATTTCACCCACCATACAAATATCAGGGTCTTGGCGCAGAATACTTCTCAAACCCTTAGCAAACGTATAATCATGGCTTGCATCTACCTGGCTCTGGTTCACCCCCTCCATCTTAATTTCAATGGGATCTTCTAAGGTGATAATTTTTACCCCGGGCTTGTTAAGAAGACGAAGAATAGCATACATGGTGGTGGTTTTTCCAGACCCAGTAGGACCAGTAGTAATAATCATACCATTGGGTCGCTCAATCTCGCGGCGCAGGCGCTCATATGCCATCCCGCGAAGACCCAAATCATCAAAGGTCACAACATGACTACCGCTATACAAAATTCTCATCACCACACTTTCTCCGTGAATCGTCGGCATAGTAGAAACACGGACGTCAATACTACTTGATGTTAGTTTTAAGGTGACCCGTCCATCCTGAGGACGGTCGGTAACATTAATTTTAAGAGCGGCCACTAGCTTAATTCGAGAAATAAATCGTTTCCACTGTTCCTTAGGAAGACGCGCCACTTCATGAAGGACACCGTCAATACGATATCGCATCACAATCCCGCCTTCTTCCGCCTCCACATGAATATCGGTGGCATTTATTTTAAGTGCTGCAGCAATCATGAGCGTTAAGATATCACTCATGGTTACGGATTGAAACGCCTCTTCCAAACTTTTTAAATTATCAATGCCGCCTTCGTAACGAGCCAATTCTTCATCAGTAATAATTACATCCTTACTCACGGATTTGACAATGGGCAAATTAGCATACAATGCTAACACCCGCTCTAAGCTGTGCTCGGAAATAAAGTACAGTTGCGTTTGGGCATGGTGGCGTTCACCCAGTTGATACACCAGCTCCTCGACTTCCGGACGCGGCTCAACAGTACCAAGCCGCATCTCTTCCGGCGTAAAATAAAAACAGATCGTTCCATTTTCGCGAGCGATCTCCTCAGGAATAACTTTCAGCGCTTCCGAGGAAACGGGGAAAGTTGCCAGATCAATGTACGGAAGCTGAGAGCGGGCCGCTTGCGCGGCTGCGAGCTGCTCTTTCTCCTGAGTGGTAATCTGCTCCATCTTATGAGAAAATTTGGCCTGGACACCACTTGGTCCACCGCTCACCGGTTTCGCTGACGCTCCGCTGCCAGCCAAATCTTTTATCGAAGGAAAATCGGACATATGAATTTATTCTCGCGTGAATTTCTTTCGCAAGAAATTCATCCCGACTTAGTCGGGAAAGATTCCTTTAAAATATGCTGCAATGAATTGAAAATTATAAAATTGTTTATAGGCAAACTACTGCATTCGAAACAATTTCCTTGTATGATGAATGATCCTACTCCCGATGCCTTCATGATGCATCTTCATAAATAAATATATCCAAGCACTGGTAGTAAAGGCGTTAAAAATCGCGCCGACCAAAGCCGCTACAGCAATGAGTAGAAAAAAATATAAAACCACCGCCACCGTAACAAACGACATTTGTCCGGTAAATCCAGCAGTAAGAGCGAGCAAGGAAGATGGAATAAGCGCAATAACCGAGCCAGCTGATAATGCCAGTACAATAACAAAATTTAAAATTATCAACACAATGCTCAGTTCCAAGGAAACCAAAAAATGATGATCAAATAACTGCCATGCCTGCGCCACGGCGGTTGGTATACTCCGGCGCTCCGCAATAACATAACCAAGGGCATAAATAGCCATCACAGTTACCGTGAGAGCCAAAAGTAAACTGACTGCTACCAAACTAATAGTCAGTAAAAGCCCGCCCCACGTAGCAAGAGACACTGTGCGAAGTGTCATAAGTGTTATCATAATAAGCACGGCTAAGAGCGCCTTCTCCAAAATATTAATTCCACATATTTCCCAAAAATGTTCCACGCCGCGCTGCCAGGCACTACGCAACGGCAAAATAGTATGCACCTTATACCAATGAATCGCCGTAGCAATAAGTGCTCCCTCCGCACAAAGTGCCACAACAATAATAAACACAATGCCGCTTAAAATAATGCACGTCAGCCAAATAAACCAAATAAATTCATTCAAACTGCTAATGGTAATTGTCCCCCACGATGCTGGCCACCACGGTTCCGGCGCAAAGGCGCTGTCAAGCAGATAGCCAATAAAATTCGCCAGGCCAAATTGACCCACAAACACGGCCAAAAGCCCCAGTGCCCACGTACTGCGGTGATGCCATACGAGCGTCCAAGCCCGCGTGAGCGCCCGCGTATAAGTTGGTTCATGCATATTTTAAAGACTTTATGGACTTTATAAACTTTTGACTTTAAACTATTACATAGTATACCACAAAAGCGAGGCTAATAGAAATCATTATAACAAAATAGCCCCGGACGGGGCTATTGTTTTTACCACAATTGCTGGAATATTTAGACGCCATCTATCACCATCTTCTGAGGAGCAGGGCCCAGGAGAGCAATAATTTCATCTTGTTCAATCGTTTCTTTCTCCAAGAGCGCCTTTACGAGTATCTCGAGCTTCTCCCGATGTGTGTCAATCGTCTTTTTAGCTACCGCTTGCGCCTCTTCAATAAGGCGTTTCATTTCCTTATCAATTTCTTCGGCGGTTTTATCACTGTAATCGCGCTCTTCATGAATCTCCCGACCTAAAAAGACTAGCTCCTCATGCTCGCCAAAGGTGCGAGGACCGAGCACAGTACTCATGCCATAACGGGTTACCATATCGCGAGCCAATCGCGTAGCGTTTTTCAAATCATTGGACGGACCAGTGGAAACCTGATTATCACCAAAAATTATTTTTTCCACCACATAACCACCAAGGGCCATTGCCAAATCATCGGTAAACTGCGCTAAAGTGTGATAATGCTTGTCTTCGCTCGGCATTTTAAGAGTATAACCACCGGCTTGACCACGAGAAATAATAGAAACCTTGCGTACTGGATCACAATTGGGCAGCATATACCCCACAATCGCATGGC
Organism: Candidatus Magasanikiibacteriota bacterium; assembly: GCA_023246655.1. GTDB lineage: Bacteria > Patescibacteriota > Patescibacteriia > Magasanikbacterales > GWA2-37-8 > JAHFHX01. Next base: position 37,818 of record JAHFHX010000003.1, read on the forward strand.
CAGCTTCATGATACGCAGTCATCTTTTTGTCACGCTCAGTCATCACGCGACTTTTACGCTCTGGCCCCAAAAGCACTTTCTCGATACTCTCTAAAACTTCACGCTCACCAACTTCGGTGCGTCCACGCCGAACAGCCAAAATGGCCGCTTCATTCATAAGGTTGGCTAAATCGGCTCCAGAAAATCCGGGAGTACGCTCGGCAATCTTGCGAATATTTACCTCGGAAGCTAGCTTTTTGCCCTGGGCATGAATTGCCAAAATTTCCTCACGATCTTTAATATCTGGCATATCAATGACGACACGCCGATCAAACCGCCCGGGACGCAGTAACGCCGGATCGAGCACATCCGGACGATTAGTAGCCGCCATAACAATCACACCAAGATTAGCCTCAAAGCCGTCCATCTCAACCAGAATTTGGTTAAGGGTTTGTTCGCGTTCATCGTGCCCACCACCAAGACCAGCCCCCCGCCGACGCCCCACCGCATCAATTTCATCTACAAAAACAATCGCCGGTGCTGCTTTCTTGGCTTTGGCGAATAAATCACGAACCCGTGAAGCCCCAACCCCAACAAACATCTCAACAAATTCTGAACCGCTCATGTGAAAAAAAGGAACATTAGCTTCACCAGCAACCGCCTTGGCTAAAAGGGTTTTGCCGGTCCCGGGCGACCCCATCAATAACACCCCTTTCGGGATCTTTGCCCCCATCTCCACAAATTTCTTTTGATCACGAAGAAAATCAACAACTTCTACCAACTCTTCTTTAGCTTCTTTCGCCCCCGCCACATCGGCAAAGGTCTTGCGATCTTTATCTTCTGGTTTTACTTGACGCGGATTGCTCTGCCCAAAGCCCATTGCTCGATTATTCATTCCTTGCACGCCGCGACTCATGAAATAGAAAAAAGCCATGATGATAATGAGGGGCAAAATTGCTGGAAGCAAATTAAATGCCCACAGCTTCCAAGAACTTTCTTCTTGAACTTCTACGTTGAGCTGTTTACGCGCTTCATCGCTGACACCATAATTTTTTATAATGTCACCAAACGATTCTTGTGGTTCTTTCTTCACTTCCTGGCTTTTCGCCGCCTCTTCTTTCAGCTCAATCTTTAAAGTATCGCCTTGAACAATTATATTTTTTACCTGACCAGCATTTATCTCCTCAACCATGCGGCCAACACCAATAACTTCTGGTTTAGCGCCTCCATGGCCCTTCACCAGACCCAAGGCCCCTGCAACCAAAAATAATACCAAGAAAATAATTAAAAAATTTTTAATAAAATGTCGCATAATAATTTAGAGAGATCCTTAATTTCGTATCACTATCCTTTTATCCTTTAACCAGCGACCTCTTTTGTTTCTTCATTCTTACTTTCGTTCTTTTCTTCTACTTGAGCTGCCGCCATTGCTTTCGCCTCGCTCTTAGCTACTCCACGCGCCCGCTTACCTTTAACTCCAGCGAGCTTTAATCCCAAGCGATGTTCGGCGGGTTCGAGCGATACTATTTCAAACTCCAATTCTTGACCAAGCTTAAACTTGTCACCAATATTCCCCATGGGTTCATCCGACAATTCAGAAATATGTGCCAGCCCATGAATTTCCTTATCCAACCCTATCATGAGCCCAAACGGTTCAATCTTTAATATTTTTCCTGTGGCTTTCTCCCCTATCTTATAACGCTCTTTCACCGTCTTCCACGGATCTTCCATCGTCCGCTTAATCGACAGATAAATTTTCGAATGGTCAAGTTGGATAATCTGAGCTTTGACTTTTTGACCAATCTTAAGCATATCTTTAGGATGATCAATACGTTGCCAAGCAATCTCGGAAATATGAATCAACCCTTCAAGACCTTCTCCAAACCGCACAAAAGCTCCAAACGCGGTGAGGGCGCTTATTTCCCCTTCCACCACATCTCCTACTTTATACGATTCCAGGACTGCCTTTTGCGAGTCCTCCCAAACCGCGCGTTCAGAAACAATCAATTTCTCCTCCGCTTCATTTACGTCAATGACTTTTACTTCGAGTTCCTGACCAACTAATTCACGCAGTTTTTCAAGAATTCTATTTTTATCACCACCAGCCACCCGTGGATAATGATCGGGGGAGAGCTGTGAAACCGGCATGAATGCTGCTAACGCCTCTACCTGTACCATAATGCCGCCCTTATTGGCCCCTAATACCCGGCCTTTGAGGGTTAAACCATCTTTCAGCCACTGCTTCATGTTGTTCCAAGCACGTTGATACCCAGCCGTACGGAATGAAAGTTCCATTTCGCCGTTTTCGTTTTCAAATTCTAAAACGGTCGCCTCCACCTCCGCTCCTACCTTTAGATTATTATACTCTCGAGATTCAGAAAATAACTCAGTACCACGCACCACGCCGGTCGTGAGTCCTTCAATATCAATATGTACAACGTGGCGATCTACCGCAATGACTTTGCCTTTTACTACGTCTCCTACCTTTGGAATCGCCAGCCCTTGGGCCTGAAATAGTACTTTAAAATCTTGCTCTTTATCTGACATACTAAAATAAAAAAAGAAACCTTTAACCTGTCTCGACTCAGTCGAGATTAAGTGCCCTCCTCTTAAAGCGGAAGGGCTTATAACGATATGTTAGTAACGGCCATACTATACACTACACTAAGGTAAACTGTCAATACCCACATCTGCGTGAATCTTGCCATCCTACAGAAATTATGCTAAAATAATTCTACTTTTAAAGTCTTTATAGACTTTGGATTTTTATCATATGCATATCTCCTGGCTCGGCGGCACTTGTGTTAAACTGCAAACTAAATATCAAGAAGAAGATGTTGTTGTTCTCATTGATGCTTACCGACCGACTAAGGGTGATTTTCCGCGCAGTTTTTCTCCCACCATTGCGCTCTTCTCCACCGGAGAGGAGGATGCCGCTACCCTATCGCAAAATCCCTTTGTGCTCTCCACGTTAGGCGAAGTCGAACTCAAAGAAGTTATGATCACCACCTGGCCCGCCGCCGCGGGGACAATTGTTTTTAAAATTAACGCTGAAGGAATTTCGATAGTACACTTAGGCGTTCTTAACAAAAAACTCACGGCGGATGAAATAGAAAAAATGGGGTCGGTTGATATTTTATTCGTACCGGTTGGCGACGTTGGACGGTATTTGAACGCGGAAGACGCCGCAGCGTTGGTGACCGCACTTGAGCCACGAGTGGTTGTCCCAATTGCCTACCAATGTGACACAGACCCCACTGCCAAACCTGTAACGGAATTTATTAAAGAGTTGGGCCTAAAACCAGATAGTACCGATAAAAAAATAATTCTTAAGAAAAAAGATTTACCACAAGAAGAGACAAAGTTGATGATATTAGAAAAATCTTAAGACGACCTTGCGTTCACCACAAAAATTTCCACGACTGAGTTTATCCAAAATGACAAATATACGAGTTGTGCTAATTAATTTTCCCTAAATTTGGCTCAAATACCGTTTTGTCATCCCGAGCAAGCCTTCCGCCAAAGGCGGACACAGCGCGAGGCCTGCCCGCCTCTGGCGGGAGGGATCTCTCTGTCCGTCGTTGGTTGATTGAGACAGAGATTCCTCACCCCTGCGACGGGGATTCGGAATGACAAGTGTTTTTTGGCTAAAATGAAAGAGGTTAATTAGCATAACTCGTTAATTTCAAATCAATATCAAAGCGAAAATGTCAAAATTTGACATTGATATTTTGGATTTACTTTGACATTTGTTATTTGGATTTTGTAATGCGGCTTATGGTTTCTAAAAAATCTAGTCCTAAAAAATTTTCCAATCGAAAAAAGAAGTCAATAGAAAAAACCGCCCCTATGCCGAGCCTCATTTTTAGTGAGGCCACCATTCCCCGCCCTTCGCCCATAGTAAACAAGAAAGCCACCACCGTTAATGCTGCCGATGAGAATCTGAAACTCTCTGTTCCAACCATAACCCAAGAACAAAATCAAAACTCTGAAACAAGCTTCTCGCGCTACCAAGAACGTGACCGAGTGGCACGTCGCTGGATGTGGCTTGGAGTAATTAGTTTTTCGACCATTATCTTTTTCCTATGGGGGTGGTCACTGTGGCTTAAATTTTCTCTCATGAACTGGAACCGTGGATCAGATTTTTCTTTAGTACAGCGTGCTGAACAAAATTGGAATCAACTTTTTTCACAGCAAACACCGGAACAACTTATTATAGAACGTGACCGCGTGCAACTAAAAGAAGCACTGCGGTATATCATTAACCAAAATACACCCACCACCACTGCTTCACCCACGACGATGGTCTCAAGCACATCGGCTATAACGACGAGCGCAGCGACTACTACAAAAAAATAACCGCACAACGGCTAACGTTACGGGTTATGCTTTATCCGTTCCACAAATATTATGCAAACTAAACTCCCTATGCCAGCAGCACCAATCGGCAAACTTACCAAAGCCCCGATTGTTGATGAAGTTAAACAATCCTACTTGGAATATGCCATGAGCGTCATTATTGCCCGCGCGCTTCCTGATGTGCGCGATGGGCTTAAACCGGTGCACCGTCGTATTCTATACGCCATGGGAAATCTGGGGTTGCGCCACACCGCCCGCTTCCGTAAATCGGCCCACGTGGTTGGTGAGGTGATGGCCAAATACCACCCGCATGGCGACACGGCAATTTATGATTCACTGGTACGCATGGCTCAAGATTTTGCCATGCGCCACCGGCTCATTGATGGCCAAGGTAACTTTGGTTCCATGGATGGCGACAGCGCCGCCGCGATGCGCTATACCGAAGCTCGCCTCACGGCCCTGGCGGAAGAGATGCTCGCCGATATTGAAAAAAATACGGTCAATTTCATCCCCAACTATGATGGTTCACACCAGGAACCAACCGTACTTCCCACTCAAGTCCCTAACCTGCTCCTTAACGGCACCGTTGGTATTGCTGTCGGCATGGCCACCAGTATTCCGCCTCACAATTTGGGGGAACTCTGCAACGGCGTAGTCGCGCTTATCGATAAACCAAAAACTACGATTGAGGATCTGACGGAAATGATTAAAGGCCCAGACTTTCCAACGGGTGGCATTGTCTATGGCAAAAAAGATATTGCCACTGCTTTTGCAACTGGTCGGGGCGGCGTCGTGATGCGTGCCAAAGCCGAAATTGAAGAAACTAAAAACGGCCTTTTCCGCATTGTGGTAACCGAAATGACGTACCAAGTAAATAAGGCTGAATTGATTGAAAAAATCGCCACGCTCGTCCAAGATAAAAAAATTGAAGGCATTAAAGACATTCGTGATGAATCCAACAAAGATGGCGTACGCGTTGTCATTGAGCTGAAGAAAGATTCCTACCCCAAAAAAATTCTCAACCAACTCTACAACCATACCGATCTTCAAACCACCTTCCACTACAACATGCTCGCGCTGGTAGATGGCATTCAGCCGCGCGTTTTGAATCTCAAAAATATTTTAGAGGAATTTATCAAACACCGCCAAGTCGTGATTCGCCGCCGCACCGAATTTGATTTGGAAAAAAATAAAGAGCGCGCTCATATTTTGGATGGGTTAAAAATGGCACTCGATAAAATCGATTTGGTGATTAAAACTATTCGCGCGAGTAAAGATAAAGACGAAGCCAAGGTAGAACTCATGAAAAAATTCAAATTCACCGACCGGCAAACGACCGCTATTTTGGAAATGCGCCTCCAACAACTTGCTAACTTAGAACGCCAAAAAATTGAAGATGAATTAAAAGAGAAGAAAATCCTCATTAAAGAACTTGAATCCATCCTGGCTTCTGAGACAAAAATTCTTGCCATTGTTAAAAAAGAAACAACTGAACTTAAAGAAAAATTTGGCAATGATCGCAAAACCCAAATTATTGCTCACGGGGTAAAAGAATTCACTACCGAAGATTTAATTCCCAACGAGCCAACCATTGTTATGACCACCACCGACGGCTATATTAAACGCCTCCCGCCGGATACTTTCCGCCAACAATCACGGGGTGGCAAGGGTGTCATTGGGGTGACGACCAAAGAAGACGAATCAGTGGACCAGATGCTCACCACCAACACGCATGACAACATGCTGTTCTTTACCAACCGCGGCCGCGTGTTCCAACTCATGGCTTATGATATTCCCCAGGCCAGCCGCACCGCCAAAGGCCAGGCCCTTGTTAACTTTCTCCAACTCGCCCCCAACGAAAAAGTCACTGCGTTGCTGGCGACGAGCGACATGGAAAAATACAAATATTTAGTCATGGTAACAGGAAAAGGCACCATCAAAAAAACCGCTGTTACAGACTTTCAGAATGTTCGCCGGAGCGGCCTTATTGCTCTCAAACTCAAAGGCGATGATAATTTGGAGTGGGTCAAACCATCTATTGGGAATGATGAAATAATTCTGGCGACCAAAGGCGGCCAAGCGATCCGTTTTAAAGAGCGCGATGTACGCGAAATGGGAAGAACCGCCGCCGGCGTACGCGGCATGCGCCTAAAGAACGATGACGCCATTATTGGCATGGATATTGTTGACCCCGGAAACAAAAACTTGGAATTCTTAACGGTTGGCGCCAATGGCCTTGGCAAATGCACGGAACTCAATGAATACAAAGTACAAGGTCGCGGTGGTTCTGGTATCAAAACAGCCGAAATCACCACTAAAACCGGCTCTATTGTCTATGCCCGCGTTATTGATAGAAGCATCGCGAACGAACGCGACCTTATGATGATGTCAACGAAAGGCCAGGTCATCCGCCTACCATTTAAATCCATTAATACCTCAGGACGAGCTACGCAAGGTGTGCGACTAATGCGCTTCAAAGAAGAGGGTGACAAGGTGGCCAGTGTGACGGTGATTTAGCACGGATTATGCCGATTTTGCTTCGAGCAAAATCGAGCATCCGCGATTTCAGTCGAAACTGAAAGAGGATTATACCGGTTACAAAAGACGCCTTTAGTATGGCGTCTTTTTTGTTGCAACTATTTTTTCTTTCACGCAAAACGTTGACCATCCTGAATTTTTAAACTGTCATCCCGAACTTGTTTCGGGGTCCTGAAATAAATTCAGGATGACAACCGTTTGAGGCGTCCTATCTTGTTATATGTTATTGTCTTATCTTGGCACATCTAATGCATCATCCACCCGATTAAAAGCAAAGCCACGTTGTAAAAGTTTATCAATAATATGAGGAAGCGCCGCTACTGTAGCACTCCTATCATCTCGTCCCGAATGAAATAAAGCAAATCCACCAGGGTGGGCATGTTTTACAACAACCTGCTCAATTTGCTGGGGATTGTCATAACCCTTGCGCCAGTCAAAACTATCCACGGACCAATTGGCTACCACCACCCCGTGTTTACGGCATTCCTCAATCTGGCTATCCGTCACTACACCATATGGCGCTCTAAATAAATTAATGGAAAAACCTAACTGCCGTGCCAACAGCTCTCTGGTTTTCTCCACCTGATTCGCATACATATCTTTCGTGTCTAATTTTCTCATATCCACATGTTCATGAGCGTGCCCTCCAATAGCATGGCCCTCATCTTTAATTCGTTTAGCCATGGCCGGGTACTTTTCTGCCAATTCTCCCACGAGAAAAAAAGTGGCTTTAATATTATATTTCTTTAAAATATCAAGAATAGCTGGAGTATAGACATCATCCGGCCCATCGTCAAACGTCAAACTAAAGTTAGACTCTCCCTTTTCGTTATACGGATGTTTACCCTCCAGAAAAAAATTAGAAAAATTCCGTGCCTGCCGTTCCACTGTGGCCTGAAACGTTTTAAGTGCAGAATTATCCATATGATTACGCAAACGAGCTCCTCCCTCGTGTGCGCGAGCCGCCGAGACCTCTTTTCTAGGCGGTTCGCCACCCTCCGCTGATCCAACCAATAGCCCGAGTGTCAACAATACGGCCTTTGGTATCTCTCGTGGTCTCATATATCTTTATTAAAGAACTTCTTTCACCTTCTTTACAATCGCCTGTGCATCAATCTCTCCATACGCCAGCAGTTCATCCGGCTTCCCGCTCTTCGGCATCTTCCGCACCGCCAATCGATGGATTGAGACTGAAGATTGAATATTGAAGATTGAAAATTCCGTGACGGCCGTCGCTACCACCTCACCAATACCACCCTCCGCGTAATGATCTTCAACAGTCACAATCGCTTTTGTTTCGTGCACTGCTTTTTCAAGAGTCGCCGCATCAATTGGTTTAATACTATAAAGATCAACCACACGAATACTAATTCCTTCTTTCTGCAAAACATCGTACGCCTTTAATGCCTCAATCAATGTCACCCCAGCGCCAATCACCGTCACTACATCCTGCCCGCTACTCTTGAGCGTCTTACTTCCACCAATTGGAAACTTTTCATCGACACTATACAAAATCGGCGATTCTTTACGCGTGGTGCGAATATACACATTTCCCATATGCTCAGCCGCCGCTTCCACCAACCTCTCGGTTGAAACAGCGTCCGATGGATATAAAACCACACTCCCAAAAATTGATCGAAACATCCCTAAATCTTCCAAAGCCATTTGGGACGCGCCGTCTTCGCCAATTGAGACGCCGGCGTGCGAACCAACGAATTTAATATTGGGGTTGGAATACTGGCTCATTCTAATTTGATCAAACGCCCGCGAAAAAAACGCGGCAAAGGTCGATACAAACGGAATTTTCCCGCGCCGCGAAAACCCTAAAGCCGTTCCCACCATATTCTGCTCCGCAATATACATCTCAAAAAACCGCTCCGGGTATTTTCCCTTAAAAAATTCCGCATACGTGGAATTGCTTACCTCCGCGTCCAACACCACCATATTCGGTATCGCCGATGCGAGCCTAACCAAGGCGTTTCCATATGCCTTCCGCGTAGCAACCGGTTTATCACTTGGATAATTGAAATTTGGTGTTTGGAACTTGTTTGGAACTTGGTCATTGAGATTTGGGGTTGTTACTTTCTCGGGCAAAGCTACCGTACCAACTAATGTTTTATCTACCGACCCCAATTCCACCAATGCCTTCTCCAACTCCTCCCGAGAAAGTGCTTTGCCGTGCCAATTATCTTTATCTTCGATAAACGACACACCTTTACCCTTCAAAGTCTTCGCGATAATCATCACTGGTCTATTTCTATATTTCTCTATTTCTTTATTTCCAATCGCTTTCTCATACGCCTCCGCAATCTCCTCCACATTATGCCCATCAATAACAATTGTCTTCCAGCCAAACGCTTCGGCCTTTTTCTGATACACTTCCAGCTCATGTCCGTACATCGTCTCCCCCCGTTGCCCCAAACGATTCACATCAATGATCGCAATTAGATTATCTAATTTATAATGTTCGGCGCAGGCCATTGCTTCCCACACACTTCCTTCGGCCATTTCGCTATCCCCCAACAGCACCCAAGTGCGGTACGGCAATTTGTCGAGCTTGGCATTCAGTGCCATCCCAACGCCGATGGAAAGCCCCTGCCCCAAGGACCCAGTGGCCGCCTCGGTATACGGAAACGCCATTGTGGGGTGACCCTCCAGGCGGCTCCCAAATTTCCGCAAGCTAAGCATTTCTTCCTCGGATACTTTTCCCGCCGCCGCGTAAATCGAATAAAATAACGGCGAGGCATGGCCTTTAGAAAAAATTAATCGATCATTGTTTGGAAATTCGGGATGATCCAAATCAGCGCGGAAAAATGGACCACCCCCGCCAGAGGCGGGTCCGCCTGTGGCGAAAAACATGAGTATGGTCATTAAATCTGCCGCGGAAAGTGATGATGTTGGGTGCCCTGATCCAGCCGCAGTGGTGGAAACAAGACTATAATAACGAATGAGCTTGGCGAGTTGTTGGAGACGTTCGTGGTTGGTCATAAATAAATAATGATTAAACACTCCTTATCCTAACAAATGATAGATATTTTCGCAACGGCAACATTAAAAATTTAAACCCTAGTCTGAGCAATGCTTTCCCCTGCCACTCGCCCAGTGGCCCAAGAGGCTTGGAGGTTGAAACCACCGGTAAAACCATCAACATTCAAAATTTCTCCAGCAAGGTAAAGGCCGGGGCACAGCTTGGATTCCATGGTCCGCGGATCAACTTGGGAAAGTTCAACGCCACCCGCGGTAACAAACTCATCCCCCGCACCACGCGCAACCGCATGGAGCGGCAAATGCTTAACCCATTCCCCAGTCTTTTGTACTTCTTGACGAGTAATTTCCGCGTTCTTTTTTTCAATGGGAATACCAACTTCTTGGCAAATTATTTCGGATAAAGACAACGGAACAAAATGTTGTAAAATATTTTTAAAACTTTTTTTAGGATTGGCTTGTAACAACTGTTGAAGAGTAATAATAAACCTGTCCATTGTAATTTCCGGAACAAAATCGATGAAGATAGCGAGTGGTTTCGCCGGACCAAAATTTTGAAAAGCAGTTAAGGACGAAAGCGCAAACACTGCCGGACCGCTGATACCGGTGTGGGTAAATAAAAATGCACCGGTGAAAGTATTAGGCTTAGGACAATCGGCTGAGATGTTAGCTTTTATAAATGACACTCCGGAGAGCGCTCGTGGCCATTTTTCTTTGGTGATAAATGAATGCAGGCTTGGTGCGAGCTCCGTAATATGGTGACCAAGCGATTCGGCAAGCGTATAGCCATCACCAGTTGAGCCAGTGTGGCGATAGGCCTGCCCACCGAGCGCGAGCACGACGCGATCGACGGTGAGTGGCGGTTGATTTTGGCACATCACAAAAAATTCTTTACCCTGACGCGTGATGCTTTTTACATTATGTTTGGTAAGCACCTGAACTCCGGAATGAACAAAAATTTTGGTGAAAACATTTACAATATCTTTACCGTCATCAGAGACCGGAAATACCCGTAAATCTTTTTCACACTTGAGAGGTATTCCATGTTCCTCAAACCACGCTCGGACAGCGGCCGGAGAGAAACGATGGAGTGCTGAAATGAGAAATTTTTTTCCGCGCGGGTATTTGCTGAGCGCAATTTTTATATCCTCTACCCCCGTGGTTACGTTGCAACGCCCCCCGCCGGAAATAATTACTTTTTTACCGAGCGAATCATTTTTTTCCAATAAAAAAAGTTCCGTTTCCGGATTATTTTCCAGTATCGTGGCCGCACACATCATGCCAGCCGCGCCAGCGCCCACAATTGCTACGCGCATACAATAGGCTTCATCATTTTAATCAATGCTAATTTTTCCGCTCGTGAGAGCTTCTTGATCTCCACCTCTCGTTTACGCGCAGCCGAGATGCCATGAAACACCTCAGAATAAACGAGCCTAACCGGCCGCCGCACTCGGGTATATTTGGCGCCGGCCGTGGTTGTATTATGCGCGTGAATTCGTTTCGTAATATTTTTGGCAGAGCCAGTGTAGAGTGTTTGGTCTGCGCATTCGAGAATATAAACAGTGTGAAACATAATTTAATGTACCTGATAGAATCAACTCTATCCCTCTTTTACATAAAAATCAACTCTATGGTACTACTATAAAAATGCTTGGATTTGTCAAACAGCCGAAAAATGGTACCATGGTATTCTATGCAAATTCCTTACCGAAAACCAGGCAAATTTAGCCAAATGAAAATCGATCCTCTCGTTACGGAGAAAAAATATCAGGAACTTAACGCCAAGTTAGAAAAATTAAAAAATATGAGCCAACCACAAGCAGCCGCCGAAGTGGCCAGACTTGCTGAACTAGGTGATTTTTCAGAAAATGCCGAATATCAAATTGCTAAAGGCCGTTTGCGAGGAATTAATAATTCGATTCTCCGATTAGAACACCAGCTACATCAGGCAATTATTATCCGCCCACTAAAACAAACGGATACAGTGAAAATTGGACACACCGTAACCGTTGAACGGAATGGCAAGCAAAACACTTATCAGCTACTCGGCTCCTCTGAAACAGATCCACAGAAGGGAATCATTTCTCATAACTCCCCCCTTGGGGGGGCTCTCATGGGGAGGATGGTTGGTGAGATTATTGCTGTAAAATTAGCTGACAAGGAAGTTGACTATAAGATTGTTAAGATTAAGTAAAAAAAGTAAAGTGTCCCCATGAGGAATTGAACCTCAATCCTGGGCTTCGGAGGCCCATATTTTATCCGTTAAACTATGGGGACTAAAATAATCGTCGTAACCACCGCAGCGCTTGATACATCTTATATCTGACCGGCGAAATAATCAAATCAAACGTACCCGGGTCTTCAGCTACTGTCCCGCCAAACCCAAGTTTAAATCTGGTCATGCGAGCGTACTGATGTTTCAAATTATATTGATATCTTTCATTTCTATCACTGTGAACTGTGCTTGGCGCAATTCCAAAAAAATCATACTGACTGTATCCCAACTTTTTGCCCAACTGAATCCCTTCCCACTGTATAAGATGTGAGGCCATCAATTGTCGAGAGTCGTGATCTGAAGCACCAAAAAGATATGTCAACGTATCTCCAAAACCAACCAACACCGCGGCGGCCACCGGTTGCTCATTATAATAAATCGTAATCTGGTGTGTTAATGGCGAAGCTAAAACTGCCTGATAATGTTCTCTCGGATGGAGACGAAATCCATCGCGCTCGGCGGTCTTATGACTCAATTTCCAAAAACTGTCAAAATCTTTTAGTCTTTCAATCTTCAACTCTTTCTTCTGTGCTAACCGAATATTATATCGAGTTTTTTCGTGCATGTTGGCGAGGAGCTCGTCATTAGATTTGCTGAGATCAAGAATGGTAGTGGCACGGGGGGTGAGGTCGATGGATTTGTTAATTAACAATGAACAACTATCAATTAACAAATGTGATGGCTCAACTCTAAACAAAATAATTTTTCGAGCCAAAAAATAATCCTTAAAACATCCCCAAACACTCGTTAATTGTTCTTTATTAATTGTTAATTTCGCCACCGGCCCAGCGGGACAAAACCCATACCTCATACCAAACGGCAACTTAGTATACACTACCTGCGCCTGCGCAACGATTTCGCTACCATCACTCACCCGCAATCGTTCAACAAATTTTCCCTCACTGTGCAAAATCTCCCCCCATTCCCACGACTGTAAAAATGACCCGTTATGCTCGGTAAGCCAGGAATTCCAAGTTTTTTTATCATGAGCTAGATGGATATCCATAACTTTATGGACTTTCGACTTTATAAACTTTATAGACTAGTCGCCAGATAACTGGCGACCACCGCCGCCGTCTCCGCCCTGAGTGTCAACGGCCCAAGGGAGCGAATGAGACAGTCAGTCTTTTCCGCAGCCGCTCGTTCTGCTTTGGACCAACCACCCTCTGGTCCAACAAACACAGCAATTGATTGCGAGACCTCTCTTCCCGTTCTCTCCTCTGCGGAGGAGAGAAGGAATCGTTCGCGCCCTCTCCTTTGCAAAGGAGAGGGCAGGGTGAGATCTCGTTCAGGCACAAATTGAGTATCGGTAAAATCACAAAAAATCTTAATCTCATTCTCAATCTTTAAAGCGTCACCTAACTTGATCGGTTCTCCAAATTCCGGCACCACCGCGCGCCCACACTGTTCACTGGCTTCTTTCATAATCCGTTCAAGACGGGCCCGATTCAGTCCGGTCTTCACGATATGCTCAGTAATTATTGGTACAACCTTCACCACTCCTACCTCCGTGGCTTTCTGAACCACCCACTCAAAATTATCTCCTTTAAGGATTGCACAATACAACGTCACCGGTCGTAAAGTATTTAGTATTTGGTACTTAGTATGTGGGGTCGCCAGAATCTCAATTTCGATCTTAGTCTTATCCATCTTCACGATCTTTGCAGTCTTATTTTCACCCTTTCCATCGCTTAAGAGTATTTCTTCGTCTAGCTTCAACTTCAAAACCTCCCGCCACTGGTGCACAAGGTCGGGCTTACTGACGGTGAGTGAAGGTTGCGATAAATCACTATCAATGATAAAACGGTGACGACGCATACGCCTCCAGTGTACTCCCCGATTCCCCTTCCGTCAACGCGGCTAACCCTTGCCAAAAAACAAGATATGTAGTATAATAACCACACTTTTGGTAACTACACCCTAGTTACTATTTACTTTTTACTGTTTACTAATTCTATGGGTTTACCTGGACATCGCCGCACCTCTGGTGATAAACGACGTAATCATAACCATCTTGCTCTCAAAGAAATGGCTATTAATAACTGCCCAAAATGCGGCAAAGCCAGGCTTCCACATCGCGTCTGCGCCTTCTGTGGAACATACCGAGGGCGACAAGTCGTAAAAGTTAAGATGGCCAAAACAAAAAAATAGACCTAAACAATAAGTTATAGGTGCTAAGCAGTGAACCAATTATTTTAGCTTAGAACTGAGTACTTACGTGCTTAGTACTAAACACACTATGCCCAACCGTCACCTCGCCCGCTCCATTGCCATGCAATCGCTCTTTGAATGGGATTTTCGTGGCAACCCTACCGCCGCCTTACCAGCAATTGTAAAACATAATCTAGAAGAATTTGCTCCGGGCCTCAAAGATACTGAGTTTGCCCAAAAACTTATTGACGGGGTAATGGACCATTTACCAGAGATAGACAGCGTGATTAGCACCTATGCGCCCAGCTGGCCGATTAGCCAAATTACCATCGTTGATCGAAATATCCTGCGCCTTGGTGTATATGAATTAAAAATCAACAATGACGTGCCTCCCAAAGTGGCTATTAACGAGGCTATTGAACTCGCCAAAACTTTTGGCGGGCCCTCCTCCGGCAAATTTGTTAATGGTGTTTTAGGGTCGATGTATAATGATCTCGTGAAAGAAGAACCTGAAATAACCAATAAACAAACAGTTAAAGAAGATTAAAATTTTTATCTTCTATTTCATCGGATAACGCCTAACGTAAAACGCGTAACCTGTTTAACCAAGTTATACGTTTCACGTTCCACGTTACGCGATGTATCGATCTATGTCACTCGCCTACAATTCCCTTCCCGAAATTGCCGAAAAAAATTTTCCAAGCCTCGAGGAAAAAATTGGTATCACTTTCAAAAAACCCGAATACCTCATCCAAGCCTTTGTCCATCGCTCATATTTAAATGAGCACCACGATTTTCCCCTTGGACAGAATGAGCGTTTAGAATTCTTAGGCGATGCCGTACTAGAACTTATTGTTACTGAATTTCTCTTTGATGAATATGGAAATCCGGAGGGCGAACTCACCAACTGGCGTGCTGCCCTCGTAAACGCCATCATGCTTTCCAAAATTGCCTACGAAATTGGCATGGAGCCCTTCCTGTTTCTCTCTCACGGCGAAGCTAAAGATACGGGCACTAAGGCACGAGATTATATCATGGCCAATGCTATTGAAGCTCTCATTGGAGCAATTTATCTTGACCTCGGTTACCCGATGGCCCAACAATTTGTGACTCGGTGGGTACTCACCAAGCTCCCAGAAGTGCTGGAACAAGGTCTTTACCTTGATGCGAAAAGTCGATTCCAAGAAGCGGCCCAGGAACTTTTAGGTATTACACCCACTTATCGGGTACTACACGAAGAAGGACCAGATCATGCCAAGAATTTTCGTGTTGGTATCTTTCTTGATAAAGAGCTGGTAGCAACTGGTGAAGGAACCAGCAAGCAAGAAGCCCAGACCCAGGCGGCCGAGGCGGCCGTGAAAATAAAAGGTTGGAAAGGGCCGCATATTAATATTGTAAAACGACAAACCGGAGACCCGATATAACCAGTCCGTAAAGTCAAAAGTTTGTAAAGTCCGTAAAGTGACGCTTGACCAACATTTTACAGACTTTATGGACTTTTGACTTTATAAACTTTCTACTAATCACTGGATCGGTAGCTCAGCTGGTAGAGCAGGGGCCTCTTAAGCCCAAGGTCCCGGGTTCGATCCCCGGCCGATCCACTAATGATAGTCCGTAAAGTCAAAAGTTTGTAAAGTCCGTAAAGTCACAATGCGTTAAAACTTTATGACTTTATGACTTTCG
This sequence comes from Candidatus Magasanikiibacteriota bacterium, assembly GCA_023246655.1. Lineage (GTDB taxonomy): Bacteria > Patescibacteriota > Patescibacteriia > Magasanikbacterales > GWA2-37-8 > JAHFHX01. Next base: position 53,788 of record JAHFHX010000003.1, read on the forward strand.
ACTTTATGGACTTTTTTTGCGCCCGTCGTTCCCGCCACAGGCGGGCAGGCAACGGATCATCTGGCTACTACCAATGCTCCCGTAGTTCAATGGATAGAATATTAGGCTTCGAACCTAAAGATAGGGGTTCGATTCCCTTCGGGAGCACTGGCGATAGCAAGATTAGCAAACAGTATGAACAAACAATTCTTGACCTGTGCATAACTTTGTTTGACTCTATTTATCTTTTTTTTATTTCCCTATATACTAATTAATAGGTCGAGGAAAATTTTTTACATCAATGCTTGTCATGTAAAAAGTTACTTCCAAAATTTTTTCTCGCGTTCGCGAGGTTAGAAAAAATTTGTATCTCTAACGCAACTCTTGAGCGTTAGGTCAAGACAGGAGGTGTTAAGTATGATGAAGAAAAAAAAGATGGGTGGTAAGAAGAAAATGGCCAAAAAGAAAATGGCCAAAAAGAAAAAGAAGCGATAGTGCTGAATAAAAAATCCCCGAATATGACGGGGATTTTTATTTTATAGAACTTCATAGGTCGTTTCATGCCTATAGCACGGCCAACGAGAGGCAAAGCAACAAATAGACCTTCGGCTCTATCATTCAAACAACTGCGATTGTTTTGGTTTGCCCACCTTGGCATCGGGAAAAGGATCAACGACCCCATACTGGCCATCAAACCCAGGCACAATCTTTACCTTACCAACGCGCATATTCTGTATCCCAAGGGCAATATTTTTATCACTCACCGCCCGTTCAATTTCGGGTAAAGGAGAATGAAGTAAGATATTAAATTCACTCCCTACCGCCGGTACGAGCCTTCGATATTCTATCTCTACCTTTTTACTTTTCTTCCCAGTCTCAAAACTTGCCGCGATAATCTCACGAAGAGGAACGATGTGGCGGTGAGGAATAAATTTTTCTAGTAGAATATCTTTCTCCAGGCGATCCGCCAAATCGTCCACGCGGTACAACACGCCGACCGTGAGTTTCTTCTTGCATACTGGGCAAATTTCTTTGTTTCGTTTGGTTTCAGCAGGAGTAGAGGAGAACTTACACTCTCTGTGACCGTCAAAATGATACATACCTTCTTCCGGATAAAATTCAATTGTATACAAAAACTTCTTTCGGTCACCCGTTTTTAAAATTCGGCGAATCTCGCCATACGTAATCTCAGTCTCAAACTGAAACACATTCGCCTCACGCCCTAAATTGTCCAGGCTATGCGCGTCAGAATTAGACACTAACACAATTTTATCAAGCTGGCTAAGCCGCCGGTTCATCGGTGGGTCACTCGATAGCCCCGTCTCAATTGCAAAAATATGAGGTGTTAATTCTTCAAAACATTCTTCTAATGAATTATAGCCTGACTTTGAGCCAAACACTGCAAACCATGGTGTCCAGGCGTGAGCGGGAATAACCATCATCCGCTCATCAAGCTCTAAACATATTTGGAGAACCTCCTTCCCCGAAAGTCCAATAATCGGTCGCCCATCAGCCTTCAAGTTCGCCCCGCGATTTTCTAATTCCTCATTAAACCGTTTGGCAACTTCCAAACTCGGCGCAAAAATAAGTAAATGCAACCGCCTCACCTTATCCTTGTGTTTGTAAATACAAGAAATTTCCGTACCAAAAATAAATCTCACCGGCGTTGTCATTCCGAGCACATTCGGCAAGCTCAGTGTAAACTCCGTCGAGGAATCCATTTCACCCAAACGACCAAGGGATTTCTCCACTCCGCTTCGCCCTGTACCATACGGTACTGGGCTTCGCTCTGGTCGAAATGATAATTGATAAGTGCCCGTCTTTCCAATCTCCACCAGATTCTCTTCCAGATGTTCCATCCACTTTGGATGCGTAAAATCCCCTGTGGCCACGAGTTGTATCCCTTTTTCCTGACAGGCTTTCACAATCTGCGGAATCTCAAGCAAAGGCGAGCAGGCTCGCGCATATTTAGAGTGGATGTGAAAATCAGCGATGATCTCGATCATAATATATGAAACGTCATTCTGAGTGAAACGAAGAATCTTCTACTTACGCCACAATCACCACACGACTCGCATAAAAGGAAGATTCTTCGCTGGCGCTCTGAATGACAAGAAAAAATTACTCCAGCTTCCCTACAAACACCTGCTTCATAATAACACTATTCTTAAGAAGGCTGCAATAATCATATGCTACAATCTCACCCTGCACCATAACATACCCATAATCCGCAATGTCCATCAAACTCTTAATATTGTGCTCCACAATTAAAACCGTCGTCTTAAATGTATCCCTAATCTCACGAATTTTTTCAAACACTTCCTTGACGAGTTTTGGGGAAAGGCCAAGCGATGGCTCATCCATGAGGAGGAGCTGGGGAGAACTCATGAGCGCACGCCCAATAGCGAGCATTTGTTGCTCACCACCCGAAAGGGCAAATGCCAATTGCCGCTCCTTTTCAAGGAGTACGGGAAATTGCTGGTAAACGGTTGTCAACCGGTTAGTTACTTCAGTCCGATTTTTTAGATGATGCGCGCCGAGCAATAAATTATCTCGAACGCTCAGCGTGCCAAAATTAATTTTGCCTTGCGCCACGTAAGCAACGCCGAGTTCAAGAAGTTGGTGCGCCGGCCACCCGGTAATTTCCACGCCCTCAAACCAAATCTGACCTGAGGTAATATTTGTTAAATTAAAAATAGATCTAAGGAGTGTTGACTTACCTGCACCATTCGGGCCCATGATAATAGAAACGGTGCCCGATTGCAATTCTAAGCTAACGTCCTTAAGCACAGGAAGATCGGCGTAGCCAGCGTTTAAATTAGAAATTTTGAGCATAACGTTTAATTCCAAAGTGCCTAATTTCTAATGTCTAATATAATTTCCAATACTAAACCTGAACTTTTACCTTATGGCATTATATTAGACATTAAAAATTTATCATTTCCCCAAATACGCCTCCATCACCTTTGGATCACTAAGCACCTCATTTGGTGTGCCCGCTGCCACTACCATCCCCGCATCCAAACAAATTACCCGGTCTGACAGTCGCCGCACGAAATTCATATCATGATCAATAAGGAGAACCGTTTCTCCACGCGCTTTAAGATCCAAAAGCAACTGCTCAATTTTTTCCTGAATCACTTTGTTAACCCCAGCGACTGGTTCGTCGAGCATGAGGAGTTGATGTCCCCGCCGGAGCGCCATTGCAATTTGGAGAAGTTTACGCTGGCCGTAACTTAAATCGCTCACTGGCGTATCAAGCGTCCGTTTAATTCCAAACTGTTCAAGGATTGCATCATATTCATCACAATGAACTCGCTCGCGCCGCCATATATTCTGCCATAATTTTGTGTCGGCATTGTCCGTCGCCATCATCAGATGATCCAAAATCGTAAGATAGCGAAATAACCGTGCGTGCTGAAAGGTACGACTCATCCCGCGGTCAGCACGTTCATGAGGTAAAAGTTGCGTTACATCATCACCATTCAAAAGTACCCGGCCCATATCCGGCTCTACAAAACCAGCGATAATATCAAACAGCGTGGTTTTACCCGCGCCATTGGGACCAATAAGAGCAGTGACTTTATTTTTTTCTACTACAAAATTAGACCCGCGAATCGCTTGCACACCTCCAAATGACTTGGTAATGTTTTCCACCTTGAGCATAATACTAATACACGAACGATCGTTTAGTATTTTTCAATCACATGAGAGTTAGTCAATATCCACCTTCCCCAAAATTCCCCGCGGACGAAACAGTAAAATTAAAATCAGAATCACACTATATATCATCTGCCGCAGCGGCCCTACCGCCTCTGGGGTAATGGGGAGAAACCGTAAAATCTCGGGGATAGCTAAAATAATAAATCCACCCAGAATACTACCAGTGAGAGAAGCTAAACCGCCGGTAATCACAATCGTCAGCACAATAATAATATCGGAGAGATAAAATGAAGTTGGATCAATAAACTGAATAAAATGGGCAAATAAACTCCCTGCCAACCCAGTAAAAAAAGCTGAGACAACAAAACACTGGTACTTCAGGCGATACACGTCTTTACCCAGCGCCGAGGCCCCCACACTATCATCACGCACGGCTTCGAGAAGCCGCCCATAGCGTGACCGGGTTAAACGATATAAAAAAAATAATGATCCAATGGTTACCACTGTTGTCAAAAGAAGAAATGGCCCACCACTTTTAATGGTCAGACCAAAAATCACTGGCCGGGGAATTCCCGGAATGCCTAACGAGCCCCGGGTAAGGCTTATCCAATTTTGTGCCAACGCCACGACCAAAAAATTAAACCCGAGCGTTACAAAGGCAAAATAATCACCACGTAATTTCTGAGTCACCACGGTAAGGAAGAGTCGGGAGAGGCTGCTGAGGAGTCCCGCCATAAAAAATGCGGGCATAAAAGGCACACCAACATCCTTGGTGAGAATCGCTGAAGTATAGGCTCCGATACCAAAAAGCGCGACATGTCCTAAACTAAGGAGCCCGGTGAATCCAATCGCCAAATTCAAACTCGCCGCTACTATGATGTAGATAAGAATGAGCGTAAAAACTTGAACAAGATATGCAGTCATACTACTCTCGCATTCCCTTTTCCACACCTAAAATACCATTCTGACGAAACACTAAAAACAAAAACAGGACCACAAAAGGAATAGCTTCTTTATACCCTGATGGAATGACCCAAAGCGTTACATTCTCGGCAAAACCAATTAAATAACTGCCTAGAATACTTCCGGGCATTGATCCAATACCGCCCACTACTGAACTGGTAAAACTCACTAACGCAAAATTAACCCCCATCCGCGGTTCAACATTACGCTCCAAGGCAATAAGAATGGCTGCACATCCGGCAATCGCTGAAGCAATTACAAAACTCAAGGCTTGAAAACGATCGGTATTAATACCCGTGAGACGAGCTAATTCCACATTATCCGCTACTGCTCGAAGCTTTTTCCCGGTAGGGCTCAACTTAATAAATATCCAAAATACCAACAGCAAAACAACAGAACAAGCGATAATAATGAGTTGAAGTGGCGTTACCAGAACTCCCCCCACATTAATTCCTGCTTGTACTTCAATAAATTCAAGTGTCTTAACATCTGAACCAAATAGTATCTGGGCGAACCCTTCAAAAAATAACAGTACCCCAGCACTTGCAATAAGCATAATAAGATTCCCAGCCCGGCGACGGCGAAGCGGCCGATAGAGAAAAATATACATTGCCAAACCAAGCACCATGGCGGTGATCACCGTCAAAATGCTACTCAGATAAAAATTCAATCCGAGCAACGAGTATAATCCATACAAGGCATAGGCCGCTGACAACAGTACTGCCCCATGCGCCAAATGCCAAAACCGATTGGTGGCGTACACCAACGACATCCCTGAAGCTGTGAGAGAATAAATTGCCCCAGCTATGAGACCATCCATAAATAGCTGGGGCAATATCGCAGTTGATAACTGCATAGAAACTTAAACGTTTTCTTACTTCATCACTTCGGCCTTACCATACTTAACAACTTTCACATCGTACTGAGCAAACGTTGGATCACCGTTACCGTCAAAGGTAATTGGTCCAGCTTCTCCGGGATAATCTTTCACTCCATACAATGCATCCTTAAGCTTCGTGGCATCAGGACCAGCCTGCTTCATAAGACTAGATACTAACTTCACATTATCGTACGTGCGCGGAACACATACTGTTGGGTTGCCGCCCTTATCTTTAAGTTTTGCCTTCCAGGCATCACTCGTATTGGCAGAATAGACGGTATACATCATTCCTTCGGCAAAGGAATTAGCATGGATTTTGCTATCATCCCACGCATCGCCCCCCAGCATTGGCAAATTTAAACCCAATTCCTTGGCTTGCTTCAAGCCGGCAATCGAAGCCTCCGTATAACCAACAAAGTATAAGAGTTCTGCGCCACTGCCTTTAACTTTAGTCAACTGGGCTTTAAGATCACGAGCATCTTGTGCATAATCCTGCGACAGAACAATTTCCCCACCCAGTTGCTTAAAGGCAGCCTCAAAAGCATTCTTAATGCCAGTACCATAATCACCTAGAACTGCTAAAGTCGCTACTTTCTTTTTTCCTAATTTATTATACACATATTCCGCAGCAAATTTACCCTGGTGCAAATCGGAAGGATAACTGCGGAAAACATATTCTCCGGCTGTGGTGATACTCGGCGCGGATGAGCAACCCGAAATTAAGAGTACTTTATTCTGCTCGGCCACCGGGGCGACTGCTGTTGTTTCACCGGAACACAAACCACCAAAAATAACTGGCACCTTATCAACATTAATTAATTTATTGCCGGCTTGCGCAGCATCTTTTGGGTTGCATTTGCCGTCTTCAACTACCAATTCTAACTTCCGACCACCAACCCCACCAGCGGCATTGATCTCATCAACCGCCAATTGTGCTCCTTTGAGCGTGTCCTGCCCAACACTGGCTGCATCGCCCGTAAGTGGACCAAGCCAACCTACTTTAATTGGCCCGCTCTCCTCTCTTGAGGGCAAATAAGAACCAGTGGTAACTTGCTTCTCTCCGGGAAGCGACGAACACCCTGCTCCAACCAGGAGCATAGCCCCGGCTACAGCAACTAGGAATCCTGCTTTCTTCATACACAATTATAATTAATACTAAAAATTTAAGCTAACTTATTATATAATAACAAAAAAATTATGTCTAATGGGTTACCCACAAAAATTTTAGTTAATTATAGGCTATACTTTGACCATTCAGCAGGAACTTTTATGAGTATCGTTTGGTAACTCAACAAAGTCGCTTGTTGGAATGTTAAAGATGTTGCTGCCAATGCGATTGCTTGATGAGACGAATCCTGAGAGGCTCCATATTTTACATCCCCCACTATCGGACACCCCATTGCCGCGAGCTGTGCCCGAATTTGATGCGACCGACCGGTACCTAATTTAATTTTAAGGAGAGAGTGTTTTCCATCTGATTTGACAACTTCATAACTGAGCTCGGCTCGCTGAGAATCTGCGAACTCTGAACTATGAACTGTGGTCCGGTTTGCCTTCTCATTCTTCGTGAGCCAATGCACCAGCGTTTCTCGCTCCTTCTTGGGTCGCCCCTCCACCACCGCGTGATATATTTTTTCAATGGTATGATTGCGAAATTGCTCCGATAATCGTGCTGCACCCTTGCTGGTTTTCGCAAACAAAATAATTCCTTGAACATTACGATCCAAACGATGTAATAACCCCAAAAATACCTTTCCCGTTTTGTGATATCTTTGTTTCAGATAATATTTCACTTCATCCATTAATGTCGGATCGCCCGTAATGTCCCCCTGGACCAAAACACCGGCTGGCTTGTAGACGGCGATAAGGTGATTGTCTTCGTATAAAATTTGTAAAGCCATAATGAGCTGTCATTGCGAGGAGGCCCGATTCGCATCGGGATGATGTGGCAATCTCCTTGTTTACAAAATCAAATCTCCCATAAGCAGGGGGATTGCTTCGTTGTTCGTTCCTCACTCCTCGCAATGACACTTCAAACACTCCACCGCGCAAAAATTCCTGCCGGCAGCAATCGCTCACTATCCTGTTCCGCAATCGTTAATTCGCCAATCTCAATCTCTCCCCCAAAATCCTTCATTAAATCACCCAAACTATTTTTATACGCCACCGCCGAATACCCCGAAGCATAGCCATTGATTAAAAAAAATAATGGCTTCTCGCTCAAAACCTGTTTACACAAATCGAGCAGTTCCAAAAAATGCTCCTCAATTTTCCATACTTCCCCGCCCGGCCCATGCCCAAACGCCGGCGGATCCATAATAATACCGTCATATTTTCGGCCGCGTTTAATTTCTCGTTTCACAAACGTCCGTGCGTCATCAAGTATCCATCTGATTGGTTTATCCTTGAGCCCACTCAACTCCGCATTATCTCGCCCCCACCCAATCGCCACTTTTGATCCATCGAGGTGCACCACTTCCGCCCCTGCTTGAGCGGCAGCCAACGTTGCCCCGCCGGTATATCCAAACAAATTCAAAACACTCGTCGGACTTTCTGACTTTATAGACTTTCGACTTTCGACTTGCTGGAGAACCCAACCCCAATTCCCCGCCTGCTCGGGAAACACTCCCGTATGCTTAAACGCCGACAATTTAATCCAAAATTTGAGACCCGCCAACTCAATCGGCCAGCGCTCCGGCAATTTTTTCCGTGTCTGCCACTCAGCACTTTTAGAATCACGCTTAAAATAAGCATCCGCTTTATTCCATTCACTTTCTGACAAGCGTTTTTTCCACAACGCTTGTGGGTCTGGCCGCGCAATAACGGCTTCGCCATATCGCTCCAACTTTTCGCCGTCGCCGCTATCGAGGAGCGAATATCCTTTGTTAGTTTTTGTTTCTAAAATTGAATACGTAATCATAGCGGACTTTTAATATTTTTTAAACTCGGATTCGTAACGTGCGTATAAATTTGCGTGGTACGAATATTCGCGTGACCAAGCAACTCCTGCACAAATCTAACATCAGTTCCGTTTTCGAGCAAGTGCGTGGCAAAACTGTGGCGCAAACTATGGAACGTGGCCGGTTTGATAATTCCGACCCGGCGCATCGCCTGGTAAAAAACTTTTTGCGCCGTTGCCTCCACTAACCGCCCGCCGCGTTCACTCGCGAACAGATAGTCGCTCCCCTCTTTTCCAACCATGCATTTTTGTATCTCCGGCGCCAAAACAGCCGAAAATACCGTTAACCGATCTTTTTTACCTTTGCCCTGTCGTACCGTAACTGTTAGTCCGTTCAAATCGATATCCTGCACTCTCAATCGCACCGTCTCGCTTACCCGCAAGCCCGCGGCATACGTAATCGCCAAAAGCGTACGATGCTTCAGATTGCTGGTGCAATCAATCATCCGTTTAATTTCCTCCCTGCTTAAAACTACCGGCAACCTATTCGCCTGCTTGGGGTGGCGCAATTTAACGTATCCCTCTCTATGATAAATCTGAGTAAAAAGGTAATTGAACGCGTTAGCATACAAAGAAATAGTCTGGCTCGCCAACCCTTGCTTCTATTTATGATACAAAAATTCCTTAATCTCCTCCACCGACAACTCTCGCGGCGGCTTGTGGTAAAAAACATAGATATCCTTTACAACGTGCGTATATGCCTCAATGGTTTTTGGGCTATAGTTGTACAACTTCATCTCACGTACTATAATATCAAGCAAGTTAGCCATATGCCCATAATACTATCATAAGTCAATATAACCTACAAATTGTTGCATACTTTACAACAACACTAGGGATATTAACGAGTTAAGTGAAATAAAATTTACACTTTTTATTTTTTTGTGATTGAGTGATTGGCAAGGGGGGGCGAATGTGACTGGTTTTGTATCATATTTCTAAGCAATTTTATAATTAGTATGTCAAACCCCTGGGATGCCTTGAGTAAAAAATTTAATAGTCGTAAAAATATAACAGAGATTAATCCTGATGCGGCAGATAACATCCTCATTGCCTGGCCGCCAATGATCAATCAGATTAATAAACATTTCGAAAAAAATATTTCCATACTTGATTATGGTTGTGGCACGGGAGCATTGAGCGAAAAACTTTGGAGTTTGGGGTATAGGAGAATTGTTAGCATGGATGGTTCACAAGCAATGATCAGCATTGCCAACAACAATTACGGTGACCATATTAGCTTTGTGCGGGGTACGGCTGAAACCAAACTAATCACAGAGCTAGTCGATGTCATTATCGGTAGTATGGTGTTTCAATTTATTGAGGATATCGAAACGTTATTTAAAAACTTGATAGATATTCTAAAACCCCAAGGTTTACTCATTTTCGCAGTTCACAATCCCGAAGTTGTGAAAACCGCCATTGAGAGAAAACTCACACTCTTTACAGACTTTCAATCAGCAGAAAATCCAAGGAAGGGTTTAATACATTTGGGGACCGCTTCAATTCCGATATTTATCCGAACCACCGCTGAGTACGACGAAATAACTTGTCGTTTAGGACTCATTAAAGTATTTGAAAATCGCCCACCTTTCACCAAGGAATTTCTCGACAACTACCCCACTGAAGTACCTGACGTTTCAAATTTTCTTGTTTTAGGCTATACAAAAAAATAAAAGGCTTTCTTTGCGCGAATCACTTATTCTAAATATTAGAATAATGACTCTTCTTATTCTAGCCATTTCTCTTCTGCGGTTGATTTGACATCAGCTCTCTAATCTTATATAATCTTATATAGTTAATATATAAGATTACTTTTATGGCTACCACCCGGCTGGACAAGCGATTAAAAACTATTCCCTCGGAAATCTGGCTTAAAATAAACAAGGTTGATGAACTCAAAGGTCAGTGGATTTCCGGGGCAAAATTGGACCCTCAAGTTTTAGATCGTCTTAAACGATCCGTTTTGATTACTTCCACCGGTGCCTCCACCCGTATTGAGGGCGCCAAACTATCGGACGAAGACATTGAAAAAATGATGCGCGGATTATCCACGCAAAAATTCGCCGACCGAGATGTACAAGAAGTGAAAGGTTACTACGAACTCCTTAACAACGTTTTTGATTCATGGAAACACATAAAATTCAACGAGAATACAATAAAACATTTCCACAAAGAATTATTGAAGTATGCCGACAAAGACAAAATCCACCGTGGCGAATACAAAAAACAAGAAAACAGAGTACATATGGTTGACGAGGCCGGCAATTCTGTTGGCGTACTTTTTGATACCACGCCGGCGTACCTGACTCCAAAGGAAATGCAAGAACTGGTGGAGTGGACAACCGGAGCATTAGAAAACAAAACTATTCATCCCCTCTTAACCATTGGCAATTTTTTGGTTGAGTTTTTGAACATACACCCATTTATTGATGGCAACGGCCGAATTTCACGCGTTCTAACTAATTTCTTACTGCTTAAAATGGGTTATGAATACATGCCCTATATTTCGCACGAGAAGTTAGTGGAAAATAGCAAATCCGAATACTACATTGCCCTGCGCCGAAGCCAAAAAACGATTAAAAAGAAAAATGAGGATGTAACACCGTGGCTTAACTTTTTTCTTGATATCCTTCTTGAGCAATCCAAACAAGCCGTTGAATTGTTGTCAAAGGAAAATATTGAAAAATTGCTTTCGCCCAAACAATTGGCGGTATGGAAATATTTGAACACTGTCGCCGAAGCAACTCCAGCAGAAATATCTAAACACGCAAAAGTCGCCAGACCGACGATCAACCAGGTGGTGGATAAGTTATTACGTCTAAAAAAGATTGAACGGATTGGATCTGGTAGGACGACGAGATACAAAAAAATATAATCAAGTGAATTCGCCCCCCTTGATTGAACGAAAAAAACAAAAAGTTAAAATAATGTACATCCGATAACAGCGTGTATACGGTTCCGCTCCGTTCCACCCATGTGTTTGACGCACATCGCATACACGCGGACGTTAGCTGAAATATTCTTTTTCTGGGCTAACGCCCAGTTGTTTTAAAAATATTTTTTGTTATCCTACATACTCAATCTCACTCTCATCCAATCTCCGTATTCCCTCCCCACTTGTTATTTCTTCATAGGTATGTGCAATGAGCCCCGGTATGCGGCCAAGAATGAAAAAACCGGTGGCGATACGCCAATCAAACCCCATGTCGGATAAAATCGCGGCGTTGGCACCATCCATATTTAATGGCAAAGGCTTAGAAGAAATTTTGTTCAATGCCTCGCCAACCGCCACAGCAAACGCACAGTGCTTGCCATAGAGGCCAGTTTCTTTGGCAATCATAAATAGAGTGTCGGAACGGTTATCATGGGTTAATACCCGATGCCCATATCCTGGAATGCGGACTTTTTTTTCTTTAAGATTCTTCACCAAGGCATCGACATTAGCATTTTCCACATTTGTCTGCAAAAACTGCGCTGCCCCCTCAAGCGCCCCGCCATGTTTACTGCCACCCAGCGCTAAAATTCCGGCTGCGATTGACGTGTGCATTGCATTTCCAACCGACGCCACCATCCGTGGCACCATAGCAGATGCAACTCCAACACCGTGATCAATCATAGCTGTTAACATCGCATTGAGCATCTTTGTTTCCGCTGGCGTTGGCAATTGCCCTCGCCAAATTAAAAATACGGTCTCAACGAAACTGTTATTCCGAACAAGATCGTGGAGATTTTTCCCTCGAATAATTTCTTGGCCATCGTTGACATTGCTAATTGCAGTTTTCCACTTCATATATGATCGAAAGATTAAAAGACTAGAAGGCTAGAAGATTGTGACCGCTCGCGAATCTCACAAAATCTTATAATCTTTCAATCTTATAATCTTAAATCTTCCTCGCCATAATCGCCATAAACAGCGGTATCTCTGCAAAACTTACATTCTCTTTTTTATTTGTACTCTTTTTATCACTCACCCACTCTTCAATTTTCTCAATCATGAGTCCTGCGTCAAACAAAAATTGAGCATACGCTGACAGTGGCTGATGAAAACTCAAAGTTCGCTCACTCGCCCGCTGCCCAGGATGCATTTCAATGGGTATTTTCATGGGCGTCATATACCGTGTTACCCATCGATGTTGTTGTTTATTTTCGGAAATTCCCCAGCCGCTCTGTCGGGGAATTCTAAAGGCTGGGTGATTAATTACAAATATAAATCGCCCATCCCTTTTTAAATGCTGCGTTGCATTCGCAATCGCTCGCTCCGGATGCTCCATATTCTGCAAACTAAATAAGGCTATGGCATGAGAAAAATCTTTTTTAACAATCGGCAGTGGCGCCGTGGCATCGGCCACTGTATATTCATGTTGTGAATTTTTATCCTGCATTCGCGCCGCCTTAATTAAGCTCGGAGCCGAATCAATGCCATGATAAAAAATATCTTTAGAAAGATGGCGCGCTAAAATTCCCTGACCTGCACCAATATCAAGCACACTGTCCCCGGCTTTCAAATGCGTGAGTTTAAGCACCCCAGGTATCACCACATGTTGATGATAGTAGTGCCCTTCCTTGCCAACTAACTTATTATACCAACCACTGGATTGTTCCCACGACGTCTCGCTCCGTTGATAAAATTTTTTCTTTTTATGCATACATCACTATTTCCTTATTTCTCTATTTCATTATTTCCGTTTTATTCTCTAAATTCCCCCTGCCGCACCGAACGGCGCAGAAGCCACCACAATACTACCACACCACCAACAATAATAACCACTCGCTTTGGATTATTATGATCAGAAACAGTATTCCATATCGGCTCTACCTTCTCCACATAAGGCACTGCCTTATTCCAATACTCCTGCCCCTTGGCATAATATTCCTTACCCTTATCAAATGTCGACTTTGTTTGAGAATAAACTGCTTCGATTTTTCCAGCTGTCGAGGTAATGGTGTTAGCTACCTGTTCTGCTTGAGCTAAAATTTCTCGATTCTTCTGAAAAATATTCTGCGCACTAGCCGCAATATTGCTAGCAATACCAAAAGCACTGGTAGTTTCTTTTCTTCCTGGAGCCACCAACGTCAAGGTATCACCTTCTTTCTTCACTAGCACGCGAGTAGTGCCAAGAATGGCTAGCCGCTCAGTTGATGTATTTACTGCTAACGTGCTACTGGAGAATTCCGTCTGGGGAGTGGGGAATGTTACGGCCCCAGGCACAATCTTCGTATCACCAATCGTGAGCGGCGCACCAGTGAAACTATTTATCTGTCCAACATCTAATTCTTGCCGCTTACCTTTTTCGTCAATCGCCACCGCCTTAATGAATCGTGCTCCTAATGTATGTTCACCTTCCGTTGGCTCCCAAAAAACGCGTATCTGTTGGGCGCTCTCTTTAAATAAATTTTTTATTTCCACCGTATCAATTATTTCGCCATTATCATAAAACCCCACCTGTCCCTCCAAAGCATAATAATCATTATTAATAATTACACTATATACGCGCACCGTCTCATGTGGAACAAACGACGTGCGCGAAAACCAAATGCCAGTCGAGGGCACAAAGCCAACGCCAGCGGCATAAACACTAGATGGTAATAAAAAAATTATCAAAAATAGAATTCTTCCAAAGATACGCATAACATTATATTTCAATTCATAAACGCAGATACAAATTCCTGCGTATTAAGATGGAGTTCTCGTACTTGAGGCAGTTTGCCAGATATAAGATATTTACGAAGCAAACCAGTATTATATTCTAAAGCTAATCGTTGTGTTTTTTGTACCGATTGTTTCTCTGATACAGCTGCACGGAAATATAAGGGACTCTTAATCTTTCGAAATACTCTATGGATAATGGTTTGATACTGCTCACCTAATAACCAAGATATCAAAATAATTTTGTTAGCACTAAGGTCATTATGAGCAATTTTTTGTGCTACTATCCTAAAACCCTCCATAAGCTGAGAGAGTTGCGCTGTGGCACTCAATGTATTGGGATCAATATGAAACGACAAGGCTCCATCTGGTTCCTGCTCATAATATACTACCTTATTGACGTACCTATCTTGATTTTTGGGATGTTCCTCATGAGCTCCCCAAAACGCAAGGTAGTAACGATCTCGTCCAAGAGAAACAATTTTTTCTGCTAACTTTAAAGGAGTAAATGAGCTACTCTCTGCTTGTTGAAGAGCAAAACTTTTCAACTTATCAATTTTATCATGTAGTTGACGCATACGTACTTTAACCGTTGATTGTATGTCCGTCGATACGGACTGCAGTATCTCTTGATAGAGCTCAAAACAACGAGCAAATCGTCGAAAGGATTCATTATGTATCAAATTTTGAATCTTTTCTTGTATTTCATGAGGGTTAGATTGACTATCATACAAATCACCGGGTTCGAGCAAATTATAAAAATCATCCGGGGTTCCCTCTCTCATATTGGATTTCTTAGAACCAAATAATCCCATATATTTGATACTAAACAAATGGTTTCACCAACTTCACTAACTCTTCATATGTATCGGCAATCATTGCCCCGACTGCTTTGAGCGCTGCTTCCTTCTCTGTTGCCCCTTGTCCTCGCGCTACAATTGCTCCCGCGTGGCCGATGTTCATGCCTTCGGGGAGCATCTGAGCAAACTTGCCCCCGATGTAAATCGCCAAAGGCTTCGTAAATTCTTTATTTTTTATTAATTCAACAATCTCAAACTCATAACTGCCACCATGCTCACCAAAAATAATCACGGCTTTGGTTTGTTCGTCTTTCTCAAACAGTCGTAACACATCAGCATACGTTGTGCCCATGAGCAAATCACCACCAACATGCACTGCTGCACTCTGCCCGAGTCCCGCTTGCCGAATAATCCACGACAATTCATTCGTCATACCGCCCGAACGAGAGATAACACCAATCGAACCGGGCTGAAAAATTTCCCGCACTAAGGGACCGCCGACAACTCCAATTCGTCCGACATCTGGCACGATCAAACCCAATGAACTCGGACCAACAATCCTGACTCCTCGCTCTTTCGCCGCTGCCAAACAATAGGCCGTATCTTTAATCGGAATCCGCTCCACAAAAATATTTATGAGAGGAATATTGTTTTCAATCGCTTCGAGGATGGCGGCTTTGGCGGCGAAAGGGGGAACGTAAACAACAGCTACCCAATTGTCATTGCGAGGAGCCGAAGGCGACGCGGCAATCTCCCCGTTTTCCTCTTGTCGGGGGGATTGCTTCGCTCCTTCGTCGCTCGCAATGACAGCGAGAGCCTCCCGCACCGTATCAAACACCGGCTTACCCTCAACTTCCTGTCCACCTTTTTTCGGTGTCACGCCGCACACTACATTAATGCCGTAATCCAACATTGCCTTGGCCGCCTTTTGGCCTTCTTTACCAGTCATGCCTTGAATGAGAACGTTGGTTTCGGATGAAATAAGAATACTCATACTGTTTTTGTGGTCACTGCGTTAACCATCTCTGCCAACACTTTCGCCGTCTCGCTCATACTTGTCTCTTTGGTAAATAATTTTATATTGAAATTATTCCGCGTTGCACACTCTCGCATCAGAGCAAACGCTTCTTGGCTCTCCGGACCATCGCGACGCACCACAATCGGATACGTCGGTTTTATTTCATCGAGCGCATCGATAATTCCCAAAAAGGTTTCTTTGATATTGGTAAAATTCGCCACCACTCCCGCCATCCAAAGTCCGCGGAGCGCCGGCTTAGACAAAACAATTTTTGCGAGTTGATACACTTTCTCTCGCGGCGGATTCCCCGAATACTCCGTATAATTTGCCGGTTTGAGACCAGCTTTTATTAATGCGTCCATATTCGCAATGCTTGCTCCGCCGCCATTCAAAATCATTGCAATATCGCCGTCGAGCTCAATATATTTCCCGGCCGTACCTCGGTAATACGCTTCGCCTTCATCAATTTTTTTCACAGCGACCTCCCGCTCCGTCGGCAGCCGCCCCATCATTGTCCGCGGCTCGAGTTGATTCCACTCCTCATGCCTAAAAAACGCGTCATCATCAATTGCCACTTTTGCATCCGCCGCGACCCATTGACCATCGGCGGTTTTAACGAGCGGGTTGATTTCTACGAGACGGGTGTCTTCGGTTAGGAAGCAAGACCAGAGCGATTGCACCACCGACGACCACCCCCGCCCCCCTCCTTCGTAAGGAGGGGTCAACGAATCGTTGCGGCCACTTGAGGTGTCCCCTCCTTGCGAAGGAGGGGAATAAGGGGTGGTTTCGCTTCGCACATCCACCCACGTCTTTTCAATCTTTTCTTCCGGAACATCCTCAATATCCATTCCGCCCTGTCGCGAATAAATCACCACCGGCTGTTTTTTGTTGGTATCGTAAGTAATCGATAAATAATGTTCCTCAGCAATGGAAAGTTCCTCCTCAATTAAAACTGCCGCTACATATTGCCCGCTAATATTTAGCTTAAACAAATCATTAATAGCGGCTACACCATCTTCAACACTGGAACAAAATCTTATTCCATTATTCTTCCCGCGCTTACCACTAAGCACTTGGGCTTTCACAACAAAATTCTTAATTCTTAGCTCTTCAATCTTCATTCTGGCATCATCTCCACGCCGAACCACTACGCCTTTTGGCGTGACAATGCCGTGCTTTTCAAATAATTTTTTCCCTTCAAATTCGTATAAATTCATAATAACTATTCCTTTATATACATGGCGTGGTCCACAGTATCTTCGCTTGGAGGAGGAAACTTAACCACTTCATCTAACCTAAAACCATATTTTTCTGGATTAAATCCATGTGTTGCTCGCCCAATAATTAAGGCATCCCCCGGCTGTAAGATTCTCGCCATTTCCGCAAGACATGCTTCGCGATACTGAGCCCCAGCAGTGTCTGCCTCTAAACGCCTCTTCGCGAATCTATGTGTAGACTCTTTTTGTAAGACAGCCTCCAGTTCCAATCTTCCCACTTCACTCAACTGAAAAAACTCAAGCCCACTCATATACACTACAGTCTTGCCAACGCCCTCAATCTGTGATAAAAATGTTAAAATATCTTCATTAATGTAAAATTCTGGTATCTGCTCTTCGCCAATCCGAGCAGTCTGTATTTGAGGTTGTACGGCTTTATCAACCCCAATATAACGGGTAGCACCAAAAGCTTCAGCTAATGCCCGTGGTTCTCCCGAAGCTTTCGGATCACCGCAAGGAAGATCAATAAAAGTACGACCCTTGACCAAATCTCTAAATTTTTGTCCAAACGGAGTTAAAACATCATCGGACACGTCGTGCCGTATCGCTTCAGCCGGACGCGGCTCTTGAAAATTATAACCATCCCACTCCAGAAATAACCTTTTTTGTTTCGAAATTGCATCAATCAAATATTTAGAAAAATTCTGAGATGAACCTACCACTTCAGCTTTTTCCCTAAGTAATGTATATGTCGCAGGGGTCCTTCGAGTTAAAAACTCTCCCAATATCCTTTGTGTCTGTCTGCTTTCTCTCATACATCATCGACGTCTATTGTAAAATCCATCCTAAACTCCTTGCCATAATCTTTAAACCCCAAACTCTCGTACCAGGCATGCACCTGCGGACGACTATAGCGGCTGGTGCCGATAAGCTTGTAGCACCCGTGCCCTTTGGCCTCGGCAATCACCATTTCGACGAGCTTGGTACCAATGCCTCGCCCTCGCATATCTTCATCAACTAAAAGATCAGTAAAAAAACCATACAAAGTATCGTCTTTAGAAATAACATACAGGTAAGCGCGCCCCACCTCTCGCCCATTCTCTTCAGCACTAACCCGTACTGCATATGCATCACGTTTAATTTCTTTTTTAAACTCCATAACATCGTTTACGATTGTCATCCCGACCGCAGGAGGGATCTCTGGCTCACTCGCCAACGGACAGAGATTCCTCGTCGGCCGCGAGGCCTCACTCGGAATGACAATTAAATAAATCCACCAAAATTTTCGACAATTTCTCCGAACTCAACCCTCCTTCTTCCTTTTCAAAATCTGCTCCAATAATATTTTTATTTTTAATATTTTCAATATCTTTCATAAACGTGCCCCATTTTTTTTCTGCATACTTTCTCTGCTGCGCTGGAGTCAGCATGGAATTATTATACACCACCACATCAATTTTTCGTGGCAGATAGCGCTCTAATTGCTCTACAAAATCACTCAACCGTTCCGGGCCGGTCTCACCTTCAAGCTCATAAGCATCGCCCGCAACATATATGAGTTGCGCCGGTGATTGTGTAATGGCTTCTTTCGTTCCGGTTGGCAACAATGTTGCCACGACACTTGTATAAAGACTCCCCGGACTCAAAAAAATATAATCGGCTTGTTCAATAACCTCACCAGCGCCATCGTACATAACAGCATTTGGTTCCAACCATACTCGGCTAATCTTGAGCGATCGATCATACGTCGGTCGATCAATCGCCGCTTCAGTCTTTATAATGGTACCATTCACAAGCTCCGCACACAAATCATTCATCTCAAGCGTCGCGGGGTATACATGCCCAACCGCTTCCACCACTTCCTCAAGAGTTCTCAAGGCGCTTACATAATCACTCTCGTACGCAGCTAAAAAAGCGATAAATAAACTCCCCAAATTTGGGCGACTCGTTCCAGCAAACACGGCATCGAGTTGCGGCGCCTTTGTACAACGATTTGTATAAAAAATTTTTCTAAGAACTGCATAATCATAAGGAGAAAGTGCAAGCGCTGCCCGAACAACATCGGCTGGTGGCGGAACATTAAACTCACGCCGCACCACCCCCATAGAGCGACCGGAATCACTCATGGTGATAACTGCTGAAATATCTAAACGATCAGAAAATTTCTTGAGAGCGTTCAAGACAACGGCACTTCCGTTTCCCCCACCAATAACAACAACTTTCTTCTTAACCATAAATTATAATTCTAAAAATGCAAATAGTTTTGGGTCCTCAAGCGATTCCACCGTACTATCAGCTGACGAAAAATCTCCCCAACTCCAACGCGGATTTGGTACCGCAATACAGGCCATGCCGGCCGCCTGGGCCGATTGTAAACCGTTGATCGAATCTTCAACCACCACACAATCGGCTGGCTGAACGTGCAAAACCTTGGCGGCGTACAAATAAATTGCTGGATCCGGCTTGCCCACAAAATTAACATGATCAGTCGACACGAGCGTATCAAAATAATTTTCCCAATGAAAGCGTTGAACAATTGTTTCAATACGGTATAAAAATGATCCTGATGCAATAGCAGTTTTAAACCCATGCGCGCGCAGCCTCGGGAGGAGTGTTTCCACCCCTGGCAAAATGCCCGACGCTTGGGTATAAATATGATCCGTTAGCTTCACCCGCTCCTCACACAACTCTTCAACGCTCTCGCTAAAACCAAATTCCTGCTTTACCCAAAGCATATTTTCTCGCATGCTATGACCAACCAGCTGCGCTTTAAGTTGTTTAGTATAAGGAATATTGCGTTTTCCAAAAAAATTTCTTCCTTCCTCATCCCAATAGAGCTCACTGTCGATCAAGACACCGTCCATGTCGAAAATAATTGCTTTGAAATGCATATGAATTTTTTCTCGAGGAAAAATTCACTTCGTAGCGAGCGGGTCGCGAGCGAAGAAGATTCCTTTTTTAAACTATTCCACCGTCACACTCTTCGCCAAGTTCCGTGGCCGATCCACATCCCGACCCAATAACACGGCCATATGATACGCAAATAACTGTAGCGGTAAGGTGTTAATGAGCGGCTCCAACAATTCCATCGTCGGTGGCACAAAAATGACGTCATCAGCTAATTCTTTCGCCTGCTCATCTCCTTCCGTTGCGATGAGAATGACGGGGGCTTGACGCGCACGAATTTCTTCGATATTACTGCGCATTTTATCATACAACTGATTCTTTGTCAGGATAGCAAACACCGGAAAATCGGGCGAGAGGAGAGCAATGGGCCCGTGTTTCATCTCTCCGCCCGGGTACGCTTCGCTATGAATATAAGTAATCTCTTTGAGTTTAAGTGATCCTTCGAGCGCCACGGGATAATTGATCCCCCGACCCAAAAAGAAAAAATTTTTATAGTGCTGATATTTTTCTGCCAGCATCTTAATATAATCTCCTTGACGAAGAATTTTTTCCATCTTTTCCGATACCTCCCGGAGTGCTGCAACCACCCGTTGCCCGGTGGCAACCGTCACCCGCCGGGTCCGACCAAATTGCAAAGCATACATCAGCAATACGGCTACCATATTAGTGTATGCCTTAGTGGATGCCACCGCGAGCTCTGGTCCGGCATGAATGTAGGTGCCACCATCAGTTTCGCGGGCAATGGTTGAACCAACCACGTTCACAATACCGCGGACATAAGCCCCCTTACGCTTGGCTTCACGCAACGCTGCAATGGTATCAGCGGTTTCACCAGATTGGGATACACCAAATACCAACGTCTGGCGATCAATAATCGGATCACGATATCGAAATTCACTGGCTACCTCCACATCAGTGGGGATACCTGCCAACCGTTCAAAAGCATATTTGCCCACTAAAGCCGCATACGAAGCAGTACCACAAGCGATTAAAATTATCCGATTAACTGAATGCATCTGCGCCTCTGTCATGTTCAACCCCCCCAGATGCGCCGTTCCTTCATCTTCAACCAAACGCCCTCGAAGGGCATCCTTAATGACCGTAGGTTGATCAATAATTTCCTTCAACATAAAGTGGCTGTAGCCACCTTTCTCAGCTTGATCCTCGTTCCAATCAATATGCTCAGCTGCCTTAATTATTTCCTGATCTTCCAAGTTAAAAATTTGCAGTCCGTGATCGGTAATTTCAGCAATCTCACCATCATCCAAAAAAATAACTTGCTGAGTGTAAGCCAGCATCGGTGAAGTATCCGAAGCAACATAGTATTCCTTATCACCAACCCCAACCACCAACGGACTCCCCAAACGCGCTGCCACTAATTTACGTGGTTCATTTTTATGCATCACCACCAGGCCATAGGTACCCCGCACATGCTGCAAGGCTTTCTGCACTGCTAAACGAAGATCCCCCTGATAATGGACCTCAATAAGATGCGCCAAAATTTCGGTATCGGTCTTGGATCGAAGTGTGTGGTCTTTCAAAAAACCGCTCCGGAGTTCGCGGTAATTTTCAATAATACCATTATGGACAACAATAATATCACCGCTACAATCCGTATGTGGATGGGCGTTCTCTTCCGTAACACCACCGTGCGTGGCCCACCGCGTGTGGGCAATGCCCATGGTACTGTTGAGTGTCATGGTCTTGAGCTTCTCCGCCAAATTATCAATTTTACCAACCGCTCGCACTCGCTCAATTGTCGTTTCGCTATTTTTTTCTGACTGCTGATTCAAAACTGCAATACCAGCCGAATCATAACCCCGATATTCCAAACGCCGCAGACCTTTAACCAAAATAGGTAAGGCTGATTTTGTTCCAATATAGCCAACAATTCCACACATATAAAATAAACTTAATTTTTCTCCATTCGTTTTCGCCGATCTGCTTCTGCTAACTGTTCCGGCGTATTTACGCCAAACCACTCACTATTATCAGGCAATTGCATCAGGCGATATGGTTGATGCTCGGCATGTGCCATCGCCAGTGCGGTGGGGAGGCCATACTCACCGAGCTTGCGAAGCTTGGGCATGGTTAAAAACATCGCTTCAAACCAAGCCCGATTAAACACAAACGTTCCGGTGCTAATTTCCTTAATTAATGTTTGTTCGGCAGTAAGATATTCTTTCTCAATAATTTCCACTCTACCATCCGGATGCCGTATAATCCGACCGAGTGCTGCTGGGTTATCTGCCAATGCCGTCAGAAGAGTCAAAACTGGCTTCTCTACAAGATGAATGTGCATTAAAGATTGTAAGGTTTCAGGACGATAAAAGGCACTATCATCACCGCCGAGTACCAGCACATCGGTAACTGACAAAGGCAATGCCCGCATGCCAGCATATGCAGCGTGAGCCGTGCCCAACAATTCCTCTTGAAAAGCATAACTTACCGTTGCCCCCAAATATTTCATCAGGCGCTCTTTTTGAAAATTAACTACCAAACAAATGTGCTGTGGAGAAAAACCTAATTGTTGCAACGTTTCAATAGTATAATGTATCATTGGTCGCCCACCAATTTCGGCCATTACCTTGGGGCCAGTTGTATGCTTAAGACGCGTGCCTTTGCCCGCGGCTAAAACGACAACACCGATAGTTGACAAAACTAAATCTTTTCCAGTTGGCATAGATATGGATAAACAGCGCACTAAGAAAAAGCAAAATCTACTACTAAAGGAAAATGATCAGACGCCTCCAAGGATTCCCCAGCAGTATAAAAAAAGACTTCTTTGATATATGAGGCTAATCCCGGAGAAACAAAGATATAATCCAAACGCAGAGGAACAATATGGGTTGGATCCTCCCGCAGGGAAGTAGGTACAGAAGAAACTGGATACCGCCCCTTTATATCGAAAACATCATGTAATCCAGCGTCTAAGATACTATTAATAACATCGTAGCGCAATGCTGCGTCACCAAATTTTCTAATACTTTTTCTCTGCAATGATAAAAAAATATCCTGGGTATAACAATCAGCCGGAGACAGTGAGTTAAAATCACCCATCATAATGAGATTTTTTTCTAATCCAAAATGGCTAAGAATAAGACGAACTTCTTTAAATCGCTCGTCCTCTGAACGCGGATCAAGATGCACCAGTACGATTGTCACTTCACCGATATCCGGAGAATAATATCGCGCTACCGCGCTTCCATGCCAAAGGCCAACCCGTTCGCAACGAGTGTTAAAAAGTGAGAAAAGCGATAAAAAAACTAAATGGTATGCGGTATTGGCCTGGCAAAAAAAACTGTTGTGAAGACCGGTTGCCGCTTGCATATAACGTAATACTTGGTAATTATCATCATGCCAACCGTTGGCTTCACAAAAACCCACGATATCAGGAGAACAGTCACGCACGACCTGGGCAATCCTTCCAAGCCGATTAACGCCGCCTTTATAAATATTGTAAGACAAAAATCTCATATCAATTGGGATGTTGAGGGTGGTGCCGTGATGACGGCACCAACCCTCCAAGACACTTAGAGAAACGGTCGCATCAGTTCAAGAAACTTCTGCAGACGTTCCTCACGAGTCTTCGCGTCAGCCGCAGCGGCTTGGCTCGTATTATCAAACACGGCCTCCATGATCCGCTGACGGATAGCGCCAGCCGGATACGGAATGAGTCGAATCGCGAGCTCGCGAAGCGTGTCAACGTCGGTCGTACCCTCTAGGAGAGCGAGACGCTGACGCGCGTCCAGGCTGAGCACACGGCTGTCAGGAAGGGACTCAAGAGCGGAGCGTACGAAGCAACGCAATGAGTCGGGCAAGCGGTCGAGGGAATGCGCAAAAGGCGCTTCCCAGTCCGGATCAACAGCCATCAAGTCGAAACGCAGGCGTCGCAGCACCCCGAGGGGGGTGAACTTGCGCTCGACTTCAGCTGCAACGATGGCTGCATCGCTCGGATTGGGATAGTGCACCCAGTACTTCCCCTCATGGAGGACCAACGGTGGGAAAATGTCGATGTACACCACCAGGTCTCCGTCGCGGGTGGCGAAATTAGACAGGCGGGCGTCGATGCCAACGCACCTCTGGCCTTCCACCAGAAGTTTGCTGATGGCACCAACGATTGCCGGTAGCACCGATCGGACACGCTCAGGGCAGCGCTGCACGAAACTCATGCAGTCCTCCCCCTCATCCGAAACCAGGTGAACCGGGCAAACGTTAACTGAATAGATCCCATAGACGCTGGGCAAAGGCACATCGTGCCTAGCCAATTCGTCACGAAAAAATTCAGTCACCCCGTTGATATGCTCCACTGCCTGGGAGCGCTCCGCATCCGGCAAGTGCTGGAAAACACCCTGGGAAGGCAACTTTATGACCCACTGGTCGTTACCGCACTCCACGCCGATGATCTCGGCGTAACGAGAGCTCCTCCTCCACCTAACACGGGGCTCCGAGAGAGCCGCCCCGAACAATTTCAGTAGCTTTGCGGTCTCCATAGAGCCTCCTTTCATTGTCTTCAAGGCTCAAATAACAAGCCCCAGAGAATTGATATTTAACAAACATCAACTATTCAGGGTTCATTTAAAAAAACTTAAAGTTTACTCCACAACTCATCAAAAATCACCCGCTGTGTTTGATGTACTCCTTCATTTTCAATTACCACACCCACCGGTTCCTGTTGAGCGTTTAAGGAAATATAGGCTGTTTTGCCTGGATAAATAATAATATACGTTGGCGTAGCACTAGCGGCCTTGAGCCACTTGCGTTCATCCAGCCCACGCAACTCCCCGCCCTCACCAATTGCAATCACTTTCACTGCAATCCCTTTGGCTACCCGCACATCACTAAAGGTTTCAAAACCGGCATATAGATATTCACGGATACCAGCCGTAGAATAAATGCGATACTCAAGATCTGCTCTCTCTTCACAGACCTTTAACACATCTTCCAAAATGTTATGTATCTCGTCGCGCGCAAAATAACGTGCCACTGGTTGTTCGCCGCCCCGATGATGCAGCGACCGCAATTCGGGAATAATGGTTTGCAAATTTTCCTCCGCTTCTTTCAGTTCTTCCTTTTCTTTTTCCACAACAAGCCGCAACTTCTCAGGGTCCTCAGCCACAAAATACTGTTTACTTTCCTTGGCATAAAAATCTACCAGGCCACGCTCCTGGAGCCATTTTAGCCCATCATAGACTACGCCTCGATTTAGCTTACTAGCCTCGGCTACTTTTCTAACTGGTGCTGGGCCTAATCCTAAGAGCGTCAGGTATATGGTAGCTACTTTTTCGGAAAACCCAATTTTTTTAAGAATACTGATATCCATGTGATAGAATCTGACAAAAAAATCTAGACTATGATTAATACGATATGGCTATTTTTAACTAATTCTAAGTATAACAAAGCATTTCTAATTGTCAAATTTCTTGTAACAATAGTTGTGGATAACTAAAAATTACCTTATACAAAGATCATACTATATGAGCAGTGCTCATTAATTTTATTATAATATAGCCAAAATTATTATATTTTTGCCGTGAGGACCTAGCGAGCCTGTCACAATTGGCCGTGGCGAGCGAACCCGCAACAAGAAAATATAATAATTTTGGCTATATTATAGAGTTTGACAACTAGCCCTGGTCATTACTATGGTAAAAAATCTGTAGTTGAGGTATAATGAGCCCGTAAATAATTTACCTAAACGCATGAAAAAAATCTTTGTCCTCACCGGTGGGGGGTTAGCTCCAGCCTTAAACCCAACCCTCTATGGAGTAATTACGGCAGCGCGAGAACGTGGTTGGAGTGTGATAGGGGGGTTGTTTGGCTGGGCTTCGCTCTTGCGTAATGGCCAACACATTGATCTTGATAATCTCCCGATTGAAGCAATCCGTAATGTTGGTGGAACCTTCCTGCGCTCCTCGCGCACTAACCCGTTCGCCTTTACCGATGGTATCTATCAACTAAAAGAACGACTACACGATCTTGGTATTGATGCGGTGGTAGCGATTGGCGGAGACGATACGCTGGGAGCGGCAGCTGAACTATTCCGTGAAGGAATTCCGGTTGTGGGAATTCCCAAAACGATTGATAATGATCTTGCCGGCACCTATTACACACCCGGCTTCCCTTCCGCCGCCCACTATTTAAGTTCCTTCACCAACGAAATCCGTGAAGATGCTGCCTACGCACTATCTCGTATTTTTATCATCGAATCCATGGGTATGAAAGCTGGCTGGCTCGCCGCGGCTGCCCGCTACGGGAACGCCGACATTATTGTTCCTCCCGAGCAACCAGTTTCATTGCGGGCCATGCTTGGTGCGCTGGAAAAACGCTACACCGAAAATGGAAACTACGCCGTGGTGGTAGTGGCCCAAGAAGCACACTTTGATGAACCGCTTGAGCGTATCCGCGATCATTATATTGATGAACAATACGGCCACCAACGCCACAGTTTTATTTGTGTGAGCTTGCGGGAAAAAATTAAAAAGGAATTGGGAGTTGATACTAAAGCACTCTACCCGGGAAACTGGCTTGAAACTGGTCGCCCTATTCCACTGGATCGTGATATCGCTATCAATCTAGGTCACCACGCCATAAAAATGATTGCCGAAGCACGGCTTGGTTACATGGCTGCCATTGTTCGGCCTGATGAAAAAAAGACTGATCTCGCCGTGAGCGAAATAGCCCTGAGTGCTATTGTTGGTAAACAAAATTATCGCATTATGCCGCCTGGTTTTTTTGATTTTTCTAACTTCCAACCCACCGCGGCCTTTTGCGACTATATGGAACCGATCCTCGGCCGGTGTGAACCAAAGGATGACGACTACACCAAACTTATTAAAAAAATTACGAGCCAGGTTGGGTAACCTGGCTTTTTTCTTCTAGCGCCGCTGCCGTCCATGGAAACGGCGGATGCGCTCCGGCGTGGGGATGGTCCATGGTCCTTGATTTCCGACCTTGTGTCCGGAAACAAAGACGGCGTCACGAATCACCGTGACCAACCGATCCCAGCTGCCGATAGGTCGCTCCATTTGCCGAGCGAGGATGGTAGCGAGGAAGGAATCCCCGGCACCTGTGGGTTCCACCACTTTGGTCCGCTCCGCAATTGGACGCTGGTGGAAGGTGCCCCCGGCATACGCCACCACTGCCCCCTCTTTATCGAGGGTAACGATGGTAATGGCAGCGCCGAGTTTGGCGACCTCGCCAATGCGCTCAGGCACGAACGTGCCCCCGATGAGGAGCCCGGCCTCGTGCGCGTTCATCACGAGGAGATCGAGTTCCCGAATGAGCGCCACCACCTGTGGCCGCAAGTGGTGCTGGGCAGGGTCGATGAGATTGGGGTGCGGCACCAGCGCCACAAAGGGCTGGTTGCTGCGGCGGTGCCCCTGCCGCAAGCGGCGCACAGTGTCCTCCGCAAAGCTGAAATCACTGGGCCGAAGGCTGGTGAAGGCCACCGTCCGCGGACGGATCAACTCCGCCACGTATTCCCCAATGCCCGTGGAAAGGACATGCCGCCCCTTCTTGCACAGGAGGAGAATGCGGCCAGTGCCGCGCTCGCGCAGGCGCACCGAGAACGACGTCAGGTTAGCCGGAATGACGCCATACTCAATACCCCACTGCTCCAGGTCGCGGAGCAACTCAACGCCGTCCGCATCCACCTGGCCGTCCTTACCGACGCCAACCGCACCAACCCCACCAACCAGCCTGTTGGGCAAAAGTTGGCGCAAATCGATGAGGGCGTTCCCCGTGCTCCCCGAGGTGACGGTTCCGCCGTCGCGCTTGCCCCAAAAGGCAACCTGCTCGCCACCGTCCTTCAAGGTGACGATAAAGTTGCCACCCTGCCCTTTGGGGGTGCAGTGGATGGCGGCGACGGTGAGCTTTTCCCCCTGCTTTTTGCCCTGCCGAGCTGCCTCCAGGAGCTGGGTAGGGATCTGGTCTACTGCAATGCGTTGCTGCCGGTCCAGGCTTGCCAGGACCAGGCAGTCAACCTCACCCAACCCATCCGTCCATTTGAAGAACGGGGGGCTGAGACGCCGATGCTTTCTTCGCGTCATTTCCCGTCTCCTTGATGACGGTTAGGGTTTAGGAACCAAATTTACCCTAACACCAATTTAACTAATCCGTCAATAGATCGCTGCAAAACAAAAACTGCCCTCTGGGGGCAGCTGTTATGAACAAAAATCAATTATTCCAAACCGTCATGGCCTTCCTTGCCTTTCGCCTATCGTCTCTACTAATTTCGCCAATTGCGTCACATATCCCCACTCGTTATCATACCAGGCTTGGACAAATACTTGGGTACCACCAGTAACCAAGGTGGACAGAGTGTCAATGGTCGCACCATAGGGGGAACGAATGTAATCCACTGAAACCAAACCAACTTCTGAGGTTGCTAAACGATTGGGATGCACTTGGGCAGCGTTTTTAAATAATTCATTCACCTCGCCAGCGGTGGTTGGCTTGTTTACTTCTGCCACAAAACTCAAAATTGATGGCACTGCTACTGGCACACGCAAGGCATTGCCATCGAGTTTACCCAAAAGTTCGGGAATTACTTTGCCAATGGCTTTGGCCGCTCCGGTTGACGTTGGCACTATTGACATCCCGGCCGCGCGTGAACGCCGAAAACTTTTATCTTTGTGCGGGTTGTCTACTAAATGTTGGTCGTTAGTATAGGCATGTGTTGTAATCACCGTACCATGTTTAACACCAAAAGCCTCATGCAAAATTTTAACAACTGGCGCGAGGCACGTGGTGGTGCATGAGGCAGCAGAAATTATTTTATGTTTGGCCGGATCAAATAATTCATGGTTAATTCCATAAATCATAGTAATATCCTCATCTTTGGTGGGGGCGCTGATAACTACATATTTAGCTCCGGCTGCCAAATGCTTTTCCGAAGCTGCCCGATTCTTAAACACTCCAGTTGATTCAATTACCACATCAACATCATAACTTCCCCAAGGCGCTCGCTCTAACTCATTTTCATGGTGCAAAGGAATGTTCTTACCATCAATAACAAGCATCTCATTACCTACAAACGAAACTGGCCACTCCCACGGTCCATAGACTGAATCATATTTTAACAGGTGGGCATAAATATCCGCCCCCGAACGACTATTAATTGCAACAAGCTCAAACACTGGGTTACCCCAGATAACACGAGTAAGAATACGACCGATACGGCCGAAGCCGTTGATAGCGATGCGAAGCATAAAGCTTGGAAAGCTTAGAAAGCTGGGGAAACTTGGGAGGTGGTGCCCATCGACCAGTCTAACTGAGAGATTCTATTAATTTATTGAGCAAAAAGCCAATCTCACGAACTCTTTGTAATTGTCGATCTAATTCTTGTTGAGTAATATATAGTAATCCTACCGCCAATTCCAGATAACATTGACACTCGTTCAGTGATCCCTTCGATATATATAAATAGCGAATAAAATCTTTATCCGTTTGTTTTCCTCTTCCTTCTACAACATTCGCCATCACTGACACTGCCGCACGTCGTAGTTGGCTGATTAAACCAAACAACTCTTCTTTTGGAAATTTTTTTGTCAACTTATAAATATCTAGCACAAACGCTAACGCCTTCTGCCAAACTAATAACTTGTGATAATCATGCATATCTTACCTGCTCCTTAGGGCATCCCAAGCCTTTCCCAGCCTTCCTAGCTTCCCAAGCCTTACACAATACTCACCTCACTACACAAATACACATCCTGCACCGCATTGAGCAATTTAATTCCTTCCGCCAGTGGCTTCTGAAAAGATTTCCGACCAACAATTAACCCCATCCCACCGGCTCGCTTGTTAATGACAGCTGTTTTCACTGCTTCTGCTAAATCACTTGCGCCACCACTCTCCCCGCCGGAGTTAATAAGACCAACTCGCCCCGCAAAACCGTTTACCACTTGGTAACGACACAAATCAATTGGATGGTCACTGCATAAATCGGTGTACATTTTTTCGGAATATTTTCCAAATTTCTTATCACCCTGGTTCAAAGCCTTGTAGCCGCCATTCCTCATCGGCAACTTTTGCTTTACA
The DNA here is from genome assembly GCA_023246655.1 of Candidatus Magasanikiibacteriota bacterium. Classification (GTDB taxonomy): domain Bacteria; phylum Patescibacteriota; class Patescibacteriia; order Magasanikbacterales; family GWA2-37-8; genus JAHFHX01. The sequence goes on from JAHFHX010000003.1 coordinate 83,868, forward strand.
ATGTCAGCCTCGATCGTTGCACCAAGATGGTTGGCTTGGCCCGTGAGATCAGCGGCGTCATGATAGTCCACACCGTCAACCTTGAAAGCATTGTTACGTAGATAACACCAGAGCACGGTGAACATTCCTTTTTTGTGAGCTTCCGCAAACGCTGCGGAGACTTCTTGAATTTGGCGTTTGGATTCTGGCGAACCAAAATAAATCGTAGCCCCCACACCCGCCGCGCCCATGTCCTACGCTTGTTGCACCGAACCGAACATAATTTGATCGTAGTCATTGGGGTATCGCAAAAAATCATTGTGGTTCAATTTTACAATAAAGGGAATTTTGTCCGCGTATTTTTTGCTCACCATTCCTAAAACCCCAAACGTCGATGCCACTGCATTGCATCCACCTTCCACAGCAAGTTTGACAATACGTTCCGGGTCAAAATAGTCCGGGTTCTTGGCAAAACTGGCGCCCGCACTATGTTCAATTCCCTGGTCAACCGGGAGAATAGAAACGTAACCGGTTCCAGAGAGTCGCCCATAATCGCGCATCTTCTTTAAACTCTTAAGCACCGCTGGCGTCCGGTCGGAAATACTTAACACATCATCAATAAAACTTGGGCCTGGCGCGTGCAAACGGTCTTTGGACATTTTGGGAGAATTAAAGGCGAGTAAGTTGTCGCTGTCGCTACCAAGAAGTTGTTGAATGATTGAATAGAGTTGGGACATAAAAAAAATTTCAATTTACAATTTCTAATTTTCAATTACCATTTCATCTTCAGTCCTCCACGCTGGATCGACAATGCAAATAAATTCAAGATCTTCGTTCCCAACATTCTCAATATACTGAATACTTTCCGGAGGAATATAAATCGTATCACGTTCGCCCACTGTTTTAACCTCCTCTCCAATATACACCTTTCCAATTCCTTTAATAATAAAATAAACTTCAGTTGTCTTAAGCGCGTGTCTAAGAGATTTCTTGCCTGGTGCTAATCGTGCGTGAGCCAGACTATAGCGACAAGCCACAGAATCGTTTAACCCGCTTAAAGTCTCTCGCAAAACCGTATTATCTCCAGCAATAATTTCTTTACAATCATCAAATCGTTTCACTAACATAACAACATAACAGTTTCATAATATAGCAATCGAACAATTGAACTATTAAACGGGACAGAGATCCTTCGCTCTGCTCAGGATGACAGTTTATGATGGGTCTCCAAAAACCTAACCGTCCCGCTCTTCACCCGCATCACGACCGAATGCGTAACGCAATGATTGGACGTATAACGTACACCTTTCAAGAGCGGTCCGTCAATCACACCCGTGGCCGTAAACGTCAAATCCTGGCCCTTGGCCAAATCATCGAGTGTTAAAATTTTAAAAATATCCGTGATACCAAGTTTGTGCAAACGCTCATGTTGTTCCGCATTTTTGGGTGCTAATTTCGCCTGAAAATCTCCACCCAAACATTTAATTGCCGCACTCGCCAAAACCGCCTCAGTCGAGGCACCAATTCCCAGAAGCATATCGATACCGGAATCAGAGAGACTGGGCGCGATCGCGCCGGCTACATCGCCGTCGGTAATCAAGCGCACCCGAGCGCCGGTACAACGAATATCTTTGATGAGTTGTTCGTGCCGCGGACGATCAAGTACCAACACAACCATGTCACACATGTCTTTGCCGAGTCGCTTAGCAACTCGTTCAATATTCTCGGCCGGTGATAATTTCAAATCAATCGCGCCTTTGGCACCAGGCCCGCAGGCAACTTTTTCCATATACATATCCGGCACTTTAAGGAGCGTGCCTTTGGCCCCCGTCGCGATAACCGCAATGGCATTAGGCCGGCCGTTCGCCACACTATCGGTGCATTCCAATGGGTCAACCGCTATATCTAGTTCCACTCCATTCCCCGTGCCCAATTTTTCTCCCACATATAATTCTGGCGCTTCATCCTTCTCTCCTTCGCCAATCACTACCTCGCCATGAAAATCAATCTGGTGAAAACGCTGGCGCATTTCATTTACCGCGGCTTGGTCAGCCGCTTTGCCATCCCCCCGCCCGGTCCACTCCGCCGCTGCAATCGCCGCCGCTTCGGTGACACGAACAAATTCGAGTGCTAAGTTACGGTCCATATTCGAAATGAGTGAGAAAAATGAGTGAATGGGTTCAGTCATTTCCGAGCGAATGAGAATATATGGCGAAGCCTATATAGTTAAAAGCTTAAAAAGCTAAAAAGGCTTACAATGCTTACAAGGCCTCGTGAGCCTTGTAAGCCTTTACTTCACATTAAAACAAAATCACATACCCTACTAAACTACTCCCAATAATCACCGCCATCGCCGCCCCAAATTTGACCGCAAACTTTCGGTTTCCCTGAATAAACGAATATACCGTTTTACTGAGCAAGTTAGTGGCATTGACCAAAACAAAAGTTAAAACAGCGGTTTTAAAAGTAATCAATTTCCCCGCCAACTCAGCCAGGTTAATAATAATGGCATCAAGCCCAGCAAAGGAAGCAATGATTGAGCTAATTAAAAATCCGGACTGACCAAAAATTGCCAAACAAACTTTAGTCGCCAGCTTCACGCTCGTTAAGAGCAGTGCAAACTTAAGTGCCGAGACTAACGAAAAAATTCGTTTCTGTTCTCCAGCTTTTTCGGCCTCACCATTGGTGGCCTCGGGTTGTTTTTTGGTAAGAAAAAAAATGCTCACCACTACAGCTGCAACAATAATAATAAGCAGGATCGGCGTTAAGCGCACGAGCCATTGCGGATTTAAGGGTGCTACCAAAAGAAAAACTTGAAAAAAACTCGCCAAATTGGCCGCTACCGCCGCGCCGAGCAGTGTGTGGACCAAGGCCACGGGCGACCGTTTGCTTTGCTGGGCTAGGGATTGGGTGGTGGAAGTTGAAGAAATAAAACCGCCGACAAAACTGGCCATGGTAAAACTTTTTTTATTTCCTAAAATTCTTCCTAAAATATAGCCAAATACATCAATGCCCGTAACCAGTGCCACAATAAACCACAGCTTGCGTGGGTTCACTATTTCAATAGTAGCCAGCGCTCCAAGATGGATATTGTACCCATCTAAAATCGTAACCAGAGTAGGAATATCTTGCAGATGGAAACCACGGTTAGGTAAAAAGGGAAGAATGACAAGTGCAATAATGGCGTAGCTAATAAAAGACTCCGTCTCCTGGGGGGTAATACCAAGCATCAGGCGCTTGGTTCGTGCTTTCATTGATAAAATTAAAAGCACTACTACCAGGAGTGCTAAAATAATCTGGATCGAAAGAACTTCGGTCATGACAATCACTCCCAATAAAAATGTAAAGACGAGCGAGATTTCAGTGGTGATTCCTGACCGCTTGGTAATAAGTGATCCCACCACATAATAAGCCACAATCAATCCACACACCGTGATGGCAGTTACCAAAAAAAGGTTACGAGCTTGAGAATTAAAAAATACTCCGGCGAGCGCCCCCATCAATGAAATCAAGGCGTAGGTCCGAATTCCGCTTACCGCGGTTGAGCTACTTCTACCACCACTGCTCTCACGCTCCAAACCTAAAAGCGCGCCCAGGAGGGTGGCAAGAAATAGTTTAAGAGGCAGGCTCATAACGTTTGATACCAGGCTTACAATACTTGCAAGGCCTTGTAAGCTTTTATTTTAAACTTCGTGGATCCTGAATATTATTCCGCAGTTCTTTCCAGGGATATAGCGGCCACTTCCTAATGAGTCGGCCATAATAATGGGGTTTAAACTGTGTCCATGGCTGTTTGTAGAGTACTGCATAGCGAACCTCGCGTGGCTTTTTGGTTTTCAGATATTTACTAACCAACTTAAGCGTCTCACCCGATACGGTCATTTCATCCACCACTAAAATTTTTAAACCATGGAGACTACGCTTGATGCGTTGCGTTAAAATTGGACGACTACGTAAATCTTGAATCTTTCCGCTACGTTGCGTCTTAGAAAAATCAGCTTTGACCGTATAAAGTTGTTTGTTGCCAATACAATAGGAAATAAGCGCCGCGGGAATAAGCCCAGAACGCGCGAGGGAGATTATGATATCGGGTTTAAACTTGTCTTCCTCCATTCTGTTTACAATATGGAGAGTATCATGTTCAACGTCTCGCCAACTCAACTTCACCTCTTCTTTATTTCGCGCATAATACTTCTGCACTATGTGGTTCATAGGTTGGTCACTCGTACTTTATAAACTTTCAGACTTTACAGACTTTACAGACTTTCAACTTCGTCTCCCTCCCATTCCTTCATAAATTGTTCAATGAACAAGTTGGTAAAACGGATCTTGTGCTGTGCAATTCGCCGAGCGGTGGCAGTATTCAGACGATCTGTGAGCTTCAACACTCGTTCATAAAAACTCCCGAGACTGCTTCCTTTATTTTTCTCCCGCTCATAGGCATATTTTGTTAATTGTTTACGCACCTTCATACCGGGGTCGTAAATCGGCCGGCCATAATAACCACCGGATGCGAACCGTCGCGCTACTCCAATCGCTCCAAAACTATCCAAAAAATTAGCATCTTGTACAATTTGACCCTCCAAAGTACGTGGTTTCTTAGTTTCAACACCACCATATTTAATCTCATGGGCAATATGTAAAATATTACTTTTGAGCGGATCTTCAATTCCTAAAATATCCATCATGCCAAATAAAATAAGTGGGCCTTTCTCTGCATTAAACGAATAATCCGAATGCTCACCGAGATTGTGTAACAGCGCAGCGAATTCAATAAGCTCAAGATCACCGCCCTCTTTGGTCTGAATGAACTGAGCACACTTCCACACCCGCTCAACATGATACCAATCATGACCGGATGGCTCATTATAGAGCTTAGATTTTACGTATTCAGCAGTTTTTTGAATAAGTTCTTTGGACATAGCCGAATATATTTTGCTGTAAGCGTATCATATATAATCGAAACGCGTCAATAATCTTGCTCTTTTATGAACCATTGTGTACAATCACCCTACGAGAATTTTGTGCTATGAACACAGGCCAAAATATCAAAGATCGTCTCCACGGGCTCCCATCAGGGAAATATTGTTTTTATTGCCTCCATCCTAACCCACGTAAAATTATTGGTCCTGAGCAAATTCTCTATAATTGCATTAACTGTGGAAAAACCGATGGGCTCATTATGAAAATTGATCCCATGATTACCTCGTTATGGCATAACAACGAAATACAACATTTTACTGTTGGCAGTATACTTAAAAACCAAATTACCAACAAATTTCTATTTATAAAAAAAAGAACCTATCCACAAATTATTGACGTGGTGGCCGGACACATCCGAGGCTCAGAGACACCGTCCCAAGCTCTTGAACGCGAAGTAGCTGAAGAAACAGGCCTCACGCTTATAAGCTATCGTCTACTCTGGGAGGGTCTCATTAAAAATTACTATTGCCGCTACGGTGCCCCGCACCATTACTGGTATTTATTTTTTGGTTCTTTCAACAAAGAACCCCGCCCCGATTTACAAGAGGTTGGATATTTTAAAGAATACACCTGGGAAGAAATACTCCAAGAAAAAAAATTTAATCCACCCGTTGCGCCTATTTTTGCCAAGCTTGATCCTGCACTTCTTGAATCGTAATTAAATTAGTCGTTCTACTACTTTCCAAAATTGCCTCCCGGCAATTTTTTTAAAAAAATAAAAAAAGACCATTGTCCTGGCGACGGCCTACTTTTGCCGTTCGGCTATCATCGGCGCTGGAGAGCTTAACTACTGTGTTCGGGATGGGAACAGGTGTGGCCTCTCCGCTTGAGTCACCAAGACAATGGTCTTTTTTCCGCCATAGGCGGAAATTTTTATTGCAATGCAATCAAACAAAGTAAGTCCGTCAAGTCTTTAAATCAAAAGTCCATCGAGTCACAATCACTACTTTATGAACTTTATAAACTTTTTGACTTTCGACTTTCGTAGCACATCTTAGTGCTTTCGTTGTACGCTCGACCGATTAGTACTCCTCCGCTCAACCGATTACTCGGCTTACACGTAGAGCCTATCAACCTCATAATCTATAAGGGGTCTATAACGAACGTTTATCTTGAAGACGGCTTCACGCTTAGATGCTTTCAGCGTTTATCCGTACTCGACGTAGCTACCCAGCAGTGCCCCTGACGGGACAACTGGCACACCAGAGGTCGATCCTTCCCGGTCCTCTCGTACTAGGGAAGAGCCTTCGCAACGTTCTACGCCCGCAACAGATAGGAGACCGAACTGTCTCACGACGTTCTGAACCCAGCTCGCGTACCGCTTTAATTGGCGAACAGCCAAACCCTTGGGAGCTTCTCCACCCCCAGGATGCGATGAGCCGACATCGAGGTGCCAAACCTGGCCGTCTATGTGGACTATCGGGCCAGATCAGCCTGTTATCCCCGGAGTAGCTTTTATCCGTTGATCTTCCACCTTCCTATATAGGATGGTCGGTTCACTAACTTCCGCTTTCGCGACTGCGCGGGTTGTAGCCCTTGCAGTAAAGCAGGCTTTTGCGTTTGCACGTCCAGCGCGATTTCCATCCGCGCTAAGCCTACCTTTGTAAACGCCTCCGTTACATTTTAGGAGGCATCCGCCCCAGATAAACTACCCGTCAGCCACTGTCTCCGCCCCCGGATTCACGGGCGCAGATTAGGCATACATATACATAAGGGTGGTGTCTCATTGGCGCCTTGCGGCTCCCACCTACTCTCAACATACGTACACATATACCAATAGCAAACTGTAGTAAAGCTTCACGGGGTCTTTTCGTCTAGTTGCGGGTAGAAGGCATCTTCACCTTCCTTGCAATTTCACCGAGTCCCTCGTTGAGACAGTCGCACTATCGTTATGCCATTCGTGCAGGTCGGAACTCACCCGACAAGGAATTTCGCTACCTTAGGACGGTTATAGTTACCGCCGGCGTTCATCAGCGCTTCGGTTCAGGGCTTGCACCCCTCGCCTTAACGTTCTGACACTGGCCAGGCATCACCCCCTATACTTCAGCTTACGCTTTTGCAGGGAGCTGTGTTTTTGGTAAACAGTCGCAGTGCGTCTTTTG